>JACBXO010000003.1 GCA_015863195.1 Aerococcaceae bacterium DSM 111022 | reverse complement strand
TTCAAATGTCTTACTATCAGCATCTCGGGACATCATGTTAATCACCCATTTTATTTTTATTATACAGGAAAAACCCCTTGAAATCACTATATATCAGTGTTTTCAAGGGGTTTGTCTACAGCCTGAGGATGCACAACCTGTGCAACCTCTCAATTTTTTCAGCAATGGATGCAATTTAGTGCATCCTCTCTAGTCTCAAATAAAATGAATGCACAATCTGTGCGCCTCTCAATTTTTTCAGCAGAGGATGCATTTTTTTGCATCCCCTCACCCCAAAATCCCGCCATCAACCTATCCTGCACTTCACTGTACCCATAACACTCCCCCATCTCTCCACCATTAACCATGAGGAACTATAATAATTAACACTATTCTGTTTTAATCTGACGCCTCAGATCTAACACAGTGCTCTAATTAAGTAAACCAACTAAATAATTTGTGGAATACAGGCATGATTATAGACTCTACGATATCGAAGAGACCGAGGTATACACTTGCTAAATAATTTGCGGAATACAGTCATAATTTTCCCGTGGAATCCAGGGATTTTGGCGTAGCTTAGAGTACGTTAGCGCGTAGCGCTTAAGTACTCTCTAGCCAAAATAGTTTGAAATAATCGGAGGTTATTGAAGCGTCCCCACGGAGAAAATTATGACTGTATGTAGCAAATTACTATGCTAGCCACAAATTATCCTCGGCCTCGAAGATATGCGGTGGGCATATACTTTAATAATAAATGCCTGTATTCCGCAAATTGTTGCCATACTTTCCCATAAAAAAAATACCGCCTTAGTGGGATCTAAGACGGTAAATAATGCGAGGTTGTTAATTATTTAGTTCCGAAAATACGGTCGCCGGCGTCACCAAGACCTGGCAAGATATACCCATTTTCGTCTAATTTCTCATCTAAAGCAGCTGTGAAAATATCTACCTCAGGATGCGCTTCTTGTAAAGCTTTGATTCCCTCAGGAGCAGCCACTAAACAAACAAACGAAATATTGCTTGGCGCAACGTCATACTTATTCACTAATTGGTTTAAAGCCGCGATCGCGGATGCACCAGTTGCTAACATTGGGTCAACAACGAAAACGCGACGCTCTTTAATGTCCGTTGGGAATTTTGCGAAATATTCAATCGCTTCTAAAGTATCGTGGTCACGGTACATACCGATGTGGCCCACACGTGCAGAAGGAATTAAATCAACAATACCATCTACCATCCCTAGACCTGCTCTAAGAATTGGAACAACGGCTAATTTTTTACCCGCTAATTGTTTTTGTGTTGTCTCGACTAAAGGCGTTTGAATAACAACATCCTCCAAGGGTAAGTCGCGCGTGATTTCGTATGCCATTAACATACCAATCTCGTTAGTAATCTCGCGGAATTCTTTCGTCGAAGTTTCTTCCTTACGGATGATTGTTACTTTATGTTGAATTAATGGGTGATCAACAACTGTAAAATTTGCCATGATTAATTTTCCTCCTAAATTTTACTTCAGCCTATGCTTGGTGAAGTGGTTTTCCACTTACTAATTGTGCAACTTTATCACGTAGTTTGTCAAGGTCATTTTCATCCGCTTGAAGTGCTTCAACAATCAATTCAGCCGTCTGACGCGCCTCATCTGTATTAAAGCCGCGCGTTGTAATCGCTGCCGCACCAATACGAATTCCTGACGTTTGCACAAAAGATTCTTGATCATTTGGAATTGAATTTTTATTTACTGTGATGTGAATCTCGTCTAAACGCTCTTGCGCCCATTTACCCGTAATTCCTAAAGGCGTCACATCCACTAAAAATAAATGATTATCTGTCCCACCAGAAATCACATTTAAAGGACTCTCATTGAAAACATTCGCCATCGCTCTCGTATTATCAATCACTCTTTTTGCATAATCTTTAAATTCTGGCTTCAACGCCTCCCCTAAAGCCACCGCTTTAGCCGCAATCACATGCATCAAAGGCCCACCTTGAATCCCAGGGAAAATCGCTGAATTCAGCTTTTTACCATGCTCTTTTTTCGCTAAAATAATACCTCCGCGGGGACCGCGTAAAGTTTTGTGGGTAGTAGATGTCACAACGTCAGCATGTGGCACTGGGTTAGGATGCAATCCAGCAGCCACTAAACCTGCGATATGTGCCATATCGACAAAGTAAATTGCGCCAACGGCTTTAGCAATTTCTCCAATACGTTCAAAATCGATGATTCTAGAATAAGCAGAAGCACCTGCAATAATCATTTTCGGTTGGACTTCTTTAGCTGTTTTTTCAAGCGCATCATAATCAATATATCCCGCTTCATCCACACCATAAGCATACATTTCATAAGATTGCCCTGAAAAGTTAACCGGTGACCCATGTGTTAAATGGCCCCCTTGTGATAAGTCCATTCCTAACACTTTATCGCCTGGCTCTAAAAAGGCACGGTAAACCGCTAAGTTAGCACTTGAACCAGAGTGCGGCTGGACGTTGGCAAATTCAGCGCCAAATAATTCTTTAGCACGGTCAATCGCCGCTTGTTCAACGACATCAACATATTCACACCCACCATAATAACGGCGATTTGGATAACCTTCAGCATATTTATTTGTTAAAACACTACCTTGCGCTGTTAAAACTGCCTCTGAAACAAAGTTCTCCGAAGCAATTAACTCAATATTTTGCATCTGACGTTGTTCTTCATTTTGAATTGCATTAAACACTAATTCATCTTCGAAATTGTTAGCCATAGTGATTCCCCTTATTCTTTCTCATTCATTCTAATACTTTTCTAATTATATCACAAAGTTACTTGCTTTAGAAAGACGATTCATCACCGCATGCGCATTTTCTTCATTTTCATCAAACCCTTGCACTAAAATGACATCAATATCTTGTTGTTCTAAATAACGGAGCCCCGCATATAACTCACGCGTCGCCGACTGAATGTCCCCTGCTTCCCCTAAAGAATAAGTCGCAGCCACTTCTTCAAAATCCGTCAACCAGTCGTTGTCAGCCAACAAACCAATACGTCCCTGCTGAGTTTTAATCCACTCAGCCACGCGTTCTAAGCTTGTCCCGTAACTGACCATATATACCGGTTGTTTAGGACTATAATGCGTATATTTCACACCTGGACTATAAACCGCTTGCTTTCCAGATAATTGATCTTTGGCTGTTTTTTCATAAACCGGCAAATCCGTCACCACTTCAAGCATTTGTTTGGTGATGGCACCCGGTCTTAAAATTACAATTTCTGACTCTATTGGGTAAATTACCGTTGACTCAACGCCAATATCAAAGGCTGGTTCACTTGACTCCAACACCCCTTCAATTTCCCCATCAAAGTCATGCAACACATGTTCTAAACTAGTCGGGCTCGGTTTTCCTGACTTATTCGCTGACGGCCCCACTAATGGGAAGCCCACTGCTTCAATCAAGGCCAAAGTGTCCGCATTATCCGGCATCCGGAAGCTAACTGTCGGTTGCCCTGCTGAAATGCTTGGCGAAAACGCGTCCCCTTCATAAGGAAAAATGACCGTTAATGGCCCCGGCCAAAATGTGTCGATTAATTGTTGCACCTCGGCCCCAACTTCGACAAATTGCTTGACCGTATCTGGATGGTCGACGTGGACAATTAGTGGATTGTCTTGCGGCCGTCCTTTCACTTCAAAAACGCGCTCTACCGCTTTTTGATTGTTGGCCGCCGCACCTAATCCGTAAACTGTTTCGGTCGGGAAAGCGACGATGCCGCCTTCTCTTAAAACGTCCGCCGCTTCAAAAATCGTCTCTCGTTTGAAAATTTCTGTCACGCTCACCCCTCCTTAACTCACGCGCACAAAGCGGTCTAATTCGTTAAAATCCTTCAATACTTCTACTTTTTTCTCTGGAAAAGTATGGCTGAATAATTCCTTCACTGCTCCGCCCTGGCGGTAGCCAATTTCCACAATCAGTACGCCATCATCGGTTAAATATTTTGGTGCTGTCGCAGCTAATTTTTCATAAATAGCTAAACCATTATTTTCCGCAAATAGTGCTGACTTTGGTTCAAATTTTTTGACACTCTTGTCCATCACATCTAATTCATCCTGGCTAATATAAGGTGGATTCGACAAAATCAAATCAAACTTCTCACCCACAGGGATTAAGTCAAAGACATCACTTTGAATCAATTCAACTTGAGCACCCAGTGCCTCCGCATTTTCTTTAGCGACTGCTAAAGCTGCGGCAGAAATATCACTTAATAAAACAGCTGCTTCTGGATTTTCTAAAGCCATTGTAATCCCTATAATTCCGGTTCCTGTACCGATATCCAAAATGCGTTTTGCTGGTAAGTCACGGGCTAAATCAATAATACCCGTGGTTTCTTCACGGGGAATTAAAGTGTCTGACGTTACTTTAAAACGACGATCATAAAAATCAGCATAGCCTAAAATGTATTGAATCGGTTCATCTTGGACAATGCGTTCTAAAATGTCTTGAAACGCCGTCCAGTCTTCCTTAGAAATTGGTTCATGAAGATTGGTTACTAAATCCGTTAATGACCAGTCCTTGAAATACATCCAATAATTTTGAGCGTCGCCGGCGGCATGATCCTCTTCTTTCAAAAAAAGCGAAGCTCGGTTAAGAGCTTCGACCAAAATTAAATTAGATTGCTGGTCCATTGAGCGCCTCTAATTTTTCTGTTTGTTCATATAATACTAATGCGTCGACGATTTCGTCTAATTCACCGGATAAGATTTGGTCTAATTTTTGAATCGTTAGGCCAATGCGGTGGTCTGTGACGCGGCTTTGTGGGAAGTTGTAAGTGCGGATACGTTCTGAGCGGTCTCCGGTACCGACTTTTAATTTACGTTCTGAGTCGATGGCGCTTTGTGCTTCAGATTGCACTTTGTCAAAGACGCGGGCACGTAAGACTTTCATCGCTTTTTCACGGTTTTTCAGCTGTGAACGCTCATCTTGCATCGCAACGACAATTCCTGTTGGCTCATGGGTCATACGAACGGCTGAGGCAGTCTTGTTAACGTGCTGTCCACCGGCACCTGAGGCATGGTAAATATCCACGCGGATGTCGTTTTCGTCTAATTCGTAGTCAATTTCTTCGGCTTCAGGCATAACAACCACTGTGGCTGTTGACGTATGAATACGGCCTTGTGATTCTGTTTCTGGCACACGTTGCACGCGGTGTGCCCCATTTTCGTATTTTAATTTGGCATACACTTTTTGACCAGAAATCATGATTGTTACTTCTTTGTAGCCACCAATATCTGTCACATTTGCGTCTAAAACTTCCACTTTCCAGCCTTGTTTTGTCGCATAGTGTGTATACATATTTAGAAGGTCGCCGGCGAATAATTGTGCTTCGTCCCCACCAGCTGCTCCACGAATTTCCATGATAATGTTTTTACCATCATTTGGATCTTCAGGAACCATCATAATTTTGATTTCATCTTCTAATTCTTCTTTGCGTGTTTTTAATTCAGATAACTCCATTTTCGCTAATTCTTCCATGTCAGCGTCTAAAGACTCGCCTAATAACTCTTCTGTTTCTGAAATTCCTTCAACAGTGTCGTTATATTCACGGATTTTTTCTACTTTAGGACGTAAATCTGATTCTTCAATCGTCAATTCACGCAAACGGTTTGTATCTGAAATGACACTTGGGTCACTTAATAATTCGTTGACTTCATCGTAACGAATTAAAATTGTATCTAATTGCTCAAACATATATTGCCTCCTCGATTAATGTTCTATCTGGCTTAAATCTGGTTTATGGTAACAGCTGCGGCAAACGGGGATATATGATTCATTCCCACCAATTTGAATTTGTTCACCGGCATAAACTGGTTTTCCGTCGCTGATTCTTAAATTCATCGTCGCTTTTTTATCACAGAACCAACAAATGGTTTTCAATTCTTCGATTTTGTCCGCATAAATTAAGAGGTAACGTGATCCTTCAAACAACTCATTTGAGAAGTCATTTTTCAACCCGAACGCCATCACAGGAATATTTAAGTCGTCGACAATTTTGGCGAATTGTAAGATATGTTCTTTATTTATAAATTGCGCTTCGTCGACTAAAATACAATATAATTTGTGTCCGACATTTTCGACATACTCGTAAACATCCATTTCTGATGTGATTGCGACTGCTTCGCGGTTGAATCCGACACGGCTTGAAACGGTGTCCGCTTCTGCTCTTGTGTCTAGGGAACTCGTAAAAATGAGTACGGGTTTGTTTTGTTCTTCGTAGTTGTGGGCGACTTTGATGAGTTCGAGCGATTTTCCGCTGTTCATTGCGCCGTGTTTAAAATATAATTTTGCCACGTACTTCCTCCTCGTTACTTTCTTGATTGGCTCTCAATTCTACATTCTACCACACTCCCCCTCAAATTTCTGTATTTTTATATTAAAAATCTATGGGAATTAGTTTGGGTTTTATTTGGGAAAGGTATGGTGTAGAGGATGTGAATGTAGCTGCGATTTGTGTTTGGATATAATTGGCAGTGAGAATCACAGATCTGCGAGCCAAGGGGCATTCATAGCTGCCATGGGACCGTCCTCTGCTTTTTGCAAAAGCTCCGGACTCTCCTAGCTATTGAAACTGTTGCTCACTACGTTCACACAGTTTCTAATACGCTAGTTCGTCCAAATTTCATGGCGCATGAATGCCCCTTGTCTCTTCGATCTGCTGAGTTTGCATGGAAATTTTAGCTCGTTAAATTAATCTCATACTCTTATGAAAAAGAAGAAGTGTGTGGCAGATGTAGTATTGCTTTATGGTGTTGGTGTGGGTAGTAGTTTATATTTGGTTGTGTTAATGATATTTGTGGGTTGGTTGTGGTGATTTAATTGTCCTCGGTAGCGTTGAGTGCACTTTTTTAGAGATGTAGCTTTTTGGCTGGTGCCTAAAAGCTTGATTGCAGGTGGTAAGAGTCGCGTGGCGACTCTCTTTTGATGTTATAGTTTGTTATTGTTTTAGCTTTGTTTAGTGGATTGATTTGTGGTTTGGCAAGACTTGGAGTTAGCAAGCTAGTTTTGCCACAGGTAGCAGGTTCTGTGGTAAGAATTGGAGTTGGCAAGTTAGTTTTGCCACAGGGGACCGGGTCTGTGGCAAGATTTGGGTTCAGCAAGTTAGTTTTACCACAGGCAGCCGGTTCTGTGGCAAGAATTGAAGCTGGCACGTTAGTTTTGCCACAGGGGACCGGTTCTGTGGCAACAAGCATTTAGGTCAACTAGGAAACTTAGAAACTTTCACTATTTACCAACTTCATGGTGATTGGCATTTTTCCTAAACGATCTGATATCGGAGTTGGTTAAAATATGTGATTGCCCTACTTTTCCTAAATGGAAAATACTTTAAGTAAAGGTCAAATTCTGGTAAAATGATGGTTATTAAATGTCTGGAGGAATGGAAATGTCTTTACGTAGTGAGATTGCGCGTGTGGCTGCGGCTGGGAGTCGCAAGATTTTGACAACTTTTACAAATGGTGGGACGAGTTTGCCTGGGAAATTGGCGCTGCATATTGATCCGAATATTTTGGAGAGCTTGGCGACTGATTACGACGTGATCGTGGTCACGGGGACGAATGGGAAGACGTTGACGACTTCGTTGATTGTTAAGGCCCTCCAGCAAAAGTATGGCCATGTGATTACGAATGAGAGTGGCTCGAATATGAAACAAGGTGTGGTTGGGGCTTTCCTGGCGGCCGGTAAAGCTTCGGAACAGGGAATTGCTGTTTTAGAAGTTGATGAAGGGTCGTTGAAACATATTTCGGCTGAGTTGAGTCCGAAAACGTTTGTCCATACGAATATTTTCGCGGATCAATTGGACCGTTATGGTTCAACTGAAAATGTCTACCAGTTACTGGTTGACGCGTGTTTGGAAACGCCGACGGCGCAAGTCATTAGTAACGGCGATATTCCGGTCATGAGTGCCTATACTCTCCCAAACAACCGTCTCTTCTTTGGCTTTGACGAAGTCGATCAATTCGCGGGAATCACTGAACCTGACACAACTGAGACGACGATTTGCCCGATGTGCCAAATGCCTTTATCGTACAATTTCGTCACTTACGCGAATCAGGGCGATTTTTATTCACCTTTTTGTGGCTTTAAAAGACCTGCATTAGATTCAAAAGTAACTGCGATCCATGATTTGGGTCCTGATAGTTCGACTTTTGACATTGACGGGCATACTTTCGAATTACCGGTTGCGGGTGTTTATAATATTTATAATGCATTGGCGGCATACACGGTGGCGCGTGAGTATGGTGTGAGTATTGAAGAAATTCGTGAAGCTTTCAAAATGACGGAACGTGTTTTTGGGCGTCAAGAGAAAATGCAGTTGGATAATAAAGAAATTATTTTCAACTTGTATAAAAATCCAGTTGGGTTAAACCAAGTATTACAATTAGTTGAGTTGGAAGATAAACCAATGTCACTGGCAATGATTTTAAACAACAATGATGCTGATGGCGTTGATGTTGATTGGATTCATGAAAGTAATTTTGACTTGCTGAAAAATAATGATATTCAACAAGTTTATGCTAGTGGGATGGAAACAGAAAAGATTGCTGGTTTGTTGGAAGAAGCTGAGTTAATCCCTACTCCTGTGAAGCGTCATCCGGATATTGATGCTTTGATAGAGCAGTTGAAGAATGCGCCGACTGAGCGCATTCATGTCGTAGCGAATTATACAGCGATGATGCAGTTCCGCCAAAAAATGAGCGACAAAGGGTATTTATAATTAAAAAGTAGTTTCTAAATAAATAAAAAAATAACGCCGATTTTACTGTAATCGAACCGTCTTTCGCTCCCTAAGGAGCTTCAGACTTTCCCGACTATTCATTCTCTACGCGCTGAAGCGCTAGAGACTGAGATGCGTCGGTGAATTCCAAGTGATTACAGAAAATCGGCGTTATTTTTTTATTTATAGTGAGTTGTTTAATTATAAAACTTTTGTCTAAGGGGACTGGTGAGGCTGAGGTTTGTTTTGGTTTTTAGAAGTTTTTAGATTAGAGTTACAGTGTTTTAGAAGGTGGTCAATTTCTTGGGAAATTGACTGCTTTTTTTGAGGAGGCTTTTAGGCTATGGCCTAGAAGCATGATTCTTAAGGTATGTGAAGCTATGATTATTTGTTGATGGTTTAAGTAGTAACACAATTTGTGTCACTGCCTCTTTTGAAATCTGCGTAGTAGCACGATTTGTGTCACTACTCGTTTAGATTTCTAATAATTAATCCATAACAAAGATAAATGCAGTTTCTATGGAATAAAAAAGAAAGAGTCGCCGCAGCGACTCTCTCCTCTTTTGTAATGTACTTTTAGGCCGATGCCTAAAAGTTTCCTTCTTCAAAGGTGTTGTTAATTTCACAATAAATTGACCTCTGCACTAGAACTCCCCAGTTTGCAAACTCAATTAAAATCTGATTCCTTTAATTGCCTAACAGAACTAGTTAAAATGTGGCATTCTGTAACGATTCTACCCATTCCAAACCAAGCACTAATCCCCAGCAGTTCTCCGATTACTCCCATCCCCACACCTTTTATGGATTTTGTGATAATAATACAGTACAAGTTTAATCATTCTAACTAAATAATTTGCGAAATACAGCCATAATTTTCCCGTGGAATCCAGGGATTTTGGCGTAGCTGCTGAGTCCGTTGTTGCTTTAGCAACTTTACGGACTTACATGCGATATAAAAGCAGTTAGTCGAGAAAATACAAAAAATAATAACTATGGTTCTGTTCATATAACAGGACAAGCTGCTGAGACTGTTGCCACTTTAGTGGCTTACAGTCTTACATGCGATATAAAATTAGTTAATTGAGTAAATACAAAACTTTGATAACTAAAGTTCTGTTCATATAACAGGACAAGCTGCTGAGACTGTTGCCACTTTAGTGGCTTACAGTCTTACATGCGATATAAAATTAGTTAATTGAGTAAATACAAAATTTTGATAACTAAAGTTCTGTTCAAATAACAGGACAAGCTGCTGAGACTGTTGCCACTTTAGTGGCTTACAGTCTTACATGCGATATAAAATTAGTTAATTGAGTAAATACAAAACTTTGATAACTAAAGTTCTGTTCATATAACAGGACAAGCTTAGAATACCTTGGCGCAAAGCGCTTAGGTATTCTCTAGCCAAAAAGGTCCGGAATAGCGAAGCTATGAAGGGCGGTCCCCACGGAGAAAAATATGACTGTATATAGCAAATTACTATACTAGCACTGATCCCACTCCCCTCGCATTCACACAAATTCCTAATACAAATAAAAATAAAGCCCTAGCGACTTCCGCTAAGGCTTAAAACCAAATCTTTAAAAGAAAAACATTAGTATCGGGGGCAGGATGATGGCTGGGGCGAAGTTCATAATTTTGAATTCTGAAAGTCCCGCCATATTTAGACCTAAACCGATTAAAAGCACCGAGCCGACGCTAATAATTTCAGTAACAACTGCGTCCGCTAGAAATGGCGCAAGAAAAGTGGCAAGTAATGTTAGGCCACCTTCGATAACAAGCACTGGAATGGCTGATAAAGCCACACCCGCACCAAGTGACGATGCCAGGAGGAATCCTGTGATTCCGTCAAGTAAACTTTTAATATAAAGCGTCGAATTGTCTCCCGTTAAACCTGACTCGAGGGAACCGATAATAATCATCGAGCCGACACAGAAAATCATGGTGGCGCTGATAAAACCTTGAGCTAAACTGCCGCCTTCGAATTTTGCTTTAGAGGCGAATCGAGCTTCGATTTTGTTGACACCCGAAATAATACGGCCATCTAAGTCGAGACCTTCTCCGATCAATGTTCCGATAACTAGCGACAGAATCATTAACAATGTGTTTTGACCTTCGATAGCACCCGCAATTCCCATCACGGCGATACTTAACCCGATGGCTTCCATCAAACGCTTATTCATGCGTTCGGGAATAGCTGATTTAATTTTTGCGCCTAATGTGCCAGCGATGACGATGACAACAGCATTTACAATTGCACCCAATGGCTTCCCCCTAACTTATTATTCGAATTCTGAAAACTCCTCGGTGACGGAAGATTCTTCGATTGTTTCATCATCTTCGAAATCTAATTCCGCATCATCAACGTCAGATTCATCTTCATCTGACGTTTCACTTTCTTGTTCATCTTCTTCAACAATTTCCATGTCCGCATTAACAAAGCGTACTAATTCCGGTGTATATAACCATTGGAATAAGAAAGCGTCATCTTCGATGATTAAATCTTCTTCATCGACCGAAGCTAAATCTTCTTCTAATTCTTCCTCGTCCGCTGATTCATCACTTTCCTCTGCCCCATTGACCGTGGTCAGTGTCGGCAAGCTTAAGTAAATCGCCATATCCTCACCCTGCCAAGTGTCATAGTAGCGCATTTTGTCTAACGCAAATGAGCGAATCATCTCCATCGATTCCCCCGGTTCCAAACGCTCACCATAAAGCTGATTAATTAAAACGTAGTCATCGAAAATCTCGTCCTCACCAATCATCAACGAAATCTGCCCATCATTTGGCATAATCACTTCATCCGTATTATTCGTCACCGTGAATTTCGCCGTCACAATCACTTGCCCATATAAGAAGTTTTCAAAAACGGACTCATAATTTTCAAAAGGCTCGAAATCTGTAATTTGAATCTGGTCCAAGCTGACTGTTACGTCCTCATCTTCTTCACTATCATTGGGAAAATCTTCTGCAAGAATCGTTTTATTGCCCCACCACTCAGTAGTTAAGCGGTCTGGTAACATTTGTTCATTGTTGTTCAGCGCGACACGCGCTTCTTCATTAAGTGGTAAATAAATATTTGTTTCCAGTAAATCGGTGAAATTGCTGCCACTCCCTAAACTATATTCTGTATTTAAAGTATAATAACCCACTTCATCCATGGCTTCATACATTTCTTCACCGATTCCAAAAGCTAAATACCCCTCAACATAAGAGTCAGCTGGTAACATATTATTGGCATTGGCCATAATCGAACTTAAATTACCATTAGGTAAAAAGTATAAATCTTCACTTGGATACGATTGTTGGCTACCATTTAAATAACTTAAACGGAAATTTTGAACGGGTACTTGAATATCTTCTGAACGTTGGTTGGCAATGGTCACATGCATATAAACAATCGCACCTGGTTCTTCTTCGAAGTTGAATTCTTTCATTAAATCTTCATCCGCTTCATCCACTTCATAGATATTAATGTTTTCAACTGTTGTCACGACATCTTCAATATCTCTGACATAAGGTGGTTCGGCGCGGTAAACCGGTTCGGTAATGGTAACTTGTTCTGAATTTAAAATAGCACTTTCTAATTGATCAAATTCGGGAATGATTCGTTCGTCTACATTTGGTTCTTCAACTGCTGACTGTGAATCTGATTCTGCTGGCGTTTGACTGCTGGCAATTTCTTCAGCAGCGTCATCAATAAATGAATCATAACGCTCCCCACAACCGGCAAGTAATATGACCAAACCGGATAATAATAATATTTTGCTTCCTCTCATAATAACTCCTTACTCTTCGTCCTCTACTACCGGCTCCTCAAATGGGAATGGTCCAGGTAGTTTGATTTCAGCCTCATCGTCATACAAATCTGAATATTGACGGAATGACTGATATAATTCACCCACAATTACTTTAATCACCGCATATCCGGGTACCCCAAGAATAACACCTGAGACACCAAATAATTTACCGGCTGCTAGTAATATCACTAAAATGGTAACGGGATGAATTTGTAGATTGTTTCCTAAAATTTGTGGTGACACAAATCGGCCTTCAATAAATTGTTCAATAGCCATCACAATCATTACTTTCACCAACATAAATGGTGAAGAGACTGCCGCAATGAAAATAGCTGGAATGACAGCGATAAATGATCCAATATAAGGAATCACATTACAAAATGCCGCAATAATAGCCAGTGATATAGCATAATCAAGGCCAATAATAGAATAACCAATCCCAAACATGATACCGACAACTAAGGCCACAATAATTTGACCTCGAATATATTGCGATACTTGAAAATTCGCTCTAAACATCATCCGGCTAACATGGGGACGGTATTTATTGGGTACGACATATAAAATATTTCTCGGTATTTTTTCTGATTCCAATAATAAATAATAAAGTAACACAGGCATGGTTAAAAGCCCTGTTACAAATTGCGTGATGGATCCAATAACTGAGCCGATACCGCCAAAAGTCGTCTGGACGACTGAATTTATCCGTTCGGTTAGACTTGAAAGGTCGAACCCAGACATAAATTGTTCAATTTCTTGAATGATATCCGCATTTCCTAAATCAAATGGCAAGTTTTCCACAAAGTGTTGAACTTGTTGATTGTAATAAGGAATATTGTTGATAAATGATTGGAATTGTTCTCTTAATATTGGGACGAGTGTGGAGATGCCCCATACAATTAAAAGAATTAAAACAATAAATATGCCCCAAATACTATATCTGCGGTCGATTCCTTCCCTTGATAATCGTACGACTAAGGGGTTGAGTAAATAAAAGAATACACCTGCAAAAAGGACTGGGAATGCAAATAAACTAATAAAACTGGCTATCGGTGTGAATAAATATGACATTTGGGTCAGTAAGGCGATCACAATTAATACGATAATTAAAATCATGAGTGAAATCACCGTTTTGTTGTTTAATATCCACCGGCGAAAATAAGTATCTTTACCTCTTTGTCTTCGCATAAAGTGTCCTCCATTCTAAATAAACTTATATTATAGCGCTTAAATTGTCATAATTACTATGTATTATATAATATTTTGAGTTTGTAAGATAGTGAAAGCTGATTCCTTCACAGATTATGCTATAATTAAGTTAACTCAATTGAAGAAAGGAATTTATTATGACACAAACATTTATTTTAGGTGGATACACTAAACGTGCCAATAAAGGAATTAGCCAAATTTCTTTTGACCCTTCTTCTGTTTCATTTACAGAAGCGACTTTCATTGCCGAGTTAGATAGCCCTACTTTTGTTTCAACAAACAAAGATAACACATTACTTTTCGCGATTCAAAAAGAAGATGGTCGCGGTGGGATTGCTGCCTTCAAAAAAGACGGTGACAACTGGACATTCTTAGATTCTAATAATGGAAGCGAAGTTTCAGGTGCGCATCTGACTTACCGTGAAGCGACACAGACGGTCTATGTCGCAAATTATCACCTGGGCCAAATTGATGTCTATAAACTCGATGGGGATGCGTTATCTCACATTCAAGTTGTTAAACATGAAGGAAGCGGACCGCATGAAAATCAAGCGTCTTCACATGTTCACTTTACAGGCTTGAATAAAGCAGAAGATTTATTATTCACTTGTGACCTTGGAACGGATGAAGTTACTTCATATACTTTTGACGAAGAAGGTAAAATCGTTTTCGCGCATGACATTAAATTACCTAGCGGAACAGGTCCACGTCACTTAGTTTTAGACGAAAAAGAAGAATATGCTTATGTGATTGGCGAGTTAGACAGTACAACAACGAGCTTAAAAGTGAGTCCAAAAGGTGAATTCGAAATCATCGAAAGTCATTTAAATATTCCCCACGAGGAAGTGGCGACATCAAATGCTGCTGCGATCCGTTTAACATCTGACGAGAAATTCTTGTATGTCTCAAGCCGCTTTTATGATGCGATTATTGCTTACAAAGTTTTAGGCGAAGGAAAATTAGAAAAAATTCAAGATATTTCGTCTCATGGTGAAATTCCACGTGACTTTATCATCGATGAAACTGATTCTTACGTTTTAGTGCCACATCAAGATACAGATAATATCGCTATTTTCGAAATCAATAAAGAAACTGGCGAGCTAACTTTCTTAAACGACGACACTAAAGCCCCAGAATGTGTCTGCATTTACCCTATTTAATTTTTAGGAAAAGTATTCTTTAAGCATTTTTAAACAACCACTTGGTTTACAAATACCAGGTGGTTGTCTTTTAATGCCAATTAGAAACCATCAGTTCCTGATGTAAATGCTTTAATTTTAAGAAAGATTGTTTAATCGAATCCATTTAGAGTATAATAGAAAATATATTTTAAAAGATTGTGAGGTGTCGATACTTGACACAAGTATTAGATTTTATTGAAGTTATAAAAATTATTATCTTAAGTATTGTCCAAGGGATTACTGAATGGCTACCAATTAGTAGTACGGGACATTTAATTATTGTTGAAGACTTAATGCCATTAAATTTATCACCGGAATTCCGTGAGATCTTTATGGTACTCGTACAACTCGGTTCAATTTTAGCTGTTATTGTTCTTTACTTTAACAAGTTGAACCCATTTGCGCCAAGCAAAACAAAAACAGAGCGTAAAAACACTTGGGTGTTATGGTTTAAAGTTGCTTTCGCATCAATTCCAGCAGGTATCCTTGGTTTATTATTAAATGACTATATGGATGAGTATTTCAATACGCCAATGGTTGTGGCGATTGCCTTAATCGTTTATGGATTTGGCTTTATCTGGATTGAAAATAGAAAACCCGGTCGTCATTCGAAAAAGATTGAATCATTAGAAGAGTTACGTTTCTCTGATGCTTTCAAAATCGGTCTCTTCCAAGCTTTATCATTGATTCCAGGGACATCTCGTTCTGGTTCTACGATTATGGGGGGACTTTTAATGGGTACGTCACGTCATGTGGCGACTGAGTTCTCGTTCTTTATGGGTATTCCGGTCATGTTTGGTGCGTCGTTCTGGAAGCTGGTGACATTAGGTTTACCGACTCAAGGTGCTGAATTAATTTACTTGGCAATTGGTATGATTGTTTCGTTTTTAGTTTCAGTGTTTGCGATTCGTTTCTTAATCAGTTACTTGCAGCGAAACGACTTTACAGTGTTTGGGTACTATCGTATCGTGCTCGGCGCGATCGTCATCCTCTACACATTATTCTTCTAATCAATTTACTGAACCAGTCACGCAAGTGGCTGGTTTTTTGTTTTGAAAGGTATGGTGGTCGGGGACGCGCATATCTTTGAGGAAAGTGGCCATGGGAACGTCTTCTGCTTTCTACGAAAGCTCCAGACTTCCCTATCTATTGAATCTGTTGCTCGCTCCGCTTACACAGCTTCTAATACGATAGGGATCCTTAATGTCATGGCATATGAATGACACTTTCCTCTTCGATATGCTTAGTTACGGTCAAAATTAGCATTGGTTGATGGGATTGTGTTTGGGTTGAAAAATATTGTGTAAATTTTTTTATGGGGGTGGGTGTTTATGTTGGAACTGCTTGTATGGGGGTGGTAGGTTTGTGATGAGATTAGGATGGTTGTTTGATTATGATTGGCTCTTGTTGTAAAGTCGCTGGGGCGACTTTTTTGGTAGAGAGGAAGGCAATTTCTCAAGAAATTGTTTTTATTTTTTTCCATGGTTTTGGGTGGGGATTTTAGTTACATTGATTAATATTATACATTCCAAATAAATCGTTTTTGTTTTATAATTAATGTATAAACAATATATAATATTATACCTAATAATTTTATTAACTAACTCGTTAATGATTCGTGATTCAAGTAACTTGTTTCTTCTAATGAATACCATTATTGAGATAATTTGGAGGACTAAATGGAGCAGGAAATATTTGATTTGTTATTTAATTGTAGAAAAATGATTGAAGATACGTTATTAAGTATTCCCGATCAAGGTAGCCAAAGAAAATACCAAGCCAAGAATATCGATGATGAGAATGAAAGTTTTTCATTAGTGATCAATCGTAAAGGTCATCTAAATAAAAATACTCTCACATATTTGTTATCATCTCGTTTTGGTGTCATGGTTAGATTGGATATGCGTGGTGCTCCTCATAACGACGTAGAAACACCCCATGTACATATATTTGATGAAATTCATAATAATGGAAGAGACGCGATCCATTTATCCAAATTGACAGATATCACCATTCTCGAAGACATTTATGATAGCTTAAGTTTCTTTTTAGAGTATAATAATTTTGAAGAGATTGATATAGATACAACATTGTTTTAAAAAGGAGGGATATTAATGGTTCAGTATAAATCAGATTTGTTAATTGATACTTATTTAGACTGGTACAAAAAGAAAATTACAGTTAAGGAGTTAGAAAATGCTGAGCAAATTATTACGCCCTATGTAAATCATATTAATGATAGGATTAGTATTTTTATAGAATTTTTGGATAATGATAATATTCGTCTGAGTGATGATGGTATTACTTTTGATGAATTAGATTTGATGTCCCTCAACATAAATACAGAGACAAGAAAAAAATTAATTGCTGATACTCTATTGAAGTATTCATTGACACTTGATAATGGTATTATTTCAACGGTTGCAGAAAACATCAATGAGTTTCCCCAAAAGAAACATAATCTAATTCAAGCAATTCTATCAATTTATGATTTATTAATGACTAATAGAACAAATGTAAAAGGAATTTTTAAGGAAGAAGCTCTAACATTCTTTTTTGAAAATGATTTTGGTGGTAATGCAGGTGTTAAATTTACCGGTGAGTCAGGGATTGATTATTTAATTGATTATAGCTTAGGAGCAACTACAAAAAGACCTAATACAATTATTAAGTTACAAAATAATGTAGAATTCGCAAATGTAACTGAGCAAGTATTCATTGCTCAAGATTTAAAAAATGAACCTACTTTAAAAAATAAGGGGCTTAGATATGTTATGGTCATCGGTAATCAAAAAATTCCTGACCGCGTTGCACAAGCAGCAAGTTATTCAGATATTGAAATTATCCGTTTTGAAGAGAAAGCAGAATTGTTAGCTTTAAAATGATTTTAATAATAAGTAAATAGCCAAATAAAATAAAAACAGCTATCACATCCAAGCCTTAATACTTGGTGTGATAGCTGTTTTGTTAATTATAAGTTGATTCCATTGGCGTTTTCTTTTGTGATTTCTGTGATGCCACCCATGTATGGTACGAGTGCTTCTGGGATTTTTACTGATCCGTCTGCTTGTTGGTAGTTTTCTAAGATGGCTACTACTGTACGACCTACTGCTAATCCTGAACCGTTTAATGTGTGAACGTGTTCTGCTTTTCCTGCTTCGTTACGGAAGCGTACTTTGGCACGGCGTGCTTGGAATGCTTCACAGTTTGAACATGATGAAATTTCACGGTATGTATCTTGTGCTGGTACCCATGCTTCGATGTCATAAGTTTTTGCTGCTGAGAACCCCATATCTCCTGTTGATAGGACAATTGTACGGAATGGGATGTTTAAACCTTTTAAGATACCTTCTGCGTCCGCTGTCATGCCTTCTAATTCTTCATATGAATGGTCTGGGTGCGCAAATTTCACTAATTCAACTTTGTTGAATTGGTGCATACGAATTAAGCCACGTGTGTCGCGCCCTGCTGAACCAGCCTCTGAACGGAATGATGGTGATAATGCCGTGAATTTAGTTGGCAATTGGTCCATTGATAAAATTTCGTCCGCATAGAAGTTTGTTAATGGCACTTCTGCTGTTGGAATTAATGTGAAGTTGCGATCATCTGTTAATTGGAAGACGTCTTCTTTAAATTTAGGGAATTGCCCTGTACCAAACATTGAATTTTCATTAACGATGATTGGTGTGATCATTTCTTGGTAACCGTTGTTTACATGTGTGTCTAGCATATAGTTGTATACGGCACGTTCTAAACGGGCACCTAAACCTTTATAGTAAACAAAGCGTGCGCCTGCTACTTTTCCGGCACGTTCGAAGTCTAAGATATCTAAGTCTTCCCCAATATCCCAGTGATTTTTTGGTTCAAAGTCAAATTCTGGTAATTCTCCCCAAGTGCGCACTTCCACATTATCATCTTCATCTTCACCAACCGGCACGTCAGCGTGTGGTAAGTTTGGTAATCCTGATTCGATGTCGAATAATTTTCCTTCGATCGTTTCTAATTCTTCATCTAATGATTTAATTGCGTCACCAATTTTTTGCATTTCGGCGATTTGTGCATCCGCATCTTCTTTGTTGCGTTTCAATTGCGCAATTTCTTGCGTCACTGTGTTACGCGTTTGCTTTAAATCTTCCGTTTTAACAATTAAGTCACGGCGCTTTTCATCCAACTCTTGGTAGTCATTCAATACGTCTGGATTTACACCACGTGTTTTCAGCGCTTCGCGCACTGCTTCAAAATCGTTTCTTAATAATTTACGGTCTAACATAATTATTCCTCCAATTTTTCTTTTAAAAGTATGGCATTCGTCAATGTGCGGCAATACTCTTTTTAATTTTGTGTATAATAAAAAGCCTCCTTCCCTATCTGGGACGAAAGGCTTTAGTTTCGCGGTACCACCCGATTTCAAATAAACCTGACTGGATGCAGGTATTTGCTCTTGACTCGGTAACGGATGAGGCCGGCTCTACTTAACGATTGCTCCATAGGCTGAATAAAATGTGGATTCACTATTTAAATGTATTGGCTCGCACTACCCGCCAACTCTCTGGAACATTCGCTTAGTTACTAGTCATTTCTCATTTAGATTTATTATAACTTGTTTTTAAAATTTGTCAATTGACTCTTACATCGTATGTGTTTGAGGTGTATACGATGCTTAAACAAAAAACGACTTGGATAACTTTTAGATTATCCAAGCCATATTTTCCAATTAGGCTTCGCCCCATACTTCTTCGGCGACTTCTTTGATGAGGGCAATTTTGTTCCATTGGTCTTGGTCGGTGATTTCGTTTCCGACGGCGTTCGATGAGAATCCGCATTGCGGGCTGATGTGCAGGTCTTCTAATGGGACATATTTGCTGGCTTCTTTGATGCGTGCAATTAGTTCGTCTTTTGATTCAAGTTCACCGTCTTTTGATGTGACGAGTCCAAGAACTACTTTCTTACCGTCGGTTACTTTTTCTAATGGTTCGAATCCGCCGGCGCGGTCTGAGTCATATTCTAGATAGTATGCATCGACATTTTCTTGGTCGAATAATGGTGACGCGACTGATGTGTATGCGCCTGATGCAAACCAAGTTGAGCGGAAGTTTCCACGGCAGACATGTGTGTTGATGCGTAGTCCTTCTGGTTTAGCGGCGATGGCACGGTTGTTGATTGTGACATATAAATCTTTTAATTCGTCTAATTCCGATTCTTCGTATTCGCGTCCTGTATGGTCCGATCCGTTGATGATGCGTGACCAAGTACAGTCATCAAATTGGACTGTGCGTGCGCCTGCTTCATAGATTGCATGCAAGAAATCGCTGTATGCTTGAACGATGTCGTCAGCAAGGTCTTCGACATTGTCATAATATTTGTTTGTTGCATCAATATTGATTTCACGGCGGAATTCTTGGATAAATTGTGACGGTGCTGGGATCGTTAATTTTACTTCGAAGTCGTCACTCGCATGTTTGCGTGCAAATAAATAGTGCTCGATAAATGGATGGTTTGTAAATTTGATTTTTCCTTCTAAGCGTGCTGTGATGCCATAAGTTTGTCCTTCGAATTTCGTTCCTCTTGATTCATTTTGAATTTCTTGGACTCCGTCGAATCCCCAGAAGAAGTCACAATGCCAAGATGCGCGGCGGAATTCTCCGTCTGTTACCGTCTTTAATCCTGCATTTTCTTGTTTTTTGATTAATTCGATAATTGCAGTGTCTTCGATCGCAGTTAGTTCTTCTTTCGTTACTTTACCTTCCGCAAAGTCTTCTCTTGCTTTTAATAAATTGTCTGGTCGGAGGAATGATCCTACGTGGTCGAATCTGTGTGGTGATTGTGTGTTTGTGTGTGTCATGTTAATTCTCCTTTTGTTATGTGTTTTTCAAAATAAATAGCCCTCGTCCAAAAAGGACGAGAGCTTAACTCCGTGTTACCACCTTTGTTCGTCATTTCATCGCTGAAAAAACCTCTTCTAGTACGAGATAATCCTGATACTATGGCGTTTTTAACGGGCGCTTCCGTTCACTGTTCGCTTGTCGCTTACAATGACTGCTCTGTGACCATTTTCGTAAAAGTTTTCCCTACCCATTTTCACCAAGCATGGGCTCTCTACAAAGGCGTCCTTCAACTACTCTACACTTCGTTGCATTTATTTATTAATCATATATTATCTCATTATTATTTTTTGTCAAGAGTTTCATGAGTTTTCAGTTAGTTTATTATTATAAAATTGTTATTTTTGAGTTTTGATGAGGTGATATTGGACAGATTTGAGTTCTGGAAATTGGCTACTTGTTCTGCGGTTGAGGTATAACTTTGGGAATTGGGATAGTTGTTACACGTTTGAGGAATAACTTTGGGAAGTGGGATAGTTGTTACTCGTTTTGGGTGGTTATGAGTAATAACTTACGGAATTCTGAAAGTTGTTACCCGTTCAGCATAGTTTTGAGTAATAACTTTTGAGAATTTGAAAGTTGTTA
The DNA here is from genome assembly GCA_015863195.1 of Aerococcaceae bacterium DSM 111022. Taxonomy (GTDB): domain Bacteria; phylum Bacillota; class Bacilli; order Lactobacillales; family Aerococcaceae; genus DSM-111022. Next base: position 252,150 of record JACBXO010000003.1, on the reverse strand, counting down.
CCCGTTCAGCATAGTTTTGAGTAATAACTTTTGAGAATTTGAAAGTTGTTACTCGTTCAGCATAGTTTTGAGTAATAACTTTTGAGAATCTGAAAGTTGTTACCCGTTCAGTAAATCTTTCACTCTTTTACAAAATTGATTTAATATCAATCAAACTATTTAGACTAAATTACACAATATCTGTTGGTTGTTTCATTTTAATTCTTAAAACAACTAACAGTAAAGCCGATTGTGTTGGTTGTTTCAATTAGAATCTTAAAACAACTAACAGCTCAGCTAATTGTGTGAGTTGTTTCATCTTGATTCTTAAAACAACTAACAGTAACGCCAAGTACAGAGTGAACGTTTCAATTTCACACCAACAAACCTTCACTATTCTCACTATCAGAGTGAACGTTTCAATTCCAAACCAACAAACGTTCACTATTTTCACAATCAGAGTGAACGTTTCAATTTCAAACCAACAAACCTTCACTATTCCCACAACCAGAGTGAACGTTTCAATTTCAAAACAGCAAACCTTCACTATTTTCACTACCAGAGTGAACGTTTCAATTTTAAAACAACAAACCTTCACTCCTCCACTCTCAACCAAACTAAACATTCCACTCTAATTCACAGCACCAAATCTTCCAAAAAAAATAAGCTATTTATCGTCACTAAAGTAACAATAAATAGCATTTCTGATAAATTACCACTCCAGCTCGCGCGCTTTTTCAGTGTCGCGGTAGTGATGTTCTACTTCGAGTCCTTTAAATTGTTGTTGGCGCAGCGCTTCGAACAAGACGATATTCACGGTATTAGATAAATTGAGTGAACGGACATGCTCGTCATTCATCGGAATACGGAGCGAGTTTTCTTTGTGCTCTTCCATCAATTCAATTGGCAGGCCAGTTGTTTCTTTACCAAACATAAAAAACTGTTCGCCAACAGAGTTCTCCGCAAAATTGACATCAGAATAATTGTGCGGCGCAAATTTAGTAATTAAATATAACGGACGCCCATTCAAATAGTCCATAAAAGATTCCAAGCTCTCGTGCTCAATAATATCCACATTATGCCAATAGTCTAACCCCGCGCGTTTTAACATTTTATCATCCGTTGAAAATCCTAAAGGATGAATTAAGTGGAGTGTCGCGTTGGTCGCTGCACAAGTTCTTGAAATATTTCCAGTATTTGCCGGCATGACCGGTTGATATAAAACAATATGATTTTTCATAAATTAACTCTTTCTACGTGATTCTCTCGGTGGACGTTTTGCTTTTAACGCCTCCACCGCTTTTGTCATTTCTTCGATCGTCTCTTCATCCGTTTCCTTGGCTAATTGCTCCTCGACACACTCAACTAACGCATCGTTTTGGTAGCGCTCGATTTTCGCAATTGCCCAAGCCGCTGTTCCGCGGATCATAGGACGCGGGTCTGTTTCCATGACCTCGATTAATTGTGGTAGTGCCGTTTGATCGCGGTAATTTCCCAAAGCAATAATCGCATTTCTTTGTAGCGGCTTTTTACCACGCCAAGAACCCGCCAATTCGCCAAAAGTGTTTTTAAATTCTTTATTAGAAATTGTCAACATCGGCTTCAATTTCGGCTGAATAACCTCCGGATCCGGCTCCATCTCAGGATGAATATGCACCGACTTCCCACGATTATAAGGACAAACCAACTGACAAATATCGCACCCATAAATCACATGCCCCATTTTCCGGCGAAACTCTTCCGGCATATAACCTTTAGTTTGCGTTTGATAGGAAAGGCATAAATTCGCATTCATGCGACCATCTCCGATTAAAGCATCGGTAGGACACGCGTCGATACACCTCATGCAGTCACCACAGCCAAAATCAACACGTTCGTCAGGTTCAAACTCTAGGTCAGTAATGATTTCACCTAAGTAGACCCAGGAACCAAATTCTTCCGTGATTAATAAACCATTTCGGCCAATAAAGCCAAGTCCTGCTCGCTCTGCGGTCGCAACGTCAGGCAGTTCACCGGTATCAACCATTGGTTTAAATGTTGCGGTTGTTGCTTCTTCTTTGATATAGGCAATCAATTGGCTCATCTTATCTTCTAAAATAGTGTGGTAGTCAATTCCCCAAGAGGCACGCGCAAAAACACCGCGGCGATCATCGCGTTCATTCGGTAATGGATTTTCAATTTCAGAAGGATAAGCTAAGGCAATCGAAATAATTGTTTTCGGTTTATTGAAGATTTTTTCAGGATAAATGCGTTCTTCAATCACTTTATGCTCAAATCCCGTTGTATGCCCTTGCTCCTTTTGTTCATGAAGCGAATCTTCAAGATGCGCAAAATCATCTGCAGTAGCAAAGCCGATTTTATCGATACCAATTTCCGTTGCTGCGAGTTTAATTTTTTCTTTTAATGCCGTATTTGCCACATTGATCCCCTCTTTCAAAGATTATTTTAAGTAATTATGAGTAAAAGCAACCATGGTCATGATGCTATATTTTAGTGACTCGTCATCAATATCAAAATATTCATTATGATGCTCCGCACCTGACCCTAGTATATCATTTTTTGTTCCAATAAAAGTAAATAGACTTGGCGCCACTTGGCGATAATAGGCAAAACCTTCCGATGCAAACCATGGCTCACCAGGAACTAGAGCATTTGGTAAAACTTCTTCCACCGTCTGTTTCCCTAAGTCTGCCAACTTCGAATCATTAATTACTGCCATCGTAGTTGCATCATTCATTGAGTAATCTTCAATCGTACAGCCATGAACTGCACCGACTTGTTCGGCTATGTTCATTAAGATTTGCTTTGCCTTTTCCCCTTCAGCCTCATCAAAATAACGCAGTGTGCCGCCGATGTGGGCGCGGTCGTCGAAGACATTATTCGTTTGGCCGGAATTGAATTGCGTGATGCCCAGCGTGACCGTTTTGGAAACGTTGAGCTGATTGTTCCAGGCGATAGAAATACTATTTAAAATGGCGGCGCCGGCGAAAATTGGATTGACGGATAAGTCGGGGCGCGAACCGTGACCGCCTTGGCCGACGATGTCAAAATTGATGGTCGTTAGTGCGGCCATCGTTGGACCGTTATTCACAGCGATTTTTCCAGTTTCTAGATGGGCAACTAAATGGTTGCCGTAAATAGCATCAATATTTTTCGTTTGGAGCAGCTTAATCATGCCGTGAATGCCCAGACTATGCTCTTCGCCCTCTTCAAAAATGAAAATAATTTTCCCAGTGAGTTGATCTTTATGGTCGATTAATATGCGCATGGCACCAATTAAAGTGGCCGTATGACCGTCGTGACCACAGGCATGCATCACACCGGGTGTGTTCGATTTGACAACACGTGTATTTTTGAGATTTTTATCCGGCTCTTGAACAGGTAGAGCGTCAATGTCAGTCCGTAAGCCAATCGTTTTCCCTGGTCTTCCGGTATATAAAGTGGCGATAAATCCTGTTCCGCTACCAAAATGGTCGGCCGGGACTTCTTCGATTGGTAAGCCCCATTTTGAAATAATTTCTTTTAAATATGCGGAAGTTTTAAATTCTTGCCCTGATAATTCAGGATTTGTATGTAAATAATGTCTTAATTGGACTATTTCTGTCCAATATTTTTCTACGTTTTCTAATAGTTGTTCTTTCAACAAACTCACCTCATGTTACTATTATAAGCATTTTGAGGGTAATATGGAACAGCTAAGTATAGGAAAAACGATTCGTAAAATTATATTGGAATTATTTTCTGCAATAAAAAACACTAGCCAGAAATTAATCTAGCTAGTGATATAATGTTTAGTAACTATTATTCTTCGTCGTCAGCTTTTTCGCCAATTACTTCTGGCTCAGCTACTTCAGCATCTGGATCCACTTCTTCTTCTTCAACTGGAGCAGAAACTGTAACGATTGTTTGGTCAGATTCTAGTAATACTTCAACTTCCGCTGGAACAGTTAAGTCAGCTACAGTTAAAACATCACCGATTTCTAATCCTTTAACATCTAATTCGAATGAAGATGGGATGTTAGCTGGTGTAGTTTCAACAAGGATTACTTGTTCGATTAATTCTACGATACCAACTTTAACTTCTTCTTCATTTACTAAGTGTAATGGAACTTCAACTTCAAGTTTTTGGTCAGCAGAGATAGCCTCTAAATCAACATCATAGATAACATCTTCTAATGCTGCTGGCGTAAAGTCTTTGATCCAAACTTGTTGAGTTTTTCCATCAAATTCTACGTTGAATACTGCGTTAGCACCTTCTTGACGTAAAATAGTTTCGAATTCACGACGGTCGATTAATAAAGAAATAGTTTCAAATTCTTTACCGTACATTGATACTGGAATTAATCCTTCACGACGAGCTTTACGTGAAGCAGAAGAACCAGTTTCAGTTCTTAATTGAGCTTTTAAGTTCATTATGCATATACTCCTTCATTTAAAAATAGAACGATTAAATCTCGTTTTCACACATAGACTATGGTATCAAATTTTAGTATAAAAAGCTAGATTAAAACCACACTTTTTTCAAATAATGAAAAGGAATAGTCAAAAACTCACTATATTATTCGGTAGACTCTGAAGATGACTCTTCTTCAGACGTTTCTGCTTCATTTTCATTTGTTTCTGAAGATTCTTCGTCGCCATCTTTACTTTCTGAATTTTCATCAGAAGTTGCTGCTTCTTCATCTTCTGAAGATGCTGATTCATCTGTTTCTAATTCATCAACATTAATTTCATCTGTGTGACCTTGTTGAGCCGCAGATAAAATAATTTCTGTATGTTCTTCAAACACTGTTGAATCGATATCTGATGATTCATCAAATTCCATTTCTAATCCTTGAGCATCTAATAATGCTTGTTCAAAGACAGGTTTTACTTCCGCAAAGAACTCATCTTCTTCAGTAGCTGAATTGCCCTCTGCGTCAACGAAGTCATAATTTACTTCTGTAATTTCGCCTTCTTCAACTGTTATTTCATAATCTAGAGTGTAGCCGTCTTCTTCATTAGAAGTTAATTGGTAAGTACCATCTTGTAATTCAGCTTCTGGATCGTATGTTCCAACTACAAATGCTTCTCCAGTTGTACCTGTCGCTGACTCGTCTGATGTTGCTGATTCGTCTGAACTTGAATCAGTTTCTTCAGATGTCGCTGATTCATCACTTGATTCTGCTGATGTTGCTGACTCTTCATCTGACGATGCTGACTCGTCACTTGATTCTTCTGATGTTGCTGACTCTTCATCTGATGATGCTGATTCGTCACTTGATTCTTCTGATGTCGCTGACTCTTCATCTGATGATGCTGATTCGTCACTTGATTCTTCTGATGTTGCTGACTCTTCGTCTGATGAAGCTGATTCATCACTTGATTCTTCTGATGTCGCTGACTCTTCATCTGATGATGCCGATTCATCAGTTGATTCTTCTGATGTTTCTGACTCTTCGTCTGATGCTTCAGATTCTTCACTTGTTTCTTCTGATGTCTCTGACTCTTCTTCTGATGTTTCAGATTCTTCACTTGTTTCTTCTGATGTCTCTGACTCTTCTTCAGATGTTTCAGATTCTTCGCTTGTTTCTTCTGATTCCTCAGCAGAATCTTCTGATGTTTCTTCGCTTTCTACTGGTTCAGTTTCAGGAGCAGCTTCAGAACTTACCTCTGTTGTTTCAACTTCTGTTGATTCAGTTGTAGTTTCATCAGTTGCACAAGCAGCTAATATAAACATGGAACTTAATAACAACGAACTTTTAATTAACTTTTTCTTCATGACCATTCTCCTCAAATTCTAATTTATTGAAACAACTACTGATTTTATTTTACAACAAGATTGACTTTTTTTGTAATGAAACGCCTTCATTTACAGAATCTTTACAATCCTTATTAAAATTAGGTAAGAAAATAGACGAATACCGAAGTATTCGTCTAAAATTTTAAATGATTATTCTGCAGATTCAGTTTCTTCTTCTGCTGGAGCTTCTTCTGTTGCTGACTCTTCCGCTGCTGACTCTTCAGTCGCCGATTCCTCAGCTGGTGCTTCTTCAGACGCAGCTGATTCGCCTTCTGCCGATTCACCTTCGGTTGATGCTGCTTCTTCTTCTGCAGGTTCTTGACCTAACTCGATTAAGTCATCCACAACACCTTGTAAATCTTCATCATTGATTGTTAATCCAGCTTCTTCAATTAAGCGACCAACAACTCCGTATGCAAATGTTGAGTCTGCAAATTTAGATAATTTGTATTGCTCAACTACTTCATCTCTGATTTCGTCTAGTGGTTGTTTTTCACCATTGTTTAAAACTTTGATCACGTGGAAACCATATTCTGATTCAACTGGCTCAGGAACTACTTCACCATTTGTTCCATTTTTAACAGCTTCTTCAAATTCTGGAACCATTTGGCCTTCAGTGAATTCACCTAATAAACCACCATTTGCTGCTGTTGAGTCTAATGATAATTCTTGAGCTAAAGCGTCAAACTCTTCGCCTTCTTCTAAACGTGTTAAAACGTTTTGCGCTTCTTCTTCAGTTTCAACTAAAATATGTTGAGCTTCCATTGGTGTTTGGTATGACTCATCATAATAAGTTTGAATTGCTTCATCCGACATATCAATATGTTGTTCAACCACATTTTGGAACATGTTACGAACAAATACTTGGTATGTATATTCTTCAATTGTTCCTAATTGTTGGTAAGCTAATAATTGGTCAAAAGCTTCTTCTCCACCAGCTTCTTCAACTTGAGCTTGAACTTCTTCATCTGCTGCAGTTTGTAATGCTTCAGCGTCTTCAACATTTTGTTTTAAAACTTCTTCAAGAATCATTGTTCTTAAAGTCACTTCACCTGATAAGTTTTTCATTGCTTCATAAAATTGGTCTTGAGTAATTGTTGTCTCACCAATTGTTGCGATTGCATCATCTTGCGCAAATGCTACAGATGCACCTGAAGTTAATAAAGTCGCAGCTGTTAAAGCGATGGTTGATAATTTTAATAATGATTTTTTCATTTAGAAAATGCTCCTAACTATTATTGTATAGTCTATACTATATCACAACAAATCAAATAATCTCTGAAATTTACAATTTTTACATAATTTTTACATGATTCTTCACATATGAAAGGTATAACGAAAAATTAAACTTTCTCATTCGAAAATGCTTCGCTTGCTTGTTCGATATCTTTTTGTAAAACCTCAACATGTCTTTCGACCCGCTTAACGCGGGGACTCGATTCTTCATCGAATTGACGAAGCGCCGTTTGAATATCTTGGCTTGCCTCATGAACAGCGCCTATTCCCTCATTGGTTAGACGGCTCACTGCTGTAGATAAATTATCAATTTTAAAACGTAAGTCATTCACATCTTCAGTCGTTTGATCAATTTTTAATTTAACAAGTTCTCTTGTTTCTTTCCCTTTTCGCGGTGCATTCATTAGGCCAGCTAAACCTCCGAATACTGCACCCCAAAATAAACCGGATCCAAATCCTGCCATCCTAATCCTCCTTCACTAGTCTTATTTAATTTCCTGGTTAATTTTTGATGCAATTTCTTGCAATTCTTCTTGAGTATATTTTTCGCCATTATCTATCATCGACATTTTAAAGTCATCTTCAGTGGAATAACGTGGAATTAAATGTAAATGCGAATGAAACACTGATTGATATGCCACCTCGCGGTTATTATTAATTATATTTAATCCTTTAGACTCTGGAAAGGCTGCTTCGATCGCAGTTGCAATTCTAGGAATTCTAGAGAATACCTTCCCCGCTAATTCACTGTCATAATCATAAATATCTTTGACATGTTTTTTAGGGACAACGAGTGTGTGGCCTTTTGTTACTTGTGTCATGTCTAGAAAGGCAAAAATTTCATCATCTTCGTAGACTTTATTTGTTGGAATTTCGCCGCTAATTAATTTACAAAAAATACAATCTGTCATTTGAATGCTCCTTTAAATCTTTCTTTAAGAATAACACATTTTAGCCTAACGGACTAATGATACAGGTGTTTTGGGCATTAAAAAAGGTGGCTATTAAAAAAATACGTACATTGTATAGACCATATGGCACTATACAATGTACGTATTTAACTATACACCCAGAGGGAGTCGAACCCCCGTTATGAGAACCGGAATCTCATGTGATATCCACTACACTATGGGTGCATAACCACCCCATTATACCGCACTTTCATGTTACTTTCAACTGACTAATGTAAATAGCCGTCAGTTGAAAGTAGTTGAAATACGGTCGAGCGTGTCTGGTCTGGATTAATTTGTTCTACTGCTATCAGCCCATAATCAGGCGCATAGTAATGATCAAACTGCTCTTCACCGCGCTTTTCATTGATAACAACGATACTCTCATAAGTAACGCCATTCATTTCGATTGAATCTAAAATTTCTGATACAGTATATTGTGACGCATTATTTTCGCCACCTTGATAAGTCATCCCTTGGGATACTTTAGTGGGGAAAATTAATGCTCCTTTACCTTCACTCGCTTCTGGAGTATAGCGCAAATCACTTACTTCCATGTAATTTTCAAAGCGAGCTAATTCATACAAACCATAATCAGTTAATTGATAAATAATGGCTGTTTGTGATTGATCAGAAATTGCGACAATTTGAAATTTACCATTGGCATCACTGCTAAATTCTAAAATCATACTATAATTAGAATAATTAACCTGATCCCCCTGATAACTATATTCAATAAAATGATAATATGGCAAATATGGTGTTAAGGAAATAGATTGACTCTCCTCAGCCTGAGTTTGTGCATTCACTGAAAGCGACGGAAATACAAGCATTGACAATACTGCAATTAACACCCAGAATAAAAAATACACTCTTGAATTCTGTTTAAATTTAGCCACCATTATCTCAACCTCCAAATTATCTTCCGTCCTTTTTCTACACTTCTAATTTATCATTCAATTATGACTTAATTATGAAAATTTCCATTTATTTTCACGTATCATAAGAATTAATTTTAAATTCAAATATTCTCCTACAAAAGTATAGCTCGAAGCACACAAAACTAACGGATCTGTGTCAACAGCCACATCGATTATAACTTCTTATATTTTTCAGACTTGGTCACTCACTTCTTTGCCGTAACTTTTACTCTCTCATAAAGTTCTACCATCATTAAAATCAGTGATCAATTTCTTCCGAAATTGACTGCTTAGTATAGCCACTTTATAAATAAAATAGAGTCGGTCTGCCGACTCTTTCCTTTTGAATCCATTGTTTTGCATCAGGATACTAGCCTCGTATTTTGATATAAATTCCTTTTGATTCATTATATTCTTGAGAGACGTGTGTGCGTATAACTTCTCAGAAAAATAAGCTCAGTATTTTTAAAAATCACAGCGTTCAAAATCACTACCGACCCGTTCGGAGCTATCTCCTCAAAAATCAATACCATACTTTCCCCAAACAAAAAAGCAGTTGACTAACCAAATAGTCAACTGCTTTTGAGATTTTGAATTATGCGAGGTCGTCTGCGAGTAATACTTGGATTTCTTTGAACGCGGCGGCGAAATGTTGGGGGCGATTGATTGGTTCACGGCCTTCAACGATTTGACCAATGACCTCCATGCAGACATACCAGCCAGTGACGTCTTTGACTGTGTGCTCGGTCACTTCTGGGACCCATTCTGAGAATTTCAGTAAAGTTGTTCCCGCGTCGATTTCTTCCAGCTCGAAGTTGACGATGCTGTCGCCGTCTTCACCCCAAGTGAAACCGAATGTGTGTGGTTCTTCTAAATCAGTGATTAAATAGCGGGCAATTTCTTCGTCTTGAAGTAAGAATGAGATGCTGCCACCTGCTTTTAATTCATTGATATGTAGCTCATTGAACCATTCTTTGATTTTAACATTGTCTGTTAAAACGGACCAAATTTGTTTGATGCCTGCTTCGATTTCTGCTTCTAAAGTAACCTCACGTCCGTGATTGTGGTCTAAACCGTCAAAGTCTCGGCCATGTTCATGATCGTGGTCATGATGATGGTGATGATGCCCATGATCGTGGTCGTGATGATGGTGGTGATGATCGTTATGTTCGTTCATAAATAGCTCCTCTAATTAAAAGTTGGTTTGTAAATTTGGCGGCGGTCTAATGCAAATATTTGTGCACTGAAATCGCCTTTTTCAGTTTGTCCTAATGCGCTAGAAATCATATTCATTTTCGCGTCCATGTCATCAATATAGTGGATAATTTCTGCTTCCATTAATTGTGGCAAGACTGGACTTCCATATTCTTGCTTACCATGGTGAGCTAGGACAACGTGTTTCAGTAAGATAATAGGCTCATTTTCATCTGGATTAATACCAAGTTGAATACTTGCGCGGTCAATTAACTCGTCCATAATAATAATATGGCCTTGCAGTTTACCACGTAAAGTATATTCCGTTGACAGAACGCCTGATAATTCAATCGTTTTACCGATATCATGAAGAATAATTCCCCCGAATAACAAGCTTTCATTAAGTTCTGGGTAGATTTTCACTAACTGATCCGCAATGCGTAACATTGTGACCGTGTGTAAACTCAAGCCCCCGGCAACCGCATGATGCATTCTTTTTGCGGCAGGATAAGCGAAGAAATCTTCATTATGTTCCTGCACAATACGGCGCACCACGCGCGAAATATTCGGTTCATGAATGCGGTACATGAAGTCATTTAACGCCTCACGTAAATCATCCGCACTCTCCTCAATCGATTCAACATATAATTTTGGATCATTTGGTTCATCTGATTCCGCTAAACGCAGTGCCTCAATTTTCACCTGAGGTGTCCCATTATAAGTATCGCGGCGCCCTTTTAAGAAAACGACACGACCCGCTTGGAAAGTCTCAATTTGTTCCGGTGTTGCCGACCAAAACATCCCATCCATCGCGCCCGATTTGTCCTGAAATCTAAAGGCAATAAATGGATTACCATTGCGCGCAGTTCTCAAATCGGCTGCTTTAATTAATACAAAGATACCAAATTGCGCTCCCTGTTCCACATCATATAATAAAGTCATAATGCCCTCCTATTTAATTGCCGTCAAATCAATAATTTGATCTTCGCGGTACATCTCTTTTATTTGTTCGTCGAAAGTAAAGAATAAGATTTGGATCTCTTCTGCGATTGAATCAAGCACCTGGTACATGCTTGCTTTTCTCATATCATCAAAATTAACGAAAGCATCGTCAATAATAATTGGCATCTTAACGAGATCTTTCGCACTGATAATAAAGGCTAAACGCAGGGCAATATATAATTGCTCCAATGTCCCCTGTGATAATTCATAAGGTTCAAACAATACATCTGAATGATGCACCACTCGGATATCCTTTTTGTTAATTTTGACTTGTTTATAGCGTCCATAACTTAATTTACTAAAGATTTCAGTTGCGATTTCTGTCATTTCTGGTAGTGGATTATCCAACCCTTTACGCAGCGTCTGGTATAACATTTCCATACCCATACGCTTTTTACCCCACACTAAAATCAAGTCACGTACTTCGGCTTCTTTATCTGCTAATTCTTGACTGATTAATTGAACCGTTCCATCACGTTCCAATTGTTTAATCTCAGCGGTTAAATCAGCACGACGGCCGCGGTGCGGTTCGATCTTGCGTTTGAAGACATCGAGTTCAACCATTGATTTTTGATGGTCTTCAACTAGGGCTTGTTTGCTTTCGATTGCTGTTAATGCCTCTAAGTGCTCAGCGATTTGTTCTTGATACATTGCTTGTTCTTTTTCTAACGACTGGATACGCTGGTTTGTCGCAACTTTTTGATTAAATTGCTCTAAATTATCACTCTGCGTCACTTTAAAGATATCTTCAATCGTAGTTTCATGCTCTTTAATCGACTGCTTATTCTTCTCAATTTCTTCTTGAGCTTGCGTTATTTTACGATTTAATTCTTGGCCTTGCTGAATTGTTTGTGCGAGTTCGGCTTCGATTTCTTCGTGGTGGCGAATGACGGCGCGGGTGTTGATTTCGTCCATCGGGAAGCGGTCGAGTAATGGGCGGATATTTTCTTTCCAATTCGTCACTTCCAAGGTTAATCTGTCGAGCTCTTGTTTATACTCTTCGGCTTGCGCTTGGGCAGTGTAGTACTCTTCAACTGGATTTGTTTTTAAAATCAAATCCATATCTGCCGTTGGGTAGAATCCTAAATTAACGAGCCATTTTTGTGCGTCGTGATCGAGGGATTCGATTTGACCCGCTAGCTCACTTAATTTGGCATCGCGCGCTGTAATTTGTGAGCCGAGTTCTTTAGAATGCTTGATATAATGCTGTTCGTCGTTATGTAATTGGTCGAGTTTGTCGATAATTGGACTGGTGTTAAATGCTCGATAAAGTTTGCGGTGTTTGTTTAAAACAACCAAACTAATCACAATCCCGACGACAACCATTGCGCCCGCTAACATCATTAAGTTTTGTGACGCACTATTTGAAATATATTGTTGAATTAAAAAGACGATACCAACGACGATAAAAATAATACCAAACATATATTCTTTCAATGAAGTTTCTTGAATTAAGCGTTCTTCATCGTTGAGACGTTGACTTTCAAGTGTCACGATTTGTTGGCGAACAGTGGTTGAATAACTTTGTTGTTCTTTACGCTGATCAATATAGAATCGGCGTTCTGCTTGGACATCATCGATTTCTTGTTGTGTTTCGATGCGTTCTAATTGAATATTTAACCCAGCCTCAACTTGTTTATTGTACTCATCTTGTTGGGGCATTTTTTCTGGATAAAATTGACTCTTTTGCGCAATCGACTGTAGTTGCGTTTGTTTGTCGACTAAGAAGCGCGTTGTTTGTTCGAATTCAGTTTGTGTATCTTTAATTTTATTCGTACTTTTTATCCATTGTTTCCGCTCTTCTTCATGATTTTTAGCCCAATTTAAACGTGTTAATTCATCCAATTGTTGTTTGAATTGTGCAATCCGCTCTTCATTTTTGGTGATATTTTCTTTATTTTCATCCACCATTTTTTGAGCATATGCTAAATTAGTCGCTGCATCATCAGGAATTTCCGTGAAAGTTAATGCCGCTAATTGTTGCTTGGTATCAATATTTTTTAAATAAATATCATAGCGATGCATTAATTGATCTTGACCGCGACGTTTTTCCTCAACTGCTTCAATTTCTTTATTTAATTGTTCAATTTCTTGGATTTCTTTATCACGTTGCATGACCAATGAATTATAAGCTTTGTTCTTCGTCTGCGCTGTTTCCAAACGCTCAGCGAGTCGCTCATACTCAATCAATGCTTTATTTAAAGTCGGATTACTTCCTTGTGGTCGATAAAGTGTATCGGACTCTTTCTCAAATTGCTTTGCAATCGCTAAAAACTTATCCGATCCCATTGTCCCAATACTTAGGAAATAATCATTGAGTTGTTCTGAACCCACATTTGCTAGCTCCTGTAAGTTTTGTAAATTAAACCCATAAAAGCTATCAAATAATACTTCATCTAAGCCACCTAAGATTTGGTCTAAAGTTTCTGGCTCTAAACGGTCACCTTCAGTAGTCGTTAGTTTTAATCCATTATTTGTTCGCTCAACCCAAACATCACCAAATTCAGTATCTGTTAACAGTAAGCGTCCACCATAAGTGTCACTATGTTTTGGTTCAAAGCGATTAATCTGATTTTTGCGGCGACGTTTACTTGGAAAACCAAAAAGGATACTTCGAATAAATGATTGAATCGTTGATTTACCAGACTCATTAGGTCCATAAAAAACTTGCAGTACATCATTGATTTCAAATGTCTGGTCAACCCATTTGCCATATCCATAAATATCAATTTGTTTAATCTTCATCGGCGCTCACCTCAAATGCTATATTAAATTGTTGGTTTAATGCTTGTTTTGCCGATTCAATCGTTTCGTCTTTGATGGCCTCATCTTCTTTTAAATCTGGCAACCATTTGCGAACGATCGGATGATTGAACACTTCGCCCATAATCTGCTGATAATGCGCTTCTTCATGCATCTGACCCGTAATTTGTTTAAAACTCTCATCTAATTTAGGATCATACTCAAATTGAATCCCTTCAATATCTGATTCCAAAATCACTTTTCGAACCGCTATGAAAAGACTCTCTGCAAACTGCGTTTCTAGCGCTTGAAGTAATTCATTATTTTCAATTTGTTCCTGAAGTGTTGGCGAAAGTAAGTCAGCATCGCGTAGATGGACAGTCAAAATGTAAGACTGCTCCGTAATTTGTTGATCCTGTCTAAAGTTTGCCATTCCGTTTTGAACTGCTTTAACTATATCAGACGCTTGGAAATCTGCTTGACACAACACATCCATTTCATGCCAAACAATTTCTGAAAGCGACACAAAGCGGTGATCAGTCATACGTCCCTGATCAAATTCCACAATGAAAGCCCCCTTATCACCACGTTCATTGTGGTGACGTCCTTGAATTGTCCCGCTGTATGCGATGGTTGGGTGTTCATGTAAAATTTGATTTTGGTGAATATGCCCTAATGCCCAATAGTCATAATTTTTATCTGCCAATTCTTGGATCACAAAAGGAGCATAATTATCATCTTGACCACGTCTAATATCTCCATGTAGTAAACCAATTGTATAATCCGTTGCTTTAGGATTAACTGGATATTCACGCACTTTATCTTCCTGGATCCATTGCTGGGTGTAGCTGAATCCATAAAAGCGCGCGGTTTGTTGATTTTTTAGCGTAATATCAATATAATCCACGTCCTGAGTTGTAAATTCATGGACATTTTCAGGATAAACCACTTGGTATTTATCATCATTTAAATAATCATGATTCCCATGAATCATCACCACCGGAATTTCCGCCTCATTCAAACGCTCAAATTCACGCACTAAGAAAGTTTGCGCATAAATCGTTTGATGATTCGCATCATAAATATCTCCTGCAATCACAACCGCATCCAACTCTTCATTAATCGCTATATCTACCGCTTTTCTAAACGAATTATAAGGCGCATTCACTAAATTATGGTGCAACGAGCGCAAATGTTTCGACACACCAATAAATGGACTATCTAAATGTAGATCCGCTAAATGCATTATTTTCATATGGTCACCCCTTTCTAGTAAATAAGACCAACTAAAGAATACTCTATGAGCTTCTCCAGCTGGTCATAACCGTTCTTTTTAGTTATAAATTTCACCTAATGGTTTTGTGATGATTTTGTTAATATCTTCAAACACTTGGCTCATTTGTTGCTCTGCAGCCATTAATTTTTGAATATTTTCATCAGCAGCAATTTGTTGAGACATTTCTTGTAAACCTTGCATCTCTTCATCAGAAGGTTGTTGCCCCATTTGAGCTAATTGTTGTAATTCAGCACTCTTCGTACGGAACTCATCAAATAATTTATTTGACTCCTCATTCTCTTGAATTACTTTATAAGCCTCTAAAATTTCTTTATACGCTGGTAACTCGCGGATATCGCGCTCCAGTTGATTCGCTGTGTCATAAATATTTACTTGTGACATATACTCACCCTTTCCTATCTATAATATCAAATTTCACTCCCCATTATCAATCAATACCGGTGAATTAAGGGAAATAATTTGGCGAAAGTATTCCACCCTTCGCAATGCTGTTCCTGTCTTGTTTTTGTTCTCAAAGTACCCACGATTTTTGACTGTATTGAATAGTAACTCCGAATCTTGTCTCAGTTGTTATGTGAACGTATAACATCTTGTGGAATCGAGGCTAGTTATTATACGATTCCTCAGTTTCGTATAACTTCTCTGCCTCAAAAAGAAAATTATTATACGTTCGTATAACTTCTCGAATTTTTATGCCTACAAGTTATACGTTTTCGCAGTTTCGTATAACTTCTCGAATTTTTATGCCTACAACTTATACGATTCAGCTGTTGCGTATAACTTCTCGAATTTTTATACCTACAAGTTATACGATTCCGCAGTTGCATATAACTTCTCAAATTTTTATGCCTACAAGTTATACGTTTCAGCAGTTGCGTATAACTTCTCAAATTTTTATACCTACAAGTTATACGATTCCGCAGTTTCGTATAACTTCTCGAATTTTTATATCTACAAGTTATACGTTTCAGCAGTTGCGTATAACTTCTCGAATTTTTATACCTACAAGTTATATGATTCCGCGATTGCGTATAACTTCTCGAATTTTTATACCTACAAGTTATACGATTCCGCGATTGCGTATAACTTCTCGAATTTTTATACCTACAAGTTATACGATTCAGCTGTTGCGTATAACTTCTCGAATTTTTATGCCTACAACTTATACGATTTCGCAGTTGCGTATAACTTCTCAAATTTTTATACCTACAAGTTATACGTTTCCGCGATTACGTATAACTTCTCGAATTTTTATGCCTACAACTTATACGATTCAGCGATTGCGTGTAACTTCTCCAAAATCGCAGCGCAGTTATTATACATTCTCATTACTACTACCTACTCCGATCGCAGTTAGCATCCAAATCACCTCTACCCTACTTTTCATAAAGTATTTTTTGAATTCTGATTTTACTAAAAATTCCGCCGCACCAATGATACATTTCAGCGGCGGTTGGCTTTTGATTGAACAGGATTTTATAGTCATCAAAAGCCATTCTGACAATATTGGCAATGATTATTTTGTCTTTACACCACGGGCAAGTCATGTGCTGCTTGCTTTTAGGTATTTGGTCAATCACACCAAAACACTGGGGACATTTCACAATTTTTTGTAATTTATTATAATTATATTCAGGAACGATTGAATTATACTCGCTAATATCATGGTGCAAAGCGAGTAACTTTTCTTGATAAACTTTGGTCAAAGAAGTTGGTGTCTGGCGCTTTTTCATTTGCTCGTCAATGTGTTTTTCAATTTGACTCTGGATTAAAAGATTTTTCGTCCACGCAGGAAGATTATAAATGTAACAATTTGGATGAGTCAATAAAGCATAAGACTCAACTTCCAGCGGAATATCCAAACCTTTTAATACATGTTCCAACTTTCTATGCGCGTCTTTGACTTGCTCCAAAGGATGCGTGTACCTTTTCCCACCTGCAGAAAATTCGATGGTGCCATCCTGGCAATCATTAGCCGGCTGACTATATGCCTTCTCCTCATACAATAAAAGTTTATCGCCCGTTAGGACCAACAAATCCATTTGCACCAAAAACTTACCTTTATCAGTCAAACTCAACCCCTTTATCATCAACCAGTCGCCTTTTTCAAACAACTCATCTGTCGAACATTCATACTGATAACCCAATTCATAGTGGTTCACCTCCCAAAACAAAGCATCATCAAAGTACATCCGCTTATTCAAAGCCAATAATAATTTCAACAAATTGGATCTTTCTCTTTTCATCAAATTACACCTCCCCTTATAAATAAACAAAAAATCTCAAAAAGTGGAAAATTATTCTTATTTTTTTAAAAGTATACCGTAAATGCAATCTCACCGAGTGACTTTACCAGAGAATTGTAACTCCGATCACAATTAACCCAGCAAACAAAAAAACGAAGGTTTCAGTTGTAATCTGAAAACCTTCGTTTTTTATAAAATAATATTAACTAAAACGGCAATTGGAAATCTTGTTGTTGGAACCAGTAGACACCTTCATCAATCAGATTGCTTGCGCCTTCTTTAATTTCTTCCCAAGCTGGACCAGCGTTTTCACCAAACCAATTAGCAATATTGTCCAATTGTTCACCCGTTTGATCTTGCCAACTTGAACTCGAGACATTATTTGTATCAGAGGTCATTTGTGAAGCCATTGGAACAGTGAAAGCTGTTTGTGGTGAAGCGGCCATTAAATTGGTTGTTTGTTGATTAAATAAAGTACCCATACCATTTGGCATTAACTCATCCAACGAAGTGCCACCTAATTCGTCCAATCCAACCCAAGTGGCAACGACAAAGTCTGGTGTGTAACCCACTAACCAGCGGTCACGGGTTTCCATACTTCCATCTCCAACTTCTGTTGAACCAGATTTACCTGCGATTTGACCATAATCAGGCCCTGCACCATAACTTGTTCCGTAGCCTCCAAATGTGTCTAACATCATACTTGTCATATCAGCGGCGACATTGGTTGTCATTACTTTATGACGGGTTGGACTTTCATTTGAATAAACTACATTCCCCTGCGAATCTTCGATTCGGCGGATAAAGCTTGATTCATGACGTACTCCGTCATTAGCAAATGCTTGATAAGCTCCCGCTAATTCTTGAACCGTAACCCCTTGAGCAAACGCTCCAAGCGCTAATGTTAAACTCTTATCTTCATCTAAAACTGGAATACCAAATTGTTTTAATTTAGAAACAGCTTTATCAATCCCTAACTCATCCATTAAATGAACGGCTGACGTATTTTTACTTTGCGCAATGGCATACCACATTTCAACTTCTCCTGATGGAGCCGTTTGAAGGTCATAGTTTTCTGGTGTATAGTCATTTGACCCATAACCACGAACGACGTCAGGAATATTTGAATTCACATTATAACCCGCTTCAAGTGCTGGTACATAAACAGCTAATGGCTTAATCGTTGAACCCGGTGACCGTCTCATATCCGTCGCTCGGTTAAACCCGCGGTAAGTATATTCACCGCGCCCACCATAAACGGCCGCCACTCCACCCGTTTCTGAATCAAGTACAATACTGGCACTTTGAACTTGTGGTTCATCAGACCCTGAATCCGGGAACATCCAGTCATTATAATAAGACTGGTCTAATGCATTTTGATAACCTGGATCTAAATGCGTATAAATACGGTATCCTTTTGAAAGCAAATCATCTTCCGGAATATCCGCCACATTAATTGCTTCATTGATAACCGCATCGAAGTAGTATGGATAAGTATAATTATCCTCTGCATAGTAGTTATCATAAAGCGTGATTGGCTGCTGTTTTAAATACTCCGTATCCTGAGCGGAAAGTACACCTTGTCCACTCAATGAATCGAGCACAACATTTCGTCGGTCAATCGCTGCATCATAGTCATCTATGGGGTTGAAGATCGAAGGCCCTTTTAACATCCCGGTTAGTACAGCTGCTTCGTTCCAATCTAGCATGCTCGCTGGATGCCCGAAATATTTTTGGGAAGCATCTTCCACGCCCCAGACCCCGTTTCCGAAGTAACTGTGATTTAAATACATTTCTAAAATTTGATCCTTGTCGTATACCTTTTCTATTTCAAGCGATAAAAATAACTCTTTCGCTTTACGTTGCAGCGTCTGGTCTTGGACCAGGAAGGCGTTTTTGGCCAACTGTTGCGTCAGCGTACTCCCACCCCCGCCTGACGTGTCGCGGTTTATCAACACACGCACCGCCGCACGGGCAATCCCTCTGAGGTCATATCCATTATGTTCGTAGAATCGCCGGTCTTCCGTGTTGATGACGGTTTGAATCAGCGGATCAGAAATAGCCTCCAAGTCGACATAAGTCCCTTTTTGCCCATTCAATTTCCCGGCCTCTTCATCATAAGCCGAATACACAATCGTCTCACTCTTCAATGCGTCTTGCAGAGTTTCAACGCTCGTTGTTTTTGCTAAAATCACAAGATAAGTACTTAAAATTAAGCCAAAAGATAGCCCTAGAAAAATCAGCCACTTCCAACCTCGATAATAGATCCATAAAACTTTTATATTTGCCCAAATTTCCGACCATTTGGACATCAATTCTTCACGTTTTGCCACAAGCACACCTCCTATGGTTGCTTTTATTTTATACTAAACGGCGCCAATTACACTACGCCCTAAGTTTGATTTATTTTTATTCACCTTAGTTTAGCAAACAAATGTGACTAAACAATGAAATTTTAACACTTTGCGAAACTAACGATTGCTTATTTTAGGAAAAGTATGGTGGTTGAATTGTTGTCAGTGTTGTTGCTGGCGCAAAAGGAAATTGGTAACTCTGCGGAGAATACCTTCACAGTTCGAGAAGCTTTCTCGTCTCAAGTTAACATACCTTCACAATTCGTGAAGCTGCTCAAAATTAGTTGGCCGCACCTTCGCGAATCGCGAAGGTGCGTTCCGCTCAATCAGTATAGCTTCGCAATCAGTGAAGCTTTCCAGATATTTCGCAGAGCTTTTGAGATGTAAACAAATCGATGTTCGAAGAGAGAAGATTCGTCTCTCTTCTCAATTTTTCAACCAAACATTAATACCTCGTCAACCATCTTCAATACCTCTGCCATACTTTCCTAAAGAAAAGAAAAATTCCCCCGAACTGAGTTCGGGAGAATTGATAGATTTATTTATGAAATTAAATATCAGCTAGAGCTTCTCCAACTAATGCGATAACTTCTTCGTTTGTTGTTGTTTCAGTGATCGCTTTGTTAGCTAAAACTTCCATGTCTGATTTGTTTAATTTGCTGAATAAACTACGTGTTTTCAAGACGCTTGATGCACTCATTGAGAATTCATCTAGTCCAAGACCTAATAGGATTGGAGCAGCGATTTGGTCGCCGGCCATCTCTCCACACATACCAGTCCATTTACCTTCTGCGTGAGAAGCATCAATAACATTTTTGATTAAACGTAAGATTGATGGGTTGTAAGGTTGGTATAAGTATGACACATTTTCATTCATACGGTCCGCTGCCATAGAATATTGAATTAAGTCGTTTGTACCAATTGAGAAGAAGTCAACTTCTTTTGCGAATTGGTCTGCTAACATTGCTGCAGCAGGGATTTCAACCATGATACCTACTTGGATATCATCAGAAACCTCTACACCTTCATTAATTAATTCTTCTTTGACAGATAATAAAATTTCTTTAGCTTCACGGAATTCTGGTAAAGTCGCAATCATTGGGAACATAATACGTAATTGTCCGTGAACAGACGCACGTAATAATGCACGTAATTGCGTTCTAAACATATCTTGTTGATCTAAAGAAATACGAATAGCACGGTAGCCTAAGAATGGGTTCATCTCTTCTGGTAATTCAAGATAAGGTAATTCTTTATCACCACCAATGTCCATTGTACGAACAATAACTGGTTTACCATCCATTGCTTCTAATACCGCTTTATATGCATCATATTGCTCATCTTCTGTTGGGAAATCAGCAGAGTCCATATATAGGAACTCTGTACGGTATAAACCAATACCTTCAGCACCGTTAGCTACAGCACCTTCAGCATCTTTTGGCGTTCCAATATTTGCTGCTAATTCAACATGATGACCATCTTTAGTTGTAGTTTGTGAATCGACTAATTTAGCCCACTCAGCTTTTTGATCTTCATAAGCTTTGGCTTTTGCTT
The DNA here is from genome assembly GCA_015863195.1 of Aerococcaceae bacterium DSM 111022. Lineage (GTDB taxonomy): Bacteria > Bacillota > Bacilli > Lactobacillales > Aerococcaceae > DSM-111022. Next base: position 230,894 of record JACBXO010000003.1, on the reverse strand, counting down.
CATATTCCACAATATCGTCTGCTGTTGGGTTTGTAATAACTTCCCCTTCAAGTGCATCAACGATAATCATTTGGCCATCTTTCACAGAATTTAAAATAGATCCTGTACCAACGATAGCAGGAATTTCTAAAGAACGTGCCATAATCGCAGAATGCGATGTACGTCCACCAATATTAGTAACAAAAGCTTTAACAAATTGTTTGTTCAATTGAGCTGTGTCACTTGGTGTTAAGTCATGCGCTACGACAATTACTTCTTCAGAAATCGTTGCAGGGCTTGGTAATTTCACACCTAATAAAGCCGCCATAATACGCTCTGAAACGTCGCGAACATCGGCCGCACGTTCTTGCATATATGGGTTGTCTTCCATAGAAGAGAACATCATGATAAACATTTCAGAAACTTCTTTTAATGCAGATTCTGCGTTTACCTTCTCATCTTCTACTTTAGTTTTAACTTGTCCCACAAACTCCGGATCTGATAAAAACATTAAGTGAGCATCGAAAACTTGCGCTTCCTCTTCACCTAATGACTCAGCCGCCGTATTACGGATAACTGTAATTTCAGACGTAGCTTGTTCAACAGCTGAATCAACACGTGCCACTTCACTAGCAACATCGTCAATTGATTTAGTATCGAAAGATAAATCAGGCTCAGCTAATAGATATACTGGTGCAATGGCAATACCATCACTTGCGGCAATTCCAGTAATTTTTTCAGTTGCCATTATTCAGATAATCCCTCTTTTTTCATAGTTTCTTCGATTGCAGCAATTGCTTCTGCTTCGTCGTCACCTTCAGCTGTAATAGTCACGTCCGCGCCTTGACCAACACCTAAAGACATAACACCCATGATAGATTTAAGGTTTACTGATTTACCTTTATACTCTAAATTGATATCTGAACCAAATTTGCTCGCAGCTTGAACTAATAAAGTAGCTGGACGCGCATGAATACCTGTTTCTGCAGTAATATTAAAATCTTTCTTTTCCATAATGGACACTCCTTTTATCTATTTTTTGAACAATGACTGTTCCTTGTGTAATTGCGTTTACCGCAAGTACCTCTCGTCCTTCCTAGACTTAAGTCTATTATAACGAAAATTGGAAAGGAATGAAAGCACTTTACCCACAAAATTGAATAAGCTTTCACATTCTTTCAAGTGAAGTTAGACGCTTTCATCATTAACTTAACTTTATTATGATTAAAAATCTTCACATATTTTAGCTACGCGCACAATTGTGCTTAATTATCTCTGGTAAGATCTTCCACTTCTTCCATTTTGCGCATTTAAATCGGAGTTTTAACTAATCCTAAAACTACCTTTTAACCTGAAAAGAAATATAAGTTCGGTCGTCATAATTTTTTTGACCAGGTAATATCCCTTTTTGACGTGGATTAATGTCGACACTGTTCGGGTCCTCTTCTAATACTTTTTGTAAGTATGCTTCAGTTTCTTCTAGTGTATCAAAAATTTTGGGGTAACCATCTGAACAAAGCGCAATTTCTGTCATCGAATCATCTAGTTTATATGTTTTGATGAGAGATTCAGGAATCATTTCACCGTTAAAAACGGAATAACCAAATGGCGTGCTGTCGTCATTACAAAACTGACGTGCCTGTGTATCCCAAGGTGTCACAATTTCACGACCGCGGTCACTTTGGTCTGGGTCATATTTTAAAACGTCACTGCGTTCATGATTAAACCACCACAAGAGTGACCTTAACTCTTCCAAGACAACATCCGAACGTTTTGGGTTAGACATGAATAAACCGTTCGACAATCCCATGCAGTCGCCGATTAACCAAATAGTGTGATGGTGCCTTGAATAAATAATCGCAGCCGCTTGAAGTTCTTCCACATATGGATCATAAGGAAAATCAACCTTTTCATAAAATGCCTCGAACGCTTCATTGACTGCTTGATTAATTTCTGTAATGTTCGCATCTGCTTTGATATTACGGATTACCTCAGAGACAATTTCACTTCCTAAACGCCCGGTCGTTTTCCCTTTATGCTCGAAAGGTGTTTTCGACGTTACACCATCAATCACCGCTACAAAGTCTTCTGTCACGACATAAGCATCTTCACATTTTTCAGGCAAAATTTTCCCTTCGATAAATGAATCGATCACTTGAATGTTTCCCATACCATCACCATCCTGTTTTGTTATAGCGTCTCTTCTCCTTCAGTATAATATAACTTTTCATAATTAGGGTAGAATATGTAATACATAAAATACGTAATGTTTAAGTCTCCTCAAAAGATGGATCTAATACTGTTAGTATTGGTGTTGGATAAAAAGTCGATTTCGCAAAATATTCTAAACTTAGTTGAACTAAAAACCGCATAAAATCAATGTTTTTAAGAAGTGTTTTTTTTGCGTTTTATTTATTTTGAGTTGTTGTCCAAGCCCAGCCCCAACACAATTTTTAAATACAAAAAAAGAGACCACCAAAGCAGTCTCTTTCAAAGTATTATAACAATGATTCCAATTCAACGTCTGGATATTTATCTTTAAACCAATTTTCCGCGAATGTATTCTCAAATAAAAATACTGGTCGATCAAAACGGTCTCTCACTAATAAGTTTCGGCTTGAAGACATATTTGGATTCAAGTCTTCTGGTTTGATCCAACGGGCAATCTTCGATCCCATTGGCGTCATATCAACTTCCGCATTATATTCATGTAGTAAACGATATTGGAACACCTCGAACTGTAAGTGTCCTACAGCCCCAATAATATACTCTTCAGTATGATATGTTTTATATAATTGAATAGCACCTTCTTGAATTAATTGCTCCATTCCTTTATGGAATGATTTTTGCTTCATCACATTTTTCGGTGCCACACGCATAAATAATTCTGGCGTAAATTGTGGTAAATCAGGGAATTTAACTTTTCGTTTACCTGAGTAAATGGTATCCCCAATTTGTAAGTTACCTGTATCATAAAGTCCGATGATATCCCCACCATAAGCATGCTCCACTTCTTCACGGCTATCCGCCATAAATTGTGTCGTATGCGCTAAGCGCAGCGTTTTACCTGTACGCTCTAAAGTAACATTAATCCCTTTTTCAAATTCACCCGACACAATACGAATAAACGCAATTCGGTCACGGTGAGCTGGATTCATATTGGCTTGAATTTTGAATATGAAACCAGTAAATTGTTCGTCAGTTGGTTCAATTTCCAATTCATTTTCGTCTTCCATCGCACTTGGCGCTGGCGCTAAATCGACGAAAGCATCAAAGAATGTTTGAACACCAAATCCAGTTAAGGCAGAACCAAAGAATACAGGTGTCAATTTCCCATTTTTAATCGCTTCTAAATCAAATTCATTACCCGCTTCATGTAACAATTGAGCATCTTCCATCGCTTGCGTATAAATAGTCGAATCTTTAAAAGCGTGATCGCCCTCAACTTCACCATCTTCATTTAACGGAAGATAATGACTATCTTCGTCATCATCTGTATTACGCAATTCCACACGCTCATTATATAAGTCATATAAACCAAGTAAGTTTTTCCCCATACCCATCGGCCAATTCATTGGATAAGCATCAATCCCTAACACTTCCTCCAACTCATCCACCAAATCAAGCGGTTCACGACCGTCACGGTCTAATTTATTCATAAAGGTAAAAACTGGTATTCCTCGGTGGCTAACAACTTCGAATAAACGTTTAGTTTGAGGCTCAATACCCTTACCAGAGTCAACTACCATCACGGCAGCATCGACAGCCATTAAAGTACGGTAGGTATCTTCTGAGAAATCCTCGTGTCCTGGAGTATCTAAAATATTAACTTGGAAACCGTCATAATCAACTTGCATCACCGAACTGGTCACAGAAATACCACGTTGCTTCTCGATTTCCATCCAGTCTGATTTTGCGAATTTCTTTGATTTTTTACCTTTCGCTTTAACCGTACCGGCCTCACGAATCGCCCCACTAAATAGTAAGAACTGTTCGGTAATTGTTGTTTTACCCGCATCCGGATGCGAAATAATCGCAAAGGTACGGCGTTTTTTTGTTTCTTGTTCTAAATGATTCGACATATTAATCCTTTCTTTACAGAAAAAACGAACAATGGTTAAGTCGCCTTAATCATTGTTCATTATTTTTACGTGCTAGCGTTGTAAAATCTACTAAATTACCTTTTCTTTCAGGTTTTTTTGTATTATTTTTTTCATTATCAGAGATTTCATTTCCTAGTACTTCACTAATTAATCTTGATAATTCTGATTTTTCATCTTCTGATAATTGCGGTTCTTGAGGTAAAGGTTGTTCAGTGAATTCATTCAATTCATCTGTTTCATAATCCTCAACTTGCAAGATTAAACGATCCACTTGTTTTTTCGGGAAAAGTGAATCAAAGTCCGTCTCATCCAGAAGTGTTTGATATTGATCAATAATGACTTGCATTTTTGATTTCATATCATTCAGTTCACTGCGTAAGCTTGAGCCACTTGTTACTAACTCACGGCTATGATGTACGAATTCTTCTTTATATTGGACAACTTGTTCATTTGTGTTATCAATTAATTGTTTTGCTTCCATTTGAGAATTATCAACAATTTCTTGTCCTTTAATACGAGCATCTAAAATACCATCCGTTAGTGCCTGTTCAAGTTCCTCAAAGTGCACTAATGCCTCTTTTGCTTCTGATAATTCTTTAGTCAAAGTCTCAACTTGCGTTTCTAGCTCGTTGATTTTTGAATTTCGCTCATTTAATAATGTATCGACTTGACTGCGATTATATCCAAATAAGCCTAGTGACAAAATGTGTGTCTTATCCATCAGTAAACTCCTTTCTTCCATTCCGTTATTACATCTTACCAAATTTCCAAGCATTTATCATCTAATTACTTAATAATTTCTACTTTTTATTGAATATTTTGTAAACTCCGCTACAATAAAAGTATTATTCTCATATTTGTGTCTATCCAAGGAGGTATTTCATGCAATTCAAATGGGCCACAGGAACTAATAACCAAGTATATCAAGATGCACTCTCTATTCGCCGCAAAGTGTTTATCGAAGAACAACACGTTGACGAAACCATCGAAATCGACGGAACAGATAACACCAAACACCATGTCGTTGGTTATCTGGACAACATCCCTCAAGCCACAGCGCGCATTAATCCCTTGGACCAAGATACTCTGAAAATCCAACGTGTTGCCGTTCATCAAACACAGCGCGGTTTGGGTTTAGGTCGACAATTAATGAACGAAATCGAAAATTGGGCGCGCACAAATAATTTTAAGCGCCTCATTCTTTCCGCACAAGACCCCGTCATCCCATTTTATGAGCGAGCAAATTATCTTATTTCAAATCCTGAAGGCTATTTTGAAGCAGGTATTCCTCATCATGATATGGAAAAAGTATTGCATTAATCCTTTGGACGCCTAACTCCGATCGAGGTCAAGCTAATTAAATCATCAGAACATATAAAAACAACGCATCTCCGATTTGGAAATGCGTTGTTTTCTTGATTAAATTAAATACCCCATAAACATTTGGGCAACTGAAAAATAAATAAAGACAGAAGTTAAGTCACTTAATGTCGTAATAAAAGGCCCACTTGCTACAGCAGGGTCAAAACCTAAGCGTTCCATTAATTTAGGAATTAGCGCTCCAGCTAAGTTAGCGACTGTAATAGCCATCATCATCGCAATACCAATGACAAAACCTAAAATTAAATTACGTTTCCAAACAAAAACGATAATAACTACCGCAATACCTACAATCAATCCTGTAAAAATACCAGTTAATACCTCAAACATAAATGATTTGAATAAACTGTCATCTTCTTTTTTGTTTGTCAATTTACGCACCGCAACCGCAAGTGACTGCGTCCCCGCATTACCCGCAGTACCGGTAATTAAAGTAACAAAAGCAGATAAAATACTTGCTGATTCAATCAATTGATCATATTGGCTAATTAAAGTCGAAGTACCTAAACCCAAGAATAATAGCGTAATTAACCAAGGTAAACGACTTTTAGAAGCTGAAATAGGTGTTTCATGACTCTCAGAAACGTCAACGGCCGCAAAACCAGAGTAATCACTCTCGTGCTCTTCTTTCATAACGTCTAAAACGTCATCAACCGTAATAATCCCTAATAATTCCTGTTTGAATCCAATAACTGGCAAGGCAAGTAAGTCGTAGTCCTGAACCATTTTAGCTACTTCTTCTTGATCATCATTGACTCCCACAGAAATCGTATGTGTATTCATCACATCCGCAACCCGTTTATTTTCATCATTAATAATCAAATCACGTAATGAAATTACACCACTCAAACGATTATGATCATCGACCACATACACATAGTAAATCGTTTCAGCTTCACTCGCTTTTTTGCGCAATTCTGTATAAGCTTCGCCTAGCGTTAAATCACGTTGAATCGAAATAAATTCTGGCGTCATAATGGCCCCAGCTGTATCTTCTAGATAATTCATGAGAATGCTGATTTCACGAGCATTTTCAGCCGGCATTAATTGCATATAAATTTGTACTTGATGTTTGTCTTTTAAATCATTCAGCACATCCACCGCATTATCGGGATACATCGCCGCTAAAACACTCGCACCATACAAATTTTCCATCTCTTCAAAGTAAATATCAACACGTTCATCCTGCGACTCTAACATGTCAAAAATATCCGCTAACTCTGATGGTGAAAGATATTGGTAAAGCTTAAAGCGCGCTTCTTCATCAATTCCATGAAATACTTGTGCCTGATCATAATTATGAAGCGCCAGAAACTCTGTTCTAAATTGAGCCATACGATTTTCATGTAAAAACTTCTCAATCTTTTTTGTATGCTCTTCAATTGTTCGGTCAAAAATTTCCATTTATTTACCTCCTCGATCTTGTTGACACCATTCCAACATATCCTGAGGCATTGACTGTGTAATAGTCATTTGCTGATGAGTGAAAGGGTGAATAAAACTTAATTGGTAACAATGTAAAGCTTGTCGTGACATCGGTTGTTCATCAGGGCCATACAGCGAGTCGCCTATCAGCGAACCACCCTCACTCGTCAAATGAACACGAATTTGATGCGTTCTCCCTGTATGTAACTGCAACTCAAGCAAACTACTTTGTTGCATTCTCTCTTTAACCCAATATTCAGTCAGCGCATCTTGCCCACTTGGATCAGTAATCCTTTGAATAATCGACTCAGGATGACGCGCAATCGGTTTATCAATCATCCCATGCTCCTCCGGCCAGTCCACACGCGACGACACCGCAAGATATTTTTTATTCAACGTTTTCTCTTGTAATTGACGGTCAAAAAAAGCATGAGCCAAACGATGCTTAGCAATCAACATCAACCCACTCGTATCACGGTCAAGACGCGTCACAATATGAATCACTTGATCGTCATAATTTTGACTCACATAATAACCCTTAATACGATTAGCCATTGAAGTATCAGGCGCTTTAACAGATGGAATCGAAACAACCTGCGACGGTTTATTAACGATCAAAATATCACGGTCTTCATAAACAACATCAATTTTTTTAAAAGAAGGTGCAACTGTATCGTGTCCAACTTCGATTGGTGGGACAATTGAAACTTGGTCTCCAGTTTGTAGCGAGTATCTGACCGTCACTTCTTTATCATTCACCAAAATTTTTCCACCATGATATTTTACAGAAGTCATAAATTTTCTTGGCAATTCCTTGTCACGAATAAAATCTCTTAATAGTTGTTGTCTATCATTATCATAAATCCAATCAAAACGCATTGATCTACTCCATCATTATTTTATAATTTTTTAATAGTATAGTCTTGCTTATTGCCCAAGAAGGCATTTTCAACACGGTCCCAAAAGTGCGTATGTCTAAATCTTGCAAAGTGAATACTTTCTTTAGCCACTTGAGCACGAACCGACTTCAAATCAATATGATCAAAATACAAATGATCCACTTGAATCAGAGGCTTTCCTTTACTTCGGTCAAACTCTAACTCAATCCATTCATCATTTGGCACAATCATTGGTGAAGTAACCGAACGATAAACACGGTTATTAATACCCGCCATTTCTGTTAACTGCAATGCTTCAACACGGGGGTGAATAATCGCCCCACCTAAAGATTTATTTAATCCTGTCGAACCTGTTGGGGTAGAAAGACATAGCCCATCACCTCTAAATGTCTCTAAAAAGTAATCATTAATCGAAACATCAATCACGAGTGTTCCTGTTCTCGAACGGAAAGTACATTCATTCAGAGCCAATAATTCCAGTTTACGGTCATTCGTATCCGTTAATTCAATGGCAATTAGAGGATAACTAATCGATGTACCATCAGATTGTTCTAATTCATGAATCAATTCATCTAATTCATGCGGACGCCAATCAGTATAAAAACCTAAATGCCCCGTATGAATACCGATAAAATGCGACTTATCTAAATACTCTTGATAATGATGGAAGGCTGATAAAAGCGTGCCATCACCACCAATAGTTATAATATAATCTGGAGCAGTGTGAGGTTTTGCAAATTCCAAAGTAGATGCTTCTACTTTTTCAATTAACTCTTGTTCTAATTCTTGAGACTGTTCCATCTCATTAGCAACAATTAGGATTGTTTTCTTCATCATACTCCTCCTAGTTTATTCATGCCTATTTTCAAAGAAATAAGTGGCTTCACGAATTTCCGAGCGTATCTCTGACATTTCTTCATCTAATTGAAAAGCTGCTTCTGATGCTCTTTGTAGTCGCATCAAAATATGCTCGGGATACATACCACTATATTTGTAATTAAGAGAATGCTCAATCGTCGACCAAAAGTTCATCGCCAATGTACGAATTTGAACTTCAACAATCACAGTATTCACACCATCAATCAGATGTACTGGGTATTCAATCACCATATGATATGATCGGTATCCACTTTCTTTATGATTTTTTATATAATCACGAATTAAAAGCACATTCATATCTTGGCGTTCTTTAAGTAATTCTGCCACAATATAAATATCCTCAACAAACTGACACATAATACGAATGCCAGCTATATCTTGGACGCCTATTAATAAATCTTCTGGTTCAATTTCACGTATTTCCATCTTTTCTAAGATGCTTTCTTTAGTCTTAACTCGTCCAGTTACGAATTCAATCGGAGTATGTTTGCCATTGATGCGGTACTCAGATCGAATCGTTTTAAGTTTTAATTTAAGTTCATCGACTGCCTGTTGATAAGGGGCTAAAAATATATCCCAATTTTCAATAAAATCATCTGCTAACATAACTTCCTCCAATCCATACCGTACTATTTTAACACAGAAACCCTTAATAATCCCACAGTTTTAAATTGATAAGACAAAGATAAGCTTAATAGTTGCAATTCGATATAATTATTTGTTAACCTTATAATGATAAATGCAGAACACAAAAGAAAGGAGATGAATTGGTGAGTGCGAAATACTATGTAGATTACCGAATGAATGGGATACCTAGTATGTTTGAACTATATTTATTCATCAATCCCCTTGGTCAAGAGTGTATGCGTAGCGAACATAATCTAATGACAGTATATCAACAAATTTCAGAAAATGTAGATGTTCATATTTTACCTTTTAATAATGTTGGAATTGCCGAAGCTTATTTTGAACAAATTAACCTTGAAAATCCCGACTTATCTACTCGAAATGAAATCTTCCAAAAAATTTATTTAGCCTCACTCGCTTACAAAGCAGCAAATATGCAAAGTAAGAAGAATGGCCGTAAATTTTTATTAGCTTTACAGGAAGCTTTCTGTACTGACGTAGATGAATTTAACCGTTCAAATATGATCGATATCGCCAATCAAATCTCATTAGATATTGATATTTTTCTTTCAGATTTAGATTCTGATCTCGTTAAAAAGCTATACTTAAGGGACCAAACTATCGCGCATGATATGAATGTCATTCAAACACCGACCCTCGTAATCTACGAACATCAATCAGCCTCAGCTGAATATATTTGTGGCCAAGATATTAACGTCGAGTCGATTTTTGAAACGCTCGATGATTTTTCTGAACGAAACTTTTACCGTATCCAAAAAGAAGAAGAAAAAGCCGTTAAAAAGACCTTCGTTCCAGAATTAAAACTTGTTCACAGCAAGAAAAAGTAAATCCCTTTTAATCACAAAAACGACCAGCATCTTGCCAGTCGTTTTTTATTTATTTTGAGGATACTTTAAAATTCTCAAGCCACAATTGTTATATGTATCCGCAATTTCATATAACTTCTCTGAAAATATTGACCAGTTGTTATACGGATCCGCGATTACGTATAACTTCTCTGAAAATAAAGTCCAGTAATTATACGAATCCGCAATTATGTATAACTTCTCTTAAAATATTGACCAGTAATTATACGTTTCTGCAATTACGTATAACTTCTTCTCTTTCAAAACTGAGTTATTATACGATCGTATAACTTCTATGAAAATATTAACCAGTAATTATACGTATCGGCGATTACGTATAACTTATCCTCTTTCAAAACTGAGTTATTATACGATCGTATAACTTCGCTGAATATAAGGACCAGACTTTATACGTATTTGCGATTATGTATAACTTCGCTAAAAATTCAGGCCAGTTATTATACGAATCCGCGTCCCTACACACTCACACACTACCTTGAACTCACAAAAAAGACCTACCACAAATGTGATAAGTCCAGTTTTAAATTATAATGCCATTTTCGCTGCTGAGGCTGTTATTGCTTTAGCAATTTACAGCCTTACATGCGAGAATATAAATACTTCTACAACTAATTACAAATAATAATAAAATATTTTTAATTCTTAATCCCATGCTAGCTGCTGACTTCGTTGGCAATTCAGTGCCTTACGAACTTACATGCAATCATGAACCCACAAAAAAGACCTACCACCAATGTGATAAGTCTACTAATTTAAATTATAATGCCGCTTTAGCTTGCTCAACGATTGCTGAGAATGCTTCTGCGTCGTTAATAGCAATGTCCGCTAACATTTTACGGTTTACTTCGATACCAGCTTTGTTTAAGCCGTTCATTAATACTGAGTAGCTGATGCCGTTTTGGCGAGCTGCAGCATTAATACGAGTAATCCATAAACGACGGAAATTACGTTTTGTTTGACGACGGTCACGGAATGCATACATATGTGACTTCATAACAGCTTGTTTAGCCATCTTGAAGTTGATGCTTTTAGCTCCGTAATAACCTTTTGCTAATTTAATTGTACGTTTACGACGTTGACGAGTAGTATAGCCACCTTTAACACGTGCCATAAGTGAATTCCTCCTTGGTTAAATAGATATTATAAGTTTGCGATTAATTGTTTGATACGTTTGTAGTCTGATGCATGAACTAATTCAGCTTGACGTAATTGACGACGTTGCTTTTTAGTTTTACCGTGCATACGGTGACTAGTAAATGCGCGTGAGCGTTTTAATTTTCCTGAACCTGTCTTTTTAACACGTTTTGCAAGTCCACGGTGTGTTTTTTGTTTTGGCATGAAAAATTCCTCCTAAAAATAAATATAACTATTATTCTGATTTTGGCGCTATAATTGTAAACATACTACGCCCTTCCATTTTCGGACGTTGTTCTACCGTTGCGATATCGCTGGTATCATCAATAAAATCTTCTAACACGTCGCGCCCTAAATCTTTATGAGTAATTGCACGCCCGCGGAAACGGATTGATGCTTTTACTTTATCTCCCTTTTCAAGGAATTTAATTGCTTGACGTAATTTTGTTTGATAATCATGGTCTTCAATTGAAGGAGATAAACGTACTTCTTTAAGACTTACAGTCTTTTGATTTCTACGTTGTTCTTTTTCTTTCTTTTGAAGCTCATAACGGTATTTACCGTAGTCCATAATTCTAGCAACGGGTGGTTTGGCTTGTGGGGATACTAACACTAAATCTAATTCGAAAGACTCTGCAATTGTTAATGCATCTTGTAACGACTTAACACCGATTTGATCTCCATTGTCTCCAATAACACGTAATTCACGTGCGCGAATATTTTCGTTAATTGGTACTTCTTTAACGATAACTTCCACCTCCATAGTATTTTGAGATTCCGATATAAAACGAACCATAAAAAAACAAGTTCACCCAGTAGATGAACTTGCCGTAATACACAATTATCCCACACAAAAATATGGCAGGAATTGTCTATTTGCCTGTGACACGAATATGCCAGGCGAGAAACGGCTCGTTTCTACTTGTTTTCTCAACCTGTATATAATAGCATGTGTCAATTTATAATGCAAGCACTTTTGATAAATAATTATAATTTCTAAAAAGTATTACACTGAATCTGTATAAGTGCTCTTTGGATGATTTAAATAGGCATAACCTAAACCAATAAAAATTCCTCCACCGATTAAATTACCTATCCAAACCCAGAACCATTGAATTAAGAATGACAAGAAACTAAACTGTCCACCAAGTTCTGAGAAATATACTAAACCAAAAGAAGCGAAGTTCGCGATCACGTGTTCTGTTCCTAATGCCACAAACATAGTAACAGCAGTTAAAACTAAAATCATACGCCCTACTTGATTTTTCACTAACATAAAACTCAAAATTGCTACGTTAACAAAAACATTCGCAATAATCCCTTCAACGAGTAAGTTTATCACAGGTTTTGCTAATTTGGAATTCACAGTACCCACTAATATATAGTCTGCCGCCATTTCTTTAAAGTGAGGCATAAATGAAAATAACCACGCCATGAATAACGCCCCAATTAAGTTAAATGATGTACAAACCACTAATATCTTAACCTGCTTTGACACTTTTAATTCCTTAAAATACACGCCCGCCGTCGTATACATCATATTACTCGTCGCTAATTCGCCACCAAGAAATAAGATGTAAACTAAACCGAATGCAAAGAAAAATGCATAGAAAACCTTTGCCATTCCCGCTGCATCAGGAAACATATGCGTCGCCATAAAAGCTCCCGCCGCAGTTGAAAGTGTCAAATACGCCCCTGCATAGACCGACCGCAAGCTATAACGCATCAAATCATTATCGATTAACGTCTCTTTTTTATGAACCGCCGCCGTCACCAATTCTCTAAAATTCAATGATCCTTCCCTCTTTCTCAACATAATTAACCCTATTATAGCAGTTAATATCGCCATATGTCTCATTTTTTGTGAAAAAATTATTTATTTAAAAGTATGGTTTATTTTATCGAAATTACAAAATATCCCCGCAATAATTAAAAAGCATATTTTGGATTATTTCCTGTTCCTACTATATAAATGCATTTAAACGAAAAACTCCCCTTCAATGAAATAATATTCACCAAAGAGGAGTTGTTTCTACTATTTAGCTTCTAAAGCTAACATCGCATCTCTAACTTGTTCTGTTGTCACATTTTTAACTGCTAAGTTAAATGTTTCTGCATCTGAAGCTGCAAATTCAGCAACGACATTCACTTTCTCTTCTAAATTATCTTTTACACCAAAATCTGATAATTTAGACGGGAAATTATTTTCTTTATAGAAAGGTAGGAGTGTTTCAACATCTACCTCTTTACCAGCAGCAACTAATTGTACTAAAACACCATAAGCTACTTTTACCCCATGCTCAAAAGCATGCGTTTCTGGTACTAAAGACATACCATTATGAATGGCGTGAGCGCCTGCCATACGGCCATATTCACCGGCAAAGCCACCCACTGTTCCAGCTACACCAACAATCGTTTCGGCCAAACGTTTGAAAGCAGGTGTGACTGTTTTCGCTTCTAAATTCGCCAGTCCCTCTTTTGTATCACGGAGTAAAATTTCTTGTGTTACTTTAGCCGTACTTAATCCAACTTCTACCATTGCTGGTAAATCACCTTCGAAATGCTCAGTAATCCCTGCTGCTTCATACCATTTTGCTAATGTATCACCGATACCACCCATGAAATATTCTTTCGGCGACTCAACTAATAAATCTAAATCCATTAAACATAAATGGATGCCTCTTTCATAGTATTCTACCTTTTTAAAAGTATGATCTGGATGATAAACAACAGACAGAGGCGTAAATCCTGCACATGTTCCTAAAACCGTTGGAATGGTGATTAATTCTACACCCAACATTGACGCCGTTCCCTTTGTTGTATCTAAAGCAGTTCCCCCACCAATTCCCACTAGAACGTCTGTCCCTTCTGGAACTTGTGAAGCTAAGCACTCCATATCTTCATGAGATGAAGTACGGTTATATTTTAAAACCTTAAAATCGCGCTTTCCTGGATAGTGCTTTTTGAACGCTTCATAAGACTTATCTCCTGCAATTAGAACAGGTTGTTTAAATACACTTAGTTTTTCATCGAGTAAACTCAATGCGCCTGACTCACAAATAAATTGACCAGGACCTGGACGAACGACTTGACTTAAATTCAACATATAAAGATTCTCCTCTCAAACATTAGCGGCGGACATTTAATTATTATTTTACATCTTGCGCTACGGCAACTTGATTATGCGCCATTTTCGACTTTTTAGTGTCAGCTTTTGCTTCTCGCAAATCCTTCTTCGCACATAAGCTAGCATAAATACTACCAAAAAGCGTATGAACTAAAGCACCAACCGCTCCTGCTAGAGCTGTTAATGGACTAAAATGCGTCATACCTAAACTTGAAGCAAGTCCCGTGTTTTGTAAACCTATCTCGATAGCAATCGCTCGTGTTGATTCTTTTGAATACCCTAGTAAACGGCTCACGAGATACCCCATACCATAACCTGATAAATTGTGAACGAATACAACTGCGAAAATCAATAAACCACTCGATACAATATTTGCTTGATTCACTGCAACTGTTCCTGCTAAAACCATTAAAACAGCGATGGATGATAAAGTTGGGAGTGATTGACTTGCTTTTTCAGCGTGAGAACCTAAGAAATGATTCGCCACTAACCCTAATAAGATTGGCAATAAAACCACTTGTAAGATTGAAATAAACATTGGCATAAATGCAATTTCCACATAAGCCCCACCATAAAATGACAACATTAATGGCGTTAATAATGGCGAAAGTAATGTTGAAACGGATGTCGCCGTAATTGATAAAGGCACGTCACCATTTGAAAGATATGTAATCACATTGGATGAAGTCCCACCAGGAACTGATCCTACTAAAATTAATCCTAATGCGATCTCACTTGGTAATTGGAATAAACGCGCTAACAAATAGGCTGATAGCGGCATAAATAAATATTGCGACAAGACGACAACGAATACTTTTAAAGGTTGTTTAAACACTTGACTAAAATCTGACGGCTTCATCGTCGCACCCATCGTGAACATGATAAATTGCAACATCAAGGTTACCCATGGGGCTAGCCAAGTGAATGCTTCAGGAATAATCAGGGCAGCACCTGCTGTCAAAACTACAATCCAAGCTAAATAATCGCGAAACAATACATTTACTTTACTTAATACCTTCATATTCCTCACACTCCTAAATTTTTTTAGAAAAACAAAAGAGGCCTCCCACAAATAAATGGGAAGGCCTCTTGGCAATGTCCCATTCATCAATCACGAATAGGACCGCCTGTTATAGAAAATTCTATAAACTGGAAGTCCTATTCTTAATAATAATAATGATTGATGAATTTGTTTGGAACATTATACTCTCTTCTTTCTTTAACGTTTCTCTAATTGAGTTATAATTTATCATTCATTTACACATAATGCAAGCCCTTTTTTTAAAAAATGGTTAAATTTTATAGATACGTTCAGAATTTTTTCACGGCCACTCTTTAATTTTTTCTATACAAAAGGCATCGCATCATCATTTATCTGCCTTCAAAAATTCCGCAACGCCTTTTCAAAAAGTAAAAAATAAATTAAATCTTTTTAATTATGCTATACTGAGAAAAAATGGGAGGGAAAAGAGATGACTGTTCCAACATATGAACCATTGAACACTTTAAAATCGGTGGCGGAAAATATCTGGATTGCGGATGGCCCAATTATCAAAATGGATATTAAAATTGGCATGATTCCATTTTCAACGCGGATGACCGTCATCAAACTAAATGACGGCTCAATTTGGGTTCACTCACCGATTGAAGCAACACCTAATTTATTAGCTGAAATCGATCAACTGGGGCCGGTGAAACATTTAGTTTCTCCTAATATGATTCACTATGCTTGTATTCCTCAGTGGCAAACTTATTATCCAAAAGCCACTGCTTGGGCAAGTCCTGGCGTAAATAAAAGAGCTGCTAGTCAAAATATCGACGTTAGTTTTGACCAGGATTTAACCGATCAAGCACCATTCGAATGGGCAGATGACATTGAGCAATTAATTTTTAAAGGCAGTTCTGTAATCGAGGAGGTCGTCTTTTTCCATAAGTCTAGTCGGACTTTAATACTTGCTGATTTAATTGAAAACTTTGAACCAAAACGTACCCAAAGTTTTTGGTGGCGAATGATTTATAAATTAGCTGGTATTGCCCATCCCGATGGTAAAACGCCATTAGATCTGCGGTTAACTTTTACAGGCAATCAAGAAATTGCCCGTAAGTCTTACCACCAAATATTAGCTTGGCAACCAGAAAAAATCATTTTAGCTCATGGTCGT
This sequence comes from Aerococcaceae bacterium DSM 111022, assembly GCA_015863195.1. Classification (GTDB taxonomy): domain Bacteria; phylum Bacillota; class Bacilli; order Lactobacillales; family Aerococcaceae; genus DSM-111022. Next base: position 214,292 of record JACBXO010000003.1, on the reverse strand, counting down.
TGGTATAAAGAAAATGGTGTTGCTGAACTGAAACGCGCGTTCAGGTGGTTGGAGGAATGACTATTTCCAAACAAATAAAAACCCCACTAAATGTCTCCATTTAGCGGGATTACTGTTCAATCAAATTCAAATTCAATTCGGTGTCATCCTTTTCAATTATATTTTCTGTCTTTTAGCGCACAACCACAACGTCACATTCGGCATGACGAACCACGTTTTCAGATACTGAACCGACAAATAGTCGTTCAATTGCACCCATACCGCGAGCACCTACGACGATTAAGTCAATGTTTTCACGTTTAGGAACATCTGTTGCGATCACTGGTTTTGGTGACCCAGATTCTGTAATAACTTTCACGTCAGTTACGCCTTGACTTTCAGCGTACTCTTTCGCTTCATTCACAACTTTATCGCCCAGTTTTCTTAATGTATCGATGTAAGTTAGATCGGCACTTTCTGTTGCATACATTGCTCTCGTATCCAATACGTGTAAGATTACTAATGCCGCATTGTTACGTTTTGCAATCGCTGTTGCTTTTTGTAAAGCAATTTCAGAGCCATCCGAACCATCTGTTGCTACTAAAATTCTTTGATATTCTTGTAACATGATAATTACCTCCTACTTTTATTCTATATACATTATACCATTTATTGTATGCGTTTTCAGGTAAAAGGCCTCTGCTTTCTGAAAAAACGTTTAATAGCCTTATTTAGAAGGTTTTATAAATTATACAAATTAATGGCATCGTATCTTTCAATTATTCTCCTACTCTTTGCGAACGATTAATACGTCGCTTTTTGAGTACCTGACCACATTTTCCGACACTGAACCGACAAAGAAGCGTTCTAGTGCCCCCATACCTTTAGCACCCATCACAATTAAATCAATCTCTTCGCGTTTAGGAATGTCATCGGCAATTAATAATTTAGGCGTCCCAACCTCCATCAATGTCGTCACTTCTGTTAAACCTTGGCTTACCGCGAATTCTTTCGCTTCAGCAAGCACACGGTCCCCAATTTTTCGCATCGCTTCACGGTATCTCACATCAGGGTCTGAGGTTGATTGGAAAAGTCTTGTGTCAACGACATGTAAAATAAATAATTCTGCATGATTCCGTTTAGCGATCGCAACCGCTTTATGTAACGCAGCGTCTGCCCCTTCTGATCCATCTGTCGCAATTAAAACACGTTCATACTCTGGTAACATGATTACACCTCCTGTTTAATTTGTTTAAAGTATTTTTTCTTTTTTAAAAGTATGGTTGTTTCTACTTAAAAGAACCCACTAAATATTTTTACTTAGTGGGTTGTTACACGCTATTTAAATACACGCTCGCATCCTTCTTTCTAAGTAAAGTGAAATGGATTAACGAATTACTAGGACATCACATGTTGCGTGACGTACAACATTCTCAGATACTGAACCGATAAAGAAACGTTCCATTGCACCAGTACCTTTGGCACCCATGACAATTAAATCAATATTCTCACGTTCGGGAATATCAATTCCGATTACTTTTTTCGGATCACCTGATTCAAGAAGTATTTCTACATCAGATACACCTTGCTCAGCAGCATAATCCTTCGCTCTACTCATAATCGTATCTCCGCCAGTTTTCATCCTTTCTTGAATTTTATGATCTGATGCTGATGTTGCATGCAGTACCCTTGAATCCAAAACATGTAGGACGAACAACTTAGCATTATTACGTCTGGCAATACCTACAGCTTTTTGTAAAGCAGCGTTGGCACTTTCAGAACCATCTGTCGCAAATAAAATGCGTTCATACTCTGGTAACATAATTCACACCTCCTACTTTATTTCATATATATTATAACATACTTTAGTTTGATTTATATGCGCTTACAACTTAGTTTTACCTATTTTTTACGATTTAATTATTACATATTCTTAAAATGTTAGGCATTTTTAAGGACCTAAAAAGTTAACCAGTAAGCGTTTTCTCTGTTGTTATAGTACTATCTTTAGTAAAATATAGTTATCAAATAAAGAAAGAAGGGAAAACCATGGACAATCAAATTTTTAAGCATCTACTCACTCATTTTACTACCTTCACACTACTTTTAAGTGGTTTTAGTTTATTGACGATTATTCCAAATTTTAATGCAAGTCCAACAATCGTTAGCGCTCAAGAAAATGCCGCTACAGTTAATGCTTCCGATTATGCTCTTGGTATGTATTATCCTTTTTATGATTATAACGGGGTTGGTAATGAATTTGCACCCTTCTCACTAACGCTAGACTATCGTCCTGATGAAAATCGCATTTATCAAGTGAGCCGTGCTAATTCAGGCAATACCATTTCTTATGTCTATCAAATAACCGATGAAGGCATTTATGAATTGGCATATTTCCCTAATTCCTATGATGGGCAAGATTTTCGTAGTCACGCCGACGCTTTAGATGCGCAAAAATCATTATACTTACCCGCAACACTTCAAGTGGGCGATACATTTAATCGAGGATACCGCAAGGAACAATCCTATACAGTGACTGATATTTTAGCCGAATATAATCTCGACGGGACAATTTATGAAAATGTATTAGTCATTGAATCGAATTATCCAGAGGGTCAAGTACAACGCTTCTATTACGCACCACAAATTGGTGAGATTTATTCAGAATATATTTATGATGAGGCTGGAAATAGTGGCACTACTTCACTCGATTATTATGGAGAATTACCTGAAGAAGAAGGCACCGCTATTGATACATATGATTATGCACTTGGTTTATTTTATCCATTTTATGATTATAGTGGATCTGGGATTGAATTTGCGCCCTTTTCTTTAACGCTAGACTATGGCCCGGATGAAAATGGGATTTATCAAGTTAGTCGTGCTAATGCTGGTAATACTATCTCTTTTGTTTATCAGCTAACCGAGGATAGGATTTATGAACTTGCATATTTCCCAAACTCTTATGATGGCGAAGATTTCCGCTACCATGCTGATGCCCAGGATATGAAAAAGTCTTTGTATTTACCTGCCAAAATCGAAGTGGGGAATACTTTTAAAAGAGGCTACCGCCAGGAGCAGGTATTTACTGTGACAGATATTTTAGCTGAATTTGATTTAGGTGAAATCCAGTATGAAAATGTGGTGGTTGTTGAAGCGAGGTTACCTGAGGGACAAATTCAGCGCTACTACTATGCGCCTGACATTGGTGAGATTTATTCAGAATATATTGATGATGAATCGGAAAGTAGTATTACGACGTCTTTAAGTTACTATGGTGATTTACTAGAACAATAAAAAAAACGGGTTGCCACATTTATTTATGTGACACCCGTTTTTTAAATTTGGTAACTTCTTCTTCGGTATTTTGTTTGACATAATCACGGCTAGAGCCGGCGGTGTGATTGGCTAAGTCTTCTAGAACATCGTTTGGAACAAGGATAATCATTAAGAAAATTAATCCTGTTTGCACCCAAAAGACGGCAAAATCCATGATTCCATGGAAGAAGACATTGACGATAAAGCCGAATAGTAAGCCAAATTCTGGACGTAATGCTTTCTTTTTAAAGAGTTGATACATCGATTTTACGAGCGGCCAAAAGATTATCAAGATTAAAATGATTCCTATAATGCCATAATTAGCCAAGGTGTCGACATATAATGAATGAGCGTGCATATCTGCGTCGTCGGTAAAGAGATAATAAAACTTTTGATAGCTCATTGCCCCACGTCCGACGAGTGGGCTGGTCTTAAAGATACTTAAGCCTACATCCCATAGATCGAAGCGGTCTTCAAAGGCGTAATCCAAATTCTCCAAACGTGGCATTAATTCTGGTTTGATGATTAATGCGAGGATGACGGCGGCGCCTAGTGCTATGGCTGTGTATGCCCAGCGTTTGTCGACAAAAATTAGCATCATGACTACCGCTACAATTAGAGTGACTGGGAAAAAGCGTGATGCGGTGAGTATGATGGATACGAGATTGGCAATAATCGCGATAATACTGATGATGCGCCAGCGTTTTGTTGGTACTTTTAGTAAAAAATAAATGGCTGTTAACACCATGAACACACAATATAATCCATAATAATTGGCATTAAAGAAGGTGGCTTCCGCTCTTGTTTGAATTGCGGCATATTTGAAGACATACAAAATACCGTAACCATGCGTGAGTGAATAGTATGCATAGACGATAAAAGCGTAAATAGCGAGGATGATTGATCCTACTAAAAATATCTTTAATATCAGCAAAAAGATAGGTGCGGTTATATACCTTCGGTAATAAACAAATAATAGTCCTAGTAGTAGAAATACAAGAGATAATAGTATTCCTAACATATTTTGGTTGACTGCGGAGGTGATTAAATTAAATATCACGAAGACATTGAGCCAACCTAATTGTTTAATATCTTGGAGCCATGTTTTGCGGTTGAGCCATAAGAGGCTTAGTAGTACAAAAATTACAACAATAATATTTGTAAAAAATGGCAACAATAAACCAATCGTCAGAAGTACGATTAGCCAATTAAATGTTTTTAGTGTATTGTGTGTAGGTGTTTGTTGATTTGTTTGCACAAAAATCCCCCTAACACATTGTTGTTTATTTATTATACCAAATATTTAGCCATCATTATGAACAAAATGTGAATTTTTACTGAGATTATGGTATTTTTAAAGTAATTCGGTAGAATCATTTAAAATTAGAAGATTTTAGACTATAATATACTAACGAGATTATAACTATGGAGGTACCGGTTTGTTAAAACAACATTTTATGAAAAAAGCAATTATCTCAACCGCTGTATTGGCGACTTTACTATCAAGTAGCGCACCTATCTTAGCGCAAGAATTAAACAAAACACCTACTTTATCATCAGGTTCTGAATTATTAGCACCTGTTCCACAATTTGAACGTCCTGAAGACTATCCTCAAGAGTTAGTTGATTGGTATGAACAAAATATGGATACACGTTCCTATGTTGTGATTGATGCCGAGACGAACCGTGTTCTCGCTCAACAAAATGGGACAACACCTTACCCAATCGCATCAATGTCTAAAATTATAGCTGCTTACCTAATTTATGAAGCTGTTGAAGCAGGCGATATTTCAATGGATACAATGATTACAATTCCTGAAGAAATTGAAACAGATATCACAATGAATGCGAACCTTTCAAATGTTGGTTTACTTGCAGGTGAAGAATATTCTGTTGAAGATTTATTACACGGTATTTTAATTCATTCAGGTAATGATGCTACTTCAGCTGTTATGTGGGAAATTTATGGTTCTGAACAAGACGCTGTTAAAGCCATGAATGATAAATTAGCAGAATGGAATATTACCAATTCACAAATGTATACTGTATCTGGTGCACCAAATGCTGAATTACCAGAATCATTATGGTATCCAGGTTCAACTGAAGATGACCAAAACTACATGTCTGCCGCTGATATTGCTTTAGTTGGACAACATTTAGTAGAAGATTATCCAGAAGTATTAGATATTACTTCTGCTCTAACTTATATCATGGGCGAAGGTACGGGTCACGAAGCACATTTAGCTAACTCTAACCAATTATTACCTGAAACAGGTAGTGTTTATGCCCGTGAAGGTGTTGATGGACTGAAATCAGGTTTTACTGATGGTGCGGGTCGTTGTTTCATTACACATAGTTACGATGAAAATGGTCGTGAAGTTTACGCTGTTGTAATGGGGATTTTTGATGAAGGAACAAACTCATATTGGGAAACAGAAATCCTATTAGATGGTTTATTAGACTACCCTGAAATGTATCAAAATGAAGCATTACCAACTAACTTACGTGAATTACCTGAACCTGAAGTAGATGAATCAACTGATTCAAATGGATCAGGCTCATCAGAAACTAATGCCTCAGAAAACTTGGACAATGAACGTAACAACACATTAACAAACTTTATGCGCGACATTTTCAATGTCTTTGAATAATTTTTGAAAAATATTGCCCTCGGCTCTGAAAGCTGAGGGTATTTTTGTGCGTAAAGACTGGGGTGGTTTAGGAATTGGTGTGGTTTGAAGATTGGTCAGTTGTTAATCTTCTATTATATTGAAGCAACAAGATTCATGATTCGTCAAGCTTCGCTTGGACTTGGACGAGTAGATTGATGGATAGTCAAACTGCTCTTGGTTTGGTGTGGGAACATTGATGATTCATCAAACTGTTTTTAGATTGGTGTGGGCAGATTGATGAATTACCAATCTTCTTTTGTACCTGAATGAGGACATTGATGATTCGTCAAACTGCTCTTGGATTTGGCTGGGAACATTGATGAATAACCAATCTTCTTTTGTACCTGAATGAGGACATTGATGATTCGTCAAACTGCTCTTGAATCAGTGCGAGGAGATTGATGGATAGTCAAACTGCTCTTGAATCAGTGCGAGGAGATTGATGGATAGTCAAACTGCTCTTGGATCAGTGCGAGGAGATTGATAAATTACCAATCTTCTTTTGTACCTGAATGAGGACATTGATAATTCGTCAAACTGCTCTTGGAGTGGAGTGAGGAGATTAACGTTTCGTCAAACTGCTCTTGAATCAGTGCGAGGAGATTGATGGATAGTCAAACTGCTCTTGAATCAGTGCGAGGAGATTGATAAATTACCAATCTTCTTTTGTACCTGAGTCGGAACATTGATGATTCATCAAACTGCTTTTAGATTGGAGTGGGGACATTGATGAACGACCAATCTTCTTTTGTACCTGAATGAGGACATTGATAATTCGTCAAACTGCTCTTGGAGTGGTGTGGGGACATTGATGAACGACCAATCTTCTTTTGTACCTGAGTTGGGATATTGAGGATTCATCAAACTGCTCCCCTCAATTCTCTTATTAGCAAATTGCCTTAATCAAAAAACTATACAAGACATACATTAAGTTCTGGATTATCTTTAAGTAGAGGTCCAATTTCTGAAGAAATTGACCTTTTTTAACAAAAGAAGCTTTTAGGCCGTGCCTAAAAGCAACATCTAAAATGCGGTAGAGTCGCTTCGGCGACTCTTTCCTTTTGATTCCATAGTTTTGTAAAGAAATGCTATTTTGGTAATTTTAAAGAAAACTCGTGCAGTGAGTTATTATACGTTTGTATAACTTCTCAAATTTCAAACAGTATTTATTATACGATTTGACGATTGCGTATAACAACCTTCCCAATTTCAAGGAGTTATTATACGTTCGTATAACTTCTCGAATTTCAAACTGCAGTTATTATACGATTTGGCGATTGCGTATAACAACATACCCATTTTCAGCAAGTTATTATACATTCGTATAACTTCTCATATTTTAAACTGCAGTTATTATACGTTCCCCTATTCCACACCACAACTCCCATCCAAAAAAAGAGCCGCTCACCTAAGTGAGCAACTCCTCTAATGACACAATATTATAAATGTAATTGCTGATTATTTTCCTCAACATGTTCACGGTTTAATGGATAAATAAAGAGTAATGAAATGGCTGCCAGTAAAAAGGCACCTGCTGGAATTAATGTTGACATTGTGAATATACCATCTTGAACTTGGCTAGATAGCTCAACTTGCTGGGCATCATAACCAATATACGACAATGACCAACCTACTAAAGCACCCGAGATAGCCTGACCAATTTTACGAGCAAAAGAATTTAATGCATAAACTGTCCCGCCATCACGGTTCCCAGTTGTCAGTTGAATATCATCCACCACATCTGGAATCATGGCCCAAACTTGTGAATAATAAAAGCCATATAAAATATATACCACTGCCACAAAGGCGATATGAATATAAATCGAACGCGGTCCAATTAGCCAAAGCACAAAGAACATCACACCTGCCAGCAACATCCCAACTGACGTAATTTCTTTCTTACCAAATTTACGAGCCAATGCTAGACCTAATGGCGCCGTAATAGTTAGCGTTAGTATTTGGTTAATTAAGTTTGACGCTGAAACCCCTATCGTTGAATTGTAAACGCGCGCATAAACATAATTATTTGTTTGTCCAATTGTCGTCGTTGCCATTAACATACCAAGCGACGCAATAATCACTCCTACTAAAGCACGGTTTTGCAGGAGCTTCCTCACAGTTTTAAAAAATGACTCCTGCGGTCCGTCACTCATCGGAATCTTCACCCGTTCAGTAGTTAGGCGGTAACAAACCATTAATGCCGTAAACGAAATCAATGCCGCTACACCTGCTACAACCGTGAAAGTAGCATCTGTTTTCACCACTTGATGGCCGCCCACTTCATGATAAATAATTAAAGGCACACCTACCCCAATAAATAAATTGGCCGTACTCGCCCCTAATGTTCTAAACGTCGATAAAGCACTACGGTCACTTGGATTAGGTGAAATCACACCCGCCATCGATCCATAAGGAATATTAACTGACGTATAGAAAACGGACCCCCACAATAAATAAGTCACCCACATGTAGACTACTTTCACCGTCATCGAAGCGTCCTGCATCCCTGACTGGAAAATTAAAAAAGTCATCAAAGCTAGAAAACCACTCATCTTACGAAGCCAAGGACGATACTTCCCTTCCCGAGTCGTTGGTCTCTTATCAATAATATGGCCCACCAAAACATCAGTCACCGCATCAAAAATTCTCGCCACCAAAAACATCGTCCCCGCCATCCCAGCCGGAATCTGCAATACATCCGTATAAAACAACATCAAAAAAGAACTCTGCAACTGGAATGCGACATTATTCCCCAAATCACCCGCCATATAACCGATTTTGTCACGCACCCCAAACGGCGCCGTTTGCTCTGCTTTCATGTATTTCCCCCTAATATCTAAAAGTAGCCACCCAGAAATTCTGAATGGCTTAACTTTTAAAAGTATTGTATTAATTAATTGTCACGGCTCTTCGATGCAATATCAGCATTGATTAACTCAATATACTCTTCAATTGAAACAGTTTGTGAGTCTTTTTCACCATATTTACGAACATTTACTGTCCCCGCTTCAACTTCAGCATCTCCGATTACTAGTTGATAAGGCACTTTAGAAGTTTGTGCTTCACGAATCTTGTAACCCAGTTTTTCATTACGTAAATCCATTTCGACGCGTAAACCTTGATCACGTAGTGCTTTGTATACCTTCTCCGTATGATCGCCGTGGTGTTCTGGACTAACCGGCAGTAGCACTGCTTGAACCGGAGCCAACCAAGTTGGAAATGCCCCTTTATACTCTTCGATTAGGTAAGCCACGAAACGTTCCATCGTTGACACAACCCCGCGGTGAATAACAACTGGACGGTGGTCGTCCTTACCATCTTCCCCTACATAAGTTAAGTCGAAACGCTCTGGTAATAAGAAGTCTAATTGAACAGTCGACATTGTTTCTTCCAGACCTAAAGCAGTCTTGAATTGAACGTCTAATTTCGGACCATAGAAAGCTGCTTCACCTTCAGCTTCGAAGTAGTCTAATTCTAAATCGTCCATCGCTTCTTTTAACATTGCTTGTGCTTTTTCCCACATCTCATCGTCGTCGAAGTATTTTTCTTTATCTTCTGGATCACGGTAAGATAGACGGAAACGATAATCTGTAATGTTGAAGTCATCATAAACTTCACGGATTAAGTTAATCACACGCGTGAATTCTTCTTTAATTTGGTCTGGACGTACAAAAATATGCGCATCATTTAAAGTCATTTCACGCACACGTTGTAAACCAGATAAAGCACCCGATTTTTCATAACGGTGCATCATTCCTAATTCCGCAATACGGATTGGTAGTTCACGGTATGAATGAATATCATTTTTATAAATTAACATATGGTGTGGACAGTTCATTGGACGTAAAACTAACATCTCGCCGTCCCCCATATCCATTGGTGGGAACATATCGTCTTGATAGTGATCCCAGTGACCTGACGTTTTGTATAAATCAGACTTAGCCATGATTGGTGTATACACATGTTCATAACCTAAATCAATTTCTTTATCCATAATATAACGTTCAATTGTACGACGAATTGTAGCACCTTTTGGTAACCAGAATGGTAAACCTTGACCTGCTTCTTGGCTGATCATGAAGATGTCTAATTCTTTACCTAATTTACGGTGGTCACGTTCTTTCGCTTCTTCACGTAAACGTAAATACTCATCCAAATCGTCTTGCTTGAAGAATGCTGCCCCATAAACACGTTGCATCATTGGATTGTCGCTATTACCTCTCCAATAAGCACCCGCTAATGATAACAATTTAAAGACTTTGATTTTACCAGTTGAAGGAACATGACCCCCACGACAAAGATCAGTAAATTCACCTTGTGTATAAACAGAAATTTCTTCATTTTCTGGTAAATCATTAATTAATTCTTGTTTATATTCATCATTTTTAAAAATTTCTAACGCCTCTTCACGAGAAACAACGCGCCCTTCGATTGGATAGTTTTGTGAAATGATTTTTTTCATTTCCTTTTCAATCTTCGGTAAATCCGCTTCAGTAATTGGTTCTGCGCTATCTGTATCATAGTAGAAACCTTGTTCAATCGCTGGCCCCACACCGAATTTTATTCCTGGATATAAGCGCGTTAAAGCATGTGCTAATAAATGCGCTGTCGAGTGATTTAATAAATCTTTCGCTTCTTCTGATTTATCCGTAATGATTTCAATCGCTCCATCGGCTGTGATTGGCTGGTTAAAATCAATAATTTCACCATCTAATTTACCCGCTAATGCCGCCTTTTGAAGTGACTTTGCGATTGACCCCGCAACGTCTTTCACCGTAACGCCAGCATCAAACTGCTTCTGATTTCCATCTGGGAATGTTAATGTAATTTGTGACATAATTCTCCTCCATATTGGTTCTTTATTTTTAAAAGTATGGTTAATTTTGCATCTGCGATCTGGGTACTTTACACTCCGTTATCGTAAAAAACATAAAAACGCCCCATTAGTCATCACAACTAATGGGACGTAATCGACGTGGTTCCACCCAAATTTAACAGATAAATCTGTTCTTAAAATCGACTTAACGCGTCGCCACGTCACTTGACTGAACTTAAAGTGGTAAACCATCTGACATTATAAGCCTTGCAGCAACCGGCTCTTCCCTGAAATAAGAGGTCAATGATTCATGTCTTTAATAAGTGATTAAATGTAATATATCATGTTTAATTTTAGATGACAAGCCTTTCTTTGAAATGTCTTGCCCTGTCAATAAATGTATACGGTTTCGTATTTTCGCATAACAACTCCCCTCTTATTTCCAAGAAGTTATACGTTCGTATAATCACTCCCATTTCAAAAGTTAGTTATTATACGATTTCCTGGTTTCGTATAACAACTACCCTAAAATTTCTTAGAAGTTATACATTCGTATAATTACTCCCATTTCAAAAGCCAGTTGTTATACGATTTTCTGGTTTCGTATAACAACTACCCTAAAATTTCTGAGAAGTTATACGTTCATATAATTACTCCCAGTTCAAAACCAGTTATTATACGATTCCATGATTACAGATAATAACTCCCAGTTCGAAGGCCAATTATTATCACTAATTAAATCCCCATGCTCATGCATGCATTGAAATACGCACACTCTTAATCTCAATCCAAAAAGAATGCACTTTTTTGCATCCCCTCTCTTTTCTCAAAGCGAGGATGCACAATCTATGCACCCTCGTAATCTCAATCCAAAAAAGGATGCACTTTTTTGCATCCCCTCCACTTTCTTAAATCAAGAATACACAATCTGTGCACCCTCCTAATCTCAATCCTGAAAGGATGCATTTTTTTGCATCCAAAAATTCCAACACCCTCGCCCACTGTTTCCACACCTCAAACAAAACAAAGAAACAAAAAAGGAAGTCAATTTCTTCAGAAATTGACCCCTCCTATCAAAAGAAGCTTTTAGGCTGCAGCTAAAAGCTACCTTAAAACAAATTCTAGTTTGCTCAATCAAATATAGTTACTGCTAAATTAGTTATAACTAAAATAACATAAATGTAATTATAAATCTCAAGCATTCAAATCACTCAAGCAAATCCCCATTTAATTCCAAGCTTTGCGGCGACGATCTTCGCCTTCAAATAAGATTGGCTTAGCTAAATAATAAACACGTTCCATCACGCGCTTTGATTTCAACTGGTCGTTGGTTGATTTTGTCATAGCCAAATGAACTTCTAAATCTTTAGGACCAAAATTCGACGTAAAGAAGGTTGGAAGCGACTCTTTCATACGGAACTCTAAAATAGGATTCAGAACATCATCACGTACCCACTGTGAATTACTCTCAGCACCAATATCATCTAAAATTAAAACATCCACTGATTTTGTGGCATTGATGACATCTTGCGTGGAATTATCCGCAAAAGTCCCTTTCAAATCATTAATAAAGGTTGGATAGTGCAACACATTCACGCTGGCATGGTCTTTACTTACCAGTTCATTGGCTAAAGCGCCCATTAAATAAGTTTTACCCACTCCAAATGGACCATGAATAAATAGACCACGCGCTAAGTGCTTATCTTTTCTAAATGTTGCTAGGAAATCAATAATTTCCTCCATTAATTGAACACGCACCGCTGAATTTAAATCATAAGTACCCAGTGTCGCATTACGCACGTCCAAGGACATCGTGTGATTATCAATTAAATGTTCTTTTTCTTTACGTTCTTTTTCTTTGTAATAAACATCCGTTGCTATATAATCAACATCAATATAATTCATATTAAAGAATAAAACTGGCGCAAACCCTGGATTGGCCCCCATTTCACCGCGCTCTAATTTATTCGACTCCTTTACAAATTCATTCAATTTGGAAATACTATTATCGATTAATTCAGGCGTCACGCGGTCTTTATGTTCCTCTAAGAAAGCAGCAACTTTAGGGTGAGATAAAATCGATTGTCTCGTTTTTTGAAACGCTTCTTGTTGAGCTTTTGACGGCTTAATATTTTTCATAACATCTCTAATTGATTCCATTAGCTACCCTCCTCCTCACTATATAATGCAGCCAAACGCGCACGAATAGCATCTTGCGACTCTTGTGAAACTTCTTCCACTGGTGCTGTCTGCCGCGTGCCTTCACTTGCCTCATTTTGCTTTTGTAACCACTCTGGAATAGGCTCTGAATAAGCATTTGTTTGTTTCTTACTTGGATAATTGCGGTAATTCCCCTGTTTCTGTTTAATCTGCTCCACTTGAGCCTGTTTATTCATAAATTGGAACACCGCCTCAGGCGAATTTAACCCCTTTTGTTGCCAATCATTAGCAATTCGTTGCAAAGACCCCTTATAAACATTCGGCTGCCCCTGAATCACCAATAAATAATAAACCAGCAAATTAACTGTCGGCAAAGTTAAATTCGAACGCGACTGTAAATTGCGGATAAAATACAACTCATCATCATTGGGAAAACCTTTCTTCGCCTTCTTCGTCTTCGTCAAGAAAGTCTCAGCCGGCATCTGCTCACACAGTAAAATAATACTAATTTGTTGATCATTAATTTCTGGAAAATGTTGCTTAATGTCTTTTTTGCGCGCTTCGATCTCTTGTTTTGTATAGTTTTTAGGAAACTCGTTAGACACCGTAATTTGAACAGATTGATTTTGTTTTTGACGCTTTTGTATAATTTCAATAAATTTATCCTGCTCAATTTTACCAGTTAATTGATTCGTGGCGAGTTTAACCACCTCAGCCATTTGTGACTCATTTAATTCAAACATCTGATGCATCGTTAATACATTTTCTTTCAATTCAGCCGTCAATTCACTATGGTCTACATGATCTGCCATCACAAATTGTAAAAACTGACTATAATTGAAAGTCTCATTAGCTGCTTCTAAATTCAATTTAGCCATCGGTTTATCTGTTGCTATCTGACCATTTTGGCTTGGTATTTCATAACCAACTTGATACATTTGATTAAACGATAAAGTAATCTCATCAAATACCGATAGGTCAGGTAATTCCGGAGTAAAACGATTCAATAATGACTGATAATTATGCGGCCCAATTTGATTAAATAAAAGTGCCCGCAGATGTGACTGTTCAATAAATGCCCCTGGATCTAATGGCGCAATGACTTTATAATATAATGTCTGACGACGTGTTTCTTCGTGTGCATGACGGTCACGGTATGTTTTCACTAAACCAATGGCTTCTATATGCTTAATCGCATCATCAAGTTCATGCATCGTTAAACGCATTTGTTCAATTAATTGATTGTGCACATAACGCTCACTTTGATGTTTTTCAAGTAAAGGAGTATTCATCATCGTTAAATAAACACTGATCGCAACAGGACCTGTGATGGGTTGATAAAAGTGAGTTAAAGCTTCCAATTGTAAAGGCGTTAATTTCACTTGATTCACAATATAAAAAGGCTGCATCGGTGCTATCCGATTTGACATTTACGACTCCTCATTTCGGCGCTGACTCATATTTTCCAATTCTTGCATAAACATTTCCCGTGATTGGAATTGACGGTACACACTCGCAAAACGAATATAAGCCACTTCATCTAAATCGAATAATAATGGCATTACATACTCACCAATCCGGCTACTCTCAACTTCACCATCTGATTCTTCGCGAATTTTCTCTTCTACTTTAGAAACTAACGCATCCATTTGTTCACGTGTTACTGGACGCTTTTCAGCAGAACGAATAATCCCGCGCGTCAACTTATCACGGTTAAATTCTTCCCTGGTCCCATCACGTTTAATGACTAATAACGGTATCTTTTCAACTTGCTCATAAGTATTAAAACGGTTCCCACAGTTCAAGCACTCACGTCTTCTGCGAATTGAACGCCCATTATCAGTCGGCCTAGAATCGACAACTTTTGACTGCAAATTATGGCATTTTGGACATTCCATAGATTGATCTCCTTTACTATTTGACATGTACAATTTAATTATATTTTAACATATAACCCAATTATTTACGCAATTGAATATCGATTTGTCGGTATAAATTTGACCGCTCCTCAGAATTATCAAGCACAACATCCGCTTTTAGTCTCTTTTCTTCAATAGAAATCTGACTCGCAATTCTAGAGAGTGCCTCTTCTTTTGTAAAAGTATTCCGTGACATTAAACGCTCTAATTGTAAATTCTCAGGAATATATACTAACCATACCGCATCATAATCCATATCTGGATTCACTTCATAAAATAGTGGAATATCGACAAAAACAAGTCTTTCGCCCTTTTCGTGTGCGACACTTACTTGACGTTCTGCTTCTTGGAAAATAAGCGGATGCGTAATCTGGTTTAACTGCACGCGAGCAGTTTCATTTTTAAATATTATCTCGCCTAAAGCTGAACGGTCTAGTGCACCATCTGAAAGGATTACACTCTCGCCAAATGCCTCTTTAATTTGATTGAGTCCCACTGTTCCTGGTTCAACGACTTGTCTTGCAATTAAATCAGTATCAACTACCGTGTAACCTTTGTCGATTAAATAATTAGACGCCGTTGATTTACCTGTTGCGATTGACCCTGTAATAATGATTGTCTTCATCGATTTCCCTCTCTCGGCTGACAAACTGGACAATAATGCGTCCCACGCCCATGCACTTTAATTTTTTCAATCGTTGTCCCACAATTTGGACACGGTGTTCCTTGTTTCCCGTAAACCTGTAAATAATCTTGATAGCGCCCTGCTTCACCTAATGTATTTTTATAAGTTCGAATCGTCGAACCGCCTAGACCGGTCGCTCTTTCAATCGTTTGAATGATATTGGTTCTCAGCAGCGCAATTTCTTTCTCAGTTAACGAATTAGCTGGGCGTTCTGGATAAATACCGCTATCAAACAGTACTTCATCAACATAAATATTTCCTAGCCCTACTACTTGTTCTTGTGATAAGAGGACGGTTTTTATAGCACGAGATTTCTTCTGTAATGCTTTTGAAAATTCTGTTAAATCAAACGCTTCTTCAGTGGGCTCGGGTCCTAATTTTTTCGAATTAAAAAATGCCGCTTGGTCTTTGTAACTGGTTAGTTCAAAGCGACCAAATTTTCGCACATCGTGATAGTGCAACTGGGAACCATCTGTAAACTTAAATATCACATGCGTATGTTTGGCTTTTTCTTGAGGTATGTCTTCTTTTAAAAAATAAAAGTATTTCCCTTCCATTCTTAAGTGTGACACCAAAAGATGCGTGTCTAACTCGAAAACTAAATATTTACCACGTCTAGAAACTTGGTGAATAGTCTGGTCTATGAGCGTTTTTTGCCATTCATCTATCGATAAATTAGTTGAAATTAAGTTTGGCCAATAGACTTCGATTGCTTGGATTTGTTTATTTCGTGCAACTCGGTCGAGGCCAACTCTGGCACTTTCAACTTCTGGTAACTCTGGCATTCACAATTCACCCCTTTATATTTTTAAATGTATAATATGCTTATTATAACGTAGTTATGGGCCTTTTTCGACTGAAAGACTACTTAAGATAAATTGCTTTGTGAAAATGAAATTAAGGCAAAAAAAATAACCCTGCTCCGTCCCAATATTGGGGAACGGGGGGTTTACTTTTTTATATATTAGAACATGAAGCCGAATGCCAGTAAGAACATTGGTACTAAGAATGCTAATACGTATCCTGCTACGTTTAATGTCACTGTTCCTGTATTTTCAACTTGCACTAATTCTGGTAAATCTTTGACGCCTACAACACCTAAATATACAAAAGCTACAATGGCACTGATAAATGAAATAATACTAATCATAAAATATTTCTCCCTTCTTTATGAAAACGGTTTAATCTCGAATTCGAACTATATACTCAAAAAATTTTAGAATAAGAATCCAAAAACAATTAAGAACATTGGTACTAAGAATGCTAATACATAACCTGCTACATTTAGTGTCACTGTTCCAGTATTTTCAACTTGCACTAATTCTGGTAAATCTTTAACTCCGACAACACCTAAATATACAAATGCTACGATAGCACTGATAAATGAAATAATACTAATCATGAAATGTTTGCTCCTTTCCCTATCTCTTATACATATACTATACCAGCATATTCTAACAATGTCAGACTGTAAACGTCTACACGAAGGGATTCTTCTTGTGAAATAACTATCATGTTTGTATTATTAATTTCTGTTTTTTTAATGATTATTAATAGACTTGATTAAATTTTGTATGAGGAAGGAATTATTCGATAATTTCATTTGTAGTTTTTGAGCAGAGACACAATTTGTGCTATTACTCGGGTTAAACATAACTTAATCGATAGCCAGTTCTATGTGATGAACAGCACTCACTCTGTTAAATTTACTTAAAAGTATCCTTCATAGAATGACAGACTTTCAAGCGACTGCCACTTTTTCAAAAAATGCATGTAAATACAAAACAACACTCACTCGAGAGTAATCCCAAGTGAGTGTTGTTTTATCGCTAAAGTGTAACGACTTTACCGTAATAATTATGATTGATTGTTGATGACTTTTGTTTAATAAAAGCGGTGTCTTGCTGCTTCGTGCGTAGAACAGTGTATTTGCGGCGGTAGGCAGCGACTTCGTTTGGGTGACATAGGACTTGGTGTCCTGGTGCTATTTCACGCATTTTAACATCTTTCCACTCAGCTTCTGAATAATTTAGTCCTTGATATTGGACGCGCTGACGTTCTTTTGCTTTGAGTGGATCCGCCTCTGGAATAGCTGATAGAAGCGATTCAGTATATTGATGAAGCGGACATTCATAAATTTCGTCAGCTGGTGCAGTTTCTAGAAGTCTTCCTTGACTCATTACTCCTATACGGTCTGAGAGGTATTTCACCATTGATAAATCATGGGTAATAAAAAGAAATGTTAAATTGTTTTCTCGTTTTAACTGGCGTAACAAGTTGACAATTTGCGCTTGAATAGAGACATCTAAAGCTGATATAGCCTCATCAGCAATAATTAACTTAGGATTCAATGCTAAAGCACGAGCAATCCCAACCCTTTGACATTGTCCGCCTGAAAACTCCCGTGGATAACGGTTGGCGTAGGCAGGATTTAATCCTACTAATTCCATCAGATGATGGACTGCTTGATCACGTTCTTTATTATTTTTGACTAAACCATGTACAACCATTGGTCCACCAATAATTTCCTTTATGGTCATACGGGGATTCAATGAGCTATAGGGATCTTGGAAAATCATTTGAATGTTTTTTCTGAAAGACAGCAAATCCTTTCTACTTTCAATATTGGCAATATCTTGCCCCATAAATTCTATTTCACCCTTGCTAGCGCCTTCTAACTTCAATAATAATTTGCCCGTGGTTGATTTTCCACTACCTGATTCACCTACTAATCCGAAAGTTTCACCTTCATAAATCTCAAAGGAAATATCATTCACTGCACTGACCTTCTCATTGCGAGAAGGATAATAATCTTTACTAACATGACTCATTTTTACGATCGTTGACATCTCATGACTCCTTTCCTAGTGACTGATAAACTTCAAAACGACGTTGGATGACCTCTGGCGGTGTCATTTTGGGTGCTCTCTTATCTAAAAGCCAAGTCGCTGCAAAATGAGTATCGCTAACTTTGAACATTGGCGGTTCTTCTTCAAAATCAATGGCTAAGGCATATTGATTACGTGGGGCAAATGGGTCACCTTTAGGTAAATGCATCATATTGGGTGGGTTTCCTGGTATTGTATATAAATCATCATCTGCTAAATCTAAGGAAGGCATGGCTGCTAATAATCCCCAAGTATAAGGATGTTGTGGATGATAGAATATTTCATTTACAGTCCCCTGTTCTACAATGCGTCCAGCATACATCACCGCCACCCGATCAGCTATATTAGCAACGACGCCTAAATCATGGGTGATAAAAATAACTGAGGCATCAAATTCGTCTTTCAATTCATTGATTAACTCTAAAATTTGAGCTTGTATGGTGACATCTAATGCGGTTGTCGGCTCATCGGCAATTAGAATTTTAGGTTTACAAGCTAATGCTAAAGCGATCATAATTCTCTGTCTCATCCCACCAGAGAATTGGTGGGGATATTGTTTACTTCGGAGTACCACATCTTTGATGCCCACTTTTTCCATTAAACGTTGAGCTTCTAACAAAGCAGTTTCTCCTCTCATACCTTGATGTTCTTCAAGAGACTCTGCGATTTGTTCACCAACAGTCATAACTGGATTGAGGGAAGTCATTGGATCTTGGAAAATCATCGCAATTTCCTTACCGCGAATTTGCATCATTTCCTTATCAGAGGCTTTCAGTAAATTTTGTCCTTGATAAATGATTTCTCCACCTTTAATATCTGTGACACGCTTAGGTAAAATTCCTGTAATTGCCTTAGTAGAGACTGATTTTCCAGAACCTGATTCACCTACAATGGCTAGTGTTTCACCTTTATTAAGTGTGAAGCTCACATCTCTGATGGCTTTAACACGGCCCTCTAGCGTTTTAAATTCTATTTGTAAATTCTTTACTTCTAATAATGTTTCTTTTGCCATTCCAACACTCCTCCATCATCTCAATCGATTACTCCGCGATTGTCCATTGTTCGATATCGTATAAACTACCGTGCCAGAATGGTTTAATACCTCCGTCTAATTTTTTAGTTTTAATTGTAAATTGATAATCTGCATAGAGTGGTGCTACAAATGCTTTGTCTTGGAAATAAGCTTGGAATTCTTGATAAACTGGATAGCGTTCATCAAAAGATGTTAATGCTCTTCCTTCTGCAATTAAACTCTCTAAATGTTCATCGTTAATATTAGCGTAGTTAAGAGACTCTACTGACCAATAAGAACTTTGATCGGGATCCACATTAAAAGCTAAACCAATCATAGCTAAATGGTAATCTCCGCTATTTACTTTTGCTAGATGCGTTGCGAAATCTGCTGTTTCTTGACGAATATTTAAACCAATCGCTTCTAAGTCTTGTTCAATTAAGTTAGCTGCCGTCATTCTTGTTACATTTCCTGTTGGAACTGATAAAACAATTTCTTGGCTGGTATCAAATCCTGATTCTTCCAATAATGCTTTAGCTGCTTCTGGATCATATTCAGCAGGTGCTAAATCAGAATCTTTATATTGATTCATTGAAGTTAAAGTAGAAGCAATCACTTCCCCTTCTCCCATTAGTAAATCAGTAACTAAACGATCACGGTTAATGGCTGTTAATAAAGCTTTTCTGAAATTTTCATCTGTGAAAACTTCATTGTTTATATGCATAAATTGACCACTAGTCCCTGGGTTAGCTTCTACAAAAAGTGATTCATTTTGACGTAAAGCATTGATATCAGTAATAGGAATTAAACCAATACCACCACCTGCTGACATATCAAGTGTTCCAGCTTGCAAGGCAGTTACGATTGCAGTACTGTCCATAAATTGAATATAGACATTTTTAATTTTAGGTTCGCCACGGAAATAATTTTCATTCGCTTCCAGTTGAACGTATGCACCATTTTCATATTTAACAAACTTATATGGTCCAGCAAAAACAGATGGTTCTGTCGCAAACTTTGAGCTACCTAAATTGTAGATATCTTCAACTTCAATCATATGTTTAGGCGCAATTAATAATTTAAAGCCGATATTTTCTTTAACATAAGCTGGGTCAGCTGCTTCTTTTAAAGTAATGGTTAATGTTTTATCATCTACAATAGTAAGACCTGTTAATTCCGCTCCTTCATCTAGCTTTCCACTATCATTTAGACCAGCGATGGCTGTAATGTAACTTGCAGCATGTGTTTCAAAATGAGGATCGGCAATTAAACTAATATTATAAGCAATATCGTCAGCAGTCACTGGTTGACCATCTGACCAGTTGACATCATCACCTATTTTTATAGTATAAGTTAAATTATCCTCGGTTGTAATGTCAGCAATATTAGCTTGAAATTCCCCTGGTGCAATTTGATCCATTAAAGATGGATACATAAAGCGCTCCACCCATTGAGCTACTACGTCCGATGAATTCAATGGATTTAGACCCGAAATGGTATTCGTTGCACCAATATATAAGGTGTCACGCTCCGATTCTTGAGCACTCACAAACCCTGCACTAAAATTCCCCAAAATATTTAATAATATAGAAAACATTAAACCAATCTTAACTATTTTTTTCATTTCAAAGACTCCTTAAATTTAGTAAATTTTTACTTTTATTTTGATTAAAAACATTAATCTTATATCTCGCCTTCAATGGCAGATCGTAATCCTTCTCCCACAAAATTTACGGCTAGTACTGCTATAAAAATCAGCATTCCTGCTGGAACCCAGCGCCAAGGTTGGCTAGATAAAACGGTCAATGACTGCGCATTGGCTAAAATATTTCCCCAACTGGCCGTCGGTGGAATCACGCCTACACCTAAGAAAGAAAGTGATGCTTCAGTAATAATGGACGTCGAAATTCCAAAGGTCATATTAACTAAAATAGGCGATGTAACGTTTGGGAATATATGTTTAAATAAAATACTTGATGTTGAATATCCTGAAGCAACAGCTGCTTGAACATAATCTGCTTTACGTAATTTCAAAACTTCTGCTCTAACTAAACGAGATAAACTTGGCCAACCAAAAAGGCCAATAACTAGCGTGACCGTCCAAACACTCGGACCAATGATAGCAACTACAACTAAAATAACCATGAAATATGGAAAAGACATAATTACTTCCGTGAAACGCATAATGGCGGTATCCCAGAAACCACCTAGAAAACCACTTATTAAACCTAGCGTAGTACCAATAACGGTATATATTAAAACGGACATCAGTCCTACAAAAAGTGAAACTCTTGTTCCAAATAATAGCCGACTTAAAACATCACGCCCAATTTCATCTGTCCCCAATAAATGCGCTGCACTTGGTGGTGCTTGAAATGAGCCTACTGTTAAATCAGGATCATAAGGAGCTAAATATTCAGCAAATAGTCCAATTATTAGCAAAGCAATAAAGAGGATTAATCCGAGAACTGCTAACTTATTTTTACTAAACCGTTTGAATAAGCTCTGCCAATAACCTGAGTTTTTCACTCGATCAACATCAGAAACTTGATATAAATCTTCATTCAAAGGCCGATCCTGAGTGTGAACTGCTTGAAAAGCATTCAATGTTGTCATAAAATCCTCCTTTAGTATCTAATCCTTGGATCAACATAAGCATATAAAATATCGACAATTAAGTTACTGAATAATACAGCAAGTGCTGAGATTAAATTGATTGCCATAATAACAGGATAATCTCTTGCAGAAATAGAGGTCATCATTAACTGTCCCATTCCTGGCCAACGGAAAACTTGTTCTGTCACTATCGCCCCACCGATTAGACGAGGAATATCTGAACCGATGACTGTCAAAATCGGAACCAAAGCATTCGGTAGCCCATGTCGCCAAGTTAATTTATTATCTGATAGTCCTTTAGAAACTGCCGTTCGCATATAGTTTTCATCGTTCACTTGAATCATCGTCGAGCGGACATAACGCGTCATATTTGCGGCATAACTCGTAGCTAATACTGATACTGGTAAAATATAATATGAAATGCTCTCCCAAAAACTATCATTGCCTCCTAATGTCTCGCGTCCTCCTGTTGGTAACCAACCTAACTGCAAGGCGAAAATATATATGACTCCTAGTCCTAAAAAGAAATTAGGAACAGATACCCCTGCAAATGAAGCGGTCGTTACTAAATTATCAAACCAAGAATTTTTATACTTGGCACAAATCATCCCTAAAGGGATTGCAATAATATAGGCGACAAGTAAGGTCATTGCCATCAATTGTAAAGTTGGCACTGCTCGTTCGAAAATCAAAGCTAAAACACTCGTTCGAGTACTAAATGAAATACCTAAATCTCCTTGCAGAACATTGACAAGCCATTTAAAATATTGAACAATAACAGATTGATTTAAACCTAAACGCTCACGGGTCAGTTCGATTTGTTCTGCGTTAGCATCCGGTGATAAATACAAGTCAGCTGCATCGCCGGGTGCTAATTGAACTATCCCAAATGCAAATACCGAAACTAATAGAATAACGGGAATCATGATTAATAATCGTTTTACTATATATTTTTTCACTCTGTCACCTCATTTAAATGTTGCATTAAGAGAAAGAGATAAAGCTCCATACCTTTACTCAAGGCTTCTTCTGCTAAATTAAATTTCGGATGATGAAGTGGATAAGTTTCTGACTCTCCTGGATTTTTGACACCAATATTGAGGAAAGCACCTGGTACTTTTTGTAAATAATAGGCGAAATCTTCACCAATCATAGCTGCACCGTTCATCGGTCCAATTTCTAATACTTCATTAAAAAGTTGTGCGCTTTGAATCCGGTCAACGATATTTTTAACTAGCTCTCTGTTATTTAATAAAGCTGGATAACCGTCGTAGTAATTCACTTCAACTGAACCATCATTCATCTCCACAATTGCTTGTGTCATTTGTTTAAACTTACGTTTAATGGTTTGACGGGTTTCTTCTGAAAACGTTCGTACCGTTCCTTTTATTTTAGCTTGATCCGCAATAATATTAGGAGCCGTTCCTCCTCCTGCTGCAACACTTGAAAAGGTAAGGACAGCGGGATCAATTGGGTCGACAAAACGACTTACAATCGATTGTAAATTGGTAATAATTTCGGATGCGATAACAACTGAATCAATGGCTTCATGTGGCCTTGATGCATGACCCCCACGTCCTTGTACATTAATTTCAATCGTATCAGATGCGGCTGAACCATAAGACATTGAATAACCAACATTTCCAACTTCATGTTCAGGCACCACATGAATACCGTAAATGACATCTACATCTTCAAGCGCACCATCTTCAATCATACTCTTAGCCCCACCTGGCTTTGTTTCTTCGGCATTTTGAAAAATACAAACGACACTACCAGCAAAATTGTTTTTATGCTGATTCATAATTTGTGCTACTCCTAGTAACATCGCCGTATGCGCATCATGCCCGCAAGCATGCATCACACCTTCATTTTGTGATTTGAAAGGTAAATCAGTTTCTTCATGAATAGGTAAAGCATCAAAGTCTGCTCTTAAGGCAATAACTGGCCCTGGTTTTGCACCATGAATTCTGGCAACTATTCCCAATCCATTTCCAACATTTCGCTGAATGTCTTCGACACCAAATGAACACAATTGTTTATAGATATAATCCGCTGTTTTATATTCTGCAAATGATAATTCAGGGTGTTGATGTAAATAGCGACGCATTTCGATTACATCTGGCTCAACTGCCTTTACCTCGTCTAACCAGTTAATTTTAATTTTTGCTTGTGTCTTCATTGGAAAATCCCTACCTTTACTTGATGATAATATTCTGCCAAACTTAAAATGGTCTTCAAACCAGTTAATAAACTTCGTTCATCGATTTGAAATTTTGGATGATGATGTGGATAATTATTTTCTGCAAAAGCGCCTGCTCTTATGAAATAGAAAGCTCCCGGAATTTTTTCAACATAATAGGCGAAATCCTCACCACCCATGCGAGGTGGGCTTTCGATGATGCGTGCGGCACCAAATGTATCGGTGAAAACATCCGCTACTTCTTCCATTTTTTCTGGATGATTATAAAGTGGTGGGTAACCATCTAAATAATCGATTTCTACTTTTGCACCATGTGCCTGACTCACTTGCTCCGTCATATTGAAAATACGTTTCTTGATTAATGCTCTTAATTCTGGATTATATGTTCTTACTGTTCCCGAAATCGTAGCCGAATCAGCAATTACATTGTTAGCACCATTTCCTGCATGAAAATTTGCTACTGTCAGGACACCCGAATCAAGGGGATTTTTATTACGACTAACAATGGTTTGTAATTGTTGAATCAGAAAGGCAGCGACTACTGTGGAATCTACTGTCGAATGTGGGGTAGCAGCATGGCCACCATTACCTTGGATATTTATAGTAAATGAGTCAGAAGCTGCTAAAGCATAACCAGGACAATAATTGATAACTCCGTCATATGGTATATCTCCACTTAAATGTAGACCGAAAATTTGATCTACATCATCTAACTCACCCGACTTTACAATGCTTACTGCCCCGCCTGGTTTCACTTCTTCTGCATGCTGGAAAAGAAATACAATCGTTCCTTCGATTCTTTGGCGATATTTTATAAGTTGCTTAGCTGCCATTAATAAAATGGTAGTATGCGCATCATGACCACAAGCATGCATAACTCCGTCATTGACTGATTTAAAATCTAAATCAGTTTCTTCTTGAATGGCTAAAGCATCAAAATCTGCTCGAAATGCAGTTACAGGTCCTGGTTTTCCTCCAGTCAATCGAGCTACAATACCGCCACCTCCGACATTTATTTTGATATCTTCATAACCATATTTTAGGAGCTGGTTTAAAATAAAAGCTCGTGTCTGGTATTCCTCGAAAGACAATTCGGGATGCTGATGTAAGTATCGATATATTTCACGACTCTCATTAAATACCATTGTTATATTTCCTGACATTTCAATCACTTTCATTTTACCACTCCTTTAGTTGTTAATGAGATTATATTAATTAAAAACTAATAATGCAAGCTTTTTTAACAAATATTTTAATTCGAGTCTAATTATTCTATTTTAATTGTTATGTTTCCTGACAAAACATATGTAATAAGTTCGATTTATCAATCTTTTAAATAGCTCATGTCGGTAAAAAATATTTTATGCGAATCTGTGATTTTCAAATCGTCAGAGTGAAAAAATACGTATTTCAAAGTAAACCAAATTCCATTTCTCATTCAATAATCCAAAAAACAACTAAATTTAATCCAATAAAAAAAGCGCCACCTAGCTAAAAAACTAGATGGCGCTTTTTGACAATCCATAGATTCAATTATTCATTCAAACTAATAGACTACACACCCTCTTATCTAAAAAACAGCTAGAAAATCACTAGCTCATTAATCTTCTTAAATAAAATCAACGTAACTAAACGATTATTAAATTTCTCCAGTATTCAAAAAATACACACAAAAAGACCCCACTCTAGCTCGTACACACTAGAATGGGATCTATATTGGCAGTCAAATTAAATATACTTATTAAAAATTAACCAGCAGTCCAGCCGCCATCCACATTGATGACAGTACCATTAACAAAACTAGCACCATCACTTCCTAAGTAAACTGCTAGACTTGCAATTTCCTCTGGCTGACCTTGACGTGTAGCTGATGCTGCTACCATGGACATACGGCCATAACCAAATTCACTCATATCCGTCATTGTTGCGCCAATTCCTGTTTCCACACCACCTGGTGCGATAACATTACAACGGATATTTTCTTTAGCATACATATAAGCAGTGTTTTTCGATAAACCAACCACAGCATGTTTTGAACTAACATAGGCCGCTCCAGCTGCACCACCGCGAATACCACCTACAGATGCGACGTTAATGATTGACCCACCTTTTTCGCCCATCACTTCAATCGCTTTACGCATTGCATACATTACCCCGTCCACATTGACTTGGTAAATACGTTGCCAACGCTCATTAGAAATTTCTCCAACTGGCTCCATCCCGTCCATCACACCAGCATTATTAATTAAAATATCTAAGCCACCAAATTTATTGACCGCTTCATCAATCATCGCTTCGACTTGATCTTGTTGTGAGACATCCACTTTAAAAGCAATCGCTGAATCTTCAAACTGCCCATTTAATTCTTCGGCAACGCTTTCAGCACCCTCTAAATTATAATCAGCAATAATAACTTTAGCCCCTGCCGCTACATACGCTTCCGCGATTCCTTTACCAATCCCTGAAGCCGCTCCTGTTACAATTGCTACTTTATCTTTTAACATAAAAATCACTCCTCGTATCTGATACACTTATTTTGCCATATTGTGAATTCGCTAACAATCTTTTTTAAAGGTATGGTATCTTCTACATAAAACAAAAGAGAACCTATGTTAATACATAAGTTCTCTAGGACTCTTGGTTTTATTAAATTAAATTAGTTGTTAGATGAAATATGCTCATTAACTAATTCTTCGATTGCTGTCATCTCAGTCGCTGGATCAGCGTCTTCGATGAATACACGTTCCATTGCTAAGTTTAACTCAGTAAATACTTCAGATGAACCAACATAAGGAACTTGAGAACGACCATATGCTAATTCTGCAGTCGCTGCTTCCATGTATTGACCTTCATCTGATGCTAAGTATTCTTGCCATAAGTCAGATTCAACACCTGATTGAGTAATTGGTAGGTAACCTGTATCAATCGCCCATTGTGCTGTGTTATCTGCATTTAATAAGAATGACATGAATGCAACCGCACCAGCAATTTCTTCGTCAGAAGCTGAATTAAATACACCTAGGTCGTTACCAGCAAATAAAGTTAATGGCTCCCCTTCACCATAAACTGGAAGTTCAGCTGTTACCATGTTCATACCTGTCTCTCCAACACCTGGTAATACGTGTGGTAAACCAGCTGATGAACCGATATATAATGCAGACGCACCTTGTGAGAATGGTCCTGACATGAATCCATCTTCACCTGCTAAACGAGCGTGGTCATTGTTAATTAAATCTTTCATAAATTGTAATGGTTCTACAGCAGTTTCTGATGCCATTTCTACTTCTGATAAGTCATCAGCAATCCAAGTTGCACCATTTTGACGAGCCATTGTTTCATATTCCATTGATGGACCATTTTCAAGTCCCATTGCATGCTCTTCTAAACCAGCTTCATCTAAAGCAACACCTAAAGCCTCAACTTCTTCCCAAGTTGTTGGCACTTCAACGCCTGCTTCATCAAGTAAATCTTGGTTAACAAACATTAAACGCACTGATTTCGAGAAAGGTAGTGCATAGATTTGTTCGTCTAAAGTAACTCCTGTTAAGAAGCCTTCGAAAATATCGTCACGTAATTCTTGTGTGAAGCCATTTTCTTCTGTTAAATGATCATCTAAAGCAATTGTCAATCCTTGGTCTTTAAAGTCAACAACTGTTGAAGCAGTTAATTGAGCCATCGTTGGTAAATCACCTGATACACCAGAAGCGATGACTGATTGTTGTAATGTAGAATAGTCACCTTGGTTTTGTTCAACAACAACATATTGATCTTGAGACTCGTTAAATGCTTCCACTAAAGAAGTGATTGCTTCTTGATGGGGTCCATTCATTGCATGCCAAAATGTAACTTCAACAGCATCTTGTGCTGCAACATTTTGGACAGGTGTTCCTAATACAAAACTAGCTAATGCTGTAAAGACTGTTACAGCTAATAATACAATTTTCTTCATACTAATTTTCCCTCTCCTTTTTGACTACAGAAACTTTTTATAAAACCAGAGTAACATCCAACTATCCTTTAAGCCCTGATCGTGAAATACCTTTGATAATATGCTTCTGGAAGATTAAATAGAAGACGATCATTGGTAATACCACAACAGCAGAAGCAGCCATTAACAACTCAAAGCGTGTTCCAGCTTCTGTTGTAAATGATTGCAATCCAACGGGTAAAGTACGCATCTCACGTTCAGTCGTGACAATTAAAGGCCATAAGAATGAGTTCCATGATCCGATTACTTTAAGGATCATCACTGCGACGATTGATGATTTAGATAATGGGACCATAATCTCCCATAAGTAACGCCAATCGCTAGAGCCGTCTACTTTAGCGGCATAATAAAGTTCATCCGGTACAGATTCAAATGATTGTTTGAGTGCAAATACTGTAAAAACTGAAGCTAACCATGGAATAATTAACGCTCCATAAGTATTAATCATACCCCAACCAGATAATGTAACAAAGTTAGGTATTGTCATCAGTTCACCAGGAACCATCATCGTTCCTAGTAACACTAAGAAAATAAAATCTTTGCCCCAAAATTGCAATTTCGCAAAAGCATAAGCAGCTAAGATACTCGTAATTAATTCACCTAAAGTTGATAACACCGTTACGATGACACTGTTAATGAAGTATCGTCCAAATGGTGCCATCGATAAGGCTGTTTCATAGTTTCCAAATTGTGGGTCCGTTGGCCACCAAATCGGTGGAATGGCTGTTGTTTGCCCTGCTGTTTTCAATGAAGTAGAAATCATCCAGAAAAAAGGCAAAATCATTAAAAAGCCACCCAATGTTAAAACAAGATATGACAATGAAAGTTTTAATATTTTTTTCATGGGTTAACCTCCTCTTTTCTCGAAGTATCGATTTCCTAAATATTGAATAATTGTCAATATTAATACGATACCAAACAGGACCATACCCGTTGCGGCTGCCATACCATAATCATATTGTTCATAGAATTTACGGTATAAGTAATAAACCAGTGTTGTTGCAGATCCCGCTGGACCAGGACGGCCATTAAATAACGCGAATACTTCATCAAAGACTTTAAAGCCATTGATAACCGATACTACCGTTAATAAGAAAATCGTTGGTCGAAGGAGTGGCAATGTAATATTCCAAAAACGTTGCCAACCATTAGCTCCATCTACTTTCGCCGCTTGATAATAATTTTCGTTGATATTACCTAAACCGACTAGAAGCAGTAAGATATTGAATCCTAAACCTTTCCAGATGGCCATAATAATTACCGCTGGCATTGCCAGATCCGGATCTTGTAGCCACTGCATCCCGTCAATTCCGAAAATGCCTAAAAAGTAATTAATCAAACCATAATTAGAGTGGTATAACCAACTCCAAACAATGGAAACAGCAACAGTAGAAGTAACAAATGGTAAGAAATAAACCGTTCTAAAAAATCCTTTTATAAATGGGATTTCATTCAGTAATAAAGCAATTCCTAATGACAGAATTAATGAAATGGGCACAACCCATAAAACATACATCGCTGTATTTTTTAGCGCTTTGTAAAATTCTGGGTCAGTTAATAATTCTGTGTAATTACCTAAACCTCGCTCTTCTACAATACCCGTGAAAATATTGTAATCCGTATAAAACGACATATCCACTGACTTAAGAATTGGGTAAATCGTGAACACACCGATGATAACTAACATTGGTAGTAAATATAAAAAGGCTTGTACAGTAGATTTAAAATCCTTTTTCTTATTCATCATGGCTATTACCTATTTGTGCATCAGTAGTAGCTGCCTTGTCTATTTTTTTGTCATCCTTATCAAATAATAAAATCCCTTCAGGATCAGCTGTTAAATAGACGAGACTATTTTCTTCTAAAGCTTCGGATAAATCAGACGCAATAATTTCTTCACCTTGATATTCAAGGTGAACTGTTTGGTCTTTACCAACAATTTCTACACGTTTAACATGCGCTTGAATTAAATAATCTGTTGCATCACTTAATTGAATATATTCAGGACGAATCCCTAATGTATGCCACTCTTCCTCAAATAAATCATGACTTGGATTCAACGCTTTTGATGAGCGTGTGAATTTATTAATCACAGGCGTTCCGATAAAGTTAGCAACAAATAAGTTAGCTGGTTGACGGTAAAGTGAAACTGGATCAGTCATTTGTTGGATATGACCATCATTAAGTACCATGACATTATCCGCAATACTTAACGCTTCTTCTTGGTCATGTGTTACAAACACTGTAGTAATTCCAGTTTCTTGTTGAATACGACGAATTTCTTCACGCATTTCAATACGTAAACGGGCATCTAAGTTTGATAAAGGCTCGTCCATTAATAAAATTTTCGGTTTTTTGGCGAGCGCTCGACTAATCGCAACCCTTTGTTGTTGACCACCCGATAATTGACGTGGGTATTTATCTAATTGATCTTGAATACGCGTCAACTTCGCCATTTCTTCCGCACGCTCAATTCGAGCACGTTTATTCATCTTCGCCATTTTCAATGGGAACATGATATTCTCACGCACGGTCATATGTGGGTAAAGTGCATAGTTTTGGAATACCAGCCCAACTTCACGTTTAACTGGGTCCATTTTCGTCACTTCTTGGCCATCAAAGAATATTTTTCCTGATGTCGGGGACAGTAATCCTGAAATTAAATATAATGTTGTCGATTTACCGCTCCCACTTGGGCCTAAAAACGACAGCAATTCTGAACTCGGTAATGTAAAATTGATATTATCCAGAACAGTTTTATTATTATCGAATGTTAGGGTAACATCTTCAAATCTTACTTGCACCTAACCACCTCTTCTAAAATTTTCTCATACATTTTTAGTATAACAGTTTAATTTTAAATTGGCGTAAATGTAGCGATATTTATTGTAAAGATTGTGTAAAGACCGCGCTTTATAATGAGAATCTGATGAAAATAAAATAAGTGTTCAGACATGATAATTCATGACCAAACACTTATTGATTATTTTATAATATCGCTGACAGTATATTCTTTTTTCTTTTCAGGCAAGAAAGTTGAAATACCATATTCATTTAACGCTTCTCCAAAAGCAACGGGTTTAAAAGTGTGCCATGGAACAACAATTTTTGCTTGAATAGCATAAGCTACCATTAATAAATCCGCTTGATGAGCATGCCCAGAAACATTCGCAAAAATAACTTCATAGCCTAGCTCCAGTACTTTTTCAAAGAATGGCGCAAATTCTGGCATATAAGGTCCAATTGGCATGCCGTTTGAATGGACATAAATCCCTGGCTTTAATTCAGATAAGATTTGACGGTTTTCATACTCAACTTGAACGATGTATTTTTCAGGGTGCTGATTAATCGATTCAATTGTAATATCAGCATTCAATTTCAATACTTCAATCGATGTATTTTCAACAAAAGGCTTCGCTAATTCATAATAAGCTGGATCAAAGACGATTTGACGATTATTTTTATTAGCTAATTCAGCTAACTTCACCAGTCTCTCAATATTTTGAGGGTAACCATTAAATACAATCAGTTCATCACTCGCAGTTAATAAGTTGTCTAAACGACTTATTAATGCTCGTTCAGATAATAAATCCCACGTCTCTGTACGATCTGCGAATGGATCCTCGATCTCGCTATCTTCACCAGATGAAGAAAAAGTAGTCCCTTCAAGGAGTAAAATGTCCGGCTGAAATTCTTTTGCTTTCGCCGCCCACTGCAATACTTTTTCTGGAGCGAAGCCTGATAATCTTAAATCGCCTGAATAAACTAATTTTAAATCTGGTGCTTCGATGAAAATAGCAGCAGCACCGATTGTGTCGTGGTCTGATTCATGAAAAGTAATTTTAAATGGGCCATGTTCAAACATAACGCCACTTTCCATACCTTGCCAGTTGACATCATAAAGAGGTAATAGTTTATGTTGTTTTAAGTTTTGGTAGAAATTTGCTCCTTGATTCAATGTGTAGACAGGAACTTCTGAGCTGATTTGCCCAAATGATCCTAAATGGTCTAAATGCAAATGTGACAAGCAAATCGCCGTCTTTAAATCACTTTGCTCAAAGGATTCTAATGGCAAATCTTTCACTTGCTCTTCAGGATATAATCCATTCATTGGAGGTAACAACCCGGCTTCATATAAATCAGATGTCAGGTTTCTATCTAAAAGCGCATCGATATCTGCCCCCACATACGCCCCTAAATCTGTAATTAACTGAAAGCCATTTTTTTCTAAACTAATAATATTGGCCCCAATGGTATCTAAACCTGACCAAAATGTAATTTTTGTCGACATTACTATTCCTCCTATAATCTACAATTCCTCTTCGATTCTAGCACGCGCCAAAATGCTTAGCAAATGATAAAAGTCTTAAAATATTAAAAACAGTGATACATTTAGTGCTGATTTTGGGAAACTATGGCAGTCTGTTTTGAAACTACTAGCTAATCGAAGTTACCTTTAGTTTTAAAAGAGCAGTAAATGCACTTCGATTTGATGATGTTATATTTTTTAGAAAAAAACTTTTATTCATACAAAAAGCTCCTCCTGCTATTAGCAGAAGGAGCTTTATTTAAATAGATTATAGTCTTCTTCTAACTGCATTCCAGACATAATGGATGAAGTAGTAAATTGCTTTGGGAAGAGGGAGTTTTTCTAGTCGGTAATAAGTATTCCATGTTCGTTTTAATGCATCGATTTTATTGCTTGATATTGAACCCGCAACTTGGCGGTAATAATTTAATACTTCTTGCAAACCGTAGGCTGTTAAATTGTGTTCACGCATTAACATTAACCAAGTTGCAGTGTCTTGGCCTTTTCGAACTAAAGGCATTCTAAAGTCGCCCACTTTATTGCGGTCAAGCATTACGGTTGAACACGCTATGGTAGTATTTTTTAGTAAACCATCATAATCGATGTTTTCTGGAATACCCGTTTGCGCTTTTAAAGTTGAGCCGTCTTCACTAATTAAAGCAAAATCGGTATAAGTAAATTCATAGCCATTTGTTTGCATAAATTGAATTTGTTTAGCTAATTTTTCATCATGCCAAACATCGTCACTATCAATAAATGCAATATAACGACCAATTGCTGCTTCAAGTCCTGTATTACGGGCAACTGCTGCTCCACTATTTTCTTCTAATGTTATCACTCGAATTCGCTCGTCATTTTTACTATAGTTTTCCAAAATTGAAAGACTATTATCACTACTTTGGTCGTTAACCAAAATATACTCAAAGTCAGTGAATGTTTGTGATAAGACACTATCTACTGTTTTTTCGATAAAATCGGAAGCGTTGTAAACAGGTGTTACGATAGAAATTAAAGGTTCTTGATTCATAAATTTCACCTAGTATACATGAACAACTTGTACCGGAACACCGTAGTGTTTGGCAAATTGATATTGCTCACGGTACCAGTCTTTGGTAGTTTTTAATGATTCAACAACAATAATGATTTCAGAAATTTCTGTATTTGACAGGCTAGCGCCCATTAAACTTGACTTTGTTTCTAGGTCATTTAAAGTTTCTTGAGAAATGACTACAAATTGGTCACTAGCTGAATTAACAACTGAACGATATGATGAATCGTTGATCTTATCCGAATTAATTAATTGATGATAATCATCAAAATTCCATGAGTAGTCGAAGGCATATTTGATATCATCGGCTAATAATCG
The DNA here is from genome assembly GCA_015863195.1 of Aerococcaceae bacterium DSM 111022. Lineage (GTDB taxonomy): Bacteria > Bacillota > Bacilli > Lactobacillales > Aerococcaceae > DSM-111022. The sequence goes on along the minus strand of JACBXO010000003.1, from coordinate 180,361 downwards.
TTTGATGAAGTAGTAGGCAACGCCTAAAATCATACCTAAAATGAAGCCAGCAACTGCGAATACAATGTAAGATAGAATACCTTGACCGGCATAAATATTTAATGTTTCTTCAGTTGGAACTTCAGCGGTTTGTTCTAAGTCTAAAACTTCACCAATAAATGGTTCAACCATAATTGTTGTGGTTTGATTTTCCATAAAAGGAATATTTTCTTCATCAAGTAGAATATCACGGTAAGCTTCAGCGACGCGTAAATTTTCTTCTGCTGTTGGTGCTACTAAAAATCTAAAAGTAATAACACCGGACGAAGTATTACGAATACCGGCTACACCACCACGGTACATGCTTGTTTTGAAAAGTTCTAATAACTGTTCGCTTTCATAAAACTTGGTCATTTCTACACCCGTTTGCGCTTCAACTTCTGCTAAAACTTCTGGTGTTGTAAAGTATTCATCAAAAATATAAGAGTTTTGGAAGACATTTCCATCTTCTAAGGTAATGACTGCTTGGAACTCTGCTGGTTCTTGTTGATAAACTTCGCTTAAATAGTCATAAGCGGCATCGTCTTCTGGATTATTGAATAATCCTAAGGCAAATTGTAAGCCGATTATTGCTAGACCGGTCACAATCCCCCAAATTACTAGTTGTTTTAAGTGATCGACGAAGAATCGCCATAATTCACTAATTATTGTTACTAAACTCATATGAACTCCTTTTACTGTTTGATCGATTCAAAGTCGTCGTTTGTTTACTATATACACTTAATTCTGCCAATTTAATATAACTAATTATTAAACCAAAGTATACCCAATGCCATTCAATTAACATATTGTTGGCACTTGTTATACTTGCAAAAGCAAAGGCGATTAGAAATGCAAAGAATGATTGACAAATCATTGCGTTAACACCCGTTAGTTGATGTCTTAATTGGTTTAAGCGATGTATCAATAGGCCATACATGACGACATATAATACAAAAACAATCGCACCATATCCTACCAAAATTTCTAGCCACCAATTGTGCATATTTACGATATTTTCAATTGGGTAAAATGCGAATTCTCGCATCCATGTTTCGATATTTCCGGCTCCAACTCCGAGTCCGAAAGTTTGGGCTAAGAATAGAAAGCCGTTGCGCCATAAGTTAACGCGTACTTCGTCTCCGCTTAAATCATAAATTCCTCCAGTGTAAATTAATCCGGATACAGTGCCTCGTAATTGAGGGATGGCTAAAATTAAGACGGCGACAAACGCCACTCCTGCGAGTATCCAGTTACGGAATATTACTGATTTGATATCCCATTTAAATAATTGAATAAACATGATTAGGAAGAATATGAGTGCACTTAATAACACGAGTCGTGAATCAGTACGATAGATTAAATAAGTTGCCAGAACTAAGAGAACGCTCGTCAAAATACGCATTAAATTGTAGCGCGTCTCTTTAAAAATGATAAAGTTAAGTGGTAAATATGCAAGCAACATAGTCGCAAAATCGTTTTGATTTTCAAAAATGGTAATTGGCATTCGTGTTAGTGGCTGTGAGCTAAATGTTCCGTATTTATCTAACTTACCTAAATCAGCTAATGGGTAGAAGTTAAATGTAATTTCCACATAGCCTAAAACTAATAGTAAAGTCATCATAAACCAAATGCCGTAAACAACTAATCGCCATTGAGGCATTTGATGGATATGTAAATACATCAGAATAATTGCTCCGACACCTAAAGTTAATAGAAATAGGCTTTGGAGCCAAGCAATTTTATCAACCGCCCAAACACCTGACATAAGAGCCCATAGCCACCAAAATACAAAAGTGCCTAATGCAAAGCTACTGACGGTTTTGGGATGAATTTTTAGTTTGTCATGTTTTAGGAATAATTGAACGACAGTCACACCAAGTAGGCCAAAAATAGCTAATCGATACAAGGTCATTTGTGCTAAAGGAGTTGGAATTGCGAGTATTTCCGTTCCCAGAAATACTGCCATCGCCATTAAAACGATTAATATATACATATTGCCTCCTTTTAGTTAAAATCCCATTCACTGCTATTGTTTTTAATGTCTAAAGTTGTTTTGATTGTTGGGATTTGAATTAATAATGTTATCCCCATTAATGCGAGTGTAATCAGTTCGATCATTGGTATGTCAAAGGCATTTAAAATAGCCGCAAAGGTCATGACTAAAATCGCTAAAATTTGCATCCGTTGACCAAAGTAGAATCCAGTCTTTTTCGAATAGAAAGTACGTGCTAAGTAAAACATAATATAAGCAACCGTTGAAGCAAGTGCTGCCCCTTTAAATCCTAAAAAAGGTGTTAAAGTCACGTTAATGATTACATTCGGAATGATTGTTAACAAACTTATATAGATATTATAATGTGTTTTCCGAGAGAATACGATCCCTAATGTCGTTGTTTCTGACAAAGTGTACATAATATGTGGGAATACGAGTAGCCCCATTATATATTTCACTTGATCATACCCGGGGTCCTGGATACTTAAGAACCAACCAATTGGGTTTTTCAGTAGTAAAATCGCAAAGAACATAAATGTTAATAATAATAGAATCATATCACTAATATATTTATAGTGCTTCATACTTTTTCCTTCTTCATGCCAGCGGTAAGCCGTCGGCACCCAGAAACTGGTAAAAGCTGTTTTAATTATGCCGATAACACCGGCAATACGTAAACCAACTGAATAAATACCATTATCTTCAAAGGTTGAAAAGATACGTAGGAAAAATTGATCTAAACCATTTAATACGGATGACATCGCTCCAGCTACCATTAATGGTAATCCAAAGATAAACATCTTTTTGATTAATGGCCAATCAAATTCGAAGCCTGTTAAATCAAGTAAATTGCGGTAACGAATAAACATAAACAAGTCGACTGCCATTTGACCAAATAATAGGCCATAAACAACGACTCTAAAATCAATCCAACCGGCAAAAATTAATAATAGCGACACAATAAATGTTCCTAATTTCAACATAAATGTCATTAAGGAATATTCAATCGCACGCTCTTCCATGCGAATGGTTAGTAAAACAAATCGTTCAATGACCGTAGCCAAAACCCAAGCAGCCGCAAACCAAACTATATAATAATATTCAGGTGAACCGAAGAGGAACACTGATAGCTGTGAATCAAAGAGAATAAAAATGGCCATCATTATAATGCCGACCATCATTGGCACAACCATTGCTTGTTGCATTAAACGGCGTTTATTTGAAGTGTTATGATATTCTCTTGTATAGGCTTGGTCGATACCAATATAGATAAAGGTTGGTATCATTAAAATCATATTTTGGAACAGTCCCGCTTTACCATACTCTGTTGTTGAAAGAAAATAGGTTAGAATAGGTACTTGGATTAATGAGATGACTGCACCTAAAATAGGCCCTAAGCTAAATCCGAAGAGCCTTTGTAAAAATCGTTTCATTGATCATCTTCCTTTATTTGATAGTATTCTCTTTCACCACGAACAAATTGAGCATATAAAACAGCTGAAGCACTATTGGTGAAATTATTGTACACTAGGTGACTCATACGTTCATCCAATGATTTTGACTCAGTTTGTGCTAATTCTAAAACTGCTTCATACCAATCTGTATAAGGCGCATCAAGAGAAACAGATTTCACTACACCTAAACCTAGATCAACCTCTTCTGTAATACTATCAGACATCACAATTGGCAAACCAGCCGCTTGCGCTTCAACAACTACCGTTGGTAAACCTTCATAATGAGACGGCAAAAATAAAATATCTGCCCCAGCATAAACGCGTTCAATATTAGATGCATAATCATTCATAGAAAAGAATTCTTCAACATTTCGTTCAGAAATTTCCTCACGTATGTCCTGCTCTAATTTACCCCGTCCAAAGAAAATAAAATTCAAATCTAGCCCTTGTTCTTTTAACCATTCAGCAAATTTAACCGTAAAAGTATGATTTTTTGCCTGTTCATAACGTGAAGCTTGAACCAACACAATATCTGAATCAGAATAACCATGTTCTTTCCTAAAAGCTCGTCGGTACGCTTGGTAATCTTCCTCAGTTAAAGCAAAACGATCAGGATCAATACTATTTGGCACCATCATCATTTTAGTTATCGGTATATTTTCACCATACACACCACGAATCGCTTGGACCCCACATCCTAAAACTGATTTAGAAATTTTTTGATTTATTTGCTGATTTAAAACAAATTCAGCCTTTTTCTTGAAACTTTTAGGCTTCACATAACTATTATGCGCGTGAATATAAAATTCTTTCTTTAATTCACTCGGCAACAAATGATAATAAGCTAAAGCACGATAACCATCAATATGGCATTGCACTAAGTCATATTTATTTTCAATCAATGCTTTTTGAAAAGATGTTTTAAACTTTGACCAACCTTCGATCTTAGGATTAGCTAATTGATAAATTTGACCACCCGTTGCTTCGATCGCTTGAGTAAAAGTGTCTGAACATTCATCATAAGTCACCACATCAAAAGTGATATTAAAGTCCGGCATTTCTTTGGCTTTATTTAAAATAAAACTTGAGATACCACCACCAAATCCACTCATAATGTGCAAGACACGCATCGGTGGGTAAGTCTCTTTTACTTTGTTCACTTTCTAGCCTCCTCTACTTAAATTTTTACTAATTATAAAATCAAAATGAATGCCTGGCGGCATTCATTTCGTCAATTTATTCTGCCGCTGGTTCTGTCGGTGCTGGCTCCACTGGAGCAGCAGGTGGTTCACTTACACCAGGATCAACCGGCGTTGTTGGAGCTGGGGTTGATTCAGGTGGTGTTGATTCCACTGGTGTTTCTTCAGGTACTTGTGAAACAGGTAGCTCCTCCACAGACGTTGGCGGTGTTTGCTCTACAGGCTGTGTATTACTTGGCGTTGTAGAGTTGCTATTATTATTTTGATTCGTATTATTAACAGGTGCTGTCCAAACAGGAGTTTGTTGTACTTCTGAGGTTGAACGAATGGTTTGAATTTCTTCTTGTCGATTAATAATCTCAGACAATTCTTCGTCGCTCATTCCTGTTGGATACTGATTAATAACGACTGCTAAAGTTTTCACATCATTTTCGCCTGTTCCTTCTCCAACTGGATCCGTTAATTGGGCTGACGTGATTGGTGCTAAATAAGACTGATGTCTAAATTCATTTGCTACTCTCACACGCTCATTTAATGGAATATGGAAGTAAAATACTTCGTTTAAATAAATCTCTTCCATATTATCAAATTTTACTACATTAATATTATCCAATGCTGGTATATAAGATTGGTAAATATCTAATGCTTCTTGCAAGTTTACATTTGTTTTTACATGTGTATTTACAACTTGTAAAATTTCAGATAAATTTGACATGCCTTCTGGACTTAATATTTTATCAACGATGGCTTTAATCACAATCTTTTGACGATTTTGGCGTCCAACTTCCCCTTCAGGATCATCGTAACGCATCCGCGCAAAGTTCATTGCTTTAACACCATTTACTTCACGCGTTTCGCCTTCAACAAAACCAGTGCCACGGTATTCAAATGTCAATGGACTGGTTACTTCAATGCCACCAATAGCATCAATTAGTTTTTCAAGTCCTGACATATCAATCGTTGCATAATAATCAATTGGAACCTGAAGGAAATCTTGAACTGTTTCAATCGTTAACTCTGCACCACCATATGCAAAAGCATGATTGATTTTATCAGGTTCACCTTCTACAGTAGCTAAACTATCCCTTGGGATACTTAACACTTGTGTTTGCTTAGTTTCTGGATTTAAATTAATTAACATTAATGTGTCTGAGCGACTGACGAATCCTTCATCTTCAGTACGTTCAAGGTCATTTCCATCCGTACCAATGAGTAAGACATTTATCGGTTCGCCTTCTTCGATATTAACTTCTTCTTCACGTAATTCGGTGATTGTAATATCATCCGAAACATAATTGAGTGTTGTACGAACATCACGGTATACTTTTCCAGCGAAAGCTGCTGCAACTACAATGACTACAACTAAAACATTTCGAATTAACTTTAACCAACTGAATTTTCCTTTATTATTAAAGAAAAACTTTTTCATTAATTTGGTCTTCCTTACTTTATTTAAATTTTGGCCTTAATGCCAATATTACCTTTTAATTCATCAATTCGATAATTCATGAATTAAATCCAATGAAGTAGGACTCAGTTCAATTACTTCGCCATACTCATTACTTGACCTTCTACCTTCCATCTCAATTTCCGTCACATCTTCAAAAACAGAATTGTAATTACCGAGATAAATGTTTTTCAATTCCTCAAACGGAATATCCGTTTGCACACTCGTTTGTGCAGTATCGAAATGCTGATCCATCGTTAAAATATGATCCGGATTAAATACTTCACGTAATAAACCATCTAAAATAGCCTGTATAGCATATCGATACTCTGTTTTATTATCTTGGGATAGTTGTTCTAATAACTGTTCAACTTGTAAGCCACTCATATCAACTGACTCACCAGATTCAATGACTTCACCATCAACTTCAATATCATTAGGAAATGCCACTGTGATGCCATTTAAATCTTCGATTAATGGTCGTATATACGGTAGATAGAACATCACTGCATGATCATAATCAACCGACATAATTTCTTCCGTTCTTTGAATGACATTCGTCACCCCTTGTTCGGAATAAACATGGCTTAATGGCAGTCCTAGAACATCCCAACTAGGTACTGTATTATGAGGTATAATTACACGAGTTGTTTGGTCATCTGTTGGATTGACCGTGATGTGTTGAATTAATTGAACTCGGGGAACATAATTTGCATTTTCTCTTTCTTCACCAATGGCCATTAATAATAGTGAATAATTGCTATTTTCTTCTTGGCTAACGTTGGTGGTTGATTCTTGGATGTCCGGTCGATAAATACCTTGATAACTACCTTCAATCGTACTAATTTTTGCTCTAGCAATGAAATAAAGGATAATAAATACAATAATAATCACAAGAATCGCCATAACGCCCTTTGTAAAAGAGCGTCGACGTTTTTCTTGTTGGAAATGATTACTATTAACAAGGTATTTATTAACTTTTTTAGCCATTCATATTGCCCACTTGATAACCTTGTGGGTTATTTTGTTGCCATTTCCAACTATCTTGGCACATATCTGCAAGTGTTTTTTCAGCTACCCAGCCTAATTCTTCTCTTGCTTTTGTAGGGTCAGCATAACAAACAGCAATATCTCCTGGACGGCGTTCAGTGATTTCATAAGGAATTTCTACCTCATTCACTTCACTAAATGTATTGATTAAATCAAGTACACTATATCCTTGTCCTGTTCCAAGATTATAAACGGCTAATTTCGATTCTTTTAGCGCTTGATCAACGGCTTTAACATGCCCTTTAGCTAAATCGACAACATGAATATAATCACGAACACCTGTCCCATCTGGTGTATCATAGTCATCACCAAAGACATTTACTTGTGACAATTTTCCAACAGCCACTTGTGTAATATATGGCATTAAATTGTTTGGTATACCACTTGGATCCTCACCAATAGTTCCAGAAGCATGGGCTCCAATTGGATTAAAGTAACGCAGCAATACAACAGACCATTCAGGATCTGCTACCGTCATATCCGATAAAATATGCTCATTGACAATTTTGGTATAACCATATGGATTACTTGCTTCATTCGTTGGCAAATCTTCTCTTAATGGCGACTCATTGTTAAAGCCATAAACGGTTGCTGAAGAACTAAAGACAATGCGTTTAACATCGAATTCATCCATCACAGCAAGTAATGATACCGTACCTTCAACGTTATTATGATAATATTTTAAAGGGTTTGCGACCGATTCGCCTACCGCTTTATAAGCTGCGAAGTGAATAACAGCTGAGATTTGATGTTTAGTAAATACTTGACGTAGACCGTCCTTATCTAAAATATCGACATTATAAAAAGTTATTGATTGGTTTGTAATCGCCTCAAGGCGGTTGATAACTTCAGGATGACTATTTGAAAAATTATCGACAATCACAATATCGTATCCACTTTTAATTAGTTCAACGACAGTATGACTCCCGATATATCCAGCGCCACCGGTTACTAAGATAGTCAATAAACTCACTCCTTTTTCATGATTACCATAGTATACCATAAAGCATATTAAATTTATATTTCTCACCTTACTTTTACTATTAAAGTAACATGATAATTGTCTCAGATTTATTACTAAAAATAATATTTTCTACCGTTTAACGGAAACCGTATGTGATATTTAGATGATTCAAGCCATTATATCTGATATAATTGAGCAGAATATGTAGATTATTAATACAAGGAGGATGTTATGGTAAAAGCATTAATCATTTACGGAAGTCTAACTGGTAATACTGAAGAAATTGCAGAAGTCATTGCAGCAGAATTAGAAACGAGAGACATCCCTGTAACAGTTTATGAAGCGATGGATGCTGACCCTGAGGATTTATTAGATTACGAAATTGTATTAATCGGGACATACACATACGGGAATGACGCAGAAATTCCTGATGAAATGCTCGACTATTACGATGCAATCCCAGATATGGATTTAAGTGGTAAGGCATTTGGAACTTTTGGTTCTGGAGACGACTTTTATCCAAAATTTGCAACTGCAGTTGATGACTTTGAGGAACAATTTATCAAAGCAGGTGCAGCGCGTGTTGGTGACAATTGTAAAATCAATATGGCTCCTGACGAGCCAGAAGATATTGCCGCATTAAAATTATATGCCAACCAATTAGCTGATTATTTCCAAAAATAATAAATTATCGTTAACTTAGAAAGCAGGTACTTATGTTAGAAAATTTTGACCACTTACTTAAGAAATATGCACACCTATTAGTCCACAAAGGTTTAGGCGTTAGCAAAGATGACTATATCCAATTAGCTGCTGATATTGAATTAGCACCTTTAGTTCGACTTATCTCACAAGAAGCTTACCAAGCTGGAGCTAAAAAAGTCATTGTGCGTTATCAAGACGACCAATTATCACGCATCCATTATGAAGGACAATCTGTGGAAACTTTAACAGATATCCCTCAATACCGTATTGATGAATCAAATGATTTAATCAATAAACGTACTAAACGTATGTCATTGCGCTCTTCAGACCCTAATGCACTAAAAGGAATTGATCCTGAAAAGATTAGCCAAGCACAACGTGCTACTTCAAAAGCATTAAAAGAAGAACGTTTAGCAACTCAAGCCAATGTTGTTAGTTGGTTAGTTGCCGCTGGTGCTGGACAAGCTTGGGCAAATTTAGTTTTCCCAGACTTAGAAGACGAAGCAGCATTAGATGCATTATGGGATGAAATCTTCAAAACAACACGTGTTTATGAAGCAGACCCAGTTAAAGCATGGGATGAGCATGAAGCACGTTTACAAACAAAAGCAGATTTCTTGAATAAAAATCAATTTGATTTCTTACACTATACTGGACCAGGTACTGATTTAAAACTTGGTTTACCAAAAAATCATGTTTGGGAGTCAGCTGGTAGTGTCAATGAAAAAGGCGAAGTCTTTATCGCAAACATGCCTACAGAAGAAGTCTTTACTGCCCCAGATGCTAATCGTGCAGAAGGTGTCATTACAAGTTCTAAACCTTTAAGCTATGGTGGCGTTGTTATTGATAAAATGACTTTCCACTTTGAAGACGGTAAAATTACTAAAGCTACTGCTGAAGAAGGCGAAGAAACTTTACAAAAATTAATTAATGACAATGACGGTGCACGTCAATTAGGTGAAGTGGCATTAGTTCCACATCAATCACCAATTTCCCAATCAAATATCATTTTCTTCAATACTTTATTTGACGAGAATGCTTCAAACCACTTAGCTATTGGACAAGCTTACGCTACTTCAGTAGAAAATGGTGCGAAAATGTCACAAGATGAATTAAATGAAGTTGGATTAAACCGTAGTGATGTTCATGTTGACTTTATGGTTGGTAATGCAGAGATGAATATCGATGGAATCACAAAAGATGGAGAAGTAATTCCTGTCTTCAGAAATGGAGAATGGGCATTCTAGTCAATTAGACATAGGAGATTATCATGACTGAACAAAACAATAATTTTTCCAAACAAATTGAAGAAGAAATTCAAAAACAATTAGGGGAAGTTGACCGCCGCATTGACCGCGGTGGTTGGCCTTCTTTATTGATTATTATTGTCGCATTATTTGCTGGACTTTATCTCATTACATACTGGTTGTCACCAGATGATGAAGTAAATGTTACTTACGAAGACCGTGCTGCTTCTTATGAATCAAGAATAGAAGAGTTAGAAAGCCGGATTGAAGTGTTAGAAGAAGCAGAATAATCAAGTTAGGAGGTACATAGACATGAAGATACTACATATCAACTCGTATTATTCTACAACGAAGTTATATACAGACATGTATCAACATCAAAGAGATGCCGGCATTCCTTTTCAGGTCTATGTCCCAATCTCAAATCAATACCCTGAAGAAAAATTAAAAGTAACACCTGCTGATGATATTACAGTAAGCCGCTGTTTTAACAAAAATGATCGTTTCATTTTTCAAGTTAAACATAAAAAGATTCTTCAAGATTTACTCGAAAAATTTAATCCTGAAGAATATACACTTTTACATGCTCACTCATTATTTTCAAATGGTTGGTTAGCTTATCAACTCAATAAACGGTATGGTATTCCCTATGTCGTTGCAGTACGCTCCGCTGACGAGCGTACATTCTTTGGCAAAATGCCTTGGATGCGTAAAACTGGTATTGATATTATGAAAAATGCCAGTCAAATTGTTTATATTTCAAAAAACACACAAAATATCGTGATGGAGAATTATGTCCCTAGCAAATACCAAGAAGAATTCTCAGCTAAAACGCACGTTATTCCTAATGGTATTGATGAATTTTGGCATCAACATCAATATGCTAATAAATTACCGGTAGTACATAATCCATTACGTATCATTTCTGTGGCACGATTACATCCTGAAAAACGATTAGTCCCATTAGCAGAAATGACTAAAATGTATAATGACAATTATGGTCCTTTAGAGTTACATATTGTAGGTTCAAATGATACCGATAAAATCAAAAAGGAATTATGCCAATTTGATCATGTTACTTATCATGGTCAAAAAAGCAAAGAAGAAATTCTGCAGTTATTCCGTGAAATGGATATCTTTGCCCTACTTTCAACACGTGAGACCTTTGGTCTCGTTTATGTAGAGGCAATGTCCCAAGGTTTACCGATTATCTACTCTAAAAATGAAGGGTTTGACAGCTTTTTTGAGAGTGGTGCAGTGGGAATCAGTGTTCAAAATAATGACCATCTCGGTTTAAATCAAGCAATTGATCATATTTATGTTAACTACGAAAAACTATCTCAAAACACAGTTAAAGAAAGCGCCCAATTCAATTGGCCAGAAATTATTCAAACATATAAAGATATTTACCAATCTATTAGTAAGGAGCAAATAAATGACTAAAGTAAAAAAAGCCGTAATACCTGCTGCTGGGTTAGGAACGCGTTTCTTACCTGCTACTAAAGCAATGGCAAAAGAAATGTTACCGATTGTTGATAAACCAACGATTCAATTCATTGTTGAGGAAGCAGTAAAATCAGGAATTGAAGAAGTTTTAATTATCACTGGACGTAATAAACGTCCAATCGAAGACCACTTCGATGCTAATATTGAATTAGAACAACATCTTGAAAAGGCTGGAAAGACTGAATTATTAAAAATCTTACATGACCAACCTGATGTAAATCTTTATTTTGTACGCCAACCATATCCTAAAGGATTAGGACACGCTGTTCTTCAAGCAAAAGCATTTGTTGGTAATGAACCATTTGTTGTCATGCTTGGGGACGATATCATGCATAGTGAAGTTCCTTTAACTCGCCAATTAATTGATGTTTATAATGAAACATCAGCATCAAATATTGCAGTTATGGAAGTACCACATGAAGATACTGATAAATACGGTGTAATTGATCCTGAAGCTCAAATGGCGGAAGGTTTATACAATGTTCGTAAATTCGTAGAAAAACCAAAACCAGAAGATGCGCCAAGTAATTTAGCCATCATTGGTCGCTATTTATTAACACCACAAATTTTTAACATTTTAGAAACACTTGAACCTGGTGCTGGTGGGGAAATCCAATTAACAGATGCAATTGACCAATTAAACAAAACACAACGTGTATTTGCTAAACGTTTCGATGGTAAACGTTATGATGTTGGTTCTAAGATTGGTTTCTTAGAAATGAGCATCGAATATGGTTTAGAGCATCCTGAAATTAAGGATGATTTAAAAGCTATGATTAAACAAATCGGAAGCGAGTTAGCTGAAGAGGAAGTTAAAGAAGAAGAAGAGTAATTCTAATTAATAGGGCTGTTGGATAAAATCCACTGCCCTATTTTTATTTAACAAATTGTTTAGTTACAAATAAAGCACCCGAGTTTCCTTCAAAAACCTCGGGTGCTTCTTCATATTCTTTTATTTATTATTCAACCGTATCTTGGTCTGTCATTAAAACAGGGCCATCTGCTGTAATGGCGATGGAATGCTCATATTGTGCACAATAACCTCCATCACGAGTACGTGCTGTCCAGCCATTTGAATCCATTTGCATTTGCCATGTACCAGTAGTGATCATTGGCTCAATCGTAATCGTCATTCCTTCTTTCAAGCGTTTACCTTTTCCAGCAATACCATAGTGTGGTACTTGTGGATCTTCATGAATTGTTGGGCCGATACCATGACCAATAAAGTCACGAACAACTCCAAAGCCTTCACCTTCAGCATATTGTTGAATAGCTGCACCGATGTCTCCAATACGGTTCCCTACTTGCGCTTGTTCAATTCCTTTATATAACGCTTCTTTCGTTACTTCCATTAAGCGAGCATGTTCGTCCGTTAATTCACCAACAGCGTAACACCAGCAAGAGTCTGAAATAGCACCGTCTAAATCAATACAGAAATCAACTTTGACCATATCGCCGTCTTTCAATGCGTAATCTGAAGGGAAACCATGACAAATTTCATCATTAACTGATGTACAAGTAGCGTATTCATAACCTTCATAACCTATTTGAGCAGCGATTCCGCCACCTTCGATAATTTTTTGTTCAACAAATTTATCAATTTCGTTAGTCGTTACACCTGGTTTAATAAAGTCACGTAATGCGACATGGATACTTGCTAATAATTGACCTGATTCAGTCATTTTTTCTATTTCTCTGGGGGATTTAATTGTAATCATATGTTCTCCTTTTATTGTTCTTGCCAATCGATTTGAATTTGGCAAGCTTCTTTATTTGTATCTACATTTTCAATAATGTGAATGGTTGTCGTTTTATTGTCAATTACTTTCTCAAAACTACTAATTTTAACTGTTGCATCTGGTAAAACTTCGTGTCCATATTTCACATCAATATGTGTCATTTGGTGCGTTTGTTTAAATTCTTCTGGAATTACCGCTAAACACCAAATAATATAAACAGTATTGTTAACATGATTATTATAATCAATATCTTTCTTTTGAATTTCATAAAGCGTCTCATTCATCACTACCGCATCATCTGTTACTTTAATTTTATTAAAACGCTTCTTTTGTGAACGATCGATGATGCCACTTTCTTTTAAAGGTTTGACATCTAAACGTACTGAGGCACGCGTGTTTAAATTTATCCCAACATATTGACTCTGATTTTCTATCAGTAAGCCCTCTTGGTTTGAGACAGTAAAGTAACGATTCACGAAAAATGAATTAGCTAAAACGACCCGTGTGGTAATCGTCAATTCATCATCTAATTTAGGTAAGTCATGGACCTCAATCGTATATTGAGTTACAACCCAAGTTTCTTCTTCCGTTAATAATGGTTCAAAAAAGTTTCCTTCTCTTGTCAAATGACTATCATGTTCAAATGATGTATCTAGCATTTTTTGTAAAAGTCCTGCGACCGTCATGCGATTAGTCTCTTGGGATATATCAGCAGGTGTGACGGTATAATTTTGTTCAAATATTTTAATGGGTTCTGTCGACATGTATGCACCTTTTCCTAACAGACATTCTCTTTAATATACTTATACTATCATACCATATAATTCCTTAACTCAAAATAAAAAAGACACAGGATAATCTGTGTCTTGTGTTAATTGAATAATAATAACTAACGGCGTTGTCCAAGTATGAATGAAACAATGGCGATTAGAACAATGGCACCGATTAATGATGGGATGATGAAGAACCCGCCTACCTCAGGACCGAACCCTTGGAAGAACATGTTACCTAACCATGAACCAACAAAACCAGCGATGATATTACCAATAACGCCACCTGGGATGTCTCGACCCATAATTAAACCTGCAACCCAACCAATTAGGCCACCTACGATTATTGACCAAATCATGTCTATCAACTCCTATTAATATTTATTACAAAGCTTTACTTTGTATCTATATTATAATGTTTCAGGTAATTGAAGTCAATTAATATGCATTCTGTGTCCATTATAAAACATACAATTAACGCATTGTGACGAATTCTTCTGCACCTGTAGGGTGAATTGCAACGACAGAATCAAAGTCTTTTTTCGTTGCGCCCATCTTCATCGCTACGCCAAATCCTTGAATCATTTCATCTACACCCTCACCTATACCGTGCAAACCAACGACACGCTCTTCTTCGCCAACACAGATTAATTTAAAGAAGTTTGGCTCACGGTGCCATGCTGCTGAGGCATACATCGAGAAGAAACGGTTTGTGTAAACTTTAATCGTAGATTCATCATAAATCTCACGCGCTTGTCTTTCATTTAAACCAATTGTTCCAATCGCTGGATGACTGAAAACAACGGTTGGAACATTGCTGTAATCAATTTCTGAAGTTGCTGCATTATTGAATAAAAATTCAGATAATTGACGCCCAGCACGAATGGCAACCGGTGTTAAATCGATACGGTCGATTACATCGCCTAAAGCATAAACGCCTTTTTCAGCTGTTTCATGGCCTTCATCTACAACGATATGGCCTGCTTCATCTAACTCAACGGCTGTATTTTCTAAACCTAAATGTTCAGTATTTGGGTGGCGACCGATTGCTTGAATAACACGGTCCACAGTCAGAATTTTACGCCCGTCTTGCATACAAACGATTTTACCATCTTCTTCGCGGTATTCATCAAAGTCAGTATGATACATTAATTTTGGACCATTTGCTTCATTCAGTGCCATCCATTCATTGACAATATCTTTATCAAATGAACGTAATGGACGGTCATGACGTACAACTAAGTTCGTTTCAACCCCTAGTCCATGTAACACTTGAGCTAATTCCACTGCAATATAACCTGCTCCCACTACTGCTACAGTTTCTGGTAAATCTTCCCATTTAAAGAAATCGTCAGAGTTACTTAATAAGTGACCACCAGGCACTTCAATATTTTTAGGACGGCCACCTGTGGCAAGCAAAATGTGTTTAGCACGGTAAGTTTCACCATTGACTTCAACTTCTTGATTACCTTTCAATTCAGCATGTCCTTGAATAAGAGTGATGTCATTTGACTCAAAACGATTAAAGTAACCTTGACGGCTTCTGGCAACATAACCTTCTTGGGCGCGTTTAAATTCTGAATAATCAAACGTCACATTCTCCGCATTAAAGCCATAACCAGGACCATAACGATGAATCGCGTCCCCTACTTTTGACGCATACCAAGCTACTTTTTTAGGCACACAACCACGGTTTACACAAGTACCACCGAGTTGATACTCTTCAATAACAGCAACCTTCGCTCCATGTTCAGCAGCACGGTTTGCTGACGCAATACCTCCACTACCGCCACCTACTACAATATAATCAAATTCTTTCGTCATTTATCTATCTTTCCTCTCTAACCAAATTGCAATGCCTACTTGATTGGCTGGAATGACCGCATTAATTCGGCCATGATTGTCATAACATTTATAAAATAATTGCCCGTCTTCATTATAGCCATAACTATAAGCCAGTAGCCAATGATTGCCGTATTTACTTCCAAATAGCGATAAACTACCAATAATAACAGGCAAAGGCGCCTCTTTACTTAACTCATCTATAATCAGCTTCCGGTGACGATACCTCACATGTGCTTGATATTCATCATCCGCCAGCAAATCATTTAAGCCATTCACCACATCAAAATGATAAGTCCCATCATAAATACTACGCCGATCAATTTTTCCTTCAAGAGCCGATAACAAGCGCATCATATCAATTTCATGATTTCGTTGGTGTTTCACCAGATAATGAATCAGCGCCGCAGCTGAATAAGTCCCACAGAATCCCGGTTTCTCACGGTTCACATAACGACGATAAGGTACCATGTCCTTTTGTGGAATACCCTGCCATTCTTTAGGATGTTTACTTTTCTTCAAAATGCCCGCTCCAATCCAATCATCTTTCAATTAGTTTAACGTACTTTTCGATTTCCAACTATTTTAATGCTTATTAAAAATGAAGTGCTCACAAAGTAAACACTCCACTTCCCTTATTTCTTCTTCCGTTTCTTACGGTTATTCTTTTTGCGTGGTCGTTTCGCGCTCTGGCGGTTGACTACTTGCGCTTCCTCAGCCATTTGTTCCGGCATTAACATGCCTTCATATAAAGCGAATTTTTCTAAAGTATAGTTACTTCCCAAAATATTATTTAAGTCTAAAAATTCTTGTTGGTTGACCAAAGAAATAACTAAGCCAACTGTTCCCATTCGGCCTGTTCGGCCTGAGCGGTGCGTATAAGTGTCTAAATTAGACACACGGTTATAATGAATAACACAACTCACATTGGGAATATCAATCCCACGGCTCGCCATATCTGTTGTCAGTAAGAAGACAGTTTTCCCTTCTCTAAAGGCACGAATCGCATTTTGTCGTTCTAATTTCCCTAAATCACCATGGAGGACACTAACAGGAATACCATTATATAAAAGCTTTGCTGCAACTTGTTCAATTTGAGCGATTTGTTCAAAGAAAATCATCCCATACATTCCTTCAAGATGCGCTAGCTGTCTTAAAGTATCGTCTTTACGACGATTCGTTACTTCTAAGTAAATATGCGTCGTCTGGTTTTCAGTTTTTTCTACTTCTACCGTTGAAATCTCTTCTTTAATTCTTTTAGCGACTTTATCTAAATCATCAGACTGAGTGGCGCTAATAAATAAATAATTTACGTCACGCATCAAGCGTTTGGTTAAATCTCTAATCACTGGCTCCAGAGCGCCTGTTTCATTATTGATAACTAAATAGTCCGCTTCATCAAATACGATGCGTTCTACGGTGTGAACTTTCAATTTACGGGACTGGTTCATCACTTCTAATAGTCGTCCCGGTGTGGCGATAATAATTTCCGGTTTATCTTTTAAATCATCGATTTGTCGTTTGACATTTGCCCCACCGATAATTAATTGAACCGTTAAATCAGTATTTGCTGTCCAATCGACAGCGACATCAAAAATTTGCTTAGCTAATTCTTGACTCGGCGCTAAAACAATTGCTTGTAATTGTTTATTTGCCTCTGTTTGTTGAATAATTGGCAGTAAATAAGCCAATGTTTTACCTGTTCCCGTAGGAGAATGGGCAATCAATGATTCCCCTTGGGTCATCGGCTCAAATAAAGCCTCTTGAATGGCAGTTGGTTCATTAAAACCATGTGCTTGCCATTTTTGTTGTAATGTTTCATTTAATTGATTAAGCATTCGTATCCTCATTTAATTCTGTATTGATTGAAATTTTAGCCGAACGGCGTAATAATTCCATTGTTTGGGTTACTTGGAGACTCAGTTGTTTCCAATCTTCATAGACAATTTGCATGTGTTGATTATCTGGATTATTCATCACTTCCGCAAAACTCATTAATTCATCATAAAGCGGATTTTCCGGCTTATAATCAATCAATGTCGTTGCTTCCGCATTCGCATTAATTAGATCAACTCGGGAAATACGTGAAATTTCATGAATCACTAATGTCTCATCATCGATATAAATCTCACTGGTTAATTCTGAATGCACTGCTTTAGATATAAAGATGCTAACCGCAAAGTTTTCATAGGACAAATGAATATGTCCAAATAAGTCGACATCATTCGGTCCTTTTTGCGCTAAATAACGGACTGAACTAGGTGTACCGAATAAATCCATCGCCACATAAATTGGATAGACACCTAAATCCATTAATGTACCACCAGACATATCTAACTCAAAAATGTTTGGTCCCGTTTTACCCTTTTCCATGTCATCCAAATAACGTAAATAACGCGATGAGTATTGTCCCATATTAAAGTTAGCACCGTAAAATGGTTGTGTCTTTTCGCTCATTTTACTACGTACTAATTGTTTTAAGCGTTGATAATTACGGTTATGAATATGAGCGGCTCCTTCAAAGACAAAAACGCCATGTTCACTGGCTAAGTGATGTAAGTCTTTTAATTGAGCAACCGATGATGCGATTGGTTTTTCAATAATGACATGTTTCCCAGCCTTAATGACACGTCTTGCTTGGGCATAATGGAGTGAATTAGGACTGGCAATATAAATCACATCAATTTCCGGGTCAAAAAGTAAATTATTTAATTCATCTGTGTAATAGGTTGCTTGAAATACAGTGGCTAGATCTTTCCCTGAATCAACAGATCTAGAATAAACACCATGTAATTGATATAAATTCGTTAATTTAGCCGCACGTAAGAATTCTTCTGTAATCCAAGACGTGCCAATTGTTCCTATTTTTAACATCTTTTCCTCCTTATATTAGTTGAATTGCGTTGTATCGACTGATTGTAAATAACTTTCTACGTAAAATACAATGTCTTCTAAAATATTTTCTTTAAATGGAGACTCTAATTCAGCCGCTTCGATTACTTGTAAAAATGACTCAGTACCACCGATACGGCAGATTTTTAAATAGCTCTCCCATGCTTCTTCTGTTTTATCTTGTTGTAGTAAACTAAAGAATTGTAATGCCACAATTTGAGCAAGGGTATAGTCAATATAATAAAATGGATCTGAAAAAATATGCCCCTGTCTAAACCAATATGCCCCCGCTTCTAATAGCTCATTATCACTATAATCTTTCCAAGGTAAATACATTTGTTCTAACTTACGCCAAGCAGCACGTCTTTCTTTAGGTGACCACTCTGGATTTTCATAAACTTCATGTTGGAAATGATCCACTAAAACGCCATAAGGTAAAAAGCGTACTGCTTCAGATAAATGATCGTATTTGTATTTTTCAGACGCATCCTCAAAGAAACCTTCCATCCATGGCCAAGCGAAGAATTCCATTGACATCGAATGGATTTCACACGTTTCATAAGTTGGCCAAATCACTTCTGGTGTAGTTATCCAGCGTGACTCAAATATTTGAAAAGCATGCCCTACTTCATGTGTTAAAACATCCACATCACCAGACGTACCGTTGAAGTTAGCAAAGATAAACGGCGACTTAAAGTCTGCTAAATAAGTACAATATCCGCCTGATTGTTTACCCGCACGCGCATCCAAATCCATCAGCTGGTGTTTGGTCATATAATCAATAAATTCACCGGTTTCAGGCGACATTTCATGATACATCTTTGTAGCGATATCCGTTAACTCAGCTACGCCACCAACAGGTTTGGCATTTCCAGATTTGAAACTAACAGGTAAGTCATAATAATATAATTTATCTAAGTTTAGTCGATCTGCCTGATGTAAATAAGTTTTCTTCACCAAGGGAACGATATGTTTTAACACTTCCTCACGGTATCGTGTCACGTCATCACGGTCATAATCTAAACGTTTTTGACGTGCATAACCCATTTCAACATAACTTGGAAAACCTAGTTTCAATGCCATTTCATGGCGCACTTGAACCATCTGGTTATATAAATGGTCAAATGCCTCCAGGTTTTCCGCAAAGAACGCTGTCGTTGCTTCTTGAGCCGCTTTACGTTCACTGCGGTCGCCACTTTCCGCAAATGGCGTCATTTCTGGAAGATTGTAGTCTTCACCATTAAATTCAATTTTTGCCGAAGCAATCAATTTGTTGTACTCAGTGACTAATTGATTTTCTTGTTGCAATAAAGGAATAATTTCTGGTGAAAAAACCGCTAATTGTAATTCGATTATTTTGAAAAATGTCGGTGTTAATTCGGCTTCCAGTTCTTCACGAAATGGCAAATCAATCACGATACGGTAGTAATCATTAATCCATTCAGAAATAATGGGCTGATTTTCATCCCAAAATGCCGTTTCTTCTTGATAAAATTTATCCCGTGTATCGATTGAGTGGCGAATACTTACCAAGGTTGAAGACGTTTCAATATTTGCTTGAATCGCTTGTATTTCCTCAATAATTGTTAGTGCCTCAGTCGCGTTTGCCGCGTCCTTTAACTTTGCATTTAACTCTGTAAATTGCTCTTTAATTAACGCTGTATTAATTCTTTCATATGGGTAATCGTTAAATTGCATTCGAATCACTCGCCTTCTTGTCTATTAATTTAATTATAGCACACACCCTTGTTTTATCAGTACCGAGACGCTAAAAGTATTCAAAAATTCTAACTTCGATTCTTGTCCCATACGAACATAATGCGAACATCATAGAAGCATTTTTGATTAATTATTGGTATAATAGATTAGATAGAGAATTGATGTGCGTTTAAAATCACAGCAGTTTATAATTCATAAGCAGATAGTAGTTGAAATAACTCATACTTTTGTTATATACGGTGTAAAATACTATATCTTCAAAAAATAATCTAGAGAGGTGAATATATGACTGAAGATCGACGCGAAGTTAAACTGAATATTGAAAAGCATTTAAAATTGCTACCCGATTTACCTGGTTGTTATATTATGCGAGATAAAAATGACCAGATTATTTATGTGGGTAAAGCGAAAAACTTGAAGAATCGTGTGCGTTCATACTTCAGAGGGGCTCACGATACGAAAACAACGAAATTAGTTTCGGAAATTCATCATTTTGAAACCATTATTACGAATAGTAATAAAGAAGCTTTAATTCTTGAGATTAATCTCATTCAGAAATACCGCCCGCAATATAATATCAAGCTTAAAGACGGGACGATGTATCCTTATTTAAAGATAACGAATGAGCGTGATCCGCAATTAATTATTACGAATGAAGTAAAAAAAGATGGTGGGAAATATTTTGGTCCCTTTCCCAATGTCTTTGCAGCGACAAATACCCAACAGGTTTTAACTAAATCTTATCCACTCCGTCACTGTCCAAAAAATGAGAAGCGTGCCTGCTTCTATTATCATCTAGGTCAATGTATTGGGCCCTGTGATCATGAAGTGCCGGTGGAAGAATATCAGGAAAATATTCAACAAATTGAACGTTTCTTTAATGGTGAAACGGGCGAAGTAAAACAAGCTTTAAAGGAAAAGATGGAGAAAGCAGCTGAAAAATTAGACTTTGAAGCGGCTGCTGATTACCGTGACCAAATTGATTATATTAATACAACGGTTGAACGTCAAAATGTGATGAACAAAGATTATGATAATACTGATGTTTTTGCTTATACACTCGACCGTGGTTGGATTTCAATTCAAGTCTTTATGTTACGCCAAGGTTCTATCTTAAAACGCAAAGCCATTATTGAACCAAGTTATGGTGAACCGGAAGATGAAGTTACGACATTAATTGCTCGCTTCTACCAAGAACAAGCTCAAATTAAACCAAAGCAAGTACTTGTTCCAAGTGATGTTGACAAAGATTTACTCAATGATTATTTACAAATTCCAGTTACTACCCCACTACGAGGTAAGAAACGGAGTATTTTTGAATTATGTGAGAAAAATAGTAAAATTTCTCTCGATGAGCATTTCCGTTTAATTGAACTGAGTGAGAATAAGACAGTCGCTGCGGTTGATGAGTTGGCTGACTTTTTAAATATCCCTCGTGCAGATTATATTGAATCTTTTGACCACTCTAATATCCAAGGAACAAACGCTGTATCAGGGATGGTTGTTTATCGTTATGGTAAACCGGACCGTAAGAGTTACCGTAAATTTAAAATTAAAACTGTTGAAGGGGCCGATGAGTTTGCTTCAACCCAAGAAGTTATTCGTCGCCGCTACACTCGTTTGTTACGTGAAGATAAACCATTACCTGATTTAATTTTGATGGATGGTGGAAAAATTCAAATCCGTGCCGCTAGAGACGTGTTAGAAAATGAATTAGGCATTGCGATACCCGTAGCTGGTATGGTTAAAGATGATGCCCACAGAACGGCTGCCTTAATGGATGGCTATACAGAAAACTTAGTGGACGTCGATCCCCGTAGCCAAGCTTTCCATTTAATTCAACGTGTTCAAGAAGAAGTCCACCGTTATGCGATTAGTTATCACCGTAATGTACGAAGTAAGTCAACATTTGGTTCAATTTTAGATGAAATACCAGGTGTCGGACCTAAAACACGGTCAAAATTATTAAAGCACTTTAAGTCGCTTATTCGCATTCATGAAGCAGAGATTGAAGAAATTACTGCACTGGGTATTCCTAAACCAACGGCGGAAAGAGTGAAAGAAGCACTCGTGAAAGAATTCCAGAAAAAGGAAAAGCAAAAGGATAATAACTAAAAAAGATAAGTCGTTGGTCTTTTATTTGATAAATTCATCTTTAAAAAACGCCACTCAGTGTTAAATTTAACATACTGAGTGGCGTTTTATTTTTTCCAACAACTCGACTAGAAGCTACTGTAATACTTTAAAAAACGAAAGAGATAAACCTATTTTCAATAATATGTTCTCATTTGTGAATGAATGAGCTATAATATTAATGAAAGAGTTTGCAAAGACCTATATATTTATAGTAGATGGAGGAATTAGTATGAAATTGAAAGATAGAGTTGCATTAATCACGGGTGGCGCTTCAGGGATTGGTCGAGGAATCGCATTAGCTATGGCTAAGGAAGGCGCGAAAGTGGTGATTGTTGATTTAAATGATGAAGCGGGTGAGAAAACACTGGCCGAATTGAAGGAGTTTTCAGATGCTTTGTATATCCACAAAGATATTTCAGTGCGTGAAAATTTATCTGAATTAGTTCAGGAAGTGGTTGAGCACTTTGGTGAATTAAATATTTTAGTCAATAATGCGCATGTATCTCGTCAAAAACCATTTATGGAAACGACGCCAGAAGATGTGGCGCTTTCATTTAATACTGGCTATTTTGCTACTTTTTACTTAATGCAGGAAGCTTATGAAGAGTTGAAAAAATCAAATGGGAAAGTAATTAACTTCGCTTCTGGTGCTGGTATTAATGGCCAACCTACTCAAGCTGCATATGCTTCAGCGAAAGAAGCCATTCGTGGTTTAACGCGTGTGGTTGCCAACGAATGGGGACCAGATGGCATTAATGTTAATATTATCTCCCCTCTTGCATTAACTTCAGGTATTGAAATATGGTCGAAGCATGATCCTGAACAGTATAATAAAATGGTTAATGGTATCCCATTGCGCTATGTTGGGGATCCGGAACAAGATATTGGCCGTGTAGCTGTATTTTTGGCAAGTGAAGATTCGAAATATATCACTGGTCAAACAATTATGGTTGACGGTGGTACAACAAAAATATATTAATCATTTTGCTTCTTATAGATAAAAATACCCAGCGAACTAACATTTGAGTAAGTGTTAGTTCGCTGGGTATTATTTTAATTTTAGTAGAATACCATTACTGGTGTTCCGATATTTACATATTCGTAAATTGTTGCTGCGGCACCATAAGGTGTATTAATACATCCTAATGAACCAGCATATTGCCATGTGTTTCCACCATATGTACTTTGCCATGGAGCGTCGTGGATTCCTTGAGCTTGATCATCAAAACGAATCCAGTAGCTTACTGGTGTACTATATTCAACGTCTGAGAATTGGTTGTATCCAACTAAGTTTGTATCAGTTAACATTTCATTAACCGCGTTAGCACCTGGTACTGTTTCTGCTCCAGGTTGTCCTGACACCATTTCTGTTGATAAGATTAATTCACCTTCATGATAGAGGAACATCATTTGATTTGATAAATCAATTTCAACATATGAATCACCAATTTCATCCGCAGCACCAGCATTACCACCAGTACTATAAGTTGCTAATTGGTGTGTACCTGATTCGCCTGAAAGAATTGCTGCTGATAAATCCGTTGTCGCTTGTTCGATATCAATACCCCAACCTAAAATTCCAGGTGGTACTTCAACTGTACCTTGGAGTGTTGATTCAAATGAACGTGTTTTACCAAATGTTGAGTACTCAGCGTCTATTTCAGTTAGGAAAGCTGAAACGCCTTCACTATCTAAAACCATATTGTTGTTACCATCAAAATGTAACCAATCTTCAATTTGTTGAGGATCTAATTCAATCGTATCCCCTGCAATTTCAATTGTTAAGTCAGTATTAATCACACTGTCAATTTGTTGTAAAGTATCTTGAATTTCATCACTTTCAACTGTAATGTCAGGTTGGTCATATGCTTCTTCGATTTCAACTGATTCTGAACCCGTTTCAATTTGCTCAACCAACTCTTCTTCAAGTAACTCTGGATCAATTAATGTTCCAGACTCACCTTCAACAGCGTGATATCCTTGTTCTTCATCATAAGCAATTGAGGCATCAACCGCAGCTTCACGGTCACCTTGCTCATTAATTTCATCCGCAACAGCTTGAGTATCAATTTCAATAACTTCAGCATCTTCGCCTTGCGCTGAGACTGTATTCGAAACAATGCTTGCTAACCAGTTATTAGGGTTTTGTGAATAGTAAACTTGTTCTAAATCACTTTTAGCATCAAATGTTGGATCTAAATCAGCAATTTTAACTGTTGCTACTTCTTCACCATTTTCAACTAATTTGAATTCTTGGTTAGAGATTTCTTTTGCAATATGTTCATTCGCCTCTTCAAGTGTTAAGTTACTAATATCAACTGATTTATATTCAGTATTAGGTGTGAATCGTTCTGAATAATAGCCAATACCACCTAAATAAGCAGCACCTAATCCTAGAACACTTAAGCCAGCAATTGTTAGTTTCTTTTTCAACGAAAACATCCTTTCCAAAGTCATAAAATATTAATTATATAGTATTATACGAATTATTATCATCAATTATATTAACAATGTAAAATAAGTCAATCATATAACTTAATTTTGAAATAATATTAATATTTGTATCATAATTGTAATTATAGCACTTCTGATAATAAATGCACCTGTTGATAACTAAATTTCACACTTATTTCATAAAGTTATGCACAGGCCTTAAAATTCCATTCTATTATAGCAAAAATAAATAAAAAAGAATTGATTCGCATCAATTAATATTTTATCCATTCTTAAATTTTAGTTATATAAATTATCCAAAATAATACCTCAGAAAATATTATTTCGAATTTTAAATAACTACTATTAAAGTATAGCCTATTTAATAAAAAAATACTAGATTCAAGCTTGAAATTTTAGTTTCAATAATTAAAGAAGATTATATTTTTGATACATATAATTTTTATTAAGTTTTCTATTAGATAAAAATAGTGTCAGTGATCGCTCACTCACACTATTTTTTATAACAATCATCTATTTAAAGTCTTTCGTTATTTTATAATAATGCAGTCATTCCACCATCAAGAACAAACTCTGCTCCTGTTGCATACGACGATTCATCTGAAGCTAAGAAAGCAATCGTTTTTGCATACTCTACCGGTTCTCCACCACGACTTAGTGGTACACCAGCATAGAATGCTTCTTGGTCACCTTCAGCTAATTGCGCTTTTAACATTGGTGTTAAAATGGCACCTGGGTGAACCGAATTAACTAGGATATTATACTGTGCTAAATCAATCGCTGCTGATTTAGTCATACCACGAACGGCGAATTTAGTTGATTCATAAGCTGCCCCACCTGGAAGTGCACGTAATCCTTCTACAGAGGAAATATTAATAATGCGACCATTTTCGACTTTCTTCATTGAAGGAACCACATTTTTCATACCTAAAAATGTCCCTACTTGGTTAACATTGACGATATTACGGTAAGTATCAGCTTCCATTTCTTCAATATTAACGTATTTAACGATACCCGCATTATTAACTAGAATATCAACTGATCCCATATCTTGATCGACTTGATTAATTAATGATTTCCAGTTTTCTTCGTCTGATACATCTAATTTAATAAATTTGGCTTTACCCTCTAATTCTTTCTCTAGAGCGAGTCCTTCTTTTTCAAGGATATCACCAATAACGACTTGTGCACCTTGATTTACAAATTCTCTAACAATCGCTTCACCTAAACCTTGAGCGCCACCAGTAACTACAGCCACTTTACCTTCTAAACGTTCCATGTAATATTCCTCCTATGATATTGGTTAACTTCTTTCAACAACTATATTATATAATATTTAGAATTAGAAGCAATTATTTGGATTGAGATGTGTGAAAGGCTGAGAATGATGATTCATAATACAAAAAATAGGCCTCTTCACCGCAGTGATAGAGACCTATTTATATCATTCAAGGAATTATAATGAATTTAATTTTTCCATTAATAATTTATTAACCACTTGTGGGTTAGCTTGTCCTTTAGTTTTTTGCATGATTTGTCCGACGAAGAATCCAACTGCACGGCCTTTACCGTTCTTGAAGTCTTCAACAGATTGTTCGTTTGCTGCTACAACTTCTTCGATGATTGGCATTAATTTAGCTGGATCAGAAATTTGAGCCATACCATTTTTCTCAACCACTTCATTGGCATCCCCGCCCTCTTTAGCTAGTAAAGTAAAGAGTTTTTTGGCAATTTTCGAACTGATTGTACCATCTTCGATTAAGTTAATCATTTGCGCTAAGTTAACTGGTGTTAATTCTGTTTCTTCTAAGCTTACTTCTTGTTTATTTAAGTATGCTGAAACTTCACCCATTAACCAGTTTGATGCTTGTTTAGGGTCAGCTCCATTTTCAACGGTCGCATCAAAGAAATCTGACATATCTTTTGTTTGCGTTAATACCATTGCATCATAATCTGGTAACTCATATTCACGTGTATAACGCGCACGACGATCCGCTGGCATTTCTGGTAAGTGTTCACGGACTTCTTCAACCCAGTCACGAGAAATATAAATTGGTGGAACATCTGGTTCTGGGAAGTAACGGTAATCTGCCGCTCCTTCTTTAACACGCATTAAAATTGTTTCGCCTGTAGCTTCATCATAACGACGTGTTTCTTGTTGAATTACTCCACCTGAACGCAATACATTTGCTTGACGTTGTTCTTCGTGAAGAATTCCTTTACGAATATAGTTAAAACTATTTAAGTTTTTAATTTCTGTTTTCGTACCAAATTCATCTTGACCAAATGGACGTAAAGAAATATTCGCGTCACAACGCAGTGACCCTTCTTCCATACGAACGTCTGATACGCCTGTATAAAGAATTGTTTCACGTAATTTTTCTAAGAACGCGTACGCTTCGTCAGCTGAACGAATATCTGCTTCAGTTACGATTTCAATTAAAGGTGTTCCTTGACGGTTTAAGTCAACATATGAATAACCATCTGCACCATGTGTATTTTTACCTGCGTCTTCTTCTAAGTGAACACGGTTAATACGGATACGTTTGATTTCACCATTTACTTCAATATCTACATAACCATTTGAACCAACTGGTTCAACGTCTTGAGTAATTTGATAAGCTGATGGGTTATCTGGGTAGAAATAGCTCTTACGGTCAAAACTCATACGCTCTGGTACTGTACAGTTTAATGCTAAAGCAGCACGCATACCATATTCAATGGCACCTTTGTTTAATACTGGTAAAGCACCTGGATAAGCCCAGTCTTTTTCATTTGTATTGCTATTTGGCTCTGCACCAAAGTGGGCTGGTGAAGAACTAAAGATTTTCGAATTTGTTTTTAATTCGACGTGGACTTCAAGTCCGATAATTGTTTCAAAATTCATCCTGTAACTCCTCCTTAGATTGATGGTGCTTGGTCAACAAAATCATGACCTTGCTCAAACGCATATGCTGCTTGGTATAAAGTAGCTTCATCCATTGGTTTAGCTGCGATTTGTAAACCAATTGGTAATTGATTGCTGTCGAAACCTGCTGGAATTGACATAACTGGTAAACCAGCTAAGTTATATGGGACTGTTAATAAATCAGACATATAAGATTTTACAACATCATCATCACGTTCACCAATCTTGAATGCTGTACTTGTTGTAGTTGGGCCCATAATTAAATCATATTCAGCAAATACTTTTTCAAAGTCTTCTTTGATTAAAGTACGAACTTGTGCCGCTTTTTTGTAGTAAGCGTCATATTGACCAGAACCTAAACTATAAGTACCTAAAATAATACGACGTTTTACTTCTTCACCAAATCCTTCTGAACGAGATTTAACATAAATTTCTTCTAAAGATTTAGCTTCCGGAGAACGGTAACCATAACGAATACCATCAAAACGTTGTAAGTTAACTGATGCTTCTGCTGAACCAATAATGTAGTAAACATTAATTCCGTAACGAGAATGCGGTAAAGATACTTCTTCAACAACTGCTCCTTGGCTTTCAAACCAGTCAGCTGCTTGTTCCATTTTTTCACGGATATCCGCATCCACAATATCAGATTTATATTCTTTAGGGAATCCGATTTTTAATCCTTCTAAAGATTGACCAATTTTAGCTGTATAGTTACGGTCTAAGTTTGGAATACTTGTTCCATCTAACTCATCATGACCTGAGATAACTTCCATCATTTTG
Source organism: Aerococcaceae bacterium DSM 111022 (assembly GCA_015863195.1). Classification (GTDB taxonomy): domain Bacteria; phylum Bacillota; class Bacilli; order Lactobacillales; family Aerococcaceae; genus DSM-111022. The sequence goes on along the minus strand of JACBXO010000003.1, from coordinate 151,532 downwards.
GCATTATCTAATACTGTACGCGTCATTGGTCCTACTTGATCAAGTGAAGAACCAAAAGCAATCGCTCCTAAACGTGATACTGCACCATAAGTAGGTTTTAATCCTACTAAACTGTTAAAAGCTGCTGGTTGACGAATTGATCCACCTGTATCTGATCCTAAAGCAGCTGGAACTAAACGTCCTGCTACTGCTGCAGCTGAACCACCAGAAGACCCTCCAGGGACATGGTCTAAATTCCATGGATTATGAACTTTACCAAAGTATGACGTTTCATTTCCGCCACCCATCGCAAATTCATCTAAGTTTGTTTTACCAACAATAATTGCGCCAGCTTCTTTTAATCGAGCTACAACCGTAGCATCAAAAGTTGGAACAAATTCTTCTAACATTTTACTTGCAGCCGTAGTTTTTAAACCGCGTGTTAAAATATTATCTTTGATCGCAATTGGTACACCATTTAAAACAGGTGCATCATCATTGTAGCCACGTTCGTCAGCTGCTTTTGCTTGTTCTAATGCTTCTTCTTTATTTAAAGTAATGAAGGCATTTAACTTCTCATCTGTAGTAGCAATACCTGCAAAAATATCTTCAGTTAATTCAACTGCTGTAAATTCTCCAGCTTTTAAGCCTTCTTGGATTTCAGTAATTGTTCTTGGAAATTTTGACATATTATGCCTCCTCACTTTCAATCATTTCTGGAACTTTAATATAGTTTCCTTCACGCTCAGGCGTATTTGCTAATAACTCTTCTGTATTACCACGTAAACGTGCAACGTCCTCACGGTAAACATCTCTTAAATTATTGCCGTGGAATGTAGGCTCCACACCTTCTGTATCTACTTCTTGTAATTGTTCCACAAAATCAACAATGCTGTTGACGCCTTCTGCGAAATGGTCAAGTTTGTCAGCATCGATTTCTAATTTAGAAAGTGATGCTACACGTAAAAGTTCCTCATGAGTAATCATAGTCATTCTCCATTCTTTTATTCTTTTAGTTTAATTAGCGACAATTGATGAAAATTGGCCGCTACCTGCTGGTCTTGAGATAATAGCTTCGTTTCCTGCTGCCGAATTGATATTAATTTCAATTTGGACATTTTCTGGCAATTGACGGTGAGCTACATCGGATACATATTGGGTTAAAGCGATGATTTCAGTCTTTTGATAAAATTGAGTAATAATTTCAATATCTAAAGAAGCTAAACCACCATCAACATATAATGCTTCACCACTAATACCATTTAAATTAGGGAAGAAACTCATAATATCTGTTCTAAAGTTTTCAAAGTATAAATATTCATCTGATTGCGTTTCAGCATCTACTATTGGTAATGCCACGCGGTATTCATTATGCTCTTTCCAGTCAGTAATTGAATTACCTTCTCTTGAAATACCATCTAAAATATAGGTACCAGGAGCAACCGTACCATCATCTGACATGCTGTAAATACCAACAACAATTGGTACTGATCGTAATTCTTCCGTATTTCGTAAACGCCCAACAATAATATTAGCATATTGACGGCCACGTTCACGCATTTCACCAACAGAAATTTCTTGTTCATGCACAACTCCATCAGCATCTGTATATGAATAATTACTATTCATCGCTAAACCAATCGCGATACCACTTAATGCGAAACCTTCATCTGTTTCAGTCATTAAATCTTTTTCCATAATACTTGCTAAATACATCGGTGGTGTACTCGAAGAAACTGCAACTTGTGGTGATTCTTCTTCCACCGCTTCCCCATCTTCCGTAGTCGATTCATCTTGAACCGGTTCAACCTCTTCAGATTCGAGTTCTGCAATTTCTTGAGGTATTTCTGGGTTTAACCCTTCAGGGTTATCAGTACTTTCTCGGCTCACCCAACTATTCATCGTATTCGCATCAATAATCTGACCCTCTTGTAAGTAATATTGATTGGTTGGGAATACTTCTTGGCTAATTCTCAGTAGGCCATTTTCAAAGGCACGTCGATCTTCACCCGAATTAATATAATCATCTGCTGAGGCTGCTGCACCTAATTGATACTGACCATCAACAATCACTGAACGATAGTAGTTATCAGATAATTGAGTTGATGTTGTCTGTACAGGTACAGTATTGTTATTTTGGGCTGCTTGCTCCTCTTGCTCAACATTACGAATACATCCAGATAGTAAGATGACAGCCAGCGATAATGTCGTTAGCTTTTTAATATATTTCATCTTGTAACTCCTTAAATTCGTTCTAAAAACTGCGATTCATCAAATACTTCAATACCTAAATCCTGCGCTTTTGTTAATTTACTTCCCGCTGACTCCCCAGCAACTAAAATATCTGTTTTCTTCGAGACACTACCTGTAACACTAGCACCCTTACCTTCCAGAATTTTCTTCGCTTCGGACCGCGTATACTTCTCCATTGTACCGGTTAAAACAACCGTTTTACCACTCCAAAAAGAATCTTGCGCTTCAATATCTTCCACACTCTGCCCTAAATAATTTAAATTGATACCCACTTCTTCTAATCGATTTATTAAAAGTATAGCTGCCTCTTCCTCGAAGTACTGCGAAATTGACTGACTTATCATCGGACCAATTCCTTCAATTGCTTCAATTTCTTCAGGTGTAGCATCAATAATATTTTGCATTGACTTAAATTTTTGGGCAATTAAGCGTGCCGCTTTAGCACCAACATGACGAATACCTAAACCAAAAAGCAAACGTTCTAAAGATTGCTCTTTTGAATCTTGAATGGCTTGGTAAAATTTTGCTGCTGATTTTTCTTTTGTACTTGGTAATTGTAAGAAATCTGCTTCTTCCAAATAATAAAGATCTGCAATATCTTGAACTAAGCCCGCTGTTAATAATTTGGCAATTACTTTTTCACCAACACCAACGATATTCATGGCATTTCTTGATGTAAAGTGGGAAATCAATGCCAATTTTTGTGCTGGACAAAGTGGATTAACACAGCGAATCGCCACTTCTTCATTTAAGCGAACAAGTTCACTTTGACAAACGGGACATTCCTTTGGAATTTCCAATGGTTCACTAGTTTCAGTGCGTTCTTCAATATTAACACTAATTATTTCAGGGATTATATCTCCTGCCTTATGAATTTGAACACTGTCACCCAGTCTAACATCTAGACTCTCGATAAAATCAACATTATGCAGTGTCGCACGTTGAACTACCGAGCCAGCTAAAGTTACTGGATCCATAATCGCAGTTGGTGTAACAACCCCTGTACGCCCTACTGTCCATTCTACTTCTTGAACAGTCGTCGTGGCAACCTCTGCTTTAAATTTATAAGCGGTCGCCCATCTCGGAGCACGAACTGTAAATCCAAGCGCATCTTGTTGCCGGGTGCTGTTTACTTTTATGACGACCCCGTCAATTTCATAAGGTAATTCTTGACGAAGTTCGGCAATTTCCTCAATAAAACTTAAAATTTCTTCTGTCGTTTCACAATTACGGCGCAGTGAATTTGTTCTTAATCCAAGGTTCCCGAGTGTTTCAAATAAACCTTCCTGACTATCAGGTTGAAATTCATCAGTATAAACAGCCCCATACATAAATGCACTAAGCTGTCTTTTAGCAACTTCTTTAGGATCTAATTGTCTTAAGCCACCTGCAGCGGCATTACGAGGATTAGCCAGTGGCACGAGTCCTTTTTCATCTCGGTCCTCATTTAATTCTCTAAACACTGCTTTAGGCATATATGCTTCACCGCGAATTTCGGCGTTAATATTTTCAGTTAATTTGAGTGGAATCGACTTAATAGTGCGGAGATTGGTTGTAATATCTTCTCCAACTGTTCCGTCACCACGTGTCGCCCCTCGAACTAATTGACCATTTTCATAAGTTAAGGCAATGGCTAAGCCATCAATTTTACATTCACATAAAAAACTGACTGGTTCATTCAATTGTTTCTTCACACGGTCAACAAACGACGCAACCTCTTCACCATTGAATGAATTGTCTAAACTATACATCGGTTGACTATGTGCCACCTTCGTAAAGCCTTCAAGGATTTGATCTCCTACTCGCTGAGTCGGTGAATCCTCTGTAATTAATTCTGGGTGAGTTTCCTCGAGTGTTTCTAGTTCTCGGTAAAGAATATCATATTCTTGGTCTGAAATTTTTGGTTGATCCAATACATAATATTGATGGGCATGATGATTTAATAGATCACGTAATTCCATCACTCGATCTTGAATACTTTGATCGATATTACTCATTGTTTTATGCCTCACTCTCTAAACGCTATCTTGGATATTATAGCATTAAAACAGTCATTCGACAGTAATTATTCTTGGTCATTTATTGAAGTTTTTATTACATTATATAATTTGTTGTAAATACTTTTAAAAATGTAGTTAGTCAACCTTGGTAATTGGTGCCAAATCAGCGAGTAATTGTTTAATGCCTTGAGAATCAAATGCAATACTTAAAGTTGTATCTTTTCCACTCTCTTTAGTCGAAACAACGGTTCCAATTCCCCATGCTTTATGTTCAACTTTATCACCCACTTGGAACTTCTCTCCCTCATTAGCTTTAGGCTTATTTATTTGACTACTGATCGGTTTAGCTGATAAATTAACACGTCGGGCTGATTTTCGAGCTTTCGCTTGATGACCAACTGTCCGGCCACCACTTCCCATTTTTACACGTTGTTGTGGTGTAGCTGAAGAGTTTTCCAGGTATTCTGGATCAATTTCATCAATAAATCGACTCGTTAAGTTACTTTGGTAACGTCCATATAATAAACGATTTCTTGCTGCTGTTAAATATAATACATCTTCAGCACGCGTCATTCCAACATAAGCTAAACGACGTTCTTCTTCCAATTCATCTTCATTATCCATGGCACGACTTAATGGGAATAATCCCTCTTCCATCCCAACTACAAAAACAACTGGAAATTCTAAACCTTTAGCAGCATGAAGTGTCATTAATGTAACTTGATCATCCATATCTTCTTCTTCAGTACTTGAAACAAGTGATAATTCATTTAAGAATAATGTCAGTTCTTCACGCGGATCTTCTTCTAAATTATCCAAGCTACTATCAGCTTCTAAATAATCAGGGTCGGTTTCTTCAATTGATTGGTGGTCACTATTATCAAATTCTTTAGTAACGGATAAGAATTCATCCATATTTTCAAGCCTTGTTTGTGACTCTAAATCTCCCGCATTAACTAACGCTTGGCGGTAACCAGATGCTTCCCACATTTCTTCAGATAGTTCTGTCATCGTTAAAAATTCCGCTTGTTTTTGTAATTGAATGATCATATCATAAAAGTCTCTTAATTTAATAATTGCACCTTTAGGTAAATTCGAATGATCTAACTCATTAATTGCTTCAAACCAACTTTGCCCAATACTATCTGCAAACTCTGCTAAGCGAGCCACTGTTGTTTGACCAATACCACGTTTAGGTACATTAACGATACGGTTAAAGCTCAGATTGTCTGTCGGATTATTAATGACACGTAAATAAGCGAGTGTATCTTGAATCTCTTTACGGCCAAAGAACTTCACACCACCAACCACACGGTAAGGAATATTCGCTGAAAGTAATGTTGACTCGAATTTTTGTGATTGCGCCTGTGTTCGGTAAAGAATCGCAAAGTTCGAATTTTTTAATGCTTTTTCATCTTTTAATTTATAAATTTGTTGAACAATATAATAAGCTTCTTCACTATCATTATCCGCTAAATAAAAATTGATTTTATCTCCATTGTCACGGGCACTCCACAACTCTTTATCTTGACGGTTTGAATTATTACGAATAACACTATTGGCTGCATTTAAAATATTGGGTGTTGAACGGTAATTTTGTTCCAAAAGAATTACTGTAGCATCAGGATAATCATTTTCAAAATTCAAAATATTTTCCATATTTGCACCACGCCAACCATAAATACTCTGATCGCCGTCTCCAACCACACAAACATTACGTAACATCCCCGTTAATAAACGAACTAATTGGTATTGCGTTTCGTTTGTATCTTGATACTCATCGACATGAATATATTGAAATTTCATTTGATAAAATTGACGTACTTGTTCATTTTGTTCTAAAAGCTGAACAGTTAATAGTAATAAATCATTAAAATCCATGGCATTACTGCGTTTTAATTTTGATTGGTATAATTGATAAATTTTAGCATGCATTTCTTCAATGAAGTCACTTGCTTCTTCAACAGCCATTTCAGCTGTCTTACTTTCATTTTTCTTGCTGTCAATTACTCGTAACATCTCTTTATAATTATACTGGTCTTTATCTAAGTTCAATTCTTTCAGAACTTGTTTCATTAATGTTTGTTGTTCACTTTGGTCTATAATAGAGAAGTTCCGTGCATAACCAACATGCTCTGATTCTCGGCGTAAAATTCTTGCACACATCGAGTGGAATGTTGATACCCAAATACTCTCACCTTCTGCTCCAACGAGTTGCGTAATACGTTCACGCATTTCATTAGCTGCTTTGTTGGTAAAAGTGATCGCTAAAATATTCCATGGGTTAACTTGCTTTTCTTCAATTAAATAGGCAATACGATGTGTTAGTACGCGTGTTTTCCCCGAACCTGCACCTGCTGCAATCAATAACGGGCCTTCGGTTGTCAAAACAGCTTCCCGCTGTTTATCGTTTAAACCTGCTATATTTTTTCGTAAATTTGACAACTAAATACCTCCTGTTAAATTTCATCTATCACGGGAATATTTTCCCTATAAAATGAGAATAGACATTAAACAATGTTCTGCTCAATGCCTATCTTATTGTATAATCTTAAATTAGTTCAGTTAACTCAATTTGTCTCTCACAACTGCGTAATGAGTCGCCAGTTACAATGACTTGTCCAATTAAATAATCAGGATCATTACCAACTGGGTTAAATAATGCAAAGCCCCAATCGGTACGTAACATATATTGCATTAACGCATTTTCGCGGTTTAATTGTTCAATTGGTAAAGCAATGGCTGCTTTAGCATGAATACGTAATTCCGGAAGTGGCAACCCTAGTAAACCTCGGGCTGTTGCTTCATAATGTGACATTGACATACTTCCCATTGTAAACATCGCTTCATTACCTAAACCAACACTTGCCTCATTGACATAAATAACACCCGCTGAAGTGACAAAGAAATGAATGGTCATTGTTCCTACTAGTTGTACATTTTGAGCAATAGATTGGCCGACACGGTTAATTTCTTGCTGAATCGCTTCATTGATATTAGCCGGAAATTGCACTTGACTGGCATTTCCACCGGCACGTTCAGCTACTTCAAAAATTGGATATAATAACATTTCGCCGCGTTCATTACGGACAACTGTTAATGAGACTTTTTTCTCAATTGGAATCCATGCTTCTAAGACACATGATCCATTTGCTAATTTCCCAATAGCTTCTGGATAATCTTCTTCACTATATAAAATCAAATGGTTTTTCGCATCATAAACATGACGCTGTGTTGCTTTAAGTACGCATGGAAAACCTAAATATTCTACTGCCTCTTCAATGTCCCCAATATCTGTGACTAATGAATATGGTGCAATTAGAGAGCGGTGATTATCTAAGAAATTCTTTTCTAGAAGGCGGTCTGTTGTAATTGCAATTAAATCGTCTGAAAGCCCAACATCTGTCATGCTTGCCATCAATTGATATTGACGGTTCGTGAGTAAACCTATTTCACTTGTTACAATATCAACACGGTCAGCAAAATATTTCAGTACTTGGTCATTGTAATTTTCAGTGACTGTTTGCCAACTAGAAAATTGACGGACAGGATTGTTTTCGTCTAAAACTAAACTGGCTACCCGATAACCTAATTTCCCAGCCGCTTGTGCTAGCAATGCTGACGAAATGGAACTTCCGATTATGCCGATAGTTGATCCAGGTAAATGTCTTTTAGCCATGTTAGGCCTCCCTTCTTTAGTTTATAGCTACACCATATAATACCACAATCAGTTTTCTTTTTCAGTTTTTTTCCTAAATTCAAGGCAACAAATTAAGCGAGAAGTTCCACTCAATTTCTTTGAGTAGCCTCTCGCTAGTTTTTTTCTATTTGACTGGACGGAACTTCGACTGGTTGATCATATTGATCTAATTCCCAAGTTTCTATCATCGAAATTACTTTATCACTATAATCTGGATCGGTTGCATAGCCAGCTGATTGTAAGCCCTTGGCTTGTTCTTGATAAGTGTTCCCACTTAAAACATCTTGATAAAATTCGCTATCCCAGCTCGTTCCATAGTAAATCAATTCAGCATGTTCTCGCATTGAGTCTTCCCATGATGGGTAGACTTTAAAACGGTCGACAATTTCGATCCATTCACCGTCAACAAATTCCATTGTTGACATATTTGCGCCTTCTGGGTCATCAATTTCTGTTTTAACTCCATATAAATTGTTAAAATTCGCACCTAGTTCACTGGTCCCAAAATTGGATTCTAGAGCCGCCTGTCCTAATGACACACTCGCTAAAACACCATATTGTCTTTGTAAGTTTTGGGCGGTAGGCACTAATTGGTGAATAAAATTTTGCCGGTCCTCAATTACCGCTTGTTCATGCTGATATTCTTCATATTGATTAATCGAATAATTTGCTAAACGATAAATGATTAGGGATAAAAGAGTGCCTAGAATGACTAAAAAGATCGTCAAACAACCGACACGTTGTAAGAATGCTGGTTTGAATTTTTTCCACCAGGTCTTGAATTTTGTTGTCTTTGAGCGTCCTTTTTTTCTTTTCTTTGTTGTTTTACTAAATCTTTTCTTCTTTCTTGCCATAAACCCCACTCTAATTTAGTTATTGTTGTTGGTCTTGTTTAATTTGATCAGATTGGTCACTTACCCAATCTAATAACTTACGTTCATCATGACCAATTTGTTGTTGAATCACACCTGGTAGGCGCATTTCTATAATATCACTGTATCCCCAAATATTATAGTCAGTAATTAATCTTAACACAACTGTATTTGAACGGCGATTACTTCCTGGCTCATTTGCATGGTTTTTTTGCCATTCCATACGAGCCATACCATGATTAATCCATGTTTTAGCTATTTGGTATTTTAAGTAATTATACTCAGCAACTGCACTCGTCGAAATATCTCCTATCACTTCACGGCGGCGCGTTACTTTTTGGACTAACATCCATTCATAATCAGTAAATAACGTTGAGATGATTTGCATATTCTCGTATTTTAGGCCTTGTTCACCTTTTTTCCAACGATCCCAGCTTTGTGGCGTGATGCCTAATTGTTCACTATAAAAGGCTTTTTCGCTAACATACTTAGCTTTGATCGCAGCGACAACTAACTCTACTAATGCTGATTTCATAATATCTCTCCATTAACTTAATACGTGTATTCATAATTAAATTATACACTTTTTACGTGTACTGTCAATGGATATAGCTAGATTATAGTAATAGTATAAACGATTAACTAAAATTCTTTTTCAGCCTTAAGACCGAAAAAAACTGCTTGGAAAATCCAAGCAGTTTGGTCGTGTTATTCAAATGTATAACGGTATGTTTCTGTTGCTTCGTCATAGAACCACGTTGGTTCAACTCGCTCGCCGTTTTCGTTGACAATACTTCGGTCAGGTAAATTGATGTATGTTCCTTCACTTGGAACATATTGATCATAGTATCCTGAATTTTCAGGTGTATATTGTTCAACAGGTTCTTGATAATTATAGTCGGTTGAGTCATATTGAACTGGCTCTTCAGCAACATATGATTCTACCGGTTCTTCAGCGACGACAGATTCTTCTGACGCTTCCTCAGTCTCTTCTTCAGATGATACTTCTTCCTCTTCCTCAGAAACTTCGCCTGTAATAGCATAACTCATTGAGTCATTCACTACTGAACTCATTGTAGATACTGTTCCTTCAATATCGTCAAAGTTAGATACCATCATAATAACGATATAGTCCGTTTCTTCTGTTTCTAAAATAGCAGAATAATATTGTTGTTCTGCGTTATCATCAGTTGATGCAATTTCATAACGGCTGACTACCTCTTCAATACCACTTTCTGGGTATTTTGCCGTGAAAGGTGATTGTAATAATCGTTCTTTAATATCAGTACTTGCATCTTCTGATACTAATTCATCATTACTTAATTTAGTTAATAATTGACCTAAGTCTTGTACATTTGTTAATGCTCCAGCTACTTCACCTGTTTCAGAAATTGAAAGTAAATTATTCACTCGTGTAGAGAAATAACTATTTTCATTTAACCAAACGTTGAATTCATTTGGTCCACCTACTTCTTGAATTAAATGATTCACAGCTGTTAAATCTTGTTCTTGAATAACTAAATCTAATAAATCACCGATTGTATATTCATCTTCTTCCGTAGCTTCACTTAAAGGTGCCGTATCTCCTTGGGCAACTAAGGCTGAATTTAATGCTACTGTATCTTCAATTGCTAATTCTGAATCTTCAATTGCTTGGTACACACGCTCAATAACGAACCAACTAATTAAGTTGCCGGCATCTTTAGTTTGATTGTCATAAGTAAATGCTGAAGTATCATTCTCATTAGATCCGATGAATGCTGTTACTTCTTCACCATTTGTAAATGAGTCATTGATAATTGAATTATATGTATCTACAAGATCCTGCTCTAAACCACTTGAAGGAATTTCATAAGTAACTGTTTCAGAAACATTTAATGCTTCTGATGTAATTGTTAGTTCTTGTTCTTGAGGTTCTGCAGCAACTACATTTAATGCTGGATCACTGAAACTTAAAACAAGGTTGCCTCCTTCAGTTGTTAGTGAATAATCTGTAATTTCTTGTGATGATGCATTACCATTATTTAATTCAAAACTAAATGTTTCATTATCGATTGAACCAACTTCTGCTCCTTCATCCGGAGTCATTGTTACAGTTACAATTGGATATTCATCCATATTTGTTTCAAATGACCAATTTGCACCTGCTACTTCTTCATCAGTAGACTCTTCAGTTGCTGATTCTTCTTCAGAAGATGCATCCCCTTCAGTTGGGTCAGCTTCAGAAGTTGCTTCGGATACCGCTTCTTCTGTTTGTTCCGTTTGGTCATCGCCATTAATATAGTTTATGACTGTATCGTAAATTTGAGGACCATATAAGAATAATAAGAACACAAGCACTACGGCTAAAATCAATTTCACGATAAAACCAATAACACGGCCACACCCGCCACGTTCTTTTTCTTCTTCATAAACATAAATATCATCAAAATTTTCTGTAAAATCTGTTCTACTATCTGGTTGACTATTTACACTAACATCTTCAAATTCTAACTCTTCACGCTTTTCTGCTTTAACTTCTGGTTCTGATGTTACTGGTTTAACACCGTCATTAGATTGAGCATTTTTTGCTTGTTTTGCATCGCCACTTCCGAAAACATAACCACAGTGGGCACATTGCGTCTTACTACGAACTGTTCTACCACAATTTGGACATTCCATTGCTCTACCTCCATTTATTAATGAATACTCTTAATTATTGTAGCATATTTTCTACTTACTTGTCATTTGAATACAGGCTTTGATAATATTTTGTAAAAAAGTGTTCATCCCAATAAAAGTATCTTTAATAGCCAAATATTGAAAAAATATTTATATTGTTATTCAAAGCATTTTTTAGACTCATTCAACATATATAATCCTTGCAGTTCCACAAGGCATATAAAAAAAGCCGAGTGTTACCTTAATTGGTAATCATTCGGCTTATTTTCTATTCTACAGCTTTCATCGCTTCAACTACATCAATACGTTTTAATTTGTAATGCATGACAATCATAACTACTGCTGAAAAGACGATGGTTAATACAAAGGACCAAATATAGCCATCCATTTGAATAATAGGATGGAATAAGAAATCAGGTGTTTGCATTGTTTTCATAATAACTTGTGTTAATACAGTCCCTAATCCTAGTCCTAAGAGGCCACCCAAAATAGTTAAAATTAAAATTTCATCATAGATATAGAAACTAACTTCTTTATCGTAGAATCCTAGTACTTTTATGGTTGAAAGTTCTTTGATTCGCTCACCAATATTAATATTTGTTAAGTTGTAAAGAACAACAAATGCCAAACCAGCTGCTGCCACTAAAAGTACGAATGTAATTAAATTCAAACTAGACATTGCAGAATTGGCTTGTTGATTTACATATTCCATACTCACTACCGTTGCAACAGATTCCAACTCACTTAATTCTTCTTCCACTTGAGCTGAGTCAGCTCCTACAGCATTTTCAATAAAGATTAAATTAGGCGTTGTTGCTTCGACACCAAAAATTGCTTCATAATCTTCTGGTGTTAAGTATAGGTAATGACCTAAATAGTTTTCAACAATACTATCAATTGGTACTTCGTATAGCTCATGGTCTAAATCACGCACTGCGATATTTGTTGGTGCGCTCGTATCATAGTGCTCCGCTAATCGTTCAGTCATAACCGGCCCATCAGATAAATCGACTGGCGTGTCTGGATTTTCACGTTCTCTCAAAAAGACAAGATCATTAAATGTATCCTGATCCCCTAAGGGAACCGTTAAATTAATCGCCAATTGGTCTCGGTCAGAAAAATCCGTCTCAACTGTTTCTTGAATCACTGGATAAGCCGTTTCAACGCCATCAATTGCTGCTAATTGACTAGCCACTTCTTGGGTATCCACATCTTCTGCTAAGTATACAAAATTGTCGAATGTTTGAATTTGGGATGTTTGAACTTCAACCATTTGAGTCACTGTATCACTAATACCAAATCCAGTGACCATTAACATCGTACAACCTGCCACACCAATCAATGTCATTGAATTTCGACCTTTATAGCGTAGTAAATTTCTAACGGTCATCTTTTTCTTAAAGCTCAACAAATTCCAAAGCGCCGGAATTCTTTCCAGAAATACTTTTTTACCTGAACGCGGTGGCTCTGGTAATAATAAATTCGCCGGTGCTGTTTTTAAAATCCCCATCGGCTGAACAACTGCCGGGAGTAATGCTGTTAACAGCGCTATGACAGTAACAACTGCATTCCAGAAATGTGACGTTGCAATCTGAATATTTTCAAGATAATACATATTGTTATACGCATTAATAATAATCGACGGGAAAATGGCATAGCCGGAAATCAGTCCTAAAATAATCCCCAGTATACTTGATAGTCCCGCATAAACGGCGAATTTTGAAATAATTGAACCATTAGTATAACCCAATTGCAACATCGTTCCCATATAAGTTCTTTGTTCAGATACCATTCGTTTAATTGTCGTAAACGTTACTAATATAGCAACTAAAAAGAAAATAACAGGGAAAAAATTACTGATAACGGTTAATTGATCTGCATTGCTTTTCAAACTAGAATAAGCAGAGAATCCATTTCGATCATTTAGAACTAAATTAGGCTCTTCCATTTCTTCAAGACTTTGATATCCTTCTTGAATTTGATAGTAACCTTTTCTTAAATCATAAAATTGATCATCCAGGGAATCTTGGAATTCTTTACGACCAGCCTCTAATTCTCTTTGCCCAACTTCTAATTGAGCGTATGCTTTAAAAGCTTCGTCTGTTCCAGACTGATACTCTTCTAGCCCTTCATTTAACTGACCTTCTGCATCAGATAATTGTAACTGAGCATCTGCTAATTCGGATTCCCCTTCAGCTAATTGGAGATAGGCATCATCTAAAGCCTGACGACCTGTTAATAAATGCTCCTCTGCTGCAGCAAGTTCTGCTAAACCAGCAGCTTCTCCTGCCTCCAAAGCAAGACGCCCTGCTTCTAATTCTTGTCGGGCTGTCTCGAGCTGGGTTACACCTGTGCCGTATGCAGCAAAACCAGCATCTAATTCTTCCTGCTGAGCATCGAGTTGTTCTTGGGCCTTTCTTAAAGTATTTAATTGCTCTTCTAACTCAGTCAAGTCAGTTTCCGGTATTTCAGGTCCTGGTTCTGATGGTGATGGATTTGTCTGAATATCCTCAATCGCTTGAATAATTTGTGCTTCTTGATTAATTAATTCATCTAAAGCTGCTTGATTCGTTTCAATTGATTGATTAATTTCTGCAAGTCTTACTTCATCCACAAATAATGGTTCTATTGCCTCTAAAGTTGTTACTTGTTCTGATAACTCAGCTTGTCGTCCATATAATGTGTCTAAATTAGTTTGAGTATTAACTAATTCAGTGTTTAATTGATTAAGAGTAACATTTAAGTTATTCATTTGTTCAATTATACTTGCTTCATTTTCTGGTGTTATTTCAGTAGCACTGAGTGTCTCAATCTGAGCTTGAGTGGTTTGAATTTGCACTTGATAATTTTGTATCGCACTTTCTGCCTCTATCACTAATTGATTAACGGATGTTAATTCTCCTTGGGCAGTTGCTAATGTCTCAGCATTTTGAGTATTCGTTGCTTGCGCTGATTCAATTTCAGCCTTTTCATTTTGTAATTGACTTAAAGTGGCTTCAACTGATTCTTGTTCAAGTTGTACTTCTTCCAATTGCGTTTGTAATTGTTCTAAACTCATTGGTGGAAGATCCATTTGATCCATCAATGTTTGGTCATAGAGTGTAATACTTTCTTCTAAACTCAAACCTGATGTGTCAACCTGTATATCTAAGCTTTTTAATAAACGCTCATATTCTATTTTTAATTGACTAAGCGATTCATTTAACTCAGCATACTCTTCATCTAAATTAGTTTGATTCGTTTCTAACTCTGTTCTTAATTCAGATAAACGAATTAATTCTTGATGCAACCCAGCAGCTTGCTGGCCTAATATATAATCATCAATTTCATTTTCTGATCCTGTTCCACCAGTCGTTAAATCATTGATCATAATTAACAATTGTTCTCTGGCTGAATCCAATTCACTTTGACCTGCTTGCAGTTGCGCTAAAGTTTCATTTAACCGAGTCTGACCTTGATCAAATTCCGCTTGCCCAGTAAGCAATGAATCATAAGCTTGGTTAATTTGGTTTTCATAGTCACTAACGCCTTGGTTATAACTTGCTAAGCCATCTTGATAAACCAATTCTTGCTCAGCTAGTGTGCTTCGAGCTGCTTCCATCTCTTCCAAACCTGACTGATATGCTGAAAGTCCTTCCTCAAAATCAGATTGACCTTGCTGTAATTCTTCAAATCCCGATTGTAATTCTTCAATACCTTCATAATATTGAGTCCAACCGTCATCTAACTCTGTTTGCGCGTTATCTAAATCGGTTTGTGTCTCATTAATAATTCTTTGACCATCGGTTAAATCGGCTTGACTCTGTGCCAATTCCTCAGATATCGCTAGTTTCATTTCCTCTAAACGTATTTGAGGATGATCTGATAACGCTGATTCAATTTCATCCATAAAATGACTCATCGCTTGATCATATTCTTCGGTATAAGCTGCGTACTCGCTACTTGCATCCGTCCAGAAAAAAGCCTCCGAATAAAAGTCACCACTTAATGCTTCCTCTAAAACAACCGCGAAAACTGAATTCCCTTGAACCCCTCGGTCACTTCGATCCATATAAATCGGCGTACTGGCAAAACCAACGACTTCAAATTCCATTTGCTTAAAATGGATGGGGGTCAGTCCTTTTGTATATTCTGTCTCTGAGTCATAATCTTCAACTTGATCAACGGTAATTTTATCACCTATTTGAACAAGTCCTTGTAAATTATCTTGATCTAGAAATTTACTATCTAAAACAATTTCATCCACCGCTTCTGGCATACGACCATCAACAATGTGATACATATTATGGTCTTCATTACCATCATAGGTTAAGAATTTTGCTCCTTCATCAATTGGCTGTAATGTTTGAATAACCGACTGCATACCTTGAGCATCTACACCTTCTACCGCATTTAATACTTCTAAGTCACGGTCCGTTAAACCCATTGTACTTAATACTTGCCCATCTGGTAATTGAGTAGTCTGGTAATACTCCGCCGCTGTTTTCAATTTCGAAGGTCCTGACGCTTTAATTCCAATAAAGAAAGAAACGCCCAACATAATAATTATGAAAATTGAGAAGAAGCGAGCAAAGGACATGCGTATTTCACGCAAATTATCTTTCCATAATGCTGACTTCAAATGCTCCCTCCTATTCTTACTACCAAATTATCTCATCTACTTCTACAGGATTATTGTTTATTTGTTCTTCAGCCACTTGACCATTACGAATATTAATAACACGGTCACCCATTTGGCTAATGACTTTATTATGCGTAATAACAACCACTGTAGTACCTAAGTCTTCACACGTTTTCTTTAATAGTTTTAAGATTTGAATCCCTGTCTCATTATCTAAAGCCCCTGTCGGTTCATCTGCTAATAAAAGAGCGGGCTCGCTCGCAATGGCACGCGCAATAGAAACCCGTTGCTGTTCCCCACCCGATAACTGAGCAGGAAAATTATCAGCACGGTGATCCAGGCCACATAATTCTAAAACATCCATCGCATCATACGAACTTCCTGAAATTTGAATCGATAAATCAACATTTTCTTTCGCAGTTAGATTGGGAATTAAATTGTAATTTTGGAAAACAAAACCAATATTATTACGACGAAAAGTCGTCAATTCTTTTGAATTAAATCGTGCAATATCTTCCCCATTTACAATCACTTCGCCACTCGTGGGTGCATCCATACCGCCTAAAATATTTAAGGTGGTCGATTTACCAGCACCTGAAGGTCCTAAGATAACCGCAAATTCTCCCTGCTCAATTTGAAACGTGACATTATCATTTGCTTTTGTTATTGTTTCACCATTTTTGTATTCTTTGGTTACATTATTTAATTCAATATAACTCATACAATCCTCCTACTATCCACGGTAAAAAACCAATACTTTTAAATAATTACTTTCTGTATCAATCGTTGTCTTGAAATCCTCGGACGGTAATTCAAATTGTTGAATTAAATAAATCTCATCACTTATCTCTTTTGAAGCACTGATCATATCATCACGAAAATCGTTTAAATCATATCCACTATGATTAGTTGATAAAATAGTCATGCCTCCGGGCGCTGTAATATCAAATAAATCAACCGCTAGATCTTTATAATTTTTCTCCGCACTAAATTGATATTTTTTCGTACGAGCAAAACTTGGCGGATCACAAACTAACATATCAAACTGTAATTCATGACGCTTAGCGTAAGCAACATAATCAAAAACATCCATCACTCGAA
Source organism: Aerococcaceae bacterium DSM 111022 (assembly GCA_015863195.1). Taxonomy (GTDB): domain Bacteria; phylum Bacillota; class Bacilli; order Lactobacillales; family Aerococcaceae; genus DSM-111022. The sequence goes on along the minus strand of JACBXO010000003.1, from coordinate 134,345 downwards.
TTTCGTGATCTTCTGGGTCTGTTGAAATATTATTTAATTCAAAGTTTTCTTTTGTCCAATCAAGACTGCGGTTAGCAACGTCCACACTGACTGTTTTTGCTGCTCCACCGACAGCTGCTGCTACAGAGAAAGCCCCTGTATAACTAAATAAATTTAAAACCGACAAGTCAGCCGCTTGCGTTTTGATAAATTCACGAACATGACGCTGATCTAAGAAAATACCGGTCATCCAGTCCTCGCCTAAATAAACAGCATAATAAACATTGTTTTCTTTGATCACTAATGGCTGAGGCGCGGCAGCCCCCTCAGTATGTTTGATTTTCCAATCATCTTCAGGAACTTGATAACGTTTAGTTTCATAAATGCCCGCTAATTGTGGAATAACTTTCTTCAATGTCTCTACAATGGTGTCCCGTTCATTGAATAGCGCAAATGAATACCAATTAATTTGGATGAACCCGTTATACCAATCGATGGTTAAACCACCAATTCCATCTCCTTCACCATTAAACAGACGGAAGCTATTTGTTTCTTCGTCTTCAAACAGCTCCATACGCTTTTGAATAGCCACTTCAATGACATTTTGAATAAATGCCTCATCAAAATATTCGAACGTTTCTAGTGTAAATACCCAAGCGAAGCCTTTATTTTGTTTAACGACGATTGCTTTAGCAACAAACATATTTTGTTGATCACGAATTTGAACAATCGCACCTTCGGAAATATTTGCCACCTGATCTTCATCCACGATATCAGCAACACGGATTAAACGCGCTCCTGATTGAATCTTTTCTGCGATATCATTGTATATTACTATATTTGCCATAATTACCCCTACTTTATTTATTTAACTGATGTTACAATGATAACATCTTAAGACAAAAATATATATTGTTTTATTCGTTGATGTGACAAGTAAATCTGCTTTGTCACCATAGGAGGTTAATATGGCTAAAAGTAGCAATCAAGAAATGAATCAACTTTCCAAAGAAGCATTACAAACGGCACTGATTGAATTATTAACTCAACAAGACCTCGACGCAATTTCTGTCACTAAGCTTAGTGAAAAAGCGGGTGTCTCAAGAATGACCTATTACCGTAATTATGATTCAATTACCGATCTCTTTCACGACACTCTAGACGTTATTTTTAAAGAAATCATCGTCTTAGGCCAACAAACATTAATCGCAGGAAATTGGAGCGCGTTTTGGTTAGCATTATTTAAATTTTGTTACAGCAATAAACGCGTCGTCCGCATCATGTTAAATACTAGCCAAAACACATTGGTTCTAGATTATTTAAATCAAGCTTTTGCCTATATTTCCAACGATCCTTATCACCGTTATCGAAGCCTGGCTTATATTGGCGTCACGTATAATTTACTCGTCGAATGGGCACGCAACGATTTTGACATCTTACCCGAAGAAATTGCCAAACTTTGCGCTCAGGTAATTAACCCCAATCAAGATGCAGAAGTTCCTGAAAAGTATCGTGATTTTTCTTAGGAAAGTATAGAGTAAAAAATAAGGCTAGTAATTACAATTCAAGTAATCACTAGCCTGTGTTAATTTATAAGCGTTTTAATGGAGTAGCTTCAGTCGGATCGGTCATGTGAAGATTAAAATCCTCGTTCACAGCAAAATCATATTGCTGGAGAACGTCCGTCATCGTATCCATCGCTAACTGTTTTGTATTATTGTCTTTACTTAAGTGACCAAGGTAAATATCTTTTGTATTATTCCCAATTAAATTGGTCATAGCAATCGCCCCATCTTCATTGCTTAAATGGCCCTTATCACTCAAGATACGTTGTTTTACTGACCAAGGATAGCGACCATAACGTAACATTTCAATTTCATGATTACTTTCAATCAAATAACTATCCGCATTATAAAGAATATCACTGAGTCGATTTGAAACATACCCTGTATCTGTTAATAAAACAAATTGCTTTTCGCCTCTTTGAAGTGAATAAAATTGTGGCTGAATGGAATCATGGCTCACTTCATAACTGAATACATCAATATCTCCAATGGATATCGTTTCTTCCGGTTCAATATAACAAACAAAGTCTGGTTCAATTTTACCAATCATATTTGCCATTTGTGACCATGTATTTTTATTAGCATAAATAGGTAATTTATACTTCCGTGATAATACGCCGACACCATGGACATGATCTTTATGTTCATGGGTCACAAAAATTGCGTCAACATCATGTAATGTTCGGTCAATTTGAGCCATTAATCCTTCAATGCGTTTCCCACTTAAACCTGCATCGATTAAGACACCATGGGTCGCTGATTCTACATAAATGCAGTTTCCTGAACTACCACTGGCTAAAATTGAATAATTTAGCGTTTCAGTCCCTAGTCGATTATTATATAACGACTCTGTTATATTTTTTATTTCTGTCATCTAATCACTCTTATCCTCTTATTCTCGTCTATCTAACTTATCATGAATTTTACTTTTATACAATAAATAAAGCGTATGTCCTCATACCTCCGCAAATCAAAAGCCATCCATGTGCCGTAGTGGCAATGAATGGCTTTCGACCATACGCAAGCTTAATTTCTAAACTCAAAATTCATATGGCTTTATTAGTGATTTTAATGCCTAACAATTACAAGATATGCTTCTAGAAACCGCCGGCGCTTCCGCCACCGCCGCCTCCACCAAAGGAGCCACCTGAAAATCCTCCACCGAATCCTCCGCTATTATCACCTTTAAATCCACCACTTGAAGATTGTGGTGCCGCAGAGCGAATCGATTGATCGACACTGGAGCGCATCAAGTTAGTAATTAGATAGTAATTGAGATAAATATTCGATGGCATCGATAATTCAGCCATTTCTTCAACACCATATTGCTTGTTCATTGCTTCTAATACCTTATCAGCAACTCCTAAAGATACTGCATAAACTAGATACTCATCCCACAGAGGTAGTGATGCTACCTCTCTCATATTCATATTCCCAATATCTTCTAGCATGTTTTTAAAACCACGCCATTCCTTATTCATTTTATCTTGTTCATAAGTACGTATTGGGCGACTACTTACTAGAATAATTCCCGCAAAGGCTAAAATAGCTAAGAGTGCTGCCGCTCCCAGTAAAATAGCAATCCAAGTACCATTCATATAATCTGAAAACGCGATGAAGATTAAAATAGTTCCCGCGATAGTACATAATAACCCTAGTCCTAAAAAGAGTAATGCTCTATTTTGGGCAGTCGGTGTAGCACCTTTTTCTTGCTCTCCTTTAATTTCAACCGTATTTTTAAACTGAGTCCAAAGACGATTTTGGCGTTTACGATACGAGCTGCTTTTACTAATTTTTGTTTCAATATCGTTTAATGTAAATGATTTTCCATCTTGAGTCAGGTAATCAAACACAGCCGTTTCATGTGATTGCAATTCTAGCATCTTTGGATCATCTTTTTGAACTAAGGGTGAAATGCGCAAAGTAGAATCATAACCTGTTTTAAAAATGCCACGTTTCTTCTCTTTTAATTCTTCAATCGAAATATAACCTTTTCGGGCCAAGTCAAGAATTGTAGCAGAAAAATCATCCGCTGTCGGTGAATCTCTAAAGACAGTTGTTGCCATTACCGCTGGTGTTAAATCAGCTGGCAAGTGATAAACATGTTCTGGTATATGAGCAGGTGTTGGGTTTGACTCGCGTCGTTTTCTGAAATAATAAATTAATCCAAAAATAACACCTCCACCACCTAGTAAAGCAACTGCAGCTACTCCTACAGACATCCATTGTTGGATTTGTTCATATGCCCTACGATCAGCTTCAACACGTTCCTGCTCTTGTTCAATAATTTGATCTTTAATGGGTTGATCAATCATATTTTGATTTTGCGGGGTTAAACTGGTTGGAAAGAGACTCAACACTTCCACAAATTGATTACTTGAGACATTATCAGCAGTGATATCAATGTAACTCATTCCATTTTCGCTCACAGGGAAAATGTCACCCGCTGGTGTTCCGTAACCCCATACCCGAAAATCATTCTCATTTGTTACTTCACCCGGTAAATTAATTCTTGCATTCACATCCACCGTTTCTTCTAAATTATGTGGCACAATAACTCTTGAAAACAATGCGGTGTCTGAATAATTAACAACTAATTCAGTTAAACGGTATTCTATAACAAAATCAACCGTTTCATTTTCTAAAGGATATAAAATTTTGAATGTAGTGAAACCTTGATTGTCGCGGCTTACTTGATATGTTCCATTTTCACCTGTGTAATCTTCCGTTAAATAAGTTATTTCGCTATCTCCAGAACGTTTAACTCCTACTCGGTAATCATCTAATACAGACTCTCCTGGATCGACTGTGACTAAAGCTCCATTAAAATAATTAACATCATAAGTATATGCATCTTGAAACAGAACATCACCGTCTGCTTCAATATTTGCTTCAATATCTAAATCAGTGATGGAAAAACTAATATCTTGTGCTGAAATCGGCAAAATTGACATCGCGACTATGAATGCGCTTAGTAATAAAAAGCCAAACTGTTTGGGTAATCTTTTTAATGCCATCTTTTCTCCTCCATCTCTTTCGTTCGTTAATTACATTTTACCACGAAAGCGCCCTTTCTAAAAATGTCTTACTTATTTTCTTGAAATAATCGCCTATTTATAGGGTAATAAAAAAGAAACAACAACAAAATTTATTGTCATTGTTTCTTGATAAGCTCATCTTAATTATAAGTTAATGTATTACGGTTTAAAACTGTACCTCGTTGACCATCTACTAACAGTGATCTCGTAGTTCCACTTTCCTCAACATAAATGAATTCCCATGCAGGTGAATAAACATTCATATCATTCAATATAGATGAGCTATAGTAGCTGATATTTGTTGCTAAAATTTGCGCATCATCAGGAATCAATGTTTCAACGCGTCGGTCAAGTATTTCTACCGCCGTTTTTTCAGAAATCATTTCAATGGTTGTACTTAATTGACTGATATTAGCTTGATATGTCTGCACATAGCTTGTTAACATGTAATCTTCGTTTAATTGTAATGTTAATTCCGCCGTACCATCAATAATTCGATTACCATCACCGTCTGTCATCCTTAAAACGATGACTCTTTCCGAAGGAATATAGACATAATTTGGATAAGACGCACCTTGAATAAATAATGAAGCATCAGACAGCAGATTCTCCTGCAAATAGGCAAATTGCTCAGGAGTAATTACTGTTGTCTCTTGTGTTATCCCAATACCTAATTCAATTGGCTGGTTGAATGTACTTGTCAGCACGCGCTGAGAGTCAATCGAAGCATTTTGCTCGGTTAATTGCGAAATATTTTCAGCTAAATAATTATTCTGATCTGACTTTAATAGATTAACCTCTGGTCGGTCATCACTGAAGTTCTCAAAAGTAACGCCTCGATTATTTAGTTCTTCTTCGATTGTAATCGTATCTGCCGTAGAACCAGGATTGACACTAATACCAGAAACCCCCTCACTAATGGTATAAACTAAATAGAGGTTAAAGATAACAAAGAAGCAGACTAGTAATATTTGAATCCTTTTAAAATCCAATTATATCCCTCCTCTTGCTTGCATCACTTCTTCATAATCGTTTCTAAATTGATCAGAATCTAACTGGTCCAAAGCGTAATGCGTATCATCAAACGTTAAAAACCATTTTGGCACTAAAATAAACTTTTGAAATTCTTCCATATCAACTTGCCATTCGTAACCAACCGTTACATAATCAAAGTCATCTAAGCTCAAGCCACGTTCAGCTAAGTAATTAATTAATTCTTCATCTGACTCTAAATTATACGTTTGATTGACGCCATCAATAAATGCTTGTGGAATTAAGAGTGATGTTTGGAAACGATAGACATCATGACTATTATCATTTCGCAAATGAACCGTACTTGACCCATAATCTGGAATATTCGGTGCCGTAAATATTGGAATATTATCCAAATGATGACGGTAAGTAATTCGCCCATTATTTATATTTGTTATCCGAAGATCACCTGGCCAGTATTCATACTGTTTTATCATATCGAAACTATCTTCGATTCCTTCAATTAAATTACTATCCACACCATCATCAATACGACTAATCATAAAATCCAAACGTTTCGTTGCATTATTTATCTCCAATGAATAACGATAGTTTCGGTAAATAGTACTCGTATTACTCGTGCTAACGATTTGGGGTTGCGAATCGCCTGAAAACATTTGTGAAATAAATAAATTATCTGGTAGTTCATCTAAAGTATATAATTGACTCACCATTTCAATTGATTCGATCGGTAAATAGATAAAATGATGATTACCATAATACCTTCTGACTGGCAGGAATGTATCCGTATTATCAGAAACAACACGTTTTAATTCATCTTTCGTTAATTGCTCAGTTAAACGTCCACTAACATACTCACCCGTTTGACTATTAATCAAATAGATTGTTTGAGTTCCATCAAATGGAATTAAAATTTGGTTGATCTGAAAAACTTGTTCTCTAGGATTATCCATCCCTAAATAATTATTAAGCAGTCCCATCGGCAGCAATTCTGGAAAGACAATTTCTAAATAATCATCATCAAACAGTGAAAAAATGTTTTCAGCTTGTCTAATATCACCTGGATTATCTATGACAATAGGACGACTTGAGAAGTATGCCGAAATAGTTTGTTGGATATCCGCTTGGTTTAACCAATAGAAATTTTCATTTTCGTGAAAATAATAACCCGATGGGCGTAATACATTTTTCAACTCCAAATTACTTGATTGATAAAATGCTGTGACGTCATAATCAGTGACTGTAGAATCTTCTGGCAGTGAATCGATGGTTTCCTGTGTATCTTGATTGGTGAGAAAATTATAAAACTCATGACTATTAATTGAGACATAAGTTAATCCCATACTGATGAGTACCATAATGCACAGAAGGATAGAAATCAAACTATCTCGTCTCACTACTCATCCCCCCAATCATCAAAATCATCTAACTCTGCCAAAGGTAATTCAATTGTAAAGGTCGATCCTTGTTGCTCTACACTGTCTACCCAAATTCGGCCATCATGCATCTCAACTACTTCTTTAGAAATAGCTAAACCTAAACCACTACCACCTTGTTCTCTGGATCTTGCTTTATCAACACGGTAGAATCGTTCAAATAAATGTTCTGCGTCAGCTTTAGAAATTCCTAAACCTTCGTCAGTTACACTGAGATAAACTTTATCATGAGAATCCACAATTTTTACCGTAATACTTCCCCCATCAGGTGAATATTTAATCGCATTGTTTAACAAATTATCAATCACTTGAATCATACGATCTTGGTCTATTTCAACAAATACTTCATTAGTTGTATATTCACGTTGAATATTATATTTAGTACCAATTTCTTTTTGAGTAAATTCTAGACGGTCTACAATATGGTCAACCACACGTTTTAAGTCAATAAACTCGATATTCAAAACAATTTGATCACTATCCATTTTTGATAAATCAAGTAAATTCGTAATCATTCGCATCATCCGATTACTTTCAGATTGAATGACTTGTAAGAATTGAGGTGCAATCGCCTCATCTTCCCAAGCACCATCTAATAATGCTTCACTATAGCTCTTAATGCTCGTCAATGGCGTTCGTAATTCGTGAGAAACATTCGACACAAAATCACGGCGTTCTTGATCAGTCTTTTCTTGCTCTGTAACATCGGTCAATACACATACTAAGCCGGTTACAAATCCAGTTTCACGGCGAATGACTGAAAATTCAGCACGTAAAATAGTCGTGACATTTTTAATTTCACGCGTAACAGTCACTTCGGTATCTTTTCTAATTAAGTCGTCAATATAAAAATCTTCACGGATATATAACAGATCTAATATCGAACGGCCTAATGCCCAGTCTTGACGCACATTTAACAAATATAAAGCTCGATCATTTACAAGAACGACATTCCCGCGTCGATCGGTACTAATAACACCGTCTCCCATATGTCTTAGTACCCCGTCAAGACGTTGCCTTTCTGACTCGGTTGATTCCTGAGCTTCACGGACTTTATCTGCCAGCTCATTAATTGTAATGGCTAATTCACCTAACTCATCCTGTCCAAATACTTCGGCTGGATAATTATATACCCCTTCAGAAATACGTATAGCTTGTTGCCGCATATTTTCAATCGGTCTGGTTAGTCCCTGTGACATAAAGAAAGATACGACTAAAGATACAGCTACAGCTAATAATGCAGAAGTTACAAACACTTCAATAATTTCACTATTTAATGAATAAATATCTGCCATTCCCGCTTCAATTACGACCACTCCAAGTGATTGATTCTGTTGATCCCCAATAATAGGCACAACGAGTAAATAATAAGGATTTTCAACTGATGGATCACGTACTTCTGAAGCATAAGTATTTTGTGTCAACAGTACGTTTCGTGTTAGGTTACTATTTGCCTGGGTACCAATTTGAGATTGATTAATATCTTGATTGGTTGCAATAATTGTTTCGTTCGGGTTCACTACCCAAATTCTGGTTACATTCGTCGTCGCAAAAGTATCCAAGGCTTGATTCATACGTAAACTTTGCTCTTCACTATCTAATGACTCATTAGACATAATTGGAGCAAGGTTACTTGTAAGAAACTCGCCTTGGACATTAATTTGATTTTTAAAATTTTCAATCGATTGCGTTTCCAACTGATTAATGAAAAATACACCAATAAATTGGAACGCAATCATTAAGATAAATAAAAATAGTAAAGGTATCTTAAAGTAAATCGATTGAAAAAAATGATAGGATTTTCGTTTCATATCCTAATTACTCCTGATCAGGATTCTTTAAGAAATAACCTACACCACGTCTAGTAATAATATAATTTGGATGACTTGGCTCATCTTCAATTTTCTCTCTTAAACGACGCACCGTAACATCTACTGTACGAACATCTCCAAAGTAATCATAACCCCACACTGTTTCAAGTAAATGTTCACGTGTCATAACTTGACCCGTATGTTTTGCTAAGTATAACAACAATTCAAATTCACGATGTGTTAATTCAATTTCTTCGCCTCGTTTTGACGCAATATAAGCATCTTGGTGAACAATTAAATCGCCAACAACAATATCACCTTGATTGTCATCTACTTTAGTATCTACAGTAAGTGCATTACGACGTAGTGATGCTTTCACTCGAGCTACTAATTCGGGATTTGAAAATGGTTTAGTGACATAATCATCTGCCCCTAATTCAAGCCCAACTACTTTATCAATTTCTGAATCTTTTGCCGTTAACATAATAATTGGCACTGCACTTGATTTACGTAATTCTTTAGTGACATCTAGACCAGTCATTTTTGGCAACATGATATCAAGAATAACTAAATCAGGTTTTTCCTTTTCAAATTGTTCTAAAGCTTCTTCGCCGTCATATGCTGCGACAACTTCATAGCCCTCTTTTTCTAATGAGTAGGTAATTATATCTGAGATTGGTTTTTCATCATCAACTACTAAAATTTTATCCATATAAATCTCCCTTCGTTACTCTATATAAAGAATAGCGAGTTATCTTTAGTTAACACTTTAATTATACTTATAAATCACTAAATTTGCTAGTCTCTACAATTCATCTTCATAAACTACTAAAACATTAAATGTATAATTCGTAATTTCTTCTATATTTACTCCATAAATGAGCTTTGATATCATCACTATATTTTAAATCATCTGAGCGAATAAATCCATAATAATTGAAAGCGTTTTACCTTAAGTATACAATAAAAATAGCGTATCCATCTTTAAAGGAGTGATTTTCGTGAAAACAAACAATGAAATTCCACTAAAGCAGAGATTACTAGCCATTATTATTGACTATCTTATCATCATCGCTTATCTCCTTAGTTTATTCATTATTTTCACTATTATGTATTTATTCATTTTAGATGGTGTTCCCGAATACTCCGCTTTTGAATCTCAATTAATAGCTACTTTTACGACGGTTATTCCAATAATTTTATTATTTACTTGTTTAGAAAGCACTGGAAAGTCTTTTGGAAAAAATAAAACTGGATTGAAACTGCACTTTACGAAATCTAAAACAACCAGCGCTTTAATTCGCAATTCAATCAAATTTTTACCTTGGCAACTTGGCCATATGGGGACCATTCAAAGCATTTATAACGACTTCAATTTATGGTCGGTAATGCTGAGTTGGGTTAGTATCTTACTATTAATTACACTACTATTTATGGCATTTTTTCGGTCTGATAAAAGACATTTAGGTGACATTTTAGCGGGAACCCAAGTTCAATCCAAATAATAATACCCTTCAATTTCGTCAAGTAATCGACAAAATTGAAGGGTTTTGAATTATGCTTGGAAAACAATAACTGGAGTTCCAACTTCGATCATATTATATAATTCTGCCATTTTTTCAGGCGGTGTATTAATACATCCAAGTGAACCTGAAACTTGGTAAGTATCTCCACCAAAGTTAGATTGCCAGTTGGCATCATGAATTCCTTGACCTGTATCATCAAATGGTAACCAATATTGAACTGGTTGCACATAGTCAGATTCAGTACGTGGATTATATCCTGTTAATTCAGATGGACTTTGTTTATCCCAAATTGAATATGCACCTGGTACTGTATCCGTTCCTACTTGACCCGTTACAATATCTGATTGAAATGCTAACTCACCATTTTGATAGTAAAGCATTACTTGGTTATCAATATCAATTTCCACATAAGTGTCTCCGATATCGTTTCCTTCAGTATTATAACCTGACCCAACAATGACTGGTTCACGAGAAACGTCCACTCCCGCTTGTAAATCAGCAATAATTTGCTCTGTTTCACTTTCACGGTCAATTGACCAGCCAAGTGTCCCTGCATCTACAGTCACTGTTCCTTGCATAGTACTTTGGAATTCACGTGGCTTATTGTAAGTAGCATATTTATCATTCAGGGTTCCTAAATATTCATAAATAGCATCATAGTCGAATGTCATTTGATTTTGCTCATCAAATCCCATCCATTGCATGATTTGTTCTTGGTTAATAACCTCTTGATTTCCTTTAATAGTTAAAGTTAAGGTCATATTCGTCGCATCTTCGATTTGAGTCATGATTGTTTGAATTTCTTCATTATCACTTGTCACTGCCGGTTCAATATATGCTTGATTTATTTCAGCAGTCTCTTCACCATTAGCAATACTATTCAAAATAATTTCATTTACTTTATCATTATCTAATTGATTACCTTGTACAGACTCTTCAATATAATAACCATCTACTTCAGTATACTCAATTGATGCATCAGTTGATGGTGTTCGGTCAGCATTACTTAAACCAATTTCTTGTAAAGCATCATTTAACGCTGTGACTTGAATTTGAGTATAATCATTTAAATTAACATCAAATGTTTCACTGTTAAAAAATGACGTCGCCCATAAATTTGGATTTTGCGAATTGTATGCATTCGCTAAAATATCATCGACATTAATTTCTGGATTTAAATCTGCAATGTTGATTGTTCCAACTTCATTCCCATTTTCAGTGATTGTAATACTCTTCTCACCAATTGTGCTCTTAATATCTGTTGTTGCTTCTTCTAAATTTTTATTACTAATATCTACCCCAGCGAAAGTAGTATTTGGTTGGAAACGTTCTGCAAAATAACCAATTCCTGCTCCATATCCTACTACTAAAACTAATACAACAGCTAAAACTGCTATAATGCCTTTTTTCATTAAATTCCACCTCTATCTTTTATTCTCATTCATTATACAGACATTTTATGACTTTTCTATAAATTTATTTCGATTTTAATCGAATTAATTTCGAATTTGAGTCAATTATTCCCACAGTTTCTTGAAACTACTCTTTTTCAATCGCTTCAAAATACTCTTCTGACTCTTTACGAATCATTAATAGCCCGTCACCTAAAGGAACTAGACAACTACGATGTCTTTTAGAGTTCAAAACAGTTTCAAATAATTCATTTAATTTACGGTGTATTTTACGAACACGCTTTGGAATCTCAGATTCATCGTCTAAAACTGTTCCTGCTTGGAAAACGTCATCGATAATTAGTACCCCGCCCATTTTTAATAACCGCATACACTCAGGTAAAAATTCGATATATTTTGCTTTAGCACTATCCATAAAAATCAAATCATAACTACCATCCAAAGTTGGCAGAACATCTGCTGCGTCACCCTCAATCATAGTGATGCTATCACTTAAACCTAAACGGTCAAAGTTAGCTTTAGCACGCTCATACATATCAGGATAACGATCGATGGTCGTTAAATGACCCTCGCTGGATAAATGTTGTGCCATTAAACTCGCTGAAAACCCAATCGCCGTTCCAACTTCTAAAATCTGATTTGGTTGGATCGTCGCTGTAAATAAATCAATAAACTTTGCCGTTTCATGTGGCACCACAGGAATGCCGCGCTCATTTGCGTATGCTTCTAATTCGCCAACTCCCCCATCAAAAGGTAGTTGAGCAGTACGCATATAATTAACAATCTTTTCCATCACAATCGGACGGTGCATCATTTCATTTAACAAATATATTCTCCTTATCAAATTACGAGTATCTCATAGTTATAAATTACTGCCTTTATATTCTTATCATTAATCGTGATCAAATACCAGATATTTCTTACATTTTATCTATAAATAAAAACTAGCACACATCTTACCGTTATAGCAAGATGTGTGCTCTATTTTAATCGTCTTCATTATCGTCATTATTAGAATCATGAATTTCTTCAATCGTTTCTTCACGCTCTAGATTTTCTTCATCGATTGTTGAAGCATCATAATCTGCTTCAATTTCCCAATCATAGTCTTTAATTAAATGAATACCACGAATACGACCATTTTCGACTAAACTCGTTTTAAGTACACATTCATTAATACGCAATGTCACTTGTTCATCATCATCTGGTACATAGCCCATATAATAAATCATTAAACCAGCGATAGTATCAACATCGTCCACTTCCATTTTAAAGTCAAAATAATGATTGAATTTTTCGATGGATAACATACCATTTAAATAGAAATTATAATCATCGATTTTACGGATATCTGCAGATGTATGAATATCCGTTTCATCCTCGATTTCTCCAACGATTTCCTCTAAAACGTCCTCCATTGTAACGATACCCGCCATACCACCATATTCGTCTTTGATGATAGCTAAATGAGTTTGTTCTTTTCTAAATTGAATTAACAAATCGTCAATAAAAAGTGTGGCAGGAATAAATAATGGTTCCGTTGAAATTGCTAAGAAATCCAGATTATCAAATCCATACTCGTTGGCAGCTTTCAAAAGGTGTTTCATATGAAGAACACCGACTACATTATCTTTATCATTGTCATAAAGAGGAATACGTGAATACGGTGTGCTTAATAATTTTTTGAGGATTTCATCATAGTCATCCGTAATATCCACCATATCTGTATCAGTACGAGGTGTCATAATTTCATCTGCTGTCTTAGTATCTAATGACAAAACACCTTGTAGCATTGTCAATTCAGCCAAATCAATCGACCCTTCTTCACGACTTTCATGGATGATTGCTTTCATCTCTTCACGCGTGAACTGATCTTCTTGAGCTGAGAATTCGATCGGTGTAATTTTTTGCAAGAGGTTTGTTGATGTAGAAAGTAGCCAAACGAATGGCTTAAATACTTTCTGTGTTCCCATAATCAATCCACTTACTGTCACTGCAAATTTTTCTGGCATTTGAAGTGCAACTTGTTTAGGGAATAACTCACCGAAAACCAAAGTGATATAAGACAAGACCATTGTTACAACTACAATAGAAAGTGTGTACGCACCTGAAAAGTTGGGTAAAATCTTAACCATTTCATCAGCGAAACTTGTCGCTGCCGACGCACTGGATAGGAATCCAGCTAAAGTAATCGCAACTTGAATCGTTGCCAAAAAGTCATCTGAGTCTTCCAACAAAATTAACACACGTTTAGCACGTTTGTCTCCATCTTCAACTAACCTCTTTAATTTTGTGTGGTTAACCGAAACAAAAGCCATTTCACTCGCCGCAAAAATTGCATTGATGAAAGTTAGGACGATAATAATTAATACTTGAGTCCACAAGGAACCTGGGGAATCCATTTACATTTCTCCTTTTATTTTGAATATTTTCTTATAACTTATACTATAATGTTTTTAATATAAAAAAGCAATTTTTTTAGAGAAAGTTGTATGCGTTTTCTCTTTCGCTTTATTCAACTATTTTTAATTAGTTTACAAACTAATTATATTAGAGAGCGATTAGAAATAACTTGCTATTTATTGCTGTGAGTGGTATTCTATTAGTTGATTAAACGAGAGGAAGTCATGCATGATTGAACAAATTATGGTGCCTAAAGAAGACCTGTTACTTATTCCTGAAACGATAAACAGTCTTGATGCGCTAGAAATTTTAGAAGAAAATAACTTAAGAAATGCGCCTGTAGTTGATCCTACAGAACAACTATTTCGTGGAAGTATTTATAAATACCACATATATAAACATGTTTTTCATTATGGTAAAGAAGATTTACAAAACCGCAGTGTCACTAGCTTTTTAAAGAATACAACAAGAATTATTCATACAAATGACTCTATTTACCAACTACTCTTTGCCATGCGGGACTTGCCTTATCTCAGTGTATTAAATGAAAACAATACTTTTGTTGGGGTTGTCTACCATGATCATTTGCTTGATTATTTAAGTCAAGCTTGGGGCGCAAGCAAAAATGTGCGTATGTTAAAGATTAACTTACCGAAGGACCGTAATGCGCTTAAAAAATTAACGGTACTTTTACTACGCTATGTTGATCCAGAAACTTATCAGCTTTTTCAAGAAACGGACTATGGGACATCTTCTCATGTCTTTTTAGTGATTGGACCAGAAACGAATTCGGTCGAATACAATGGACTTGTCTTAAAATTAAGACAACGCAACTATCAAGTATGTGAATATAATTGGTAATAAAAAAACAGGCTACTGAAAGATAATTCAGCTAGCCTGTTTTTTTGAGTTGTAATTTAAATTAAAAAAATAGCCATTAGTCCCAAAACAATGAATAAACTACCCCTTTTAAATGAGTATGCTATAAATCGCGCACTTAGATATTTTATGCCATACTTTATCCTAGCATGAAAATAAGTAAGATGGTTAATATGATTGTTGAGATAATGATTGAAATTGAATTCATTTGACCAGCTAATTTTAGGTCGCTATCCAACATGTCGGTAAAAATTGGTGCGTTACCAGAAATTGGTGCAAATAAAATTAATGTGAGTGTATATTCGATTTCTTGCGGGATGAAATCGAATAAATTGATAATAACCGCTACGATTGCTGCTGGTATATATCTAGCAAATATATATTTCATTAAACGCTTGCTTGTTGATAAATCAAAGTCTAATTCTAAAATAACACCAATCATAAAGAGTGATAAAAATGTATTGGCACTGCCAACAACTCCAGCAGTTTCAATGATTAGGCTTGGTAAACGGAGTTTTAATAAAGATAAGATCAACATAAAAAAGTAAACCATGACAATGGGGGATGAATACACAGGTTTTAATAGGTCCCTGACTGTTGGTTTATCGTTAGGATTTGATAAGGTCTTAGCAACCGCATAGTTACCACCACCCGTCATTGCTGAACTTCCTGCGTCGAACATACTAATCGCAATAATCGGTAGACCCTCTAAAAAATATGAGATAAAAGGTAGCGCAAAGTTACCAATATTATATCCATTAATATTAATCATGCTAAATTGTTGTTCATCGGTTGTTTTACCAATTGTTTTCGCTACAAATAGATACATCCAGTTACATACAAAGCCAAATAAGGCAATAAATAAAAATGTGATTGGAAATTCAATCCCATCAAATTTAGTAATAATTGCTGCAGGCAATGTTACATAGAAAATTAAATTAGAGAAAGTTTTGAAGTCTCGGTCTTTGTTGAATACCCCAAATTCTTTCAATACATATCCTAATACAATAATTAAAATCAATGTCAGTGTTTTAAATAATATATCGATCATTTCCCCACCCTTTCTTAACTACAAAAGTATATCATATATAAATTAAAATAATGAGATACTTTTAATAAAATTGTGTAAAAAAAAGAAGCACGAATGCTTCTCTTAAATAATTAAGCTTTTATATAATGATTGAAAGGATTTGACTTTAATTCTTGGCCGACCGTTGTTTCACCGCCATGCCCTGGATATAAAATGGTTTCTTCAGGCAATGTATAAATCTCTTCACGAATACTTTGCATCAAACGCGGAGCGTCACCGCCAGGCAGATCAGTTCGACCAATGCTACCTTGGAATAGGACGTCGCCAGAAATAACAAAACCAGTGTCCATAAATTTAAAGATAACATGCCCCGGGCTGTGTCCTGGTGTAAATCGCATTTCAAATAAGAAATTCCCGATTTGTTGCATGGTTAAATCTGCTTCTGTCCAAGAAATATCAGCTGGTTTCAATGAAATACTTTCACCAGGGAATTGTGCCGATAAATTTAACTCCGGATGAGTTAAATAATCACGCTCAATATAATAGTTATAAAGCAAGATGCCGTATTTATCACGTAAATCATCAACTGCCCCAATATGATCACAGTGCGCATGCGTTAATAAAATAGCAATCGGTTCAATTTCTAACTCATCAATCCAATTAATAATACGGTCGCTATTGCCACCTGGGTCAATAATTAATGCTTTTTTCGACTCCGTATGAATTACCGCATAACAATTTTCCATAAATTCATTTGCTACCGTAATTTGTTTAACCTCATACATAACGATTCCCCCTAATTATGACCAATAAACTCTAGGAACGCGTGGCCCAATTGATGTTAAAATTTCATAACCAATCGTTCCCACTTTTTTAGCAATCATGCTCGGATGATTTTCCAAACCACTATTTTTACCAATTAATGTCACTTCAGTTCCAACAGGATAAGCTTTAGGCAAACGAACCATCATTTGGTCCATATTAATTGTCCCCGCCACCTCAGCATACTCCCCGTCAATTAAAACAGGTACTACACTATAATGACGATGCCAACCATCAGCGTAACCAATCGGTAAAGTAGCAATCCACTCTTCCTGAGCACTCTGATAAGTCGCACCATAACTAATTGAAGTCCCCGCAGGTACTTGCTTAACATGAATAATTTCTGTTGTTAACTCTAAAGCCGGCTGTAAAGCAGCAATACTCGTCTCTTCAACAAGCTTCAAATCAGAATCCGTTGACAACGCATCTTTTGGATCAATCCCATACATAGCAATCCCAAAACGAATAATCGTTGATTTAGGGGCTCTCTCATTATGCCACATACCCATCGCCGAATTCGCAAAATGACGCTCAGTCACGCCCACAGGCAAAAATTCATTCAACTCCAGCCAAGCTTGCCATTGAAACTCTACATACTCTTCCGGCCCGCCTCCAGCAGTTGAAAAATGCGTAAAGGCCCCAATCCAATTAACCCAAGGAAAATCTCTAATTTCTTTAGTAAATGAATTGATTGCTTCTTTAGTAGTAACTCCGATTCTAGACATACCAGTATCTACTGCTAAATGAACATCCAGATTATATAGTGAAAGTAATTCTAATTGATTTGTTGCTTTCAACTCTTCATAAGCAAGTCTAAAAAACTCTGCATCCCCCACTGTAATCGTTAAATTATACTGTAGGATATCTACGATGCCACGAGGATTAGTTAAACCAAGCACTAAAATAGGCACCTGGACTAAACCAGCCTGTCTAATTTCAATCGCCTCATCCACCGTCGCCACTGCTAAACCTTTGGCACCTGCTCTAATCGCAGCCCTCGAAACTTCAACAGCACCATGACCATAACCATCCGCTTTTACTGTGGCATATATCTTTTGCTTATCATCAATTTGAGATTTAAGCCAATTGATATTATGTTCAATTGCTTTTAGATTAACAGTTGCTTTAGTTGGACGATGTATACTTGGTTTAACCATTTTGCTCCTCCTTATGTTGATGGAATGCACTCAATTGTTTTTCAATATCATCTTCATTTAATTCAATCAGGGCAACTGCGGTGGCATATTCTTTAGCGTGGCTAATACTAATATGCGCACCTTCTACAATTGGTCCCTGCGTAATATGCGGTACACCAAAATTATCTGGTAGGATTTCAATATCAACAAATTTAACTTGTGTCCCCACGCCAGTCCGCAATGCTTTACCATATGCTTCCTTGGCTGAAAAACGGCCCGCCAAAAATTCATAGCGGCGCAATTCGGGATAACTTTCATAAATAGCTAATTCGTTTGCTGTCAAAATACGCTCAGCGAATTTCACGCTTCGGTCAACCGCACCTTTAATCCGGTAAATTTCGACGATATCTGTTCCTATTCGCATATTATCTTTCCTTAATCATTTTTTTGCTTGATTTTAAAGTTTTTTGAATTTTTATTATTCTTGTTGTATGAACGCTCTTTACGACCTTGTTGTCCATCTTTTGAACGATTGTCTCTATTACGGTCATCACGGTTACGGTCACCACCACCACGGCGATCATCACGGCGTTGTCCACCACGGCCACGGTCATTACGACGACGTTTACCACGGTAATTTCCGCCACCTTTATTACCACCACGAGATTTTTTGTTTGGATTTGGTAATGGTTTTTGAGGTGAGATGAATACATCAACATTATTAGTATCATTAATTAATTGGCTTAATAATGCTGCTACTAAATCATTTACTTCATAGTGGTTTAATAAAACTTTAGCAGAGTTTCTTAAATGATCCACATTTCCTTCTTCTAAAATACCATTTACTTGATCTACAATCGCTTGGATTTGACCTTGTTGTGCTTCTTCGTCAGTTGGTGGACGCATTGGTGTCATTTGCTTACGTGTTAAGTCTTCAATTGTTTTTAAGTAAGCCATTTCGTTCGGAATAACAAATGTAATTGACATACCATCAGCACCTGCACGACCTGTACGACCAATACGGTGAACGTAAGACTCAGGGTCTTGTGGGATATCATAGTTGTAAACATGTGTTACACCAGAAATATCTAATCCACGTGCAGCAACGTCTGTCGCTACTAAAATTTCAACATTTCCTTGACGGAATTCTTTAATCACACTCGTACGTTTTTGTTGAGTCACATCACCATGGATTAACTCTGAATTATATCCACGTAGGCTTAATCCACGACCAACTTCGTCAACACGTTTTTTCGTACGACAGAAAATAATTGATTGAGTTGGTGATTGTGTATCGATTAAACGCGTTAATATATCGAATTTTTCATTATCTTGCGATTTGATAAAGTATTGATCAATTAAATCAGCTGTCATTTCTTTAGCTTCAATTTTCACATGCTCTGGATTTGTTAAGAATTGTTGGCCTAATTTCTTAACCGCTGGAGGCATTGTTGCACTAAATAACATTGTTTGACGTGAAGCAGGAGTACTGTTGAAGATTTCACGAATATCATCGATGAATCCCATATTTAACATCTCATCCGCTTCGTCTAATACTAGCATTTTTAATGCGTCTAATTTTAAGACACGGCGTTTGATTAAGTCGATAATACGACCAGGTGTTCCTACAATAACTTGTGGGTTATTACGTTTAATACGTTCGATTTGTTTACCAATTGGTGCTCCACCGTAAACTGGGAATACACGAGCGCGTACGCCTTTTCCTAAACGGAATAATTCCTCTTGAACTTGAATTGCTAACTCACGTGTAGGAGCGACTACAAGTCCTTGGATTGTTTTCTCTTCAGGATTAATTAATTCTAACATTGGTAAACCAAATGCTGCTGTCTTACCAGTACCTGTTTGAGCTTGACCAATCATGTCACGGCCTTCTAATGCAACTGGGATTGATTGTTGTTGAATTGGAGTTGGTTCCTCAAATCCTAATTCGTGTAATGTTTCTAAAGTACGACTATCTAATTTTAATTCGTTAAATTTCAATTTATCATTTCCTTTTCTTGTTTATCTATTTACATCCATTTAGTCCACTGTTCTGAATATTTGGGACAACAAAAGGACTAGATTTATTTTGTCCTTTAGTCTAGGACGAGCTACATTCATTAAGCTCATCCTCTTTTACATTTTAGGACGATACTAGGCAATTTAGTAATGTCCTCATTATTAAAATATAAGTCAATAGAAAATCTATTAGACATATTGTCTCTTGAATCCAAATTTAGCCTAGTAACACAAAAACCGCAAAACTCTCCCCACATAGTAATGACATGCGGACGGTTCAGCGGCCAGATTATTTTTAAACCGATATGTTACTTAGTACATTGTAACATGGTTTACCTATTGCAACAAATAGAAACTTTCTCATTTTGTTTTTACGCCAGTTAATGCGCTAACAATGCTTAATAAATCAGTACCAAAACTTGATTTCACTAAAATTAAGTCTTTATCATTTAAAGTGTTTTCTAATCTATTAATCATTATTTGGTGATCCTCTGCTTCATAAAATAAATTGTCAGCGGAAAATGTCTGCTGCAATTCTTCATATAAAGCCCCCATCTCCTCACCAAAAAGATAGACTTTATTAATTTTTGACGCATCAATCACATCTTTTAAAGAACGGTGCATCGCTTCACTTTCCGGACCTAATTCACGAATATCGCCTATTAAGAGTGATCTTTGTTGCGTTTCGTCAATGACCAGATTTGAAAAGGTACCAATAACTGAGCTCATTGATGTCAAGCTAGCATTATATGCATCGTTTAATAATTGTGCACCTTGTGTTGTTTCTAACCATTCCAAACGATTGGCTGTCAATTTAAATTGAGCTAATTGGAAAATAGCTTGCTCAGTTGGAACGTCAAGTTGTTCAGCTACTGCAAGTGCAATCAATGCATTGGATACATTATATGCTCCCATAATTGGAATCATGCTTAATACATCAGGTTCTAAGTTCGTTCTAAAATACGTTCTTGATTGTTCTTCAGTTAAATCGTAACCATAGACGTCCGCGTCTTCAGTAAAACCAACGCCGATACGTTTGGCTATCTCTACTCCCTGAGGCCATTCTTGGTTAATGAGTGTTTCAGCATGTGGATAAATAAGCACCGCATCTTCACGTACGCCCTCTAAAATTTCAAGTTTTGCTTGAGCAATCCCTGCGCGCGACCCTAAATGTTCAAGGTGGCTCTCACCAATTAGTGTGATTACAGCAATATCTGGTTCAGCAATGCGACTTAATTCCGCAATCTCGCCAAAACCGCTCATTCCCATTTCACATACTAAAACTTCAGTATCTTCAGGCATTTCAAGAATTGTATACGGGACACCAATTTCGTTATTGTAATTCCCTTGTGTTTTATGAACTCGGAATCTAGTTGTTAAGACATTGGCGGTCATATCTTTTGTTGTTGTTTTACCATTACTACCTGTAATTCCAATGACTGTTGGATTTAATAATTGACGGTAAAAATGCGCTAATTCTTGAAAAGCTTGGAGCGTATCTTCCACATAAATCACTTCGATTTGATCAGATGGTGCTTCAATTTCATGGCCTTTTTCCCAAAAAGTTACCGTTGCCCCTTTTGCGATAGCCGCTTCGATATAAGAATGACCGTCTGTTGTCCCACCAGTAAGTGGAACAAACAAAGTACCATTACTTATTTTTCTTGAATCAAATTCAACTTGAGTCACTGCTAATTCAAGTTTGTCCCCCTGATATTCACTTCGCTTAACTGCCTCAAGTATTTGAGCTATCGTTAATGCTTTCAATTATACCTCTCCTATTCCGCTTCAAAACCTTGTTTTGTTTCATAACGTCGTAATCCTAATTGGATCAATTCTTCAATTAGGTCGCGTTCATTAATACCGGTTTCTTGCCATAAAGCAGGATACATACTGAATTCGGTAAACCCTGGCATTGTATTAATTTCGTTAATATAAATATCATTATTACTCGTTACAAAGAAATCAACACGGGCTAAACCAGCCCCATCAATCGCTTTATAAGCACGATGAGCATATTCTTGAATACGTGTTGCAACTTCAGGCGCTAAATTGGCTGGGATTTCCATCTCTACTTGATTGTTAATATATTTTTCATCGTAGTCATAAAAATCAGATGTTTTAACTAATCGTCCAACGACGCTAAGATTCACATCACTATTACCTAAAACAGCCACTTCACATTCATCTGCCGTAATACCTTGCTCAACTACAATACGGCGGTCATATCTTAACGCCTCATTGACTGCATTGATTAATTCTTCTTCATTTTCAACACGCGAAATACCAACACTAGATCCCATATTTGCAGGTTTAACAAAAAGTGGATAAAGTAAACTACCTTCACATTTTTGAATCAGTTCTTCTTGTTCATGTTTCCAATCATGTTCAGTAAAGGCAACATATGGTAGTTGTGGTAAATCTGCTTGCGAGAATAGTTGTTTAGAAACAATTTTATCCATTCCATTGGCACTCGCTGCCACACCACAACCAACATACGGTAAATTTAAAACTTCTAAAAATCCTTGAATTGTTCCATCCTCACCATTTGGTCCATGGAGTGCAGGAAATACAATATTTTTTTCTTCTACTAGTCGGCTAATGTCGACAGGTGAAACATTTTCATCTTCTATATTTAACTTTAATAATTCTGAATCTTCGATAAAGTTGTTAATTTCTTGACCCATTAACCAAGTTCCTTCACGCGTAATATAGATAGGATCCACTTGATATTCAGATCTTATTAGGGAAGATATAATGTTAAAAGCTGATAAAATTGATATATCATGCTCCGCACTCTGTCCACCATACAATACTGTTACTTTCATTCTAAACCTCCATTTTACTGATGTTCAATTCGTTCTAATTGCCATTTTTTCGTATTATGATTATAACTAATCAAAGCAATGTGCTCTTTTGGCCGTTGATTAATCGTTAATTTTGATAAGTCATCTTCAATAATATCTAATGGAATATAATAAATATTATCTGCGGTATAACTTTGATTTAAATTAATTTTCAAACCATTTTTAAAATCATCTAACAATGCTGCGCCAATTTCTTCCGGCATTTTATCTAAGCGTACTTTCCTTGAGAAAAAGCCACGTGTATCATTGATAACTTCTTCCATTGCTTTAGTCATAACACGACTGAAACGAGGATAAAAATGCTCAATATGACGGTAATATGTTTTATTTAAACCATTTGGTAAAGTAAGAAACACAAAGTTATTTTGTAACTTATAAAAAAACGCTGATCGAAGTGGTTTTGAAGAGTGAAATAAATATAAAATTTCAGCAACTTCACTGGGTTCTAACAAATGCATCATTTCAACTGTTTCAAAGTCCGTCCAATTAGAAATACGTAATTTATCCTGATGAACAGTTTGCATATAATGCATTACTTCTTGACGTCCTCTTAGAATTTTAAAATTAGTTTGTGCATCGAACCGCCCAAAATCAACAGGTTCTTCGGACAAAATCATGTTTTCTGGGAAAAACTCATTAGAAAAATCATCATAAATTAAGTCAACACCACGAGTTAACACGTGATTTGTTACTGTTTCATAATGAACATATAGATCTTTCATTTTCTAGTCATCCCTCCTTATTTAGCTTGCTACTATGTAAGTTTTCTATTAAATGAATGATTATCTATCACTAGCAAATTATACTACATTCAGAGTAACTTTAGCAATTTGATTCAGAAAAGCTTGGGACTTTTCTTATATTTATGAGCCATTGCTTAATTTTACAAATTTAAATAGCAATTTTTTACTTGTTGTTAGTTCTTGTGCAACTAAATTAAAAAGGCGTTATTTACCATAGCGAAACTCCTTAGCCTTGATGGCTTTGGGATGCTACGGTAAACAAACGCCTTTTATGAAAAAGTATTGGAACGCTTATGTTCTGGTTAATTAATGGTGTTTTAAAACTCCACTGTTGGTACTTGACGCGCTTCTGCCGGTGCTTCGAGTACTGCTTCACGTTCAAAATTATGAACGCTTGCTACAATACTATTAGGGAATTGCTCGCGGTCATTATTATATTCTGTTACACTTGAATTATATAGTTGGCGCGCAATTGCTATTTGTTTTTCAAGTTCTTCTAGTGTTGTTTGTAATTGTAAGAAATTTGTATTAGCCTTTAAATCAGGATATTGCTCTGCCACTGCAATTAAACGAGATAATGCTGAAGTTAATTCATTTGAAATCGCGTTAATTTCAGTTGGATCTGCATCTGAAGAAATATTAATTAATTGTTGACGTGCACTCGTAACAGCTTCTAATGTTTCACTCTCATGAGATGCATAACCTTTAACCGTATTAACTAAATTGGGGATAAGATCATTACGACGTTGTAATTGAACATCAATTTGACTAAATGCTTCTGTTACCCAGTTGCGGCGTCGAATTAGTTTATTATAAACTGAAATCCAAATGCCACCAACGAAGAGCAGTATTAGCATAATAACGATAAAAGTAATTGAGATATTCATAGCATTCATCCTCCTTCTATAATTACATTATACTTAATTTACCTAACAATGTCGATTTTGATGAATTTTTCTAATTATTTCTATTGACAGATTACTTCGAATTTAATATAATTATTTTCGAAATACTTTATGAGAGAAGAGGAATTTAAAAATGACAATTAATCCATTAACACAATCTAGTACAAATATTACTACTTCAGCAGTGAGTTTAAATGCACTGAATCCAGAAGCATTAGCCAATTTCTATGTTGAACGTATAGGTTTAAAACGTTTAAATGAAGAAACAGGCGACAAATGGATTTCTTTAGGTGTATCAAGCGACGAAGAATTGGTACGCATTTACCCTACAGAAAAAACAAAAGAAGGAAGAACAACTGGTCTATACCATCTTGCTTTAATGCTTCCAACTCGTAAAGATTTAGGAAATATCTTAAGACATTTAGTCGTTACACAAACACCAATGACAGGAGCAAGTAATCATGGATATAGTGAAGCTCTTTACCTAGATGATATCGAAGGAAATGGTATCGAGATTTATGTAGATAAAGATAAATCTGAATGGGAATACAATGAAGACGGAACAATCCCAGGTATTGTTGAACCGATGGACGCTCAAGGCGTGCTTGACTTAGCTGATCAAGAAAACTACCAAGGAATGCCGACAGGAACTGTTATGGGACACGTTCATTTACACGTTGCTGACTTAAATGATACTTTAGAGTTCTACCATGAATTACTAGGCTTAGGTGCTAAATTCTTAATGGGAGAATCTGCTTTATTTATGGCAACTGGTGAAGAACACCACCATTTAGGTGCTAACTTATGGCAAGGTTCAAATATTCCAGCTGCTTCTGAAGAAACACAAGGTTTAAGAACAGTCGTATGGAAAGCTTCAGAGGAAGACTTCAACACAATCGTTGACCGCTTAAAAGAAGCAAAACATCCTTTTGTTGAAGACGATCAATTTATTACATTAAAAGACCCAGCGGGTATCCGTACTATGATCCAAAAAGCATAATTATAGTATTAACCATCTACCAAATTGGTGGATGGTTTTTTATTATTTACAAATAATTTTTACCAAAAAAGCATCAACTTTATGCCGATGCTTTACTTTTATTTATTTAACTCTACATCTCGATACTCGATATAAAAATTATGCTTTAACTCTAAAAATGATTCAAAATTAATTAATAAATGATATAGAAGTGCTCTCGATTCAAATTCTTCTCTGGTTTTAGGTAGATCAGAGCTTTTATAAACACGATACATTTCAGCTAGGCGCATCAATAAAGATGATCCCGTATTTTCTTCATCTAGTTCCTCAGCTGTTTGCATAAACATTTTACCTAACAACATATTAGATTCTGTCGTTAAATCTAAATGGCTCAATGTACTACACATCGTCTCTAATAAATTGAGTTGATCCTTACGCATACTCGTGTAATCGATATAGTAATGACTCTTCTCTAATAATTGATTTTCATAGTCTTGGAGACTTTCTTCTTCTAAATCGTTCAATAAACGATTCATTTTTTTAATATCCGCTTTTACTTCCCGAAAAGCTGGACTTTCTATATAAGATACGTCCTGAACTGCAATACCCATACCATCTAAAATACCACGCATTACATTTTCAACATCTTCAACTTTTTTACGAATAACGCGTCTTCGATCAGGCATCCACAAATTAACCAAATTGGCACAGATAACTCCAATTAACATCAATAAGAAACCATTAATATGCCACTCAAAATCTATACTTTGAGCAGTCAAAAAATGAGTTACTAAAACAGAAATAGGCGGAATGGTTGAAGATAAATTAAATTTAGTTGCTATCGGTACAAAAATTAATAGATATACACCAAAGCTCCAAACTGTAATCCCTAAAACATAGAAAGATGCTGTCGCAATAATAAATGCAATAATTGTAGCGGCAATATATTGTGCTCCTCGTTCTATTGAAGCTTGTCTAGTTTCTAACGCTGTTAAAATTGCTATAATCCCTGCTGCTGTGGTGTTATTTAAATTAAGTAAATCAGCAATCACAATCGCAGCAACAGCAGCTAATGATAGTTTTATCGCTGTGATCCGCATTTAATCACCTACCCTTTATATTTGAAAAAAAGACAATGGAATCTCCATTGTCTTAATATATTATGCACGTTTAGAATATGATCCACCATCTGCTGTATTGATGATTAATTGTTCCCCTGCTTCGATAAAGTCTGGGACGTTTACAACTAATCCTGTTTGTAGTGTTGCTGGTTTACCAGACCCTGTAACTGTAGCACCTTTGATAGAAGGTTGCGTTTCTACTACTTCTAAAACTACAGTAGACGGTAAATCAACACCAATCACTTCTGTTTCAAAAAATTGAATCTCTACATTATCATTTTCTTTAATGAATTTTAATTCATCTTCGATAATATCTTCTGGAATTTCATATTGTTCATAAGTTTCTAAATCCATAAATACAGCTGTTGAGTCCATGTTGTATAAATATTGAACGGCTTTTGTTTCGATAAATGCACGTTCAAATTTTTCATCAGGTCTGAATGTTGTATCATAAGTAGCCCCTGTACGAACATTACGTAACTTCATACGCATTACCGTATTTCCTTTACCTGGTTTGTGGTGACTAGCGTCTAATACTTTAATTAAATTTCCGTCTTGAACAAATGTAACTCCTGCTCTTAAGTCTACTGCTGATATCACTATACATTCTCCTTTATAGTTAAAATACTGTTTTATTATAACACAAACTGCTATAAATAGGCATTAATCTAAATATTTATCTGAAAAAGTAATGACTTCATGATAGTATCGTTTTGGTTCACTATATTTTGGTTCGACATGCCCTGCTTCTTTATAAACAGACCATTTTTTATTATTTCCCGGTTTTACTTTATATAACGCTTGTCCCATTTCTACAGGCACAAAATCATCTACCTCTCCATGAATAAATAAAGTGGGTAAATGATTATATTTCGTCGCTTCAAGTACATCTCCGTCGTTAATGTTATATCCTGCGCGAAGTTTACTTACTGAACCAGCCATATCCAAGATCGGAGTTGCTGGTACGCCAAATCGTTTATTTAATTCGCTTGCGAAAATGTCGCGAATACTTGAATAACCGCAGTCATCAATGATTGCTTTTACATTAGGGGGTAAATCTTGGGAAGCGGTCAATAAGACAGTCGCTCCTCCCATCGATGATCCGTGGAGAGCAATTTTTGAATTCGGGTGTTGGTCAACTAACCAGTCAATCCAATTAACTAAATCGAATTGATCAAGGTAGCCCATGCCGATATATTCTCCTTCACTTCGACCATGTGCGCGCAAATCCATTGTTAATATATTATAACCTGCATTATAAATTGGTGGCGCAGTTACCTGAGCTAATTGTTCATCTACTTGATAGCCATGGACAATAATCATCCATTTATCTGTTGGTTTTTCGTGGATATAAGTGTGACCTGATAAAATCGTTCCGTCTGTCGCTCTAATCGTCACTTCTTGAATTAGATTTTCCGTTTCTTCAAGCCATTTATCTTTTTGCTCATCAAATTTTTTTCGATTTTCTCGAATAATCATTTTATTTTGTAACATTTTCAGTGATACTTCGGGTTGATTAATTTGACGGTCTTCGGCCCCTTGTCCGGGTAATAAAGCATATTTTATAAAGTAATTACCAATGCTATACCATAATAGAGCTCCTGAACCAATCACTGTTGTACTGGCAATGGCTATTTTTTTTTAAATTTTCACTCATTCTCATCTATCTTTTCCTTTACAATCTTTGGATAATTTATAATAAATATTTTATGTGCTAATCATATTATATCATGGTCATATTTAAAGATACAAAACATTTTGCTTCTAATTCGAACTAATTTATGTTATAATTGATTTAAGTTAAAAGGAGGGGCTACTATGAATAAAAATACCATTACTCAAATTATCCAAAATCATAAACCAAAAATCATTGGCAAACAAAAACATTACTCAGTCTTCATCCCCTTTATAAAAGTTGATGGGGAATATCATATTTTATATCAAGTAAGAGCGAACCATATTTCTCAAGGAGGAGAAACGTCTTTTCCTGGTGGTCGAATTGAAATGGGTGAGACGCCGGAATACGCAGCGATTCGTGAAACTCATGAGGAATTAAATATTTCTCCAGACCAAATTCATGTCTGGTCAGAAATGGATTATATTGTCTCTGATTGGGCTGTTATCCACTGTTTTGTTGGTGAATTGCATAATGTGGATATTGACGACATTTTCCCAAATGAAGAGGTAAACTATGTTTTTACTATTCCTTTAGAACAGCTATTAAAAGAGGAACCAATTACTAAAACAGTTGATTACCACCCAACAGCTTGTGATGATTTCCCGTATGACCTGATCAATCAAGGTGAAGATTATTCATTCAGACCATTCACTCATGAGATTATGATGTATAAATTGCCAAGCGAAATTTTATGGGGGTTAACAGCTAGTCTAACTCATCAATTCATCAATGTATTACGCACTGGTGTAAAAGAATTAGTGAAATAATTTTTGACCTGACCCTCGTCTTAATATAGATGAGGGTATTTTCTTAGTAAACTTGATAGTCCTCTAATCAAAAGGTAAAATGAAGTATCCAGGCAATTAGAAAGGGATGATACTTTGCCAATTAATTATTTAAGTATTCAATCTCCTATTATCAGCGAGATTGACATAAAAAAATCTCGTTTTATTACTTATTTATATCCAATCGAAACGGAAGAAGATTTTCAAAATCATCTAGCCAATATTCGAAAAGAACACTACAAAGCGACACATCACTGTCAGGCATTTATTTTGAATGACGATTCTTCGATACAAAGAATGAGTGACGATGGCGAACCAAGCGGTACAGCTGGTGTTCCAATGTTAGAAGTGTTAAAAAATAATGATTTGACCTACGTCATGGCAGTTACTGTCCGTTACTTCGGAGGAACCAAGTTAGGTGCTGGTGGACTAATTAGAGCTTATTCTAGTGCTGTTAGCGAGGCTTTAAAAGAAGCAACAATTATTAAAAACATTACACAAACCATGGTTGATTTAATTATTGATTATTCTCAAAATGATACCTTTACATATTTAATGGGTGAAACAGAATTACCTATCACGATTATGGATACTCAGTATACTGATAAAGTAACTTATCAGTTAGCAATCGACCAAGACCAAGTTGATGATGTCTATAATAGACTTGTTGAGCGATTTAATGGTCAATTAGAGTGGAATAAACTTGGTGAACAAACCGTAGATATTCCTGTAAAATAAAAAAGCTGACGATCAGTGATCGTCGGCCCTTTTTTATTCCTGTTTTAATTCATCTATTGCTTTATCCATTTTCTTTTGTTCCTCATTAGAAATCTCTGGAAATTGTGGATTTAAATCCTTTAATACTTCTACCATGGCTGCTGTTGCTACATAACGGCTAAACCATGCGTTATCAGCTGGTAAAATATACCAAGGGGCATGAGTATTTGCAGTCTTTCGAATCATTTTTTCAAAGACTTTTTGATGCTCATCCCATTTACGGCGATCTTCTATATCAGAATAAGAAAACTCCCACTGCTTTTCAGGATTGGTTAGACGTTCTAATAATCTCTCCTTTTGTTTTTCTGGGGACATATTAAAATAGAATTTAATAACTGAAAAGCCATTTTCATACAAATATTCCTCATAGTTATTAATATGCTTGAATCTCTTTTGAATAATCTCTGAATCATCTTTAATGCGATCAGGGAGTGGTTGATTTTCTAAACTGTCGTGAATCAATGGTGCAATTATTTCTTCATAATGCGACCGATTTAATATACCAATTTGCCCGCGTTCAGGCATCCCCTCAGCCATACGCCATAAATAATCGTGTTTCAATTCTTGTTCATTTGGTTTGTCAAAGCTAGTAATTTTAAGAGATTGAGGCATTAAATTTGAGAAAACATACTCAATCAATTCATCTTTTCCTGCTGCATCCAAAGCTTGTAAAACAACGACCACACCTTGTTTTGCTTCAGCTGTTAATTTTGTTTGAAGTTGTTGTAACTCTTCAACTAATGGTGGTAACAGTTCTTCTTTGATTAATGTTTCTTCTTCATCATTAATAACTTTTACTTTATAATCACTCAAAGTTGTTTCAGTGTCTTTAGCTACTTTATACTTTGATAAGTCCAAAAGATCATTTCCCTTCTAGTTCATGCAATATTGCTGCTGCTACTCCTGAATTGTTGTTTGATAAGGTTATAAAATCACTTAATTTTCGAATCGATTCGTGGGCATTTTCCATAGCTACACGCTTACCAGCTACTTCAAACATCGTAATATCATTGGGAGCGTCTCCTATGACTGTCGTGTTTTTTAAATCAATATTTAAGTGTTTTGCTAGTAAAGATAAACTTGATCCTTTATTGATATTTTTTGGTAAAACTTCAAAAATTAACGGTGTACTCCGAACAGTATCACCCTGCCCAATAAATTCCCTAGCGATGTCTTCTTGGAGAGCATTAAGTACATTTGGCTCCGCCATAAACATTAGTTTATTTAATTGGTCATGATTTAAAAAGTCATCGACTGACATTGGTTCTACTTTCATTTCATTTTTTGCAGCATCTTCAATTAAGATATTCGACACTTCGTTATTTGTAATTCCATAAAAATGAAAATCATTCAATGCCGCTAAAGATAATCCTTGATTTTGATATTTATTCAAAACTTCAAGCGCAATCTGTCTAACAGATTTCCCCACTGTTTTGTTATGAACAGCTTCTAAATTATTAACTGTTCTGATAGTTGTTCCATTACCTAATATTAGATATTCTGGATGATGCTTTGAATAACAAAACTCAGTAATAAATTTTTTCATTCCTGCATAAGGTCTTCCTGTACAAATAACTATTTTAAATCCATCTTTAATTGCTTCATTTATTGAATCAATATTAGCTTGTGAAACCATCAGATTATCATCTAGTAAAGTTCCGTCTAAGTCAATCGCAATCATTCTCCCCATGACAGCGCCTCCAATCTTTGTGTTTTCATTATACCTCAAATGAGATTAAAATTGGAAGTATTTAATTTTATTATAAATATCTAATTATAATAAAAAATGACCACAGCAATCGATGCTCTGGTCATTAGATTAAAATTGACTATTTAAGTTTTGCAACTAAGTCAGCTAATTGTTTATTAGCAGTTTCACCATTATCTTTAGCGATAACTGATTCTGAAAGAATGAATGATCCACCTACAGCAACGATTGCTTCTACATCTAAGAACTCTAAGTAGTTATCTGCATTTACGCCACCTGTTGGGATAAAGCTGATATCGTAGAATGGTCCACTTAAAGCTTTGATTGCTTTTAATCCACCGTATACATCAGCTGGGAAGAATTTAACTGTGTCTAAACCTTCATTTTTAGCAGCGATGATTTCAGTTGGAGTTGCAACACCTGGATAAACTGGAACATTACGTTCTTGACAGTATTGTACTACTTCTGAAGAGAATCCTGGCATAACGATAAATGTTGCACCATTGTCAATCGCATCTTTAGCTGTTTCAACATCAGTAACAGTACCAGCACCTACGATTAATTTACCGCTTTCTGATAATTGTTTGATTGTTGCACCAGCA
Source organism: Aerococcaceae bacterium DSM 111022 (assembly GCA_015863195.1). GTDB lineage: Bacteria > Bacillota > Bacilli > Lactobacillales > Aerococcaceae > DSM-111022. The sequence continues at coordinate 102,131 of JACBXO010000003.1, read as the reverse complement.
AATTCTGAACGATATGTTACTTCGATAAAGCTTAAACCATTATTAACTAAAATCTCTTCTGCTTTTTCAACTAATGACATATCTGTTGTTGTATAAAGTGGTAATAAACGTTCTTTTCTTAGTTGCTCTAAATAATTTGTTGTCATATTTTACTCCTTTTTGTGGGAAAACTTTTAATAAAAGACAAACCTGCTGAGTAGATCAACAGGTTGTCTTGCAAACCTTAATCCAATAAGGTCTTATTTAATTATTTTTTAAAATCGTATTCTGAATCACGCCAGATAGTTGTATCAATTAATCCACAGTATGGATCTACTGAAGATACACCAGTAAATTCTGACTCACCAGCTAATTTAGCTGCTAAAGCTTCTAATGTATTTTCTTTACTATCGTAAGCATTGATATATGTACCAACTTGTGGCATATCCGCTAATGCGAACGCATGTTGGATAGATACAACGATTGTTGGAACTTCGTGTACATAGAATGGTTGGTCAGGAGTACCTTTAGCTGCTGGCCAAACGATACGTTGAACTGTACCACCTGAGTTAACGTCAACTAAGTTTAAGATTAAGTCATAGTTGTCAGTCAAGTTAGCGATTGGTTGTTTTTGAGCATAAACGTTAGCGATTGCTGCTGCACGTTCAGACTCAGGTAACTTCATGATTTTCTCTTCAGTTGATTCCCAAACAGTTACTTCGTGTCCACGTTTTTCTAAGATGTCTTTCATGATGTCTGACGCACGGCGTTTATTACCAGCGATCATTGCACCGAATCCACCTTTGTGTCCTTCAACGTCAACGATTAAGATACGTTTGTAACGTTCTGGAGTTACAGGGAAGATATCTTTTTGTTTATCTTTAACTAAAGTGATTGCTTTGTCTGCAACTTCATCAGCAACTTGTTGAGATGCTTCAGTGTTGATACGTGACATCGCTTCTTCTTTAGGTAACATGATTTCTTCACGGCGACCTTCGAATTTATGTAAGCCTAAACGAGCTTTTAATCCTAATGTACGACGTAAAGCATCGTGTAAACGCTCTTCAGTTAAGATACCATTTTCGTATCCTTCTTTCATCCATTGGAAGTCTTCCTCTGGGTCATTGAAGAATAAGAAGATGTCACAACCAGCTTCGATAGCTGTTGGTAACATTTCACGACGAGGCATTGAAGCAGTCATCGCTACCATGTGAGATGCGTCAGTTACGATAGCACCGTTATATCCTAATTCACCACGTAATAATTCATCTAATTGGAATTTACTTAATGAAGCAGGTAACATTTCATCTAATTCACGTTCTGGATAGTATGCTTTTTCAACATTTGGTAAGTGGATGTGTCCAGCCATAATACCTGGTAAACCATGTTCAGATAATTCACCGTAGATACGACCGAATGTTTCAAACCACTCATCTTTAGTCATTGGGTTTGAAGCATATGATAAATGGTGGTCACGTTCATCAATACCATCACCAGGGAAGTGTTTTGCGAATGGTGTAATACCATGTTGCATAATTCCGTCCATGTAACGTTTTGATAATTCGATTGTTTGATCTACATCATCACCCCAAGTACGGTTAGCAATGATTGGGTTACGCCAGTTACGTGTTAAGTCAACGATTGGCGCGAATGAAGCGTTACATCCAACTGCAGCAGCTTCATAACCTGCAACGTCACCCATTTTGTACGCATACTCTGGATCATTTGTTGCAGCAACTTTAATTTCATCACCAATTTTAGTTCCGTCTGTAACTGCACCGTCACCACCAGCTTCAGTGTTAGCTGCAATTAATAAAGGAATTTTAGATTCAGTTTGTAAAATATAGTTTTGATCATATACTTCTGAAGCAGGTCCTTTGTTATAACGAACTGCTGAGATATGGTAAGTATCTAAAATATCTGTTAAATATTCTTTTGTACGTTCCGCACCCATGTTAACGAATAAACCACCGATTTTTTCATCCAGTGACATTTCACTTAATGTTTTCTCTACCCAATCGATTGCTTCTTGGTCTAAATTATAAGGTTTCTTTGTTAAATCTACTAAATTTGTCATTAAATCTCTCCTTATTTGATTATTCTACGGCTGAATTTAAATGCGTATCGAATTCGTCTGCCATCTTTTGATTGTACTCTGGATGGTAGTTTCCTTCTAAGAAAGTAGGGATAGCTTCGTTTACTAAACGGTCCCATGATTCTTTTTCTTTATTAAATAAGATTGGATAGAATCCAACATTATTTTTCTCTGCTGCCGTTTTATCACCAGGTGCGTCTCCGACCATTAAAACTTTATCTTGGTCGTATCCTTGGCTAATTAATTCAGCAATTGCAGTTTGTTTAGAACCACGTTCTTGACCATAAACTTGATCAACGTATTGCATTAAACCATGACGGTTCCACTCTGATTCTAAAGCGCCTAAGTTAGCAGATGAAACAATTGCGATGTTTGCTACTTTGCTAATTGCTTCTAAGCCATCTTTAGCACCATCAAATGGTTTGTCATTTCCAGCTAATTCTTCCTCGATACCATCATTAACTTTTACTGACCAGTCTAATGCTTTTACTAAGTCTTCACTTGAGTCTTTAGCAATTAACTCTTCTAAAGCAGCATTTGAAACTGTATCGGCATTTTTAGCCCAATCTGTTAATTTAGAAATATCACCAATTTGATCATCGCCATTATCTTTTGCCCAATTAAGTACAAGTTCTAAAGCTTTGAAACGGTTAATTCCACGAGTTGCTGAGAATAAGTTTACACGGTTCCACTCTTTTAAGAATGCGTCACGATCTTGAACATTGAATACATCAGCTGCAATTGGTCCAAAGAACTCAATATGCTTTACGTTCATTGTGTCCATTGCACATCCATCTGAATCCACACATACAATAAAATCTTTACGTTCTGTTGTCATTGGCCACTCTCCCTCCATTTATTTAAAATGTATTAGGTGCTATATTAGCACCTAATACTTTATTACTATAAATTAAACACCTGAATAAGCTGAGAATCCACCGTCAACTGGTAATACTACACCAGTAACGAAGCTTGCTTCTTTTTCGTCAGCGAAGAATAATGTTGGTCCAACCATTTCTTCTGCTTCACCGAAGCGTTCCATTGGTGTATTACGGATAATTTTCTCACCACGAGGTTTTAATGTCTCATGATCTTCTTCAAACATTAAATCAATGTTTTGGTGTGATACTAAGAAACCTGGTGCAATTGCATTAACACGGATTCCTACTTTAGAGAAGTGAACAGCTAACCATTGAGTAAAGTTAGAGATTGCTGCTTTTGCTCCTGAGTATGCAGGGATTTTTGTTAATGGTGTGAATGCGTTCATTGATGAAACGTTGATAATGTTCGCACCTTCACGGCCTACCATGTCTTTAGCAAAAACTTGAGTTGGTAATAATGTACCTAAGAAGTTTAAGTTAAATACGAATGAGATTCCGTCTTCGTCTAAGTCGAAGAATGATTTAACATCTTCACCTAAGTCAGTTGTGTGGAATTCATTATCTGAAGTTGCTTTAGGACTGTTACCACCTGCACCGTTAACTAAAATGTCAGTTGGACCAAAGTCAGCGTCGATTTGAGTTTTAACTTCTTCTAACATCGCTTTGTCTAAAACATTCGCTTTATAACCTTTAGCTTTACCTTTACCTAATTCATTAATTTCAGCTGCTACTGCTTCAGCTGCTTCTAAGTTTAAGTCTAATAATGCTACGTTAGCACCTGCCTCAGCAAATCCTTTAGCAATTGTAGAAATGATGATTCCACCAGCACCTGTTAAAGTAACTGTTTTACCTTCGAAGTTATGTGTTGCATTTGTCATAGATTTCTCTCCTTTAAAGTGTCAATGAAACGACTAATTATTTGTCTCCAACAGTTTTTTCTGTTGTACCAAAGTTAGGTGTTTTACCTTGAGCACGCATGTTAGCTTCATATAAACCATTGAAGTAAGTTGCTCCTAATGCACGGTCATATAATCCATAACCAGGTGTCTTAGTTTGGTCACCCCAAATACGACGACCGTGGTCCGGACGTAATGAACCTTCCCAGTCATATTCAACTAATAAACGAACGATTTCGTTCATGTCAATATCTCCTGTTTCAGATAAGTGAGCTGTTTCTTGGAAGCCCCATTCTCCTGAAACTACGTTACGAGCATGCATGAAGTTGATACGGTTACGTTTTAATGCATATTCTGTCATCGCTACAACGTCGTTTGCGCCATTGTTTGAAGCATATGAACCCACACACATTGTGATACCATTGTATTCTGAGTCATAGATATCTAAGAAACGTTCTACTGAATCTTGACCAGTCATGATACGTGGTAAACCAAAGATTCCATATGGAGGATCATCAGGGTGAATCGCCATCTTCACGCCTGCTTCTTCAGCAACTGGCATGATTTCTTTGATGAAGTATTCTAAGTTGTTCCATAAATCTTCTTCAGAAATGTTATTACGGTAGTTTTCGATAATATCTTTCATTTCTTGTTTAGAATATGAAGAGTCCCAACCTGGTAAATCTAAGTCACCTTCAACTGGGTCAAAACCATCTAAATCAGTTTTAACATATGCTAAAGATGTTGTTCCATCTGGAAGTGGGTGGTTTAAGTCTGAACGAGTCCAGTCGAATACTGGCATAAAGTTATAACATACCACTGGAATTCCAGCTTTACCTACGTTACGGATTGATTCTTTATAGTTCTCGATTAACTCATCACGGTTTGGTTTACCTTGTTTGATGTCTTCGTGAACTGGAATTGATTCAATAACAGAAATTTCTAAACCAGCTTCTTCAACTGCTTTCTTTAATTCCATTACGTTTTCTAATGGCCATGCTTCTCCAACTGGAACATCGTAAACTGCTGTTACGATTCCTTGCATACCTGGAATAGCTTTAATATCTTCTAATGTTACGGGATCATTTTTCCCGTACCAACGGAAACTCATAATCATATTATTTTTCCACCTTTTCAAAATATTTTGCTACATTGTTATAGCTAATGTCTTGAACAAATTTGTTCAGTAATTCATAATCTTCTGGCACTTTCCCATCAACTATCCACTTACCTACGATATCTGCTAAGATACGGCGGAAGTACTCGTGACGTTGATAAGATAAGAATGATCTAGAGTCTGTTAACATTCCAACAAAGTTAGCAAGTAATCCTTGCTCTGCCGTTGTTAACATTTGGTCAATCATACCTAATTCAGTATCTGCAAACCACCAACCAGAACCAAATTGTACTTTAGACTGGATGCCTTCTTCATTTGCTTGGAAGTTTTGAGCCGCATTAACAACTACTGTGTTATATGCTGGGTTTAAGTTATAGATGATTGTTTTTGGTAAACTTTCTTTCATTACTAAATCATTTAGTAATAAGTTTAAGTTTTCTGCTAATTCTGTTTGATCTCCAATTGAGTCAAAACCTGCGTCAGCACCTGTTTGCGGGAAGTATTTTTCGTTGTTGTTACGACGTGCACCAAAGTGAATTTGGTTGATTAAGTCGTAATCATTATAGATACGGCATAATTCAGAGAATAATTCTGTTTGCCATACTAATTCTTCTTCACGAGTTACTGCTTCACCTGCGATAGCTTTGTTGAAAATATCATCAACATTTAAAGCATCATTTTTGTAGAAAGTAATTTCTGAGAATGAAATATCCGTCGCACGGCATCCGTTATCAACAAAATATTGAACACGGTTTTCCATTGCTGCAACAAATGTTGAGAAGTCTTTGACTTCCATTTCAGTTACTTCAGCTAATTTATTAGTAAAGTTAGCAAAGTCAACATGCTCTACGAAAGCTTGGTCTGGACGGAATGATGGTGCAACTTTAATACCGTCAAATCTTTCGTCAGCAGCAATTTTTTGATGCCATTCTAATGAGTCAAGTGGTCCATCTGTTGTACCGATCATAGCTACGTTTGATCCTTTAATCATTTTTAGAGGACTAAATTCTTTCTCCTCGATGATTTGGTTCATACGGTCATACATTTCTTCCCAGTTATCTTCAGTCATATGCTCTTCAATGCCGAATAGACGGAACATCTCTAAGTGTGACCAGTGGTATAAAGGATTACCGAAAGCTTTAGCCAATGTTTTAGCCCATGCTTCAAATTTTTCTTTATTTGATGCATCACCAGTAATGTAATGCTCAGAAACACCATTTGCACGCATTAAACGCCATTTATAGTGGTCTCCTCCAAGCCATGTACTAGTAATATCTGTAAATTGCTTGTCTTCGTAAATCTCTTTAGGATCTAAGTGACAATGGTAGTCAAAAATTGGCATATCTTTACTTGCGTCGAACAGTTTTTTTGCTGGTTCATTCGTCAACATAAAGTTTTCATTCATAAAAGCCATTAAGATATCCTTCCTTTCTTTCATTTAAATCAGATAAGACGACTTGTCTTACCTTTTACAACCATCATTTCAGGCACTGCCTGGAAATGAGCGATTACGCCCATTCCACATCTCAGTAGTCATCTGATGTGTTACCTATAATATAACACAAACGCAGTGTCTTTGCTAATAAAAAACGAACTATTTAGCTCTTGCTTCTTTACGACTTTCAATTTTAGCTTGAACTTCAGCCATAGTATTACGGTCTAATGGATATAGACGAATTAATACTAAAACAATTAATAAAATTACGGCTGGAATTCCCATATAACCAGCGATTGTCCCTCTTAAAATACCAGATGTTAAAGCATCTCCAACTTCAGGTGTTGTTGTTACATAACCAACTCCAGCTGCAATAAATGAAGAGATAATTGGTGCTAATGACGAAGCAATTGAGTCAGTCAAAGAGAATACCGTACCAATTAAACCAGAAGCAAATGTCCCTGACTGAGCCATTTCATAGTCAGTAATGTCCGCTGCCATTGTTAATGATAATGAAGCTAGATAGTTCATAAATACACGGACTAAAACGTAACCGACGGTAAAGATAATTGTTGTCATACCCCAACCACCAGCGAAGATTTGTGTAGTATCTCCAGCTGTTAAGATTAACGCTAACATTGTTATAAATCCAGCAATTGCAACTAATGCTCCTGTTGTATAAGCCCAACGTAAATCTTTCTTAGCTGCTAATGACGACATAATTGGAATTGCAATAAATGAAACTACTGAAACCACTACCCCTAAAGTACCTAATGCTTGGTAGTTTGCTAATGTAATACCGAATAATAACACTAATAAAATTTGATCCCCAACAGTTGTTGAAACAAATTTAACTAAACCTGCTGCTAAAGCTAATAATTGTAATGGACGGTTTGATTTAATAATACGCCAAACTGATTTTAATGTACCACTGTTATCTTCTTCAGTATCAAGTGAACCATAGTATTCTGGAATATCTTTTGGTGCTAAAGCGATTGCCGCTAATACCGTACAAATTGCTGATACAATCATTACAATTGTTGTTAATTCATTGAAGTAACCTAAGTTAAAGTCACCATATTTAGGCTGTAAGTAGTTTGTAACAAATACTTGACCTAATGTGAAGATTAAAATAGAACTGAAAATATTATCAAAAATAGAGAATATCGGACGTTGTGACGGGTCATTCGTTAAAACTGGTTGTGCTGCTTTTGTTACAGTTTGTTGTAATGAATATCCTATTTTATGGAATAAAAGAACAAAAACGAATAAACCTAATCTTAATGTTTGATTTTCAATATTGTGTAAATTGAATAGCATTAAGAATGATAAGATAAGAATAATATTACCAACTACCATGATTGGACGGAAACGACCAAATTTCGAATCAACTTTATCAATAATAATACCAATGGTTGGGTCAATTAAACCGTCGAATAAACGAACAGCTCCGAATAATGATCCAAATGCTGACATAATAATACCTAAATAACCTACGGCATAAAATGATAAAAAGTTAAATGCGAATAAATAAATATTTGTAGCTGTATTGTTTAATGAAAATAATGCAATACGCCATGCAGGGACGCTATGATATTGCCCTGTATTTTTAGTTTCTGTTGCTGCTGACATGTTTTCCTCCTTGGACCACCGAGTGGTCACGCTTTCCTTTTAATATACATAAAGACACAAATAACGATAACTATTCTCTTCCCTATTTATTTTCAGCTTCCCTCCTCTTCATAAAAAAATAACCGTAATTCAGTGATTGATTCTGAAAACGATTAAACTTGTCTGATGTGTCAAATAATACCGCTTTCGTTGATTTATGTCAATACTTTATTGCCTTTATCAATCCAGTTTTTCAGTAATTATTTACTTTTTATTAAAAAAATCACAAATCGTCATACGACTTTTGTAAACGCAATCACCATTGTCAGAATAACGCTTTTTTTTGAAAGTGCTTCCTCGAATTTGATCTATTATTCACAAATCATATCTAGAAATATAATTTTTGAGTTTTTTATTAATTTTAAAAATTGTCAGCATTTTTTATTTTAACTCATTAATATTATAACATGAAAAGGCTTACAACTCTAAGGTTAATCTAATAAAAAAAGAGTTTCGGCAAATATTATTCCGAAACCCTTTTGAGTAGGAACCATTCTCTAGCTCCTATTTATTCAATTTTTCTTTGATAGCTGATATTTGAATCAAGATACGTCTATTGTATTCCATATGCATCGTCATTGCATCAAATGCTTCAATTGGATTTTTATTCTTAATTGCTTGAACTATTCGGTCATGTGCTCGGATTGTTTCTTCCTTACTCTGTTGATCTGTAAAGTAATCATTATACAAAGTAATTGATTGAATAATGACAGGGATCAATTCCTTCATTGCGATATTTCCACTTGCCTCTGCAATTGCTGTATGAAATTGCATATCTAAATCACGGTGAAATTCATTATCGCTTTCTAAATCAGCTTCTAATGCTTTAGCTATAGTTTCAATTATTTCAGCTTCTTCATCTGTCACATTTTGGGCTGCTAATGCTGCCATGCGAGGTTCGATTAAGAGACGCACTTCGAACATATCTTTTGCAACTTTTAGTGAATCTTCTCCTTCGGTCATCAATAAAGTTAATTCTGAAACTGGTTCAAGTGAATTAATATATGTTCCTGATCCATGTTGAACTTCTAAAATACCTTGAGAAACTAAAACTTTTATCGCTTCTCGTAATGTCGAACGCCCAACTTCTAATTGCTTCGCTAATGTATATTCGTTTGGTAATTTATCTCCAACAGAAAGAGATTGTTTTTTAATAAAATAAACGATACGCTCAACTGTCTTGTCAACTAAACTCTTTTTCATAAACACTCCCTCTAATCCAACTCGTCTGATAAGTTGATGTTTTATTTTTGTTAAATTTTACTTGTGAAAATTTTATTATTATAATTATACCCTTACAAAACAAAATATGCAAACGCTATTATTGTTTTTCTGCCTTGAAAAACATCGCTAGGAGTTGAAAAGACAATAAACACACAAAAAAGTAGGCATATATTAAACATGCCTACTTTTTAACATTTAAGCTTTTTAATTAGAAGTTTTCTTTATAAACTTCTGTTAAGTTGTCTGATGTAAAGCCATATGCTTCTAATACATCTGCTGCTGGTCCTGAGGCACCAAAACGGTCAATACCGAATGTCACACCATTTAAACCAACATATTTATGCCAGCCTGTTGTTGCTGCCATTTCAATAGACATACGGTTTGTTACCGCACTTGGTAAAACAGATTCTTTATATTCGGCTGATTGCTCATCGAATAAGTTTGTTGAAGGTATTGATACCACCGATACGTCTGTTCCTTCTGCAGCCAATTTAGCTTGAACTTCTACCGCTAAACTGACTTCTGAACCGGTCGCAATTAAGATACCTTCTGGTGTCTCACCTTTAGCTGGAGAAACAACATAACCTCCTTTACGGACGCCTTCTTCCGCTAACTCCGCAGAGTTTTCTAAAACAGGCACATTTTGACGCGTTAAGACGATCATTGTCGGACGGTCTGTCGATTCAACTGCTACTTTCCATGCCGCAAATGTTTCGTTCACATCCGCTGGACGGAATAGGTTTAAGTTTGGTGTGGCACGGAATGCTGCTAATTGTTCTACCGGCTCATGTGTTGGTCCATCTTCCCCAACCGCAATCGAGTCATGTGTCATGACATAAATGTTTGGAATATCAGAGATCGCTGATAAACGCACCGCTGGTTTTAAATAATCTGTGAAGACAAAGAATGTCGAAACATACCCTTTTGTCCCACCGTGTAATAAAATCCCATTCATCATGGCAGACATCGCAAATTCACGGACACCAAACCAAATATTACGGCCATCACGTGATGCTGGGAAGAAGTCGCCGGCATCGTTAACCATCGTTTTGTTTGATCCAGATAAGTCGGCTGATCCACCCCAGAAATAAGGAATCGCTTCAGATAAAGCCGCAATCGCTTTACCAGACGAGCTACGTGTAGCATCTGCTTTTTCATCCGCTGAAACATACGCTAAGCCTTTATCATAGTCTTCCGGTAATTTTCCAGAGAACGCTAATTCTAATTCTTCCGCTAATGCTGGGTTCGCTGCTTTATAGTCAGCGTAGAGTGCTTTCCAAGCATCATGGGCTGCTTGGCCACGTTCTTTGACACGGGTGTCAAATTGCGCTTGTGCTTCTGCTGGTACCGTGAAGTCTTCTGCTGTCCAGTTGTACACTTCTTTTACTTGTTCCCAAGCTTCCGCTCCAATTGGCGCACCGTGAACCGCGTTTGTTCCTTGGTTTGGCGCACCGTAACCAATGATTGTTTTAATTTCAATAATGGTTGGTTGCCCTTTATGGTCTTTCGCTGCTTGAATCGCTTCAGACACTTCTTGTAAATTGAAGCCATCTTCAACCCGTAAATAATGCCAGTTCATCGCTTCAAAGCGCCCTTTAATATCTTCTGAGAATGACTCATCTAAGTCACCGTCTAAAGAAATATCGTTTGAATCATAAAGCACAATTAATTTATCTAATTGTTGGTGACCCGCAAATGACGTTGCTTCATAAGAAACACCTTCCATTAAGTCCCCATCACCCACTAATGTATAAGTATAGTGGTCCATGATTTTGTGTTCATCTGTATTGTATTTGGCAGCTAAATGTTCTTCCGCCACAGCCATACCTACTGCTTGGGCAATCCCTTGGCCTAATGGTCCAGTTGTTGCTTCAACACCATGTGTATGTGTCACTTCTGGGTGACCAGGTGTGATTGAATTTAATTGACGGAAATTCTTTAAGTCATCGATTGATACATCAAAACCACTCACGTGAAGTAAGCTATATAATAAAGCAGAACCATGCCCTGCTGATAGCACAAAACGGTCACGGTTAATCCATTTAGCGTCACGCGCATCAATATTTAAATGTTCCGTAAAAAGCGCATACGCCATCGGCGCTGCCCCCATTGGTAAGCCAGGGTGACCTGAATTTGCGGCCTCAACTTGGTTAATACTTAAAGCACGTAATGTATTTACGGCTAATTCATCTGTTTGATTGAACATATTTCCTCCTAAATAACTATCCAGAAACGAACATCGTTAAGAAAGCGTTGTAAGATAAGAATAAGCTATTTAAGCCTTAAAATCAACTTAAAGAATGTGAGATTTATGTCATCTAATTAATCAAAGATGAGATAGAACAGACCATAACAATTATCTATTAAACACAAAAAGATTACCGATCCACATTAAGTTCAGCAATCTTTTTCATTAACGTCGGTATACAACTTCCCCCTGATAAATTGTCGCAATCGTCTCACCATAAATCTCCCAATCAACAAAAGGTGAATTTGTTGATTTTGATTGAAAATCTTCTGCTTTAATAATAGAACTTTCTTCGATTGCAAAAATTGCTAGATTCGCTAAACCACCCACTCTAATTTCCCCTAATGGCAGTTCAAATATTTGCGCTGGTTTTGTACTCATCCAATCAATCAACTGGGAAAGCGTAAAGACGCCTTCACGAACAAAGTTTGTATATAAAAGTTGAAATGATGTTTCAATGCCTATAATCCCAAAGGGTGCGTTCATAAATCCACCTGCTTTTTCTTCTTTAGAATGAGGCGCATGATCCGTTGCAATCATATCAATGGTTCCGTCCAATAAACCTTCTAATAGTGCTTTTCGGTCAGCAATCCCACGCAGTGGTGGATTCATTTTATAAACCGCATCATCTTCCGGTATATCCACATCCGCTAACAATAAATGGTGCGGTGATACTTCACAAGTCACATTAATTCCTGCTCGTTTAGCGTCCCGGATAACACGAACTGTTTCTTTGCTTGATATATGACAGACATGATAATGCACTCCTGTTGCTTCTGCTAACAAGACATCACGGGCAATTTGGGTAGATTCTGTTAATGGCAACATCCCTGGTAAACCAAGTTCTTTATTACGTTCCCCTTCATGCATCACGCCGTCAAATAATAGCGAATTATCTTCCGTATGCGCCACAATGGCTTTACCTGTTTTAGCTGCTTCTTGCATCGCTAAATACATCGTTCCCGCTGTTTGCACTCCAACTCCATCATTAGTAAATGCAAATGCTCCTGAATCTGATAATATCTGATAATCCACTAATTCTGTTTCACTATTCAAGTTTTTAGTAATTGTAGCGTACTGACGGACATCAATTACTGCATCTTGTTTGATTGTTTCGTAAATTGAAGTTAATGTTTCAGGATTATCTGGCACAGGATTTAAATTAGGCATTGCGCAGACTGTTGTAAAACCACCTCTTGCAGCTGCGAGACTTCCAGTTTTGATTGTTTCTTTATGCTGGCCTCCTGGTTGGCGTAAATGGACATGCACATCAATCAAACCAGGCGTTATTAAACCTCCTTGACCATCAATGACTTCCGCATCACCACTTACTAAAGAAGATAAATCGACACCTAGATATTTAATTTGATCTTTTTCTATAATGATTTCTATAGGATAAAGTTGATCGTTTTTATCAAGTGTCTTAATATTTTTCAGGTAAAGCATAAATATTCTCCTTTAATTCACGGTTGTTTTCAATCGCTTCTAAAATTGCCATTCGAGCAAACATACCATTTTGCATTTGACGGTAAATTCTTGAGCGTTCACAAGTCACTAAGCTATCTGCGATTTCAACATCTCGGTTAACTGGGGCTGGATGCATGACAATAGCGTGAGCTGCCATCCGTCTTTCACGTTCGATTGTTAAGCCATGACGGTAATGATACGTTTCCTTTAACAATTCCGCATTCGGATCATCGTGTCGTTCATGTTGCACACGCAGTAACATTAAGACATCCAGCTCTTCAATGATGTCGTCTAGTTCCACATAAGTGCCATACTTTTCAAAAGATGTTTCATACCAAGCTTCAGGACCGCAAAAGTAGAGCTTCGCTCCTAGCCGCCAGAGTAATTCGGCGTTTGAATGCGCGACACGTGAGTGGCTTAAGTCACCACTGATTGCGATTTTCAGTCCTTCGAAGTGACCGAATTCTTCGTAAATTGTGGTGACGTCCAGTAAACTTTGTGAGGGATGTTGGCCTGAGCCGTCCCCTCCATTGACTACGGAGACAGTTAAGTCTTTGTTGTTTATCAGTGCTTCATAGTATTTTTCTTCTCCAGAACGGATGACGACTGTCTCGACACCTAATGCTTGTAAAGTCAAGACAGTATCAGACATTGTCTCTCCTTTTTTTAAGCTGGAAGTTGACGGGTCGAATTCTAATACTTGCATTCCTAGATGACGTTCTGCTACTTGGAAGCTGAGATGCGTTCTTGTGCTTGGTTCCAAAAACAAGTTACTTACCCAACTGCCAGTTGCTTTAGGATATTCAGACTGGGGCATGTTTTTAATTTGTAATGTGCGCTTGACTAAAGCCTCAACGGTTGATGTTGATAAATGTTCAGTTGATACAAAATGATTTAAAGCAATTTTGGGTTGATTTTCTGTAATGTAGGTCCATTGTTCTTTTACTGCCATAATAATTACTCCCTTTCATAATCACCTTACAGCCACCCAAAAAAAGCCCCTAGCCTGATATACCAGACTAGGGGCTTTGCACACAAAAAGATACCGATCCCTATCTATGGACCGTTTCTCTTCGACTGAGTTGCGCTGCCTCTTAGCCTCACAGGACTAAATTAAGGTTCGACTTGTTGTGCTTAATCATAGGGTAAATCAAAACCAATGTCAATTGATTTGAGTAAATAATTTCCAAATGCTCAGATGAGACGAGCAAGTCACGTTCAAAGGGGACTGGGACTATTTTCAATTTATTCATTCCACTTGTCTTTGATTGACTTTTATTTTTCCAAGTTTATAATAAAATTTGTTATGAGGATCTTTAATGCCGTCCGAGAGTCGGCAAAGATTTGGGCATGAACGATTCCTAAATAAGAGACTCATGGTAATACACATCTTAAGGAGTTAAAAACATGGTACAATTAAACACAGAATTTGCAGGTCGTACATATCACTCACCGTTCATGAACGCTTCAGGTGTTCATTGTGGCTTACATAAATTACTCGACGATTTAGTGGGGTCTGAGGCAGCAACTTATGTGACAAAATCAGCCACTGTCGAAAAACGTTCAGGTAACCCAGATCCTCGTTATTACAATTCAGATCAAAACAGCTTAAATTCAATGGGGCTGCCAAATGAAGGTGTAGAATATTATTTAGACTATGTTACAAAAGACCCTCATTCAAAGAATCGTTTATTTTCAATTAGTCCAATGACTTTTTACGATTTACCAATCCTAGCAGAAAAAATTAACGCTTCAGGATTTGATGGTTTAATTGAAATTAATCTTTCATGTCCCAATGTCGTTGGTAAACCTCAAATTGGTTATGACTTCGAACAAATGGCGGCATATTTAAAAGCCGCGAACGAATTATTTGAGTCACACACTTATGGTGTTAAACTACCCCCATACTTTGATTTTGCGCACTTTGATACAGTTGCTGAAATTTTAAACCGTTATCCAATTGCCTTTGTTAATTCAATTAATTCAGTCGGTAATGCTTTGATGATTCATGAACAACAAACAGCCATCTTCCCTAAACACGGTCATGGTGGTTTAGGGGGAGCATTTATCAAACCGATTGCACTCAGCAACGTGCATGCTTTCCACCAACGCTTAAATGCGAATATTGAAATCATTGGTACGGGTGGGATTACTAATGGACGTGACGCCTTTGAACATATTTTATGTGGTGCTTCAATGGTTCAACTAGGAACAGTCCTTGCCCAAAAAGGAACAGGTATATTCAAGATTATTGAAAATGAATTGAAAGCAGAAATGGCTAAATATGGTTATGAATCAATTGACGACTTCAAAGGAAAATTACAATATATTCAAGAAAATGATGCCATTTCCGGGGCATCTCATTAAGTCTTTAACCGTTACTCACTTCGACGAGTAACGGTTTTTTAGTAGCTTAAATACTTTTATAAAAGATTGCTTCATGTTAGTATTATCAACAGAGTTTATATATCAATAAGGAGATGACATTCATGGAGAAAATAGCAAGTTTTACAGTGGATCACACTGATTTATATCCAGGTTTATATTTATCAAGACAAGACAAAATCGGCGACCGTACGCTCAATTCTTACGACTTACGTATCACAGCACCGAACCGTGAACAAGTAATGAACACAGGTGAAATCCATACGATTGAACATTTACTCGCAACATTTTTACGTAATGACGAAAAATTAAAGGACGAAGTGATTTACTTCGGCCCAATGGGTTGCCGAACTGGTTTCTATGCCATTTTTACTGATGCAGTGGGACCAGAAGATTTATTAGATTTATTGACACGTGGTTTTGATTGGGCACGTACATTCGACGGTGATATTCCAGGCGCATCACCTTCAGAATGCGGAAACTTCTTAGACCAAAATGTGACAATGGCACGCTATTATGCTGAGAAATACTATAATGTTCTAAAAGACTGGGACGACTTAACTTTCTCATATTAATATGAATAGAAAAAATCCGCTCCTTTTTCAGGAACGGATTTTTTTATTGATAAGAAATAGTATACTCTTCTGAAATTTGTGGAAATAATGCAACGATATCTCCGACAGCTTCTTCGCTCTTCGTTTGGGCTTCTGTTAATAACCCTCGCTCTAAGGCCTCTGTTTTAACTTCGTCTTTTTGCTGTTCAAAAAAGTTAGCATAGTCTTCGACTTGAATTTGGTTAAAAACAGATTCACTTTCATCGAATACTTCTACAGAAGCAGAGTTAATTTCGTGATTAAAAATTTCAGGTTCTGGTAAATCAATGACAATCTCTTGCGTCAGCTCATCGATTGAAACTGTGACTTGTGTCATATCAATACCCGCATCAATTTTCCCGTCATAAGCTAAAATAAATGACTTGTTCGTAAATGGTAATTTAAACCCATTAAAATCTTTCTGATTTTCAAAGGCACTCGCATTCGAATAGTTATAAGTCATCGTAACTAAATCTTGCGCCTCAACAAGTTGTTGTTCAATTAATTGACCGTTAATTTCAGGTTCACTTTCTTGGCTACCATAATAAACACCGCCAACAAATATAATACCGAGTAATAAAATTGCTAATAAAATATTTCGTAATTTACGCTTCATTTTATGCCTCCTTTTTTAATAGATCTATCTTATTCTACTCTACTAAAAAGAACTTGTACTCAGTAATTAGTCTGATTTTAATTTTCGTTGAAAATATCACGTGTGTATACTTTGTCTTGGTAATCTTTTAACTCTTCTTGAACGCGGTTTGCAATAATAACATCTGACATTTCTGCAAAAGTATCAAAATCTTTAATGACTTCACTATTAGCAAAAGTATCTTCTGCTAATTCTGGTTCAAAAATAACTACTTTGACACCCTCAGCTCGGATACGCTTCATAACACCTTGAATTGCTGATTGACGGAAATTATCTGATCCCTCTTTCATCGTTAGACGGTAAATTCCAACTACTTTAGGGTCACGAGATAGTACCATATTTGCGATATGATCTTTACGGGTTGAGTTCGCGTCAACAACGGCAGTCATAATATTTTGTGGTATATCTTGATAGTTTGCAAGTAATTGTTTTGTATCTTTTGGTAAGCAATATCCCCCGTAACCAAATGATGGGTTATTGTAATGGTCTCCGATACGTGGGTCTAAACCAACACCTTCAATAATTTGTTTTGTTTTTAAGCCACGTACTTCAGCATATGAATCTAGTTCATTAAAGTAAGCGACACGTAGTGCTAAATAAGTATTCGCAAACAATTTAATTGCTTCGGCTTCTGTTGAGTCTGTAAATAACACTGGAATATCTTCTTTGATTGCACCTTGTGTGAATAAGTCAGCTAATTCTTTGGCACGCGCTGATTCTTCACCAATAACAATACGTGATGGGTGTAAATTATCTTCTAATGCTTTACCTTCTCTTAAAAACTCGGGTGAGAAAATAATGCGGTCTGTATCATATTTTTCACGCATACTTTCTGTAAATCCAACTGGAATCGTAGATTTAATTACGATTAGTGCATGATCATTATATTTTAAAGCATCTTCGATGACTGCTTCAACGGAACTTGTGTCGAAATAGTTTTCTGTTTCGTCATAGTTAGTTGGTGTCGAAACGATAATGAAATCAGCGTCTTTATGCGCGAATTCGGCATCTAACGTTGCAGTTAAGTCTAGTTCTTTATTCGCGAAGAAGTTTTCAATTTCTTTATCTTGGATCGGAGATTGTCTATTATTAATCTGCTCTACTTTTTCCTCAATAACATCTAGGGCTATAACTGAATTGTGTTGTGCTAAAAGCACGGCTAGTGACAAGCCGACATAACCGGTTCCTGCGACTGTGATATTGTATTTTTTCATAATTTTCAACCTCTTATTCTTAAATTTGTTACTTTTCTCTTTCTTGTTATCCCACTATAAATTAGGTACACTTTAAGTATCAAAATAAAGGTGGTAAAACAATGACTCAAACTTATTTTAATCAAAACAATTGGGAACCTTTTGCATATCGTCGTTTAAATCAAGTGATTGATAAAAACAAAAATAATCAAGATTCCTTTGTTGTTTTCGACTTTGATAATACAAGTATCATCATGGATATTGAAGATAATTATATGATCTATGCGATTGATAACTTATTATACCATTTAAGTGCGGAAGAGTTTCATAAAATGCTACTTAGTGGACCTTTTAATTTTGATTTTCCTTTTAATAATGCGACTGTTAAAGATTTAGCAGACGACATTGCTCAAGCGTACACATATCTATATGATCATTATATCAAATTACCTGAATCTGAAAAGACTCATTTGTTGCTTGAGGAAATTCGCCAGACACCTGAGTTTCAGGATTTTAAAGCGAAGTATCGTGCTTATTATGTCACAGTGGGTAAAAACTTCAAGCGCCAACCGGGGCATGAATGGGTGAGTTACCATTTTTCTGGTCAAACTCGAGAAGAATACTATCAAAACTGTTTAAAAATGTTTTCAGCAATGGAAAAGCATCCTTTTGAAGTGAAAGAATTTACTTCTGCTACAGCAGGGAAAGCTGGCAAGGTAACGGCACGCTTTAATTCTGGCTTACACTTCCCCCAAGAGACAAGAGATTTATATAGAGCATTTCAAGATAATGGCATTGCTGTTTATATTATTAGCGCTAGTCCGGTGGACTTGGTATATGCTGCTAGTGAATATTTTAAATTAAATGTTGACCGCGAGCATATTATTGCCATGGAATACCCTACCGTGGATGGCGTGATCCAACCTGCTGTTTTAGTGGATTCATTTGTGACAAAAGGAATAGGTAAAACCGAAGCAATTCAACAAGGTATTATGCCTAATCATAATAATCAAGATCCAATTGCGGTCTTTGGGGATAGTACTGGGGACTATAATATGATGTTTGATTTTGATAATTTACAGTTGGCTGTTTTATTTAATGTTTTATCCGATGACCAAACGCAAGAAATTGTGGACCAAGCGATTCAAAGTTATGGGAATGACGATGCGCGCTATGTTCTTCAAGGACGCAATGAACAATTAGGTCGTCTTCAACCAAGTCAAGGTACCTTGGCGATTGGTGCGACCGAATCAACCATTAAACCAAAGTAATTTATTTTAATATGAAAATAGTCGCTATCAAAAATTCGATAGCGACTATTTTTTAATTATCTTTAAATTCTAAGCCTAATTCTTCCATTTGTTCGATTGTTTTCTTACCAACCCATTTAATGTCTAGAATTTCTTTTCTTGTATATTGTTTAAAATGTGCTGCTTGAGTAATGCCCTCTTCTTCTAATGATTCAACGACATTTGCACGTAATTCCTCACGCCAAGTCTCAGTTTCATTTGTTGAATTTGTTTCTTTTGAAGTTTCTGCTTTGGGTGCTTCTTCAGTTTTATTTTCGACTACTTCAGCTTTTGATACTTCTTCTGCCTTTTGTTCAACTTTTTTCTGTTCAGATTGTTCGGATACTTTGTCTACCTTTTTAGCTTGTGGCTTGTCTGTAGTATTTGTTGTACCCTTTGCTTTGGCTTGTTTTTCTAATTTTTTAATATCTTCTTGGGAAGGCGTCCCTGAATGATGACGTTTATTTTTTAATGCATTTGATACTTGAGGTTTTGTTCTAGCAGGTGTTTTTTTCTGAGCACTTTTAACTGCAGAACGTAATTCTCTCGATGCTAAGAAATCAATAAATGCATCGGCTTCACTTGCGTAATCATCTTTATATTTATTATAAAATGTCGCAAATGATTGTTGTAAATCGACTAACATGTATTTACCACCTTTCTACCATACTATAATAGCCGTTTTTTCCTTTTTTTGCATCTTTTTTCATTGTTTTTGAGCAGTATGAGTATATTTTTAATATTCTCATGTGTAGATAATAAAAACCCCGGCTAGCTTTGTAACTAGCCGGGGGCTGAGGTGTCTTTTTATGCGATTGCTAGCTTTTTACTTTGTTGCTTTTTCTCATTCACTAAACGGTGAATCTGTTCAATAAATACTGATTTAGGATCATATTCATGATACGCTTGATGTAAATCATTTAATTTAGACCAATCTTTACGTGTCACGAGATCTGCAAAATCTGCTTCAAATTTTAGTTCATTTGTCCAAATGCCTGCTCCATGATAGTCTCCGCGTGAAGAGAAATCAAATTGATCATGAGCAATTGGGAAGTACATTGAAGGTATATTATGTTTAATCGTTTGATAGAAGATTCCAGCTCCTGCATGGTGAATAACATAATCAAACTGAGGCATATTCGGGTCATAAGGGATACCGTCCATGAATATAATATTTCCTTCTTGAATTTGTCCCTTGCCTTGATTGCCTGATGTATAGACAAATAAATAATTGGGATATTTTGCTGCTAATTTACGAACGCGTTCTGTCATTGCTTCTTGGTCTTGATAAGAAATAGTACCAATGGTTACTAAAATGCGTTTTTCATAATTTGTTGGAAGAGGAATATATTCCAACGATTTACTAAAACTACAAATTGGTCCCGCTGATACGAATGCTTTAGATTTGAATTGATTGTATTCAATTTCCATCATTCCACATCCTAAAATACAGTGAGGCGAAAACATTGTTTCCATGTCACCGCGGTAAAACGATGCTTTATTTGGGTTGGGATTAACCAATTCTCCCATTTTTTAGCACCTTTTACTATTTTCCAACCAATAACATTACGCAATTTACCTAAAGGTGTTTCGTCTGGTTTTAATCCTTTTAAGAAGTAAGGAACGTGTGTTTCTTCGTCCACTGGATCTTGGACAAATTGTGTACGCATATTAGTAATATAAGGAATACCGTAGTCTCGGGCTACCATACCTCCTTGAAGGGTCACATAGTCGCACACCATTAAATCTGGTCTGTCATCTAAAATTGCACGTTCAACAAAAGGATAAGCGTCACTCATCCATTTTAAAGCTCCCATACCGATATTCAGCATTTGTTTTGGGTAAAAATCATTACGCGCAATTCGGGCATTTTTAAAGTAATCTTCAATTTGAGTACCACCAATAATTGGAGCAAAGTCAAAACCGAGCTTTTCGATTAATGCCTTCTGTTTAACTCCAGTAATAAAACGAACACTATATTCATTAGGGTCTAGAAAACTTGCCAACTCAATTTGTGTGTTAATATGTCCACTTACTGGGATTGCTACAAAATCGATACGAATTTTCATGATTGCCTCCATTAATATGACTCATTTATTTCTTCCATAATTTTATTATAAGTGGCAATTGTTAATTACTGATTAATTTAATGTAAAGAATCGGCTTTAGAATTGTTAAATTGGTAAATGTAAGCGCTAAGGTACCAAGTGAGTCAGATAATTCACTTCTATATTTTCTCCAAAATAAAAAACCGCTCCAAAAGGAACGGTTTGTTGTGTGTGTGAAAA
The DNA here is from genome assembly GCA_015863195.1 of Aerococcaceae bacterium DSM 111022. Classification (GTDB taxonomy): domain Bacteria; phylum Bacillota; class Bacilli; order Lactobacillales; family Aerococcaceae; genus DSM-111022. The sequence continues at coordinate 80,715 of JACBXO010000003.1, read as the reverse complement.
CTTGATAAACGAATTAACGTTTTGAGAATTGTGATGATTTACGCGCTTTTTTCTTACCTGGTTTTTTACGTTCAACCATACGTGGGTCACGTGTTAATAAACCGGCAGTTTTTAATGCGCCACGGAAATCTGGGTCAACATTTAATAATGCACGAGCGATACCATGACGGATTGCACCCGCTTGACCAGAAACTCCTCCACCTTCAACGATTACTTTAACGTCATAAGAACCTAAAGTTTCTGTTACGTTGAATGGTTGTTTCATAACTTCGTGTAAGTGAGGGAATGGAATATAATCGTCTAATGAACGATTGTTAATTGTAAACTCTCCAGTACCTGGAACTAAACGTACACGAGCAGTAGATTTTTTACGACGACCTGTACCTAAATATTGTGCTGTAGCCATTTATTTTCTCCCTCCTCTTAGAATAATGTGTTAATGTCAACAACTTTTGGTTGTTGAGCAGCATGGTTATGTTCTGAACCTGCATAAACATTTAACTTAGTAAATTGTTTACGTCCTAAACGGTTATCCGGTAACATACCTTTTACAGATAGTTCGATTAAACGTTCTGGGAAACGTTCACGCATTTCACCAGCAGACATAGATTTTAATCCACCTGGGTGACCTGTGTGACGGTGGTACATTTTATCAGATGCTTTTTTACCTGTTAAGGCAACTTTTTCTGCATTGATTACGATTACGAAATCTCCTGTATCGATATGAGGAGTGTAAGTTGGTTTATTTTTTCCACGTAAGATTGACGCTACAACTGTTGATAGACGACCTAATGGTACATCTGTCGCATCTAGTACGATCCAGTCACGTTCAACTTCGTTTTTCTTAGCCATATATGTTTGACGCACGATGTTTTCCTCCAATTATGTGATTCTTTGTTTGACAATACTATTGAGTTTCCGGGGCTCTATAGTGGGGCAAACAATACCGTTGTTTATAATACGATGAATCGCAAGTTTTGTCAACTTATCTAGCGAAAATAATTGAAATATTTTATTACAAGTTTGTTTCAGCCCTTCTATACGTATAACAGAGTTATATCGCAACAATTGTGCCGGAATTTATTATGAAAATTGTGTTATAATTGGATCACTAAAAACCAAGGAGGTTCTCATGAATAATCAATCTTATCGCTCTAATTCTAAAAAAATTACTGTTGCTGCTTTATTAACGGCTTTCGGGATTTTAATTCCGATTATGATGCCTTTTAAACTTATTATCGGGCCGGCTTCTTATACTTTAGGTAGTCATATCCCAATTAATATTGCCATGTTTAGCTCAACAGGTGTGGGAATTGTCACCGCTCTAGGGACGACTATTGGTTTCTTGTTAGCTGGTTTCCCGATTGTGATTACATTGCGTGCTCTATCTCATGTTCTATATATTGCGGTTGGTAGCTTTATTTTATCAAAAAATCAAACGCTTCTTGCAAAAACATCGACACGTTCAATTTTCAATTTAATCATTAATTTTATCCACGGTGTCGGTGAAGTGATCGTTGTTTATTTAATGACATCTGGAGATATTGCTACTCAAGATGATTATTTCTATACATTATTTGTCTTAGTTGGAATTGGTACTATCATTCATGGTTTCATTGATACTGAATTATCATATCAGATTACTAAATTAATCCAACAACGTACCAATATTAAAATTACAAATTTAGAACTTTAAAATAGGAGTGTTTATGACTAAATATGATGTTACCGTTGTCGGAGCAGGTTCAAGCGGCCTGATGGCAGCGATTAATGCAGCGACTCAAGGCGCAAAAGTAATTCTCATTGATAAAAATCCTCGCCCTGGCCGCAAGTTGGTCATCTCGGGTGGTGGCCGTTGTAATGTGACTAACCGAACTACGCGTGAAGATTTAATCACGCATATTCCTGGTAATGGGAAATTTTTATATAGTGCTTTGGATCAATTTGACCAAGAAGATATTATTCACTTCTTCGAGTCAAGAGGCGTTCCTTTAAAAGAGGAAGATCATGGCCGGATGTTCCCTGTGACTGACCGCGCGCGGACGATTTTAGATACTTTAACGGATGAATTGGAAGACTTGGGCGTTGAAGTGCGTCAAAAATCAGTCGTAGAAAAAGTATTGTATGATAAAGACTTAAATCAAGTCGCTGGTGTAAAGTTAGAAAATGGGGATATTATTGAAAGTAAAGCCATTGTTTTAGCTGCTGGCGGCCGAGCTTACCCTAGAACTGGGGCGACCGGTGATGGTTATGCTTGGGCTCGTTCAGCCGGTCATACGATTGAACGTCTCTATCCTACGGAGTCGCCAATATTATCACATGATCCACTTATTAAACGCAATCATTTAAAGGGTGTGTCTCTACGTGATGTGCGTGTGACTTTGTGGAATGGTTCAGAACACCAAAAATCATTGGTTGAACATCAAATGGATATGGTGATTACTCACTTTGGGTATTCGGGTCCAGCGATTCTACGTACTTCAGGTCATGTGAATCAATATTTATATGACGAAAAACAAGATACCGCTTATTTATCAATTAACTTAGTCCCTCAACTTACTGTTAATGAGTTTAAAGAAGTTGCTGAGGAAAATCGTAATAAACAAATGACGACCATTTTAAAACAATGGATGCCTGAGAAAATGGCTGAAGAAGTGCTTTGGCGTAGTGAGATTGAAAAGACAGCTGCTTATAAACAATTAACGCATGCTCAAATCGAGGCGCTTTGGAAAAATATGACGGTCTTTGAATTTACTGCTTATGGTACACAACCCATTGAAAAAGGGTTTGTAACAGGTGGCGGTGTGTCTACTAAGGAAGTAAATCCACGTTCTATGGAGTCAAAGCTGATGTCTGGTCTTTTCTTTTGCGGGGAATTGCTAGACATTAATGGATATACTGGTGGCTATAATATTACTGCTGCCTTTGTAACTGGAACGATTGCCGGACAATATGCAGCTTGGACTGCGTTTTCTAAGTAATGTTTTCCCCTGTAAAGGGGGATTTTTTTGTAAAGAAAGGGAAGTAAATGTCAGAGTATAATAAGATGATTGCTGGGGAGTTGTATGATTCGTCGAAGGAAGAGTTGGTGAATTTACAGTTTAAGCAGCGTGGTGTGATGTCGAGGTATAATGAGTTGCCTTATGAGGCGGTGGATGAGCGTCGTTTGATGTTGAAGGATTTATTTGGGAGTGTTGGGGAGAATCCGGTGGTTCAGGCGCCTGTTCGGATTGATTATGGTGTGAATGTGCATATTGGGGATAATTTTTATTCTAATTATGATTGTATTTTTCTTGATGTGGCTCCGATTGAAATTGGGGATGATGTGAGATTGGCTCCGCGTGTGGGGCTTTATACGGCGACGCATCCGATTGATGCGGGTGTGCGTGAGCGTGGTTTGGAATATGGGAAGCCGATTAAAATTGGTTCTGGGTCGTGGCTGGGTGCGAATACGACGGTTTTACCTGGTGTGACGATTGGGGAAAATGTGGTTATTGGGGCTGGCTCTGTTGTAACGACTGATATTCCTGATAATGTGATGGCTTATGGGAATCCCTGCCGTGTGGTTCGTTTGATTGATGACAAGGATAAAAATTACTGGGAAGATTTAGAAACGAGATATTATGCGCCTGAATAATGGTTTTCGCATTTTTTTACGCCTTTAGGGGCGTTTTTTTATTGCTTGATTGCAATTAGGTAGAATTTAACTTAAAATAGAATACTATTAATATGCAAGGAGATATGTCTATGAAGAACTACCGAGTTCCTGTAATTACTACATTACTCATGATACTATTTAGCATCTTCATTCCGTTGACGGCTGTTGTTTCAGCGCAAGATGATGTGAATTTAGAAGAAATTAATCAAGAATTAGAAACCCCTGGTGTCCTACGTGTTGGGATGGAAGCAAATTATGCGCCGTTTAACTGGTCGCAAACTTCTGCTTCAAATGGTGGGATTGCGATCAGTAATTCCAATGGTGAATATGCCAATGGTTATGATGCGCAAATCGCACAGCGTTTGGCTGATGAATTAGGTTTAGAGTTAGAAATTGTTAAATTGGAATGGGACGGTTTGCCTCCAGCTTTGCAGTCAGGTAAAATTGATGCAATTATTGCTGGTATGTCCCCTACTCCAGAACGAGCACAACAAATTGACTTTACTGATAGTTACTATGAGTCAGATATTGTCTTAGTTGTTCGTAGTGATTCTGAGTATGCAGAGGCCGACTCACTAGAGGACTTCGCTGGTGCTCGTGTCACTGGTCAATTGAATACTTTCCATTATGATTTAGTTGAAGAAATTCCTGATGTTGAAAGACAAACGGCGATGGATTCATTCCCGACAATGATTTCTTCCGTTTTATCAGATAAGTCAGATGCGTATGTTTCAGAACGACCCGGTGCGATGGCGGCAGTTGCGGCAAATAGTGACTTAAGTTATGTTACTTTCGCTGAGGGTGAAGGTTTTGATACGAGTGACGTGAATACAAGTATCGCAGTTGGTACGCGTAAAGATTCTGGTTTAACTACTTATATTAATGATGTTTTAGCAACGATTCCCCAAGCAGAGCGTGATCAATTAATGCAAGATATGGTTGATTTAAATGAGCGCGGTGAGAGTACTGGTTTCTGGGGCGATGTTCGAAGCATTTGGGACAACTTTGGAACTCAATTCTTACGTGGTGCTGGTAGTACAATGTTTATTGCACTTTCATCAACAATTATTGGTTTCTTAATTGGTTTAGTTATTGCAATTTTCCGTTCGTTGCCTGTTACTAAAGCGAGTGGCGCGATTAAATATGGTTTATACAAATTAGTTGATTTTATTATTATTGCTTATATTGAGATTTTCCGTGGTACACCGATGATGGTTCAAGCGATGTTAATCTTCTATGGTTCGAAATTATTCTTTGATATCGATATGTCATCGATGTCAGCAGCATTACTGATTGTATCAGTAAATACAGCTGCTTATTTATCTGAAGTTATTCGTGGTGGTATCCACGGGGTAGATGATGGCCAACTAGAAGCGTCTAAAGCAATTGGGATGAATCATGTTCAGGCGATGACTTATGTTATCTTGCCTCAAGCGATTCGTAATATTTTACCTGCTTTAGGTAATGAGTTTGTGATTAATATTAAAGATACGTCCGTTCTGAATGTTATTGCGGTAACTGAGTTATTCTTCGTGACTCGTTCAGCTTCTGGTTCAACTTATATGACTTTCCAAACTTTCTTTATCGCTGCATTAATTTACTTTGTCTTAACCTTTACAACCACACGTCTATTGCGTTTAGTTGAAAAGAAAATGGACGGCAGCTCAAGTTATACTGTTTATGAGTCTAGTTCAATGCCACAACAATAAAGGAGGTTATTATGGAACGAAACATTTTACAAATTCAAAATTTACAGAAAAAGTTCGGCGATAATCTTGTCCTCAAAGATATTTCAATGTCTGTTGAAAAAGGTGAAGTAATTAGTATCATTGGTTCATCTGGTTCTGGTAAATCAACTTTCTTACGTTGTATTAACTTACTTGAGGAACCAACAGATGGCGATATTTTATATCATGATCAATCCATTTTAAAAGGTAAATTTGACCAAACTAAATACCGTGCTAAAGTGGGTATGGTTTTCCAATCATTTAATTTATTTAAAAATATGACTGTTTTAGAAAACTGTACAGTTGGGCAAATTAAAATTTTAAAATGTAGTCGTGCTGAAGCTGAAAAAATAGCTTTGGGACATTTAGAAAAAGTAGGTATGGCTCGTTACCGCGATGCTAAACCACATCAATTATCGGGTGGTCAACAACAACGTGTTGCTATTGCTCGTGCATTGTCAATGGATCCTGAAGTGTTACTTTTCGATGAGCCTACGAGTGCATTAGACCCAGAAACTGTGGGGGAAGTTTTACAAACAATGACTACACTGGCTAAAGAAGGTTTAACGATGATTGTTGTTACTCACGAAATGGCTTTTGCCCGCGACGTTTCAACGCGTATCGTGTTTATGGATAAAGGTGTGATTGCTGAAGAAGGTAATCCAATTGATGTGATTAATAAGCCACAACATCCTCGTTTAGTCGAGTTCTTAACGCGTTACCGTGATGAGAGTCAGCAAAATTAAATAAGTTTTATATTTACCCTAACCGCTTTGGTTGGGGTATTTTTTTATGGGATTTATATTTGTGGGTTAGGGATAATATTAGATAACAACTAGCTTTTAAAACTTAAGTTGTTATATGAAAGCGCAGATATGAGATTGCAGATATGAGGCTCTTAATGATACAGATTGTATCGTCGTTGGCTTTACGGAGTGGTTTCATGATACAGATTGTATCGTCGACTCCAATTTGAACCGGCTGATGATACAACTTGTATCATCAGCAACTCCATGAACGTCCTTCATGATACAGGTTGTATCGTCAGCAACTCTATGAACCACCTTCATGATACAGATCGTATCATCAGTACCTCCTTGAACCAGCTTCATGATACAAGTTGTATCGTCAGCAACTCTTTGAACCTCCTTCATGATACAGATTGTATCGTCAGCACCTCCATGAACCACCTTCATGATACAGGTTGTATCATTGCGCTTAATAGTTGAGATACCCATGCACCAATTCGATGCATCAGCACAAAAATCAAGATACCCATGCACCACTTCGATGCATCAGCTCAATAATTAAGACGCTCATGCACCTCTTCGTTGCATAAACTGAGCATACAAAAACTCCACCACTCATCGGAGTTATTCTCTTTATTAAAGGAACTATTTTTTGCTTCAAATTAACTCTCCCATACTTTTTTCCAAAAAAATTTATAAAAAGGGCCCTAAAATTTAGCAGTGGTGCGTATATTCTAAGGCAAGCCGAGTTGGCTGATAGAAAGAAGGTAGAAATAATGGCTGAATTAGCACCAAGTTTGACTGTGTCGCGTAAGGAGATGAAGTTCTTACTGAATTTAGAGGATCGGATGAAGTTGATCCAGGCGTTGGATACGCTTTTAGTGCCGGATACTTATGGGGGTTATGATGGGTACCGGGTGCGGTCGGTTTATTTTGATGGGTTGGATAATCAAGATTATGTTGAGAAACGGGCAAAGTTTGATTTTGTAAAGCGGGTTCGTTTGAGAACTTATTCGCCGCATTCAACCACCGCTAAGTTTGAAATTAAGAAGAAATGGACGCATAGCCAGATTAAAGATTCGGTGATTGTGTCGCGGGAAGATGCGGAGGAAATGCTTCAGGGGAATTTTGAGGTGTTGAAAAATTATGATGACCCGACGGCAGAATTGGGTTACGAAATTTGTTCGACGATGGGTTACCGCCCTATTTCGATGGTGGAATATAAGCGCCGTGCCTATACGTATCCCTTTTTCGCGACGCGGATTACTTTAGATAGTGAGTTGGAATATTGCAATTTTTATTATGATTTATTTTCAGAAAATCCTTATCCTCATTATCGAAGCGTTATGCCGATTACCGAAACAATTCTTGAAGTGAAATATGACACTTATTTATTCCCGCAAATTCAAGATGTCTTAACGCGTTTAAATTTACAAAAGTGCCCTGTCAGTAAATTTGGTTCGTCCAGGTCGTTATTAGAACAATATTATTACTAATTTTAAGGAGTTATTTTATGCAAAATTTATCAAATATTACCGAAGTTTCTTCCAGCATCAACCCGCCAGTGGATGTGCTGGAAGTGGTGTTTTCGCTTGGCGTGACACTGTTCCTTGCTGTGATTATGTTTTTCACATTTAAATATAGTCGCTCAGGCATGGTTTATGACCCGAAATTTAATTCGACACTGGTTTTAATCGCCCTAGTTGTGACAATTATTATGCATCTCATTCAAACCAATCTCGCCCTATCCGTGGGGATGATGGGGTCGCTATCGATCGTCCGTTTCAGAACGAATACTAAAGATCCCCGCGACTTAGGTTTCGTTTTCTGGGCGATGGCGATTGGCTTAGCCAGTGCCACGCAAAACTTTGTGATTGGCTTAATTGGATCAGTTGTTATCGCGGTTTTCCTATTTATTACCGGTGACCGCCGTACCTCTTCCCGCAGTATGTTAGTTGTGATCCGCGGTAGCCGCTCAAATGTGCCGCTGATTGCCGACACCGTCTTACGTAATGTCAGCAATGCCCGATTAAAAGCGCAAAATCTGCTCCCTGAGTCCTTTGAACTCGTTTATGAGATAAAGACGCGCTCCGAAGTCGAACAGCGCCTACTCGACGAGCTAATGACCATTGACGGCATCGATTCTGTCAATATGCTCGCCCCTTCAGCAGAAGTTGCTTAATTTTTGGGGAGAATATGGCAAACACTTATAGAAGCATCTCCGATTTTAACCAATAAATAAAAAGCAGCGAGCCGACAAACGACTCGCTGCTTTTTTTTATTTAAGTAACTTTCTTAGTCTACTGGGTAGCCGCCTAAAGTCCAGCCACCGTCTTGAGTAATATTTTGCCCTTGGATATAGTCTGAATCATCAGAAGCTAAAAACAATGACGCTTTAGCTATTTCTTCCGGTTTTCCAGCACGTCCTAATGGGGACTTTAATAAACGCTTGTCTTCAATACCCTCAGTCATTGGCGTATCAATAAAACCGGGTGATAAAGCATTAACTTTAATTCCTTTAGGTCCATATTCATGAGCGAGTTGGCGTGTTTGGCCGATTAAACCATATTTCGATGACATATAAGGTGTGCCACCTACGCCTACCATGCCGGTTGCTTGTGAAGCGATATTAATAATCACGCCACTTCCTTTAGCTGCCATATGTTTCAGAGCATACTTTGCTGCCACCCATGGTGCTTTTAAGTTGACCGCAATCACTTCATCAAATAATGCTTCTTCTGTGTCTTCGATTAAGTCATAATTATCTAAAATGCCAGCGCCATTATATAAAATATCTAAGTCGCCAAAATGTTCAATGACCTTTTCAACCGCAGCCTGAATTGCCTTCGAATCTTTAACGTCTACTGAGACAAAGATTGCTTCTCCGCCATCTTGTTCGATTAAATCAATAATGGCTTGAGCTTTTTCTTGATTACGACCAGCAATGGCTACTTTAGCCCCTTCTTGGGCATACAATTTAGCGGTGGCTTCACCTAAACCTGAAGTTCCTCCAAAAATTAATGCTACATGGTTATCTAATTTTCCCATTTTATCGATTCCTTTCTTTGATGACTTTAGATTCATTGCTTTAAAAATGTCTCTATTTAAATACTAAGTCTTATGGGATTTAATAGCAAAAGTAACGCTTTTATATTGGTTGAATTTTCTATGGATGTGATTTAAATTTTGAATGTAACAGTGGTAATTTGCCATATTTTCCCCCAAAAAAGACCTTCCACAAAAATGCGGAAAGTCAGTAAAAATTATTCTTCAGAAGAAGTTTCAGTTGATTCGTCGCTTGATGTTTCTGACGCATCATCTGATTCAGATTCTGTATTTTGATTTGTTGAAATAACATCTTCTGTCGGGTCAGATACGATTAATGTTCCGTTGATGATACGTGCGTTTTCTGGAAGGAAGTTCCATGCACGTAAATCAGCGACATCAATATTGTAGTTTTCTGCGATTTCTTCAAGTGTTTCGCCTGGTTCGACATTATGTGTTAATGGACGTGGGTTTGTGACGAATAAAATGTCGCCTACTGCGAAGTCTTCTTCGTTTTCTAATTCATTCCATTTAACAATATTTTCGACCGTTACACCCGCTGCTTCAGCGATTGTATCTAGTGTATCTTCTTCAACTACTTCGTGCATTTCTGGTACAAAGGCTGGGTTTGATACATAGATTGTATCTCCGATTGTTAGTGAGTCGTCGCCTTCAGGTAATTCATTCCACATTCTGATTGAGTTTGCGGATACGTCGTACTCTTCAGCAATACGCCAAATATTATCTCCAGCTTGAACAACATGTGTGTCTGGACGAACATTTTCAGGTACTTTTGAAAGATCAACGACATTACGTGTACCGTCAGAATCTTCGATTTGCATGTTTTCTTCAGTTGATACTGGGCCAGCTGTTTGAATTGTTACTGGTTGACCAATCGTTAATTGTTCAGAAATTGATGGGTTCCAAGTATAAATATCATTTAAAGAAACACCATAAGTTGTTGCAATGCCTGATAAAGTATCTCCCGCTTCAACAATATGATCTGTACCACCATTCGCACTTGCAGTTGGATTAGCGGTTGTTGTGTTTGGTGTAAATGAGTTGGTTGTTTCTGGAACATAGTTTGATTTACTTGCTGTTGGATAAATGGCATCTGCTGGAACAGCCAGAGTGTTTCCTGCAACTAACCAGTCACTTGTTAAACCATTTGCTCCCATTAATGCTTCTGTTGTTGTCCCTAATACCATCGCTAAACCAGATAATGTATCACCTGGTTGGATTGTAATATAGTTACCACTTGTTTCAACAGGTGGGTAGTAAGGTGTTGTGTCATCTACAATTGGCTCTTCATATACAGGGCCTTGACTGACATTTGATGCACCACTTGGGCCAACGGCGATCAAGTCACCGACTTGTAAGAATGAATTTGATAATCCATTCCAAGCATATAATTCGTCAACCGTTACCCCGTAAACAGCTGCGATGCCTGATAAAGTATCGCCAGCGCCAACCACATGTGAACCATCAACTGGTGTAGTTTGAGCAACGGTTTCCGTTGTTTCTGTTCCAGTTTCTGTTTCTACTGCTTGTGATCCGTCGGGGTTTTGAACGATTAAATTCATACCTACGCTTAATTCAGAATGTAATAAACCATTCCAAGCCATAATTTCTTCTTCAGTTGAACCATAATTGATTGCTAAATCATAAATTGTATCACCTTCGGATACAGTGTGGATAGTTTGTGCGGTAATCGCTGCTGGGCTTAATAATAATGATGAAATAAGTGCCGATGTAGCAAGCTTACGCCAGTTAATCTTTGTCATTTTCCAATCTCCTCTCAAAGATGTCTTCCCTCCTATTTTAACATGTTTACGGAAAGTATGCTTCTATAACACACGAGTAACATAAATTTGTAACTATTTTGTCATACTTCTTGTAATATACTGGTCTACTTTTCCGCCAAAATAGCGACTAATTTTATTAATGAGGCCACCAAATACGAATTGGACGGCGTAAGAAATAATGAGACAGCCGATAAAGACTAATGCTCCATTGATAATACCCATCACCATCGATGGAAGCAATTGATCGTACTGGCGGTTATCAAATAGATTTAACCATAAGAATTGTCTGACCATTGGTTGTTCATGGATTAAGTAAACACCAAAACAGGCACCGGCTAATTGATTAATCCATTTGATTGCGCCAATGTCTAAATTCTTAAAGACGATAAATAAACCAAAGGCTGTCATCAATAAAACAATGTGCGCTAAATTATTAAAATCGGTCATCTCAACGGCTTGGCCATCTAATAATTGTTTACCATTATACCAAAGTACACTAAGGGCAAATAATATGCTCCCTGTTATTCCTAATTTTGCACCAATTTTCTTTGAATCAAAAATTTTGGGTGCATCTAATCGTATCCAGCCCATTGTATAAATAATGTAAATAAATACCATTAATCGTTGGATTGGGTATTCAAAATAATATAAATGAAACGATGGTCCAACGGTTAGAAACAGTGTCGACAGTAAAAAGACCGCTTTTCGTACCTTGGGTGTCCAATTCGACATAATCGTAAAAATCGCTGGTGCCATTAAAATAAGGATAAAATAATAATCCACAAACCAATACACACCCGGTACTGGAAGAAGGAGTTCTAATCCTTCAACAATGGTTAACGATTCTCTTTTAAACAGTAAAACGGCGATTAACATCAGCCACGAATATAAGTAAGTTTCAAAAAACAAATGAAAGATCCGCTGCCATTTCATTTTACTGCCGACTAAAAAGTAAGCACCAATCATAGCAAAAAGTAATACCCCTAGGTTTCCTCCTAAAGTAAGTAATTGCAAACCAATGGTTTGTTGATTAAAGGCGCCGACTAAATCAACTTCCCCATGATAGGCATAGTGATGAATAACGATCATTAACATACTTAAAATTCTGAGTAATTCAAAATTAGATTGTCTTTCTTTAATAAAGACCCTCCCCTTTTTTAAAATTAGATATCAAAAACCGCACTTTCGTGCGGCTTCACCTAACTCTTTTTTATAATTTTTTAGCTAAGTCGATTAAATAAGTTTTTAACTCATCTTTCGTCTCTGGGTGTCCTAATCCATAATGCATTGACATACGCATATAGCCTAATTTGTCACCCACATCAAAACGCTCTGCGGTCACTTCTTTAGCAAAGACGCGTTGAGTTTGATTTAATTGGTTCATCGCATCCGTTAAATCAAATTTACCGAAAGGTGTTGGTTCCATATTATCGATAATATCAAAGATATCAGGTGTTAAAATATAGCGTCCTGCTACCGCAATATTTGAGTGTGCCTCATCTTTTTTCGGTTTTTCTGTTAGAGAAGCAACTGGATAAAGTGACTGGTCACCATTCAATGTCTCCTCTGCTTTTTCAATGATCCCATATTGATCAACTTGATCATCATCTACATGTAATGCCGCAACAGTTGAAACTTCATGTTGATCATAAACATCCATCAATTGCTTCATTACAGGCACTTCTGATTCAAAGATATTATCTGCTAAAAGTAAGGCGAATGGTTCGTCACCAATAAAAGGTTTTGCATAACGAATCGCATCTGCTAGCCCTAATGGGTAAGGTTGACGTACGAAGAATAAGTCAGGAAGTGTGGTATCCTTTACTAATTCAAGTAACTCCATTTTACCTTTTGCCAGTAAGTTTTCTTCTAATTCAGGGTTTGAGTCAAAATGATCCTCAACAGGACGTTTATGTCGGCCTGTAATAATCACAATTTCTTCAATTCCAGAAGCAAGGGCTTCTTCTACAGTGAATTGAATGATTGGTTTATCGACTATCGGTAATAATTCTTTCGGTTGAGCTTTCGTAGCGGGTAGGAAACCAGTCCCATATCCTGCCACTGGAATAACCGCTTTTCTTATTTTTGACATAATAACCTCCATACCTTGTATTTTCTTTATTATATCACGGATAATACTCTAAATGCTATTATTCATTGTTTAATCATAATTGCCATCTAACCATAAGACCAATTGATGATCGTTTTCTCTTGTCCGATTCATATCAACAATGCGCTGATTGCTACTTCCTCTAAAACGGAGGGTTAGGTCTTTTTTTGAAATTTCAAAGCGGCCATCAACTAGGACATCCACATAACCAAGCAGAGCTAACTTGTCTTCGGTCTCTAAAAGTAGTTCTTCATAGTAATAACCACTCCATGACCAAATATCTTTGGTATGCCCAAACTCCTGACGGATACGCTGGCATAAAGGAATTAATATTTGGGTGTTTAAGAAAGGTTCACCGCCAAGTAAAGTCAATCCTTGGACATATGGCTGGCTCAGGTCTTCAATAATCTGGTCTTCGAGTTCTTTCGTATAGTCAATACCATAATTAAAGGCCTGGGCTAATTTGTTATAACAGCCCTCACAGTTAAAAGGACAGCCACTGACATATAAACTACAACGCACCCCTTCACCATCAACAAAGTTAAATGGTTTATAGTCAGCAATCATTTGCTTACTAAAACGCTCGGCGGTCCATTCTTTGGGAGCGGGATTATAGACCATACTTTTCCCTCCCTAATACTTATCTAAGTGACTTAAAATACGCATCCGAGTTTCTTTATTTAATGCACGGTTTGAAGGCTCATTTAATAAGTCCGACGTATCGTCTCCTAAATGCAAATGTTTCACACGCGCCGCTATTTCTTTGTGACGTCCTTTAACCATCGGTCTAATTTGTGGATTTCCTAAATAACCACACGTCCGCTTAACCACATCACACGTCTCTGGATTGGTATTATGGCATTGTGGGCATTTAAAGCCATGTGCTGTGGGTTCAAAGTCACCTTTAAAGCCACATTCATAACATTGGTCAATCGGTGTATTCGTCCCTAAATAACCGATTTTATCATAAGCAAAATCCCACACTGCTTCGAGCGCTTTAGGATTTTGGCGTAAATTTGGATACTCGCAGTAATGAATAAAACCACCCGATGTATACGGTGCATAGTCACTTTCGAATTGAATCTTTTCAAAGGGGGTTGGGTCTTTACGGACATCATAGTGGAAACTATTTGTATAATATTCTTTATCCGTGATGTGTTCGATGACACCAAATTTCTCTTCATCCAAGCGGTTGAATCGGTCAGTTAATGATTCTGACGGTGTTGCATAGACACTAAAATGATAATCATATTTGTCACCCCAACGATCCGTATGCTGCTTCATTTCTTTTAAAATAGCTAAGGTAAATGTTTTTGCTTGGGGATTATTTTCCCATTCTGGTCCAAAAAAGACAGTCGCTGCTTCATAGAGACCGATATAACCTAATGAAACAGTTGCCCGGCGGTGCTTGAATAATTCATTAACGTTTTCTTCTGGTTTGAGTCTCTTACCAAATGCCCCATGTTGATACATAATAGGCGCATTTTCAGGGGTTGCCTCAATACATCTAGCAACGCGGTAAACGAGTGCCTCTTCAGCTACTACTAAACGCTCTTCTAATAACTCCCAAAAAGTATCAATGTCCCCATTTGACTCTAATGCGATTCGCGGTATATTTAAAGTAACGACACCCAAATTCATGCGGCCACTATTGACTTCATTACCTGCCTCGTCGTGCCAACCTTGAAGAAATGAACGGCACCCCATTGGTGCTTTAAAGCTACCTGTTAATTCAACTAATTTGTCATACATTAAAACGTCTGGATACATCCGTTTAGTAGCACATTCAACGGCTAATTGTTTGATATCGTAATTGGGGTCTGTTTCATGTAAATTAATCCCCTCTTTTAAAGTAAAAACTAATTTAGGGAAAATGGCTGTCCGTTTTTCACGTCCTAAACCACCAATACGTACTTCTAAAATAGCCTTTTGAATCTCACGTTCAAACCAGTTTGTTCCTAAGCCAAAGCCTAATGTCGTAAAAGGCGTTTGGCCATTGGATGAATAAAGTGTATTAATTTCATACTCTAAACTTTGCATCGCATCATAAATATCTTTTTTCGTTTTACTATAAGCATATGCTTCATGTTGACTTTCGTCAGAAATCCACACTCTTGCTTCTTTTAAATGCTTTTGGAAATTTATTTTTGCATAAGGGGCTAGTACCTCATCGATTCTATCCGCACTACAGCCACCATACTGTGAAGAGGCAACATTTGCTACGATTTGGGCAATTTGGGCACTGGCGGTATTAATTGACTTAGGAGATTCTACTTCCGCATTCCCGATATGGAAGCCATTTTGAAGCATTTCTTCAAAATCAATCAAACAACAATTCGTCATCGGTGAATAAGGATGATAGTCTAAATCATGATAATGGATATCCCCTTTTAAATGCGCACGAGAAACTTTTTTGGGCAACATCCCGAGTCCAATCGACTTAGCACTAACACCCGCCGTTAAGTCGCGTGTTGTATTAAAAACACGGCTATCTTTATTGGCATTCTCATTTAAAACTTGTTTATCACCATTACGGAATTGTTCCAATTTTTCTTGGACATCCATTTGTTCATGGTAATTTGCTGCTTTTTCTTGACCTTTTGCTTGGTATAATCCAGCTGCATCATGCAAATCAAAATCAACTAAATGATCAGTGATAATTTCAGCAATTTGTTTAGTTGAAATAATCGCTTGTTGACAACTTTCTAAAATAGCGATGAATAATTCTTCCAAAACCTCAGAATCAATTTCAAAATGTGAAAGGGTATTCGCAATTTTTTCAGGTCTAAACTTTTCCATTTGCCCACTTTGTTTAATAACCTTAATCTCTTTAAGCTGGGTTGCTTGTTTTGTCGTTGTGATTGTCCCCATGATAATCCCCCTACATATAGTTCGTTGTTTTATTTATAAACACAATATATAGTATTTTAGTGGATAATGCAAATCATTTAATTAATCGGTTTTTATTTTTATAGCAATTTACTATATTTGAGATAAAGTATTTCATTTTTCTCTCACCTTGTTATAATAAAAGCATCATTTTTATTTATGGAGAGACCAATGACTATTACTATTTTATACGAAGACAATCATTTATTAGTTGCTGAAAAAGAGTCACAGACATTAATCAAACATAAAACAAAAAAGAATACTTTAAAAAATAAGCTCAATAAAAAGTTGACCAGCCGGGAAGAAAAGGACCAAGTTTGGATAAAAAACTTACGCCTAATCGACAATCATGTCGGTGGAACGGCTCTATTTGCTAAATCGAGTAAAGCTTATACAAGGCTTCGTCAACAATTAAAGAAACAAAAAATCCGGCAAATATATTTTGCCGTTGTCAACGGAATGGTTGCTGCTGATTTTGGGACAGTCACCAATCATGTCATGAAAAGCCCAGACAAACGGCTCCATATTGTTGACAGTCAGAATCCATATGGGGAACAGTCTACTTTTTCTTATTATGTTGTTGACCGTAGTGCTGAACATACGTTGCTAGCGATTCCTACGAAAACGGGGATTACGAAACAAATTCGTGCCCAATTAAAGAATATGGGGCATAGCGTTTATGGTGACCGCCGATATGGTAAAAACTGCTCAAAGCAAATCCCGTTAGCTTTATGGTCTGTTCAATTGCGCTGTTATCACCCTACTTTAAAGAAGAAGATTAGTATTGTCTCATCGCCACCATCTTGTTACCCTTGGAGTGAATTTGACTACTCTGGTCAGATTGATCAAGCCATTGAAAATGTTTACCGCAAGATAAAATATGAAAAGAAAAAACACCTGTAAATAAAGACGACTAATCGTTCATTTACAGGCATTTTAGTTATTTATATTCTACTAGGAAGTTAACTGCTTAAGAAAGCGAGTGCCATACTTTTCCTAAAATTATTGTTTAGATTTTTTGGAAAGCGAGGCGCGGTGTGTGGTCAGCGGCCATGATTTCGCCGCAGTACTGGAAGCCTAATTGGTCAATTAATTTTAACATTGGCTTGTTTAATTCGTGGGTGTCGATTCGAATATTAGAGTGATTATCGCTCACCCATTCCATACAATAGCGTCCTGCGCCCTTTAGCTTGCCGTTAGCAGCGATACGGTGAATCGTGACATAAGGGTCGTTATTTAACCAGGCTCCTTTAATATTGGCGTAGGTTGGGTCGGGTGTATTGGGTAAGGCGAAGGTGGCAAGGATTGTGCCTGGTTCTACGCCTGAATCATCTTCTGTCGCTATACAGACATAACTATGGTCTAATTCGATGTCTTTTTCGATATCGATTTTCCCTGGATATTCGCCTGCCCATTGGACGGTATTTCCAGTGTTTCGAATAGTTGTTCTGGCAAAGCTAAATGTTTCTAAAATGGCTGGAATGTCTTCTATATTTGTTTTCCGTATCTGCATCATAATACCTCTTAAATTAGTTTTTAGTCACTTGATTGTTTTATAAAAATAAGATAGACTTTATTTATAAACATCAATATCTTACACTAATTTCCAGGCAATGGAGAGTTAAAGGAGTAAATATGGAAAAAATTACTGAGCGCAAAGCTATCCAATTAATTGAAGAGTACGAGGAACGTCCAAGATACCAGTTTATTGTCTACAATATTCGTCGCCGTGACTATATTTTACATGACTATTATCGTTACTTTTACCGTTTCAGCCGTCGTGAATCTGTATGGAATACAGCCATTGTTAATATCGAAGATGTAATCAACGATGACATGAGTAAGCAAGAAAAAGTCGATGCTGTTATGAAAAATGTTAACCGCTTACGCGAAAATATTACAACCGGTAAATTGAAACGTAACTTCACAATCGAAGATACTTATGATTTATTACACTATTACTTTAACGCTAAAACATATTTAGCTTATTATGACCACTATTTAGGTCGTGTCGTTTTAATTAAAGAACGTGATAAATCAACCGACTACTTAGAATTAGTGGGTCAACGTTACCATTTCATCGGAGACTTACACCGCGTGATTAAACATGAATTAGGTATTCCTTCAACTATCTTGACAGAAATTTTACAAGACATTATGAATACTTATAAACCAATTGTTCAAATCGATCATATCGATGAATTGGTTGATCAATTACACCCATATATTTTAGATTGTATTGAAAATATTGAGCTTTCAATTTCACAAATCAAAGATGCAAGCGACGCTTAATTTATAAATAACATTCAAGCCAGCAGAATTTTCTGCTGGTTTTTTTGTAAAATATTGCTGAGACAACGAATAAGAAAATACTCGTTTTTCAATTGATTAAACTGCTTTTGTAAATTTTTCAGTCATTCATGTTATCATGAAAAATAAAGGAGTTGATATCAATGGAAGAAACGGTACAGCAATTTGATCATTTTTTCTCACAACAAAATTTAATTAATTTATCCATTCGTTTAATTGAAACAATCGCCCAAATTGCGGTGACAATCATCGCTTTTTATTTAATCAAAAAACTATTATCCAAAGCGATTGATTTTTATTTTGACCGCTGGCAAAGAAGACACAATCAGCATGCAGACCGCACCCTCAACGATTTAATCCAAAATGCGTTACAATATACCTACTATTTTATCTTAATCTATTCAATCCTTAGTATTTTAGGCGTCCCGGTAGCGACACTGGTTGCAGGTGCCGGAATTCTGTCTCTAGCCATTGGTTTAGGGGCACAAGGGTTTGTTTCCGATGTCGTTAATGGCTTTTTTATCCAATTAGAAAGACAATATAAAGTCGGCGATTATATTCATGTCGGAGACCATTCAGGGAAAGTAAGACATGTCGGACTTAGAACTACTGTTTTAGAAGACTGGGAGCATTACTATTACTATATCCCACACCGCAACATTACCGATATTATCAATGAATCGGTTAAACCCATTCGTTTTGATGTTGATTTTAATGTCTACCCTGAAACCAATTTTAAAGATGTCGAAACAGTCGTTAAACAGGCTGTCGAAACAGCCGATGAATCGATTCGCTCACTATTAACAGAAGAGGTTATTTACTACGGCGCAACCCGGGATGATTACGGGCACTTAGTTACCGTGTCAGACTACATTCAACGACTGACGACGTGGCTGATGTTGATGGTTATTATACTGCCCATATCAGTCAAAAATTAACCGAAGCCGGAATCACTAGACCACTCGCCTTTGGTAACGCTGACCGCGAACCAGTGACCTTTGAAGAAGTCGTTGCTTCACGTGGGGAATAGTGAGAGATTTTGTGGCTGATTGAAAATTCTACTGCATTGGAAAAAGCGAAAGAGCTGCTTGCTCCTTCGCATTTTTGTTTGCGTTTTTTTCTCACCAAAATTAGGAAGCCGGGGAGTCATCTATCTGACTCCCCGGCTCCGTAATTACAAAAACACCCGAACTCATTACTGCTCGGGCATTTGGCGGTACAATTCAATTTGCTTTTCATAAGTCTTTATCATTTTTGGTTTCTGTCTTACCAATTGGCTTAACGCTTGTCTTAATTGGTCTGGGTCATCAACAAAATCCACTTGTTCTTTTTGATACATAATCTCATCCGTGATTAAATAGTTATCAAATTTACCACTAATTTCATCTAATTGACGATAAATTTGCCCTTTTATGTTTTTAACACGGCGCGGTTTCAAACTCTCCATTTGAGGAATCCACCCTAACATTTCCCTAAAAGATAAATAACGCGTCATTCGCCCATTATCCACCCGGCAATACTCCTTCGTAAAAGGCGTAATACCAGGATGTGTACCATGAATTTGATAAAAACCATCAAACAATTCATATTCATTGGTGTTGGTTTCCGGTAAAAAATCCCGCTTCAACTTAAAAGTAGGATCAGGACCAACGAGTTCCGCAACCCATTTCTTACCATCTTCATGTTCAAATAACGATAAGATTTGTGGTGTCTCAGTTTCGATAAAATCCCTCCTCCACTATAATGAATAAGCATCTGGATGTGCAAATGGATCCTCTTTATAACCCACTTCCATCATGTATAAACCATTCCCATTCGCTGTTGGCCCCGCCTCATTGCGGTCCAAAACTTTTAACAGTCTTTCTAATTCATCCACCGGCTTCAACCCATCCCCAATTTGAAGGAGTGTGCCAACCAGAATACGAATCATATTATATAAAAAACCATTTCCTTTAAATTCAAAGATAAAATGAGGCGTATCATAAACGACACTCGCCTCATAAATCGTCCGAACTAAATTCGTTTTATCCGTCTTCGTTGAACAAAAACTCGTAAAATCATGCGTCCCCACAATCACTTCAATCGCTTCCTGCATTCTCGAAACATCACAACGGTAAGGATGATGTAAACTATAAAGCCGCGTAAAAGGATCCGGGAAACGCTCATTATTGACCACAAAACGATAGGTCTTCGAAACAGCTGAATACCTCGCATGAAAATCCTCGGCTACCGGCGCCACCGCACTCACCCGAATATCATCGGGTAAAATACTGTTGAGGGCTCGAAGAAGATTCTCCGATTTAATTTCAGCAGGATAATCGAATTGAACCACTTGCCCTTTAGCATGTACCCCTGAATCGGTCCGTCCCGACCCAATTGTCGGGATAAACTGATCCTTAGGTAACTTCGCCATCAGTTGAATTGCTTTTTCAATTTGACTTTGAATACTTGGCCCATTCGGTTGGACTTGATAGCCAACATAATTGGTCCCATCATATTCAACTTTAATCGCATAATTAGCCATTTATAACTCCTAAATCACAAAATAAATCACAATAATCGCCGCAAAAATTAAGACCACCAATAAACCAGCTATTAAATCAATCCGACTATAATCTAATTGACGGTATTTAGTTCGCCCTTCACCACCACGGTAACCACGCGCTTCCATCGCATTTGCCATTTCATCTGCACGATTAAAAGCACTCACAAATAGTGGCACTAAAATCGGAACAAAAGCTTTCACACGGTCAATAAAACTCCCCTGATCAAACTCTACACCACGTGATTTTTGTGCATTCATAATTTTTTGCGTTTCATCCATTAAAGTCGGTACATAACGTAAAGCAATCGACATCATCAAAGCAATCTCATGCGTTGGGAAACCAAATCGTTCCAATGGACGTAGTAAATGTTCAATCCCATCGGTTAATTCTAAAGGTGACGTGGTTAAAGTTAAAACCGTCGACATCATAATAATTAACACCAAACGAACAAAGATTAAAACTCCATTAATAATACCGGCTGAAGTAACCGCAATGGGTCCCCATTGGAAATAAACCGTTCCTCCTGTTGAAAACAGGACTTGGAAAATAACCGTAAAAAGAATCAACCAAATCATTGGTCTAATTCCCCGAATGAAGACACCTAAATTAATCCCGGTTAATATAACAGCCAACATCACAAAAGCAATTAATAAAACATAACTGAGCCAACTGTTTGCCATGAACACTAAAATAATCATCACAAAACTTAAAATTAATTTCGTTCTCGGATCGAGATGATGAATGACCGAGTCGCCTTGAATATAACGACCAATTAAAACATTATCAAACATGTGTCTCCCCCTTAACTAAACGTTCCTTTTCAGCAATTAATAACTGAGCCACTTCTTCAACCGTAATTGGCACATCATTTGAAGACATAATATCACGGCCTAAGGCGTCCTCAACCTTTTGGACAAAAGAAGCCGCATGGGGTAAGTCTAATTGTTTTGATTCTAGTAATTCAGGTTCATTGAAAATATCACGCGTTGTACCCGTTTTAACAATTTCACCGTGCTCAAAAACAATAATATGATCCGCATATTCAGCCACATCATCCATTTGATGTGACACCATAATCACCGTTAATTGTTCTTGATTTTGAAGTCGCATAAACATATCCATCATTTGATGGTGGCCGTAAGGGTCTAAACCTGCCGTCGGTTCATCTAAAACAAGTACCTCAGGGTTTTGTGCTAATACGCCCGCAATCGCAACACGGCGCATTTGCCCCCCACTTAATTCAAATGGCGAACGCTCATACACAGATTCAGGAAGCCCTACAAGTTGTAGTTTTTCCAATGCCACAGCTTTAGCCTCTTCTTCGGTTAGTCCAAAATTCATTGGTCCAAACATCACATCTTTTAAAACTGTCTCCTCAAAAAGTTGCGACTCCGGAAATTGAAAAACAACCCCCACTTTTTTACGTAACCATTTTAACGACTCATGTTTTGAATCAGCCGTAAATTTCTCCCCAAATAAATAAAGCGAACCTTGAGTTGGTCGAACCAATGCATTCAAATGTTGAATAAAAGTCGACTTACCTGACCCGGTATGCCCAATAACTGCTGTAATTTGATTATCAGGAATCGAAACCGTAACATCTTTTAATGCATGCGTCGCAAACGGCGTCCCTTGATTATAAACATGACTTACATTTTCAAATATGATTGACTGATCCATTGAACCAATTCCTCCTCCGTTAAATATTCACCAGGCACTTCCACGCCTAATTCCTTTAAATTCGCTTGTAATTTCTCGGCAAAAGGCAAATCTAACCCCATCTGTATCAAACCTTCACCTATACTGAAAACATCTTCCGGCGCAGCAATTTGTTGAATTTCCCCATCTTTAAGAACCATAATCCGGTCCGCTCTAGCCGCTTCCTCAATATCATGCGTAATCGAAATAACCGTTAAGTCATAAGCCTCTCTCAACGCATCGATTACCTTAATCACTTCACGGCGCCCTTTCGGGTCCAACATCGCTGTCGCCTCATCTAAAATAATCACGTCCGGTCTCAAAGCATACACACTCGCCACCGCAACACGCTGCTTTTGACCACCCGATAATTTTGACGGCTCACGGTTTACAAACGCCGACATATTCACCATTTCAAGCGCTTCTTTAACACGAGGAATCATCTCTTCACGAGGCACCCCTTGGTTTTCAAGCCCAAAAGCCACATCATCCTCAACCGTCGCCCCAACGAATTGGTTATCCGGATTTTGGAAAACCATCCCCACACTCGAGCGCACATCCCAAACCGTCTCTTCTGAAAGCGTCAAATTATTAACAGTAATTGTTCCTTCTTGTGGCACCAATAAGCCATTAATCATTCTCGCAAGCGTTGATTTACCAGAGCCATTTGGACCAATAATTGCCAACCATTCCCCCTGCTTCACCTCAAAGGAAACGTCTTTTAGCACATTGTTAGCATCTTCTTCATAGCTAAATGTTAAATTTTTTATTTCAATAATGTTATCCACAATGACTACTCCTTTAAATTTTATGCCTCCCCATTATACCACATAGCCCCCTAAACGTAAGTAACAGACCCTTTTTTTCTCAAAAGTATAGCTCAATAAACCAAGTATCACCAAACATTCCACCGCTAATAAAAAGAAAGTCACATCCATAGCAAAATCATTAAAGTACGTTCTGGAAAACTAAATATTTAGTCATCCAAACACTCCGATCAGATTTTAAGTAGATGTTGCCTTGACATAATTAGATGAGGAACAACTTTTAGAATACAAATACTTAGTAACCGTAACACGACTAAATGAGGAACAACTTTTAGAATACAAATACTTAGTAACCGAAACACGACTAAATGAGTAACAACTTTTAGAATACAAATTGTTATTACCCGAAACATGACGGTCAAGCAACCAACACTATCGGCGTTTCTGTTAGTTGTTTCAGGTATTAAACTCAAACAACCAACTTTTAAACCGAAAATCATCACAACTTCTTAATTAATCTATAGATCTGATATTCCCACTACAAACAATGGAATTTGATAAGAGTCGCCTCAGCGACTCTACCTCTTTGAATGATAAAGTCGCTTTTCGTTAAGAGAAAAGCCTCCTTATATTGATTGTACTTTTCGCGTTGAGTCGAAAAGTATCATTTTGAAAAGGCAGAAGTCAATTTCTGGAGAAATTGACTGGATTAAATTCCTCAGTTTGTTTTGAGATATTAAAATTGTCGCGGAAGAGTGAGCTGTATTTGCTATGGAATAATGTCTAGTAACTTTTTCGATTGAAAGAGAGGTGTCCAGTTTATAGGGTCCATTTTAAATCCAATTATCAAAATTAACTGATTAATGTCTTGTAGTGATAATTTCACCAAAAGTTACTGGTGCCCATTCCCAAAAATAGCAATGGCAGGTTGAGTCAGGGGGGAATGGCCAAAAAACTGCAATGAAAATCTGTGGCAGTGGGCTGATGGCATAAAATCTGCAATGGGATCTGAGTAAGTGGGGTTAAACGATCATAATGATATGAAAGTGATCTAAAAAAGTTATCCCAGTATTATGTGAATACAGTAAATAGTGAAAGTCTGCTTAAATCACATCTCAACTTTCACTCAATCAAATTAAATAGTGAACGTTCCCTTGAATGATACCTCAACTTTCACTCAATCAAATCAAAGAGTGAACGTTCCCTTGAATAACACCACAACTTTCACTCAATCAAATCAAATAGTGAACGTTCCCTTGAATGACACCACAACTTTCACTCAATCAAATGAAATAGTGAAAGTTCCCTTGAATCACACCTCAACTTTCACTCAATCAAATCAAATAGTGAACGTTCCCTTGAATGGCATTTCAATTTTCACTCAATCAAGTGAAATAGTGAAGGTCTGCTTGAATGACACCTCGACTTTCACTCAATCAAATGAAATAGTGAAAATCTGCTTGGATGGCACCTCAACTTTCACTTAAACCAAAAACCGAACACCCCATCTTTAGACAGAATGCTCGGTTTAAACTATCTTGCTATTATTCGAATGAATGGTTAATTATGATTTTGATACATTTCAGGAACTTCTATAAAAAACTGCTCATAAATTGTAGATGAACTTGAATCTATAGTAGAACCAGCCATACTATTAATCACTCCAAATACTATCAATATCAAGAATAAGACTGCAATCACTAAATAGAATAAACGGTTACTATTGAAACAATAATCTTTCATTTTGACATAACCTCCCTTGATTCTCCACTTTCCTTCTACAATCATTATATTGAACCATTATATATATCAATATAATATCATTCCTCGTTTTACTCTGCTTCACCACTTGAAACACTGAACATTGTCCCTTGGAATTTAGCCACTAATTTTCCTGAATCTAAATCTACCACTTCTGCTTCTACTACCGTTAATTGCCGCCCTGGTTTAACGACCCATGCGTTCGCCATAAACTTTGTTCCAGCTGCCGGTCTCAATAAATTTACTTTGAATTCTACTGATACGACTTCTCTATCTTCCGGCATCATTGTTAAAGCAGCATACCCCGCAGCACTATCTGCGATTGTTGTGGTAGCACCTGCATGCATGAAACCTTCTTGCTGACTTAATTGACCTTTATTTTCAATCGAAATACTGACTTTACCTTCTTCAACCGATTCTAATTTTGCACCAATATGATGCATAAATTTTTGCTTATCAAAACTCTCTTTGATTCGTGTGTATAATTCCATCCTGCTCCCCCTCAATTCTTATCACTCGTAAAAACGCTTACATTTATAATAACAGATATTCTTCAATATAAGATAATAAATAGTTACCCCATCCATAATTACAATTAATATCAATCCACTTAACAAATATTCTAAGAAACACAAAAACCGAACACTCCATCCAAAGACAGAGCATTCGGTTTAAATTGTACTCTTAATTTTCATTTATTGATAAAAATAGTTTAATTACTCTTTTAATTTAAATCGGATTTTTAATTAAATCATTCTGAATATAAAATGCTTCCAGCAAATTGAATCGCCCTTGTAACGTAAATTTGCGGCTTCTACTCTTCATCAAACGCATCATCTTGATCAAAATCTTTTATCTTCATCAAGCGCGTAATTTCAGCACGCTCGTTTTCAGATAATTTCATTTGAATCATTTTGATCGTATCTTCCAAATCCGGAATCGTTGACTCTTTCAATGAATTTACACGGCGTCTTGTCCGCTCGATCTCATTCGCTAATAATTGCGTCTTCTTCTCCAACTCCGCCAACTTTAACATCTTTGGCAGTAATTCTTGATAAGACTGCAACGCTTCATCTAAATCTGCATTTGAATAAATATAACCATAACGTAAAGGCTCAGTAGCCTCTCCATTATCTGATTGGCTCGTAAATTGCATTGTCGGCACATGAACACTCATCATATTTTCTGACTTAACTTTTACGACCGTATCTTCACCTTGACCAATCGCAATTTGATCTAAATACTCTTCATGCACAAAGGCTTTTGATAAGGCGAATGTCTGCATTTCTTTTTTCATCAAAGTTTCAACTTCTTGTCGGTATTGATGATTTTCGCGGGCTAAATCAATAAAGTAGCGCATTAAGCCATCATGTTTATCTTTTAAAATATCATGACCACGACTAGCTAATGCCAGACGTTCTTTCAAACGCGCTAGCTCCATTCGGGTTGGATTGACATTTAAAATTGCCATGACTACGCCTCCTCACTATTTTGAGGAAGGTATTTCTTAATTTGTTCTTCACTAATACGGGTTAATTCTGAAGTTGGTAGGATGGATAGTAATTCCCAACCTAATTCCAGTGTTTCTTCAATCGTACGATTGGTTTGGAATCCTTGGTTAACATAGCGTGACTCGAAAGCATCCGCAAATTCTAAATAGTTTAAGTCAATTTCAGTTAATGCTGAGTCCCCTAATACTGAAGCTAAGTTTTTCGCTTCTTTACCTTGGGCATAAGCAGAGAAAATTTGGTTCATTGTAGAAGCGTGGTCTTCACGTGTTTTATCTTCACCAATCCCATTATCTTTTAGACGGGATAATGATGGCAAGACATCAACGGGTGGTTGGATACCTTGATTATGTAAGTCACGTGATAGTAAAATTTGGCCTTCTGTAATATAACCCGTTAAGTCAGGAATTGGATGGGTAATATCATCTTCCGGCATAGTTACAATCGGAATTTGAGTTACTGATCCAGTTGAGCCATCAATACGTCCGGCACGTTCATAAATTGTGGCCAAGTTAGTATATAAGTAACCTGGATAACCACGACGTCCTGGTACTTCACGGCGGGCTGCAGATACTTCACGTAAAGCGTTGGCATAGTTTGTCATATCAGACATGATAACTAAAACATGCATGCCTTTTTCAAAGGCTAAGTATTCTGCGGCGGTTAATGCCATTTTTGGTGTTGCTACACGTTCGATTGATGGGTCATTAGCTAAGTTAATGAATACAACGGAACGGTCGATGGCTCCTGTTTTGGTAAAATCATTAATGAAGAAATCTGCCTCTTCATAAGTTACGCCAATCGCTGCGAAAACAACGGCGAATTTTTCATCGGAGTTACGAACAGCGGCTTGTCGGGCTATCTGCGCAGCTAAATCTTGGTGAGGTAAGCCTGAGCCTGAGAAAATCGGTAACTTTTGACCACGGACTAGTGTGTTTAGGTGGTCAATGGTTGAGATGCCCGTTTGAACGAATTCGTTGGGGTAGCGGCGTTTAACGGGGTTAATTGCTTGACCATTAATGTCTAATGATTTTTCGGCGATGAGTTCTGGACCGTCGTCGATGATGCGCCCCATCCCGTCGAAACGGCGTCCGATCATATCTTCAGAGACATCTAAAGTTAATGGATGACCTAAGAAACGTACTTTGGTGTCCATTTTGTCAATTCCAGCAGATCCTTCAAATAATTGCACGACGGCTTTATCTTTTTGGACCTCAAGTACTTGGCCGCGGCGGACATTACCGTCGCCCATTTTAACATCCACTAACTCGTCATATTTAATCCCTTCAACGCCTTTAATGGTAATTAATGGGTCGACGATATCGGTTATATTTTTATAATCCTTTATCACTTAGAACTCACCTCCTGTTTGCAGAACTTCTTGTAGTGATGCAGCGATATTTTCTTTAATCGCACCATAGGATGCAGCGTCTTCTTCTTTAATATATTTCATACGGCCAAGCGCTTCGCGCACGTCAACGGTCCCTTTTAAAATAGATACAATAGATGCACCGAAGTTTAGTGTTTCTTTGGCTTTCTCATTGAAGTATAAAATATTTTCTAACATTCGTGCTTGTTTTTGTAGAGACGTAAATGTATCGACATCATCGTAAGCATTTTGTTGTAAATAAGCGGTACGAATTAAACCAGCTGTTGCTAGTTTCAAGCGGTCACTATCTGAAAGTGACTCTACACCAACTAAACGAACAATCTCTTCTAGTTCAGATTCATCGGCTAATAATGACCGTGTTTCTTGAACCATTGCTGGCCAATCAATGTCTAAGTCGTCACCAATTATTTCATTGACTTGTCCAGAATATAATGAATAAGAAGTTAACCAGTTAATGGCTGGGAAGTGACGGCGGCGTGAAAGGCTTGCATCAAGTCCCCAGAATACTTTTGCTACACGCATCGTATTTTGAGTAACCGGTTCTGACGTGTCCCCTCCTGGAGGTGATACGGCACCAATCGCTGTAATGTCACCGCGACGGTCTGGCGAA
Source organism: Aerococcaceae bacterium DSM 111022 (assembly GCA_015863195.1). Classification (GTDB taxonomy): domain Bacteria; phylum Bacillota; class Bacilli; order Lactobacillales; family Aerococcaceae; genus DSM-111022. Next base: position 52,142 of record JACBXO010000003.1, on the reverse strand, counting down.
CCAAGTGGTGTTACTTTTCCGGCACGTTCATAATACTCCGCTAAGCGACTTCCTAAATAAGCAGGATAACCTTCATCCCCTGGCATTTCTTCCAAGCGACCTGAAATCTCACGTAAAGCTTCAGCCCAACGTGATGTTGAGTCTGCCATAATCGCCACAGAATAGCCCATATCACGGAAGTATTCTGCAATGGTGATACCAGTATAGATCGACGCTTCACGCGCCGCTACGGGCATATCAGAGGTATTTGCGATTAAGATAGTACGCTCCATAATTGATTTTCCAGTATGTGGATCGATTAATTTCGGGAATTCGTCAATTACTTCCGTCATCTCATTTCCACGCTCACCACAACCGATATAAACAACAATGTCTACATCTGCCCACTTGGCGATTTGATGTTGCACGACTGTTTTACCTGCTCCGAATGGACCGGGTACTGTCGCTGCTCCCCCTTTAACCACCGGGAATAATGTGTCAATGACACGTTGCCCTGTAATTAAGGGACGGTCTGGTCTTTGTTTGGCTTTAAAAGCACGTCCTTGACGGATGGGTGACTTTTGAATCATATTATGATCCGTTGTATTACCTTTAGCGTCTGTCACTTGGTATAAAGTATCAGCAACATGGAAATCACCATCTGCTAGGTTTTGGATTGTTCCAGATACGCCCATTGGGACCATTATTTTATGAGAAATTGTCGCCGTTTCAGGCACTTCACCAATTATGTCGCCGGGTTCAACTTCTGTCCCATTTTCTACTAATGCTTTAAAAGACCATACTTTTTCACGGTCTAAAGAATCAACACGAGCACCGCGGTCTAAGAAAGAGTTACCAGATACTTCCGCTAATTTTTCTAATGGACGTTGAATCCCGTCAAACATGCCTGTTAGTAATCCAGGTCCTAATTCAACCGATAATGGTGCTCCTGTTGGTACCACTGGTTCACCAGGTCCAACCATTGAAGTTTCTTCATAAACTTGAATATAAATATTTTTACCGCGAATTTGAATAATTTCGCCAACGAGTCCTTGCTCGCCGACATAACAAAGGTCACGGATTTTTGCATGATCAATACCTTCGGCCACAACAAGTGGACCGGATACCGATGTAATAATTCCATTACTCAATGCATCTACCTCCTATAAGATTTGGCGGCCAACAGCTTTAATGACACTTTCATTTAAGCGGTCTAAGCCCATGCTGGTCGCATCATAATCACTTGGTATTAAAATAATAGCGGGCATAAATTCATCATCATATTGCTTGATAAGGGATTGAATTTGTTTTGCTATTTTTTCTGTTATAAATAAAACGCCATAGCCATCTTGGATAAGTTGTCTAATATTTTTTGAAAGTTCCGGGTCGCTAGCCGTCATATAAAAGACTTTCATCCCCAAGAGACTGTAGGCATATATTTCGTCTTTTTCACCAATTATGGCAATTTTATACTCCATATTACCCTCTCATTCTTTCTCTAATCACTTCAGTATCAATATTATTTAACTTACCGGCTAAGATTAAGCGTAATTGATCTACTTCTAATTCTTTTTTCTGAACAAATCGAATCACTGGGAGTGGTCCAAACACTTCAAATTTTGCTTGGTCTAGTGTTTTCAACTGCGAATGATCAATCGCTTGTTCTAGACGTCGGATACTTAATTGACCATTTTCAGAAACAGCATCCGCAAACAAATGACGGTAATTCGTATTTTCACTAAAATATCTGGCCGCTTGTCCTTCACCTTTAGAACCGATGGTAACAAAATCCGCCGCTTTTAAATCCCCTTCATCGGTTAAAATCGCAGCCAGTTCTCGTGGTGAATGCCCTAATCTTAAAGCCCGAAAGAAAATCAAAATATTCGTTTCGTCAATCATTTGATCAAAATATTTAGCGACTTTCGGGTTTTCCATTTCTTCACTCAAACGTTTCAAATGATGGACATAAGCCCGGTCGATAAAGACATCTAATTGTTGATAGTGGTCAATATCATCGAAATAATTGCGCATATTTTCTAAGTTACTCAAAAAGAAATCTTTAAATTTATCGCCCTGTCCTTCATTGACAGCTTGGCGCAAGGCATAAATTGGAAAAGGTCCGATATCAATTAACGCATCGGGATATAATGCACCGTTTAATCTTTCCTTGAACAACACTTTGACATTATGGTAAACATATTTTAAAGTGAGCGCTCTGTACAACAAATCATCGGGGATTTCCCGCTTAATCCAATGGTATGTCTCTTTTAACTCATCCATCACCATTGTTTGATAGTCGTGACTTTCACGCGCCTGGCTAACCCCTTCACGGTAAGGCGTATTCATCAGTAAATTCAATGCCTCATCGTAGTCGTCAGCTGCCAGCAAACGTTCATAATCTTCGGGCTTCAATAAACTCATTTCGCGCACGCGCAAAGTTGTGTTTAAAGAACCAAATTGCATTTCATAATTTTCATTCATTTTCACTGTCACCTCCCTCAGTTTGATTGATAATTTTGCCTATTTTTCTTGATTAAAAACATTATCGACTAAAATCAACTGCAATTGGCGACGTGATTCTTCCACTAAATTGTCGAATAAATAATTATATTCAATATCCCCATCCATCAAAATAAATCCAGATTGATTTGGTAATGTGTTTTCGCTTACGCTCACAGGAAAAGTATTCACTGATTCTTTAAGTAATGCTTTTGTTTGTTCGCCTAAAACAATGACTGGATTTTCTAATTCAGTGTGTTTTGATAGCAACGCTTCGATAAAAGTATGTATATTTTCTGAGGACAAGTTTTTAAATCCTGCTTTCACCTCAGTCACATAATCGTCAATGATTGCTTGTTTAATCGCTAAGCGGTCATTTCTTTGGGCAAGTTGTAAACTATTTAAGCGAATGTTAAATTGTTCTTCGAGTTGTCTGTCAACTTTTTCTACTTTCGCCTCGTGTTTGGCAGTTAATTGATCTTTTTGAATTTGTAGTTTATCTTCCAATGTTTTGGCATATTCCGCTAACTCTACTTGTTTAGCATCTGTTTCGCGGTCAACTACTTTTTCCACAAAAGATTTTAAATCTTTTATTTGTGCCATGACGCATCCCTCCTTTGTTTAATATATTTAAATTGTCTTTTTAAAATTAAACAAATAGGAACATTAATAATGAAATAACAAATCCTAAGATCGCATAAGTCTCAACCATCGCAGAGAATACAATCCCTTGCGTCGCATTTTCAGGACGTTGTGCTAAGATTTGCATCCCACCAATTGATGCACGTGCTTGTGCTGGTGCTGAAGTGTAACCTGTAATGGCAACAGGTAAAGCACACATCACATAATACCATCCAGTACTTGTTGCCATATCTGGTGTTAATTGTAATAACATTAATAATCCAATTACGAAGCCGTATAAACCTTGAGTCGCTGGTAGTAATTGTAGAACAAGTGCTTGACCAAATAATTCTGGCTTTTCTTTTACCAAAGCAGCCGCTGATTCACCAGCCATACCTACCGCACGAGCTGATCCAATCCCTCCGCCAAATGTTGCGACCGCGACACCTAGGCCACCAAAGATTAAACCGATATTTTCTCCAAATAATGTTGTTAAAAAGTCCATTGTATTTCCTCCAATATAAATTAGTTATCTTTTCGAATATGAATATTTTTTTCTAAAGGTTTTAATGGGGTGAACAATGTTCCACCCGACTCATAAAACTTACCGAAAAACTCAACAAACTGTAGACGCATCGAGTGAACATATGCACCTAAATAAGTGATAAAAATGTTTAATGCATGTAAGGCGACAAATAATAATAATCCCACTGTAAACCGTGCGACCGGTGGTAATAAGCCAACAATTAAGTTAAAGGCCATCGCAATATTCGCTCCGGCTACACCTAATGCTGTTAGACGTGTGTAGCTGACAATATCCCCTACTAAACCAGCAACGTCGATTAAGCCAAATAATCCTTTACCAACACCCACTAATTTATTGGGTGAAATAATAATATTGGCAACAAACATACCGATGATATTTCCAAGCAGTAACACTAAACCAATCGTTTGAATGATTGGTATATTAATAATCATATTGGCAGCAATTAAAACACCACCAAGAATCATTAACATCCATTGCAGCGCATCCAAGTAAAAACTACCATAGTCTTTATCTTTTAAAGCTAAACGCGCTTTCAGCATATATCCTACCATCATATGCACTAAACCGATGGCCACTGAGAATATCATAATCTGAATGACATTATCTGACATACTCATCACTCTAAATGGCATGTCATAGCCGAAGAAACTACCGAAAAATAAACCAACTAAAATAGTTCCGACCGAATTATAATTAAACATTTTCAGTGATTGTTTCATAGATTCCGAAAGTGTCGTCATCTTACCTGCTATGAAAGTAGCAATAAATAATAATAAACCATAGCCAACATCGGCACTCATTAAACCAAAGAATAATATTTGGAATATAGTGTAATAAGGTGTTGGATCCACTGATTGATATGTTGGGACACCATACTGTAAGGTCAATGATTCAAAGGGTCTTGCTAACCAATTATTCTTTAATTTTGTAGGGACTTCATTAGCCTCTATCTCTTCAGGCTCTGCATCATCAACAAAAACGGCTAACGCTTCTTCTCCTAAAGTTAATTGAATGGATTCAATCACTGACTCGACCTGAGTATCTTCCAACCAGGCTTGAACGACTGTAATGTGTTGACTTTGTAAAATATCTTCTTGTGCTTTTTGGCGCTCAATACGGTTTGCGAGATTTTCTTCAGCGAGTAAGAATGCGTTCAGCGTTTTTGAAGCTTCTTTTAATTGTTGCCGGATTTCTAAGTCGCGTTTTACTAAAGTTTCTCGCTCAGCTAAATTTTCTTCTAAAGCTACTTTGGGTGGTTCGTCATAAGAATAAATGAGTGTCGACCACTGATACTGCCGCAATAATTGCGACATCTCATTATTCTGAGTTTTTTCAGTGACAATCACATAACCAATTGATTCTTTAGAATAAAAAATAGCATCAATATAATAATCCTTACCCCATCTGGTTAATGCATTTTCTAAGTTTAACTGTTGTTCGATTGGAATTGTTCCATACCGTACATTAAAGTGTCTTAGATTTTGAGCTGTTTTAGGATTGATATCCAGTGAATGCCATTGACGTAGAAATGTTTCTTGTTCTTCTAACGACTGTAAGCTCTTTTGAATATGACTTAATTCATTTCGCTGCTCCTCAGTATTATCTAGCAACCCTTGAATATTAAAAGATTGAACTTCTGCTTCTAATTGTTGCAGTGTATAAACTGGGCGAGCCTCAAAGTTGGTTCGCCAATGTTTTTTGGGTACGTAACTTTGAAGAAAATCAATCGAAGCTCTTAATTGACGTAATGCCATTTCTTCGCTTAATCGATGTTCTGTTAAATCTTCTTGATCTTTAAAAAATTCACGGTCTTCCTCAGAAAGTGACTTAAAAGAAGTAATTTGTGTTTCTTTTACTTCTTGTAAATTTTCTAAGAGTGCTTCAACTTTTGGAGGTTCACAGAGTATCGTCAGTCGCTTCATGATTGCGATAGCCATAAGCGTTCATAACCTCCTCTATTCCTTTTAGCACCAATTGATTCTTTTCTTTAGAATATCCTTCTGAAATACTGTTTTGATAATCTTTTGCTAAACTAGCAGATTGATTTTTTTCAGTTTGTAGTTTTTCTTCATATTGTTCTGTTAAGGCAGTTTTATGAGCCTGTAATTGCTGGTCAAGATGTGCTTTGAAAGCTTCTTTTTCTTGAGTCATTTTATCTTGCAAACCTTGTTTTTCTTTTTTCATGGTTTGAGATAATTGACCCATTTTAATTTCAGCATCTTTAACCTGTTCAATAATTTCTTTACTCATTTAGTTCCTCCCTTTCTTATTCATTATTTTAAATTAATTAAGGCACTTTTATCTTCAGTTACCCCAACAAAATAGTTATTAATCGAAATCACAGTACTTGGTAAAATAGACACTTCTAAACTCGTTTTGCCTTTTTCACCAATCGCTATAATATTGACATGGTAGCGACCTCTAAAATCGATTTCTTGAATTGTTTTACCAACCCATTTTTCTTTGGCTTTAAATTCAATCACATCATGTTGTTCGTCGATTGCCATCAAACTTTGCGTCGTCGATTGACTTAAAACTTGTCCCATCTGAACGCCCATGTCGCGCTCAGGTAAAATAACACGGTGCGCACCTACACGTTTAAGTACTTCGGCATAACTTTCATTTTTACTTTTGACGATAATTTCTTGTACACCCAATTGTTCTAAATTCATAATTCCTAAAATCACGTCTTCTAGGTGAAGCGAAGCAGCAATAACTACCACTTCACATTGGTCAACTCCAGCTTCCCGTAGTTGATCTAATTGCGTGAAATCGGCTTGTATCGCATAATCGATGTCGTCCATTATTTCACGCACATGCTCCATATCATTATCAATACCAATTACTTGGACATCATTTTCAGTTAATGTTCTAGCTAAAGATGAACCAAAGATTCCTAGTCCTAAAACACCAATTCTTTTAACTCTTCTCACAATTAAAGTCTCCTTTTATTATCCAATCATAATTTTACCTTCAGGTAAATGAATGCCTGATTCTTTTTTCGTATCACCAAACGCCCACATGAAAGTGAGTATACCAACACGGCCGATAAACATAACTAAAATCAGTAATAATTTACCAAATGTAGTCAAATCAGGCGTTAAGCCCATTGTTAGACCTACTGTTGCAAAACACGATACCACTTCCATTAAGATATATTCCAAACCAAATCCTTCAGGAATGGTTTCAGTAATAGTGAGTAGTAAAGACGCCACAGTAATTAAAGTAATTGAGCCAATTAAGAGTAATAAAGCGCGTCTAACATATTCTGTGGGTATTGATCTTCTAAAGGCGGTCATTTCTTTACCTTGGAATGTTCTAATAAAGTATAATCCTAAAACAAATAATGTCGTAATTTTTAACCCTCCACCTGTTGAACCAGATGAAGCTCCAATGAACATTAAGATGATCGTAATCATTACCAGGGGCAATCCTACTTGGGCATAATCAACGGTTGTATAACCAGCTGTTCTAGGTGTGATTGCTAAAAAGATATAGTTGGCGATTCGGTCTGTGACAGATAAATCAGCAAAATAAGGGTTTTGTTCTCCGATAAAGGCAATAAGTAGAATACTGCTAATTAAAATGATCCCTACCATCATGAGTACTACTTTTGTATGTAGTAAGAGTCGTTTGTTTTTAAAATAAGTTAGCACATCTCTCCAAACGATAAAACCAAAACTTCCTGAAAAAATTAAAAAGGCGATAACGAGTACTACATAGGTGTTATCTCGAAAGCCGATTAGACTGTCACCGAAAAGGTCAAATCCGGCGTTACAAAAGGCGGAAATGCTGTGAAATAGTGAGTAGTAAATGCCTTTGGCCCAGCCTAAGCGGGGGATAAAATCGACGGATAAAAGCAGTGCACCAAGTCCTTGGGTCGTGAGTGCAAAGCGGATGACATAAAACATTAATTGTTTGGATTCCGCCATGCTGTCGATATTAAGCGACTCTAGTAATACTAAGTCATTTTTTATCGATGATTTACGGCCGAGTAACGCAAAGCCCATCACAACGAGTGACATAAAGCCGAGTCCACCTATTTCAATGAGTGAAATAATGACTGTTTTTCCGAAATAAGACCAGTGAGTCAGAGTGTTGAGTGTAATTTGTCCCGTGACACAAACGGCAGATGTCGCTGTAAATAAAGCGTCAACGAAAGTCGTTTCCACGCCGGGTTGTTGGCTTATTGGTAGCATTAATAATCCTGTACCAAGTAAAATCACAGTCGCAAATCCGAGTAATATCGTCTGTGGGACGGACAAATTTTTAAATTGTAACATAAGTTTTCTCCTCTAAAAATATATAAAAAAAGTGCGCAACAAGGCACTATTCCCGCCCTGGAATAGTAAATCCTCAAGATGCCCACTTGACCTAACAAAAATATATCTATAGAAATCGCTAAATATACGATATAGATATTATAACAAACGTTTTGTCAGTATGCTAGGAAATCAAAAAAATAGTATCCACTTTTGAATCACACAGATATCAAAAGCAGATACTATTCTAAACCCTTTTATTAAATAAGTAAATTGAATTTAATAAAATAATATAATATATTTTTAAAATAAAAAAACACTTAAAGATGATTGCCACGGCCCGATATTTATCGAGCCGTAACATAGAGCTAGACTATGCTGTTAAACAGCATAATCATAACACTCTCCCATCATATTAAGTGATTAGTTGTTATTATACTAATTCTAAGATTACCATTGGTGCACCGTCTCCGCGACGTGGACCTTTTTTAAGAATACGAGTATAACCACCATTACGTTCTTGGTAGCGTTCTGCATATTCATTAAACACACGTTGTAAAACAGTTTCGATAATAACTTCATCGTCCTCGATACGAGCATCTGCTAATTCATTACGTAAGAATGCAGCAGCCTTACGACGACTTGCTAAATCACCTTTTTTACCTAGTGTGATCATTTTATCAACAAAACGACGTACTTCTTTTGCACGTGCTTCTGTTGTTTCAATGCGTTCGTTGATGATTACATCAGTCGTTAAGTCACGTAATAATGCTTTACGTTGTGAACTTGTACGACCTAATTTACGGTATGCCATACAGGAAGCCTCCTTTTATCTATTAATCTTCATCTTTGAGACCTAAATCAAGGTCTGCTAATTTTCCTTTAACTTCTGCTAATGATTTACGTCCTAAGTTACGAACTTTCATCATTTCAGCTTCAGTTTTATCTGTTAATTCTTGAATTGTATTAATACCTGCACGTTTCAGACAGTTGTATGAACGAACAGATAAATCTAATTCTTCGATAGTCATTACTAAGACTTTTTCTTTTTCAGATTCTTCTTTTTCAACCATAATTGCAGCTTCACGAGCTTCTTCAGTTAAGTTAACGAAGATGTTTAAGTGTTCAGAAAGAATCTTAGCAGCTAAACTTAATGATTTCTCTGGACTGATTGATCCATTTGTCCAAATATCCATTGTAAGTTTATCATACGCATTTTGTTGACCAATACGTGTATTTTCTACCTGGTAATTAACCTTTTTGATTGGGGTATAGATTGAATCCACAGGAAGAACGCCAACTGGCATATCTTCTGTTTTGTTGTTTTCGCTACGTACATACCCACGACCATTTGATGCATTTAATAGCATCTTAAGCTCTGCTCCGTCTGCTAGTGTACAAATTTCTAATTCAGGATTAAGAATTTGCACTTCATTATCATGAATAATGTCAGCAGCAGTAACTGTTTTAGGACCAACTACATTCAGCTCTAAAACTTTGTCGTCTTCTGATTCAATTTTTAGCGCTAATAACTTCAAGTTAAGAATAATAGCAGGTACATCCTCAACAACACCATCGACTGTTGCAAATTCATGCAATACACCATCGATTTGAACGCTCTTAACAGCAGCGCCTGGTAATGAAGATAATAATATACGACGTAATGAATTTCCAAGGGTAGTTCCATATCCACGCTCAAGTGGTTCAATTACGATCTTGCCAAATTTTTCATCGTCACTGACTTCAATCGTTGTAATCTCAGGTTTTTCAATTTCGATCATTGATTAATTTTCCCCTTTCAAAACGTTGGTTTCAAATGATAATTCAGTAGCAACTTCACGAGCTGAATTAATTAAAAATCTCATTATACACGGCGACGTTTTGGAGGACGACAACCGTTATGTGGAATTGGAGTAACGTCACGGATTGCTGTTACATCTAAACCAGTAGCTTGTAAAGCACGGATTGCTGATTCACGACCTGAACCAGGACCTTTAACTGTTACTTCTACAGATTTCATGCCATTTTCCATTGCTGTTTTAGCAGCAACTTCAGCAGCCATCTGAGCAGCAAATGGTGTAGATTTACGTGATCCCTTGAAGCCTAAAGCTCCAGCTGATGACCATGCAATAGCGTTACCGTTAACATCAGTAATCATAACAATTGTGTTATTAAATGTTGATTGGATATGTGCGATACCACGTTCAACATTCTTTTTCACGCGACGACGGCGATTTGCTTGTCTTTTAGCCATTAATTTTCCCTCCTTATTTTATTATCTAATTGGTTTTTTAGGACCTTTACGAGTACGTGCATTGTTTTTAGTGTTTTGTCCACGTACAGGTAAGTTACGACGGTGACGCATACCACGGTATGAACCGATTTCTTGTAGGCGTTTGATGTCTAAGCTAACTTCACGACGTAAGTCACCTTCAACTTTAATTGAGTCAACAATACTACGTAAACGATCTAACTCATCGTTTGTTAAATCTTTAACACGTGTATTTGGGTCAACATTTGCTTCTGCAACAACTTGTTGAGCCGTTGTTTTTCCGATTCCGAAAACGTATGTTAATGAAATAACTACACGTTTGTCGTTTGGAATATCTACTCCTGCAATACGAGCCATTAATTTCCCTCCTTCTTATCCTTGACGTTGTTTATGTTTAGGGTTTTGGCAAATGATCATCACTTTACCATTACGGCGGATAACTTTACATTTTTCACAAATTGGTTTAACTGATGCTCTTACTTTCATTCGATTACCTCCTTAATTCACCTGTCATTATTTAAAACGGTACGTAATGCGACCTCTCGACAAATCATAAGGAGACATTTCAATTGTTACTCTATCCCCTGGTAAAATACGAATATAATTCATACGAATTTTACCTGATACGTGAGCTAAGATCTCATGACCATTTTCTAATTCTACTCTAAACATCGCATTAGGTAAAGTTTCAAGTACTGTACCTTCTACTTCAATAACATCTTCTTTAGCCATTGATATTCCTCCTTTTACCAGTTAGGATTTCTAAATTGATTATTCATTGAATTATTCACCTAAAATATCACGGATATTTCGGTAAACAGATTCAATTGCGTCTTCCCCATTGATTTGGTGAAGAATTCCTGCATCTTGATAATGTTCTAAAATTGGGCGAATTGAGTCCATTTGTAATTCAATACGGTGACTTACCTTTTCAGGTTTGTCATCTTCGCGTTGATAGAAATCATGTGAACCACATGTATCACAAGTACCTTCCACTTTTGGTGGATTGTATAATTTATGATAAGTAGCACCACAGTTACGGCAAATGAATCGTCCGCTTAAACGGTCTTTTAAGACCTCTTTATCTACTTCAATGTAGATAACGGCATCTAATGTTTCGTTTAAATCATTAAGATTCTTATCAAGTGCTTGGGCTTGATTTAATGTTCTAGGATAACCATCCAACATAAAGCCATTTTCGCCAACATCGCTTTGTGCAAGTCTTTCTTTTACTAGGCTATTTGTTACATCATCTGGAACTAAGTTTCCATTATCAGTATAACTTTTTGCAAGTAAGCCTAATTCTGTTTCATTTTTAATTGCTTCTCTAAAGATATCACCTGTTGCAATATGCACCATGCTGTAATCATTAGAGATCATCTCACTTTGAGTACCTTTTCCGGCACCTGGTAATCCCATTAATAAAATATTCATTGTCTTCAATCCTTTTTACTTTAGTCTAGATATAAGAAGCCAGAATAACTACGTTGAGTTATACGACCCTCAATTTGTTTCGCTGTTTCAATACCTACACCAACAACAATTAGTATACTTGTTCCACTCAATGCTAAGTTCATCGGAATTGGCGCAAAAAAGTTTGCGATCATCGGTGAAATAGCAATTACTGTTAAGTATAGTGCTCCAACAAAGCTTAAACGGTTAAGAATCTTAGTTATATGATTCTCTGTGTCTTTACCAGGACGAACACTTGGAATATAAGCGGATTGCTTTTGCAAGTTCTCAGCAACTTTTTCAGGATTAACCTGAATGAGTGCGTAGAAGTATGTAAATGCTACAAGTAGTACTGTATAAAAGGCAATCCCCATAGGCGATTGTAAATTGAATAGATCAATGAAAAATTGTTTAATTGGTCCAGCATCTTCTGTTCCGATTAACGAAAAAATCGTTGTCGGTAAAGTCATAAATGACGTTGCAAAAATTACTGGAATAACTCCGGCAGAGTTAATTTTTAGTGGTAAGTGGGCGGTTGATTTCGCTCCAGAAACTTTCTTAGAATGGTGAATTGGAATACGGCGTTGCGCTCTTTCCATTAATACCACCACAATAATACTAATTAATACGATTAGAACTACAGCTAGTAATATCAAGCCATTTTGTCTCATCGCTTCTTCATTACTTAAGTAATTTTGGAAGAAGCTATAGAAGTCTTTAGGAACCTCTGCAATTATCCCTGCAAAGATTAACATTGATACTCCATTACCAATCCCGTTACGTGTAATTTGTTCACCTAGCCAGACTAAGAACATTGTTCCTGCTGTCATAACTAAAGCGATAGTAATATAACTGAAAACGGAATTGTTAATAACTAAACCGAGTCCTGAAAGTTGATTGAATCCAAAAGATAAACCTGCACCTTGGACAAATGCGATAATAATCGCGATATAAATAGTTGCTTGATTTAACTTACGCCGTCCTACTTCACCTTGTTTGGACCATTCTGTAAATTTGGGTAGAACATCCATTTGTAATAACTGCACTAAAATTGAACTGGTAATGTAAGGCGATACTCCAAGAGAGAATATCGAATACTGTTGAAGTGCCCCACCACCAAATGTGTTCAATAGTGATAAAATACCTGTGTTATTCAAATCTTGCAAGGCAGCTGCATTTACGCCTGGTACTGGAATATAAACTCCAAGACGAAATACAGCAAAAATGAATAGTGTAAATAAAAGTCTGCGTCTAATGTCTCTACTTGCTAAGGAATTCTTTATGAAGGCAAACATTACATCACCTCAACTGATCCACCGGCTGCTTTAATTGCTTCTTCAGCTGTTTTTGAAAACTTAGCTGCTTTTACAGTAAGTTTTTTGTTTAACTCACCAGTACCAAGAACTTTAATTCCTGATTTAGCGTCTTTGATAATTCCAGATTCTTGTAATAATTCTGGTGTTACTGTTGTGTCGTCTTCAAAACGGTTTAATGTTTCTAAGTTAACTACAGCATACTCTTTACGGTTAATATTTTTGAATCCGCGTTTTGGTAAACGACGGAATAGTGGTTGTTGCCCACCTTCAAAGCCTAAACGTACACCACCGCCTGAACGTGCTTTTTGACCTTTTTGTCCACGTCCTGATGTTTTACCATTTCCAGAACCTTGTCCACGTCCAACACGATTACGTTCTTTACGTGCACCTTCTGCTGGTTTTAACGTATGAAGTTTCATCTATAGGCACCTCCTTGTTAAGTTTTAATTAATTAAGCTTCTTTTACTTCTACTAAGTGGTTGATTTTGTTAATCATACCACGAACGGCTTCGTTATCAGGACGGACAACTGTTTTGTTAACTTTTGTAAGTCCTAAAGATTTAGCTGTTTCAATTTGACCTTTTTTGCTGCCAATTAAGCTACGAGTTAATTTAATTTCTAAATTTGCCATTTAGCTATCCTCCTTAGCCTAAAATTTCTTCTACAGTTTTACCACGTAATTTTGCAACTTCTTCTGCTTCTTTTAATTGTTTCAAGCCTTCGATTGTTGCAGTAATCATGTTAATAGGTGTGTTTGAACCTAATGATTTACTTGTTACGTCAGCAATTCCTGCTAATTCAACAACGGCACGAACTGGTCCACCAGCTGCTACCCCAGAACCGGCTGTCGCAGGTTTAAGTAACACTTGGCCACCACAAAATTCGCCGACTGTTTCATGCGGAATTGTAGTCCCTGTACGAGGAACAGCGATCATTTTTTTCTTAGCATCTTCGACTGCTTTACGGATTGCTTCTGGAACTTCTTGAGCTTTACCAGTACCAAATCCTACGTGACCATCTTTATCACCAACAACCACTAATGCTGAGAAACGTAGACGACGTCCACCTTTAACAACTTTAGTGACACGGTTGATAGCTACAACGCGGTCTTCGATTTCTCCAAGTGTATTTGGATCCACAAATTGTTTCATAAATCGGTTTCCTCCTTCGATTAAAATTGTAAGCCAGCTTCGCGAGCTGCGTTAGCTAACGCTTCAACACGTCCGTGATATACATATCCACCACGGTCGAATACTACTGTTTCAATATTAGCTTCTTTAGCACGTTCTGCTACTAATTTACCAACTGCTGCTGCTTGCTCAGTTTTTGAACCTTCAGCAACTGCTTCATCTAATGTAGAGGCACTAACAAGCGTTACACCCGCTACGTCATCAATTACTTGAGCGTAGATGTTTGTATTCGAACGGAATACGTTTAAGCGTGGGCACTCGGCAGTACCAGAAATTTTGTTTCTAACACGTTGATGTCTTTTCTTACGTAATTTGTTTTTATCTGGTTTAGAAATCACAATTGTCACCTCTTTATTATTGTTATTATTATATTTATTTTAAGAACAGGATTATTTACCTGTTTTACCTTCTTTACGGATTACATATTCATCCACATAACGAATACCTTTACCTTTGTATGGCTCAGGTGGACGGACAGCACGAATGTTCGCAGCTAACTCGCCAACTTTTTCTTTGTTAATACCGTTAATGATGATTTGAGTGTTTGCTGGTACTTCAATTTCAACACCTTCACCTGGTTCAAATTCAACTGGATGTGATAAACCAACGTTTAGGACAAGTTTTTTACCTTGTAATTGAGCACGGTAACCAACACCGTTTAATTGTAATTCTTTTTTAAATCCGTTTGTTACACCTTCGATCATGTTGGCAACTAACGAACGAGTTGTTCCATGAATTGAACGGTTCGTTTTGTTGTCATTCGGGCGTGTAAATGAGATTTGGTTATCTTCTTGTGTCATAGTGATAGCTGTTGAAATTTCACGAGCTAATTCACCTTTAGGTCCTTTAACTGTAACAGTTTGACCATTTTGTTCAACTGTAACGCCTGAAGGAATTTCGATTACTTTATTTCCGATACGACTCACTGAGCTACACCTCCTTGTTTAATTAAATATTACCATACAAATGCGACAACTTCGCCACCAACAGCTTGTTGACGTGCTTGTTTGTCTGTCATTAGACCATTTGATGTTGAAACGATCGCAATACCTAAGCCATTTAATACTTTTGGTACTTGATCTGCAGCTACGTATGAACGTAACCCTGGTTTTGAAATACGTTTAATACCTGTGATAACTTTTTCGTCATTACGGCCGTATTTTAATTCGATTGTAATTACATTTTGTTTGTTGTCTTCTTCAACTTTATAACCTTTGATGAAACCTTCATTTTTTAAGATTTCAGCAATTGATACTTTCATGTTTGAAGAAGGTGCTGATACAGTTGCGTGTGACTGTGCATTTGCGTTACGAATACGCGTTAGGAAATCAGCAATTGGATCTGTCATAACCATAAGGTATTTACCTCCTCTATTATTATACTCTAAATCTTACCAGCTAGCTTTACGTACGCCAGGTAATTGGCCTTTATAAGCTAATTCACGGAAGCAAACACGGCAAAGTTTGAATTTGCGGTACACTGAATGTGGACGTCCGCAACGCTCACAACGTGTATATTCTTGTACTCTGAATTTCGCTGGACGTTTGTTCTTTTCAATCATTGATTTTTTAGCCAAATTTCGTCGCCTCCTTTATTATTTTTTAAACGGCATTCCTAAGCCTTTAAGTAAGGCTAAAGATTCCTCGTCTGTATTTGCAGTAGTTACGATAACAATGTCCATACCACGAACGCGGTCAACATTATCATAGTTAATTTCAGGGAAAATTAATTGTTCTTTAACACCTAAAGTGTAGTTTCCACGACCATCGAATGCACGGCTTGAAATCCCTTGGAAGTCACGTACACGAGGTAAGGATACAGCAATTAATTTGTCTAAGAAATCGTACATTCTTTCGCCACGTAAAGTAACTTTTGCACCAATTGGCATACCTTCACGTAAACGGAATCCAGCGATAGATTTTTTAGCTTTAGTAATTAAAGGTTTTTGACCTGTAATTAATGCTAATTCATCAACAGCTTTGTCTAAGTTCTTAGCGTTTGCAACTGCGTCACCAACACCCATGTTAACAACGATTTTCTCTACTTTAGGAACTTCCATAACTGAAGAGTAGTTAAATTGTTCTACTAAACTTGGTGTTACTTCATCAACAAATTTTTGTTTTAAACGGTTTGTCATTTGTGTATATCCTCCTTCCCTGATTAGTTAAGTGTTTCGTTTGATTTTTTCGCAAAGCGAACTTTTTTACCATCTTCAAAACGGTAACCAACTTTTGTAGCTTCACCAGTTGATGGATCAACTAATGCTACATTTGAAATGTGTAATGGCATTTCGATTTCTTCGATTCCACCAGTTGACATTTGCGTTGGTTTTTGATGTTTTTTGGCAATGTTAATGCCTTCTACGATTAATTTATCTTGTTTTGGTAAAGTTTGTAGGACTGTTCCTTGTTTGCCTTTATCTTTACCAGCAGTAATTACTACTGTATCGCCAGATTTAATACGCATAATCTTTGTTCCTCCTTCGTTAATTAATTACAGAACTTCTGGAGCTAATGAGACAATTCTCATGTAGTTGTTATCACGTAATTCACGTGCTACAGGTCCAAAAATACGCGTACCACGAGGTGTTTTATCGTCACGGATAATTACACATGCATTCTCATCAAACTTAATGTATGATCCATCTTTACGACGAGCACCTGATTTTGTTCTTACGATAACTGCTTTTACAACGTCACCTTTCTTAACAACCCCACCTGGTGTTGCTTGTTTGACAGTTGCAACAATTACGTCTCCAATGTTCGCTGTCTTACGACCAGATCCGCCTAACACTTTAATGGTTAAAACTTCACGAGCTCCTGAGTTATCAGCAACTTTTAAACGACTTTCTACTTGAATCATTCTTGTTGTTCCTCCTTCCGAATTAAACTGTAATCATTAAATAATGACAGATTCTTCGACAATGTCTACTAAACGGAAGCGTTTCGTCTTAGATAATGGACGAGTTTCCATAATGCGCACGATGTCGTTTTCTTTAGCACTGTTGTTTTCATCATGTGCTGTATACTTTTTAGAGTATTTGATTTTTTTACCGACTTTTTTGTGTGTTTTTAATGTATCTACGACAACTGTAATAGTTTTATCGTTTTTAGCTGATACAACACGTCCTTGGTATACTTTACGTTGGTTACGTTCTGTACTCATTTAGTTTGCCTCCTTATACCTTATTTACTAGCTAGTTCTTGTTCACGTAATACTGTTTTGATACGTGCAATGGTTTTACGAACATACTTTAATTGAGCAGTGTTCTCTAATTGACCAGTAGCTAATTGGAATCGAAGGTTGAATAGTTCTTTTTTGAATTCTTGTTCTTTTTCTACCATTTCTTGAGTAGATAATTCTCTGATTTCATTAATTTGCATTCGATTCACCACCATATTCTTCACGTTTTACGAATTTAGTTTTGATTGGTAATTTATGAGATGCTAAGCGGAATGCTTCACGAGCGACTTCTTCTGGAACGCCGTCGATTTCAAACATAATTTTACCACGTTTAACTTGTGCAACCCATCCTTCAGGTGCCCCTTTACCAGAACCCATACGAACTCCGATTGGTTTAGATGTATATGATTTATGAGGGAAGATTTTAATCCATACTTTCCCACCACGTTTCATGTAACGAGTCATTGCGATACGAGCTGCTTCGATTTGACGGTTTGTAATCCATTTTGATTCAACCGCTCTTAAACCATAAGAACCGAAATCAACTGTTTTTCCACCTTTAGCTTCTCCGCGCATTTTTCCACGGAACTCACGACGGTGTTTTACACGTTTTGGTACTAACATTGATTATTTCCCTCCCTTCGCTGGATTGTTAACTTTAAGATTGTTTTCTCCTGGTAAGATTTCGCCACGGCAAATCCAGACTTTAACGCCCATTTTACCATATTGAGTCATTGCTTCTGCCCAGTGATAATCGATATCTGATCTTAATGTATGCAATGGAACAGTTCCTTCTGAATAGTGTTCAGTACGAGCCATATCCGCACCATTTAAACGACCTGATACTTGTGTTTTGATCCCTTGTGCTCCAGCGCGCATTGCACGTTGAATAGCTTGTTTTTGTGCACGACGGAATGCAACACGGTTTTCTAATTGGTTAGCAATATCTTCTGCAACTAATTTTGCATCTAAGTTTGCTTCTTTAATTTCAACGATGTTGATGTGTACTTTCTTGCCTGTTAATTTGTTTAATTCAGCACGTAAAGCGTCAACTTCTGAACCACCTTTACCAATTACCATACCTGGTTTAGCAGTATGAATTGATACGATTACGCGGTTAGCTGCACGCTCGATTTGAATTGATGAAATAGAGGCGTCAGAAAGTTTAGTGTTAATATGATCACGAACTTGTAAGTCTTCGTGTAAGAACTCTGCATAGTTTTTATCAGAATACCATTTAGCATCCCAATCACGGATAACGCCAACACGCATTCCAATTGGATGTACTTTTTGACCCATATTAAGCCTCCTCTTTTTCTTTTACTACGATTGTGATATGACTTGTACGCTTGTTAATTGGTGAAGCAGAGCCTTGTGCACGTGGACGGTAACGTTTTAGAGTTGGTCCTTCGTTAACATATGCTTCAGCAACGTATAAGTTTTCTAAGTCTAAGTCAAAGTTATGTTCAGCGTTTGCGATAGCTGACATTAATACTTTTTCAACAACTGGTGAACCAGCTTTTGGTGTGAATTTCAAGATTGAAATTGCTTCACCAACTTGCTTGCCACGGATTAAGTCCGCAACTAAACGCACCTTACGAGGGGCGATACGAACTGTATTAGCTGTTGCTTTTGCTGATGTGATTTGTTCTGTCATCTAAATACCCTCCTTATTAGCGTTTAGCTGTTTTACGGTCATCTGCTGAGTGACCTTTGTATGTACGAGTAGGTACGAATTCACCTAATTTGTGACCTACCATATCTTCTTGGATGTATACTGGAACGTGTTTACGTCCATCATATACTGCAATTGTTAACCCGATAAAGTTCGGGAAGATTGTTGAACGGCGTGACCAAGTTTTAATTACTTGCTTTTTAGGGGCATCCGATTGTTCTTGTACCTTTTTCATTAAATGGTCATCGACAAAAGGCCCTTTTTTCAAACTACGACTCAAGGTTGTAGCCTCCCTTCGTTATGCTTTACTGGTTATTTGTTATTTTTTACGACCACGAATAATTAACTTGCTAGAGTCTTTCTTAGCATTACGTGTTTTAATTCCACGAGCTTTTTTACCCCAAGGTGTCATTGGACTTGGACGACCGATTGGAGCGCGACCTTCACCACCACCGTGTGGGTGATCGTTAGGGTTCATTACAGATCCACGAACTGTTGGACGTTTAGATAACCAACGAGAACGACCTGCTTTACCAATTGTAATTAATTCGTGTTGTTCATTACCTACAGTACCGATTGTAGCACGGCAAGTTGATAAGATCATACGTACTTCACCTGAAGCTAAACGTACTAATGTATATTTACCTTCGTGTCCAAGTACTTGAGCACTTGTTCCAGCTGAACGAACTAATTGAGCACCTTTACCAGGTTTTAATTCGATGTTGTGGATTAAAGTACCTTCTGGAATGTCTGCTAATGGTAATGCGTTACCTACACGGATATCTGCATTTGAACCATTTTCAATTTTTTGACCAACTTTTAAGCCACGAGGTGCGATGATGTAAGTTTTAACACCATTTTCGTAGTGTACTAATGCAATGTTCGCTGTACGGTTTGGATCGTACTCGATTGTTGCTACTGTACCTACAACACCATCTAAATTACGCTTAAAGTCAATTTTACGGTAAGCACGTTTGTTACCACCACCGTGGTGACGAACTGTGATTTTACCTTGGCTGTTACGACCTGCTTTTTGCTTTTTAGATTCTAATAAGCTTTTTTCAGGTTTGTTTGTTGTGATTTCTGAGAAATCGTAACCTGTCATATTACGACGACCGTTAGTAGTCGCTTTGTAATGTTTAATCGCCACGTGTTTTCCCTCCTACTATATTAATTTAGTATTATTCGTCGTCTTGCGAACCGAATAATTCGATGTCTTTTGAGTTTTCAGTTAATGTAATTACGGCTTTTTTGTATTGACGAGTGAATCCTTCATAACGTCCCATACGTTTTTTCTTACCTTTAACATTAACAGTGTTTACTTTGGCAACTTCAACTCCGTCAAACATTGCTTCAACAGCTTGTTTGATTAAGTTTTTATTAGCATCACGAGCTACTTCAAAAGTATATTTTTTCTCATCGATAGCTAACATAGATTGCTCAGTGATTACTGGACGTAAGATAACTTCTGAAAATTCCATTATGCTAATGCCTCCTCTACTGTTGATAAAGCATCTTTAGTGATGATCACTTTGTCGTAATTTACTACGTCTAAGATATTGATGTTTTGGTCATCGATAACTTTGACATTTGGAAGATTACGAGCTGATAAGTAAGCATTGTTGTTTGCTCCTTCTAGGACAACTAATACTTTTTGATCAATACTTAAGTTTTCTAAAACTGTTTTGAATTCTTTTGTTTTTGGAGTGTCGAATTGTAATGATTCGATTACAACGATTTCGTCAGCTGCTGCTTTTTGAGATAAAGCTGAGTTGATTGCTAAACGACGTTGTTTTCTTGGCATTTTGAATCCGTATGAACGTGGTGTTGGTCCGAAGACTACTCCCCCGCCAACCCATTGTGGTGAACGGATTGATCCTTGACGAGCACGACCAGTTCCTTTTTGTCTCCAAGGTTTACGTCCTCCACCGCGAACTTCTGATCTGTTTTTAACAGCGTGTGTTCCTTGGCGTAATGACGCACGTGACATAACGATTGCTTCGAAGATTAAAGCTTCATTTGGCTCTACTCCGAAAATAGTTTCATTTAATTCGATTTCACCTGCTTGTGAACCGTCTTGTTTAAATAAAATTGTTTTAGGCATTCTTAACTTCCTCCTCTCGCAAATTATGCTTTGTTATTTTTAACAGCTGATTTAATTTCAACCATTGATTTTTTAGATCCAGGTACATTACCTTTTACTAAAATTACATTGTCTTCTGCGTTTACTGCAACGATTTCTAAGTTTTGAACCGTTACTTTGTCGCCACCCATTTGACCTGCTAATTTTTTACCTTTTAGCACACGTCCAGGGTAAGCCGCCATTGCCATCGCACCTGGGCGACGGTGGAAACGAGAACCGTGACTCATAGGACCACGAGCTTGTCCATGACGCTTGATAACGCCTTGGAATCCTTTACCTTTTGATGTACCCGTCACATCGACGATGTCACCAACTTCGAAAGTTTCTACTGTGATTTCTTGCCCTACTTCATATTCTCCTAGCTCAACATTACGAAACTCTCGAATGAAGCGCTTAGGAGTAGCATTTGCTTTTGCTACATGACCTTTGTGCGGTTTGTTTGCTAATACTTCACGTTTTGAGTCAAATCCAACTTGGATAGCTTCGTATCCATCAGTTTCATTTGTTTTCACTTGTAAAACAACGTTTGGTTCTGCTTGGATAACTGTTACTGGTACTAATTCACCGTTTTCCATGAAGAATTGCGTCATACCGACTTTTGTTCCTAAGATTCCTTTGGTCATGAGTACACCTCCTGTTTAATTTTAATTTTATAATTTGATTTCGACGTCAACACCACTTGGTAAATCTAATTTCATTAATGCATCAACTGTTTTAGCTGTTGGATTAACGATATCGATTAAACGTTTGTGTGTGCGCATTTCGAATTGTTCACGAGAATCTTTGTAAACGTGCGGTGAACGGATAACTGTATATAATGAACGTTCCGTTGGTAATGGAATTGGTCCAACTGTTGTTGCTCCTGTTCTTGCTGCTGATTCTACGATTTTGTTCGCTGAAACATCTAAAGCGCGGTGCTCATATGCTTTTAAGCGAATACGAATTTTTTGATTTGCCATTTTTGTTCCTCCCTCGTCTAAATTATATTTATGACTTGCTCCACAAGAAAAACCAACCGCCGGCATTGGCAACTCCGCCTGGCGTGTCGCAACCTCTCGCTTCATCGCTCCGCGAATCGTTTTTAACCCCCTTTGGAAGTCATTTCGATTACGGTGTGTATACTGGAAAAAGAATTTCTACTGATGACACAACGACTATTATACTGAAGAAGTGTGGAACTTGCAAGCTTTTTTAAAACTTTTTCCGTTTTTCTTGTTAAGAGTTTGATGAGAATTTTATACATTCACACTTTTCTCTGTTTCTTCTATTATATATGCATTTTTTAGTGGTTATTTTTTTTGTTTCTTCTATTATATATGCATTTTTCAGTTTTAAGATTCGTTTGGTCGAAAATTCTTTTAACATAATACACCTATCATTTCTTACAATCAAGGGTTTCGGTTTATAAATTCGCTTTCTTCTATATAATACGTTTTCATGGCATAATCGGTGCGAATATGTAGCTTGGAAGTGTTTAATATTGATCGAAAAACTTTAATTTCTAGTGTATCTTTTTTCCATATGCCCTATTTTCAAAGAAAAAAGACCCGAAGGTCTTTAAATTTTTTAGAAGGCAAATTCTTCAATATAAGCTTGGTCTTCTTTGACGTTATTTTCGTTTAGAAGTCCTTTGGCTGCTTCGAGCATTGGGGGTGGGCCACAGACATGCCAGGTGGCTGTTTCGTATAATTCTTCGAGCCCTTCATTTTGAATAAATTCATTATCAATGAAGCCGTGAGGGAAGCCTGCTACTTCTTCTTCACTGAAGATGATGTGATACGAGAAGTTTGGGTATTGTTTTGCTAACTTTTGGAATTCCTCGTGATACATGAGGTTTTCTTTTGATCCTAAGCCCCAGACAAAGGCGATACGTCGGTTTGAATCTTTGGCTATCTCTTCTCTTAAGACGCTTAGATTCGGTGTAACTCCAATTCCTCCTGAAAGTAATACCAATGGGTGATTTGAGTTTTCGACTGTTTCTGGATAGAAGTTGCCATATGGACCTTCGATAGTAACTCGGTCACCTGGTTTTATTTGATCTAGATTACCAGTGAAGTCTCCGTCTTCTTGAACCATTATCGTAACGGTTGAGTCATTAGATAGTGGTGCGCTTGAGAAAGAAAATGGATGTGCTTCGCTAGTAACGGCTGAATCGACAAATCTGAAGAAGCCATATTGTCCTGCTTGATAATCCAAGCGGTCAAAACCATTTGTTTTCATTTCAATTTCATGGATATTAGGCGCTGGCTGTTCATGGCGGACAATTTCATATTTAGGAAGTCGACCTAGTTTTATTTTATAAATGAAGTACCATCCCAATGAAATTACTGTATAAGTAGTCACTAGAATATGATAAGGCAGATTTCCTTGTGCATAAGGCACTGTATAGACATGGAATAAGATAGCAATCACTGAAACGATTGACAGACGGTGCAACCATAAGTGAGTATTGCGTTTTAAATATTTGTTTTTTAATTCCATTAGCTTTTTCGATTTTTTGATAAAGGTATCGCTTAAAACAAAGATACCGGTTAGCATTACAATAATTAAGGTGATGAGACCAATATAACCTAGTTTCGAAGTGATTGTTAAATCCCAACTAAGCACTTGTTCTAAGCCACTCCAACGGATAAATACATGGATAAAAAGAGTGAATGGTAAGACCATCGCCATCCATGCATGGACATGGTACATCTCTGTTAAACCGATTTTTCTTTCAATCCATTTAGGCCTGGAAGCAATTAACACTAAATTCAGCATGATAATATAAGAAAACATTCCTGTCATATTTGAGAACAGTTCACTTGCGTTTGGTGGTACGAATTCAATTAATAACGCGAGAAATAGTGTCGCAAACATGAAAAGCGATAAACCTGGAAAGAACCATTTATATTTTTTCATATTATTTCCCTTTCATTGATTTGACAAGCGACCACACTCAATGAATAGACATGGCATTACCGCCTTTAGCATCCTCTAAATTTAAACTCACGGCTTCTATTTCACAGTTTCTCATTTATAATCACTAATGACTCGTTACAATGATTAGTATTATAAACATAAATATAAAACTAAAGAACATACTAATATAGAAACAATTACTTAATTTATTGTACAATTTATCAATATCCAACTCAATTTTTTTGCTTATATATAACTATTTACATTTGCCAATAAAACATTGAACAATGCTATATTATCCTCATTTAAGTCATTTTTAAGCATGATACAACAAGTTTAAATATTTTACTTAAATAAAAAAAGACCCGAAGGTCTTTTTTTGTGTCTATTTTGTTAAGTCAATGCGTTTAGAGAGCGGGTAAATAATAAATCCTCCAATACCCATTGACAGAAGCTCAATGAAAACCATACTCACATAAGTTGGCCAAAATGCTGCAGCAGCATCTAGGAATAGTACAACCAATGCAATGGTAAACATAGATAGCGAGAATACGACAGTGATGATGATATATTTAA
Organism: Aerococcaceae bacterium DSM 111022; assembly: GCA_015863195.1. GTDB lineage: Bacteria > Bacillota > Bacilli > Lactobacillales > Aerococcaceae > DSM-111022. Next base: position 27,526 of record JACBXO010000003.1, on the reverse strand, counting down.
TAATCATCGGATCAATACTGAGTGTATGACGCTTCGCTATCTGGTCTACTACCTTATCAGCAATCCATCTGCCTAAATATAAGAATATCAGTGTACTTAAACTTCCTACAATCATATCAAGGACGCCGTAAGCGAAATAATTTACTAAGAAAACACCAATGGTAATTGCCCAAATATGGCGTTTGTTATAAAGCGCCAGTAAATTTAATCCTTCTGAAATTCTTAATCCAATCCCAAACGAGAGTGGTGCTAAGACAAGTGTTAATACAATATATAAGGCAGCGACTATTGCTGTTAGAACAACCTCTTGAGACGTGTTCTTACTGTAGTTTGATGGTTTCATATTCAATTTTTCTCCTTTAAAACTGAGCTACAACCAAAGGACTCAGAGTGGCTTAATCCACTGAAGAATTGTAGCTTTAATTAATTTAGTTTCTATAATTTATTTTAAATATTATTTTATTTTAAATCTTTGATGTCTTCAATTGATTCGTCTTGATTATTTTCTTCAGTCATTGCTTGATCCAATTTTTCCAATTGTTTACGTGCAAATTCACGGCCACCTAAACCAAAGGCTAGTGCGATGGTAATTCCTAAAGAAGATAATATAATGATAAATCCGGCATTAACGATTGTTTGAGCGATTTGCAATTGCTCTAAAATCATGAATACACCGAGGGCTATAACGAGATAGCGGATTGCTTGGCCAGAGAATTTATCTCCAGTAGCGGTTGTCGTTAGGATAGCCAGGACATTACTACCGATTAAGACAATCCCTAGGATAACTAATGCACTGAGTACAAATGGTAAATATCCAATGACCGATGCACCGATCGCATTTAATACTTCTAAACCTAACATATTAACGGCTTCAACTAAAAAGAATATCATTAAGACAATTTTCGTTATATTCCCCAAAATTTCTGAGATTACTACATCTGATTTTTCTTGTCTGACATTTAAGTAGTTTGAAAAGCGGTCAATCCCTGTTGTCGATACTAAACTCTCTAATAAGTCTCCGACTAATTTAGCAATAAACCCACCGATTGTTAGCATCACAACGGCTGCAATGATTTTAGGAATCGCTGACATGATTTGATTCAATACATTAATAATTGGTTCTGATATTGACGTAATAGCCAGTGTCTCTAGTGCTACCGTTAGGATTGGGACATAAATTAGAACATAAGTAATGGTAGCGATGACGTCAGCTATTTGATGTTCATTATCATCGCTGAGTGATTTTTGCTTGGTTAATTTCAAATACCATTTATCAATATTTAGTCCAGAAAGGATATTCTTCACTAATTTACGGATAAAGCTACAGAAATAAGCACCTACGATTAAAATAAGCACTGCTAAAATGACATTTGGTATATAACCAAAGGCTGTTTCCAAGGCATTAATAATGGGATTCATGACCCCACCAATATTTAAGCCCACTAAAATACTGGGTAAAAAGAACAAGAATACGATAAAATATACAACCGAACCAAATGTTTCGACATACGTTTTCCCTTCTTCTTCGTTTTTTGCAATACCCCAATCAATTACTTTTTGTTTGAAGTTGATTTTATTTAAACCGTTAATTGCTAGTCGTTTCAGAAAAAATGATACTAATAATGCCAACACTAACATTACTAAAGCTAAAAAGGCGCGCGGAATCAATTCTACGAAATTTGCAGTGAACTCTCTAATTTCATCCATAGTAGTTCCTCCTAAAAAAACAAAAAGCATCCCGGAAGGGATGCTTTAAAGTGGTCAGATACGATTACGCGATAATTTCTGTAACTGTACCAGCACCAACTGTACGACCACCTTCACGGATTGAGAAACGAGTTCCGTTTTCAATAGCGATTGGGTGAATTAATTCAACTTCCATAGAAACGTTGTCTCCAGGCATTACCATTTCTGTTCCTTCTGGTAAATCTACAACACCTGTAACGTCTGTTGTACGGAAATAGAATTGTGGACGGTAGTTAGTGAAGAATGGAGTATGACGTCCACCTTCTTCTTTAGATAAAACGTAAACTTCCGCTTTAAATTTAGTATGTGGAGTGATTGTTCCAGGCGCAGCTAAAACTTGTCCACGCTCGATGTCGTCACGTGTAACACCACGTAATAAAGCACCGATGTTGTCTCCAGCTTCAGCGTAGTCTAACATTTTACGGAACATTTCAACACCTGTTACAGTAGTGGTTTTAGTATCTTCCGCGATACCTACGATTTCAACTTCGTTACCAACTTCGATCTTACCACGTTCAACACGACCTGTAGCAACAGTACCACGACCAGTGATTGAGAATACGTCCTCAATTGGCATCATGAATGGTTTGTCAGTTTCACGTTCTGGTTCTGGGATGTACTCATCAACAGCAGCCATTAATTCTAAGATTTTATCTTCGTATTCTTCTTCGCCTTCTAAAGCTTTTAATGAAGAACCAACGATAACTGGCACATCGTCTCCTGGGTAGTCATATTCAGATAATAAGTCACGAACTTCTAATTCAACAAGTTCTAATAACTCTTCATCGTCAACCATATCAGCTTTGTTTAAGTATACTACGAAGTGTGGCACACCAACTTGACGTGATAATAAGATATGCTCACGAGTTTGTGGCATTGGTCCATCAGCAGCAGATACTACTAAGATAGCACCGTCCATTTGAGCAGCACCAGTGATCATGTTTTTAACGTAGTCCGCGTGTCCTGGAGCGTCAATATGTGCATAGTGACGAGCTTCAGTTTCATACTCGATATGTGAAGTATTGATTGTGATTCCACGTTCTTTTTCTTCAGGAGCGTTATCGATTGACGCGTAGTCAGATGCGTCACCTAAACCTAAGCGTTTGTTTAATACAGTTGCGATAGCAGCTGAAGTAGTAGTTTTACCGTGGTCAACGTGACCTAATGTCCCAATATTAACATGGGGTTTCGTACGTTCAAATTTTTCTTTTGACATTGAATATAATCCTCCTAATTTATAAATAGATTACAAAGACTAGGCCGAAGCCTATCATTATTATTATAACGCGAAAAGGTACTTATTTCAATGAATAAAGCACCTTTCGCTTTATAATCAAACTGTTAAGTCAGATAAGATTAGTTACCTGAATTTTTCGAAATAATCTCTTCTTGGATTGATTTCGGTACTGCTTCATAGTGGTCGAATTGCATTGAGAATGTACCACGACCTTGTGTTGAAGAACGTAATGTTGTCGCATAACCAAACATTTCTGATAATGGAATGAATGATTTAACGATTTGTGCGTTACCACGAGCTTCCGTACCTTCGATACGTCCACGACGTGCGCTTACGTGTCCCATTACATCTCCTAAGTAGTCCTCAGGAACAGTAATATCTACTTGCATCATTGGTTCTAAGATTGCTGGGTCAGCTTTCTTAGCTGCTTCACGTAAAGCAAGAGATGCTGCAACCTTGAATGCTGTCTCACTCGAGTCAACATCATGGTATGAACCATCATATAACTTAGCTTTGATGTCTACTAATGGATATCCAGCAAGAACACCATTATCTAAAGCATCTTTAAGTCCTGCTTCAACAGATGGAATATATTCACGAGGAACAACCCCACCAACGATAGCATCTTCGAATTCAAATCCAGCACCTTCTTCGTTAGGTGAGAATTCGATCCATACGTCACCGTATTGACCTTTACCACCTGATTGACGAACGAATTTACCTTGTGCTTGTGTTGAAGCGCGGAATGTTTCACGGTATGAAACTTGTGGCGCACCAACAGATGCAGATACTTTGAATTCCCGTTTTAGACGGTCAACGATGATATCTAAGTGTAATTCACCCATACCAGCGATGATTGTTTGTCCTGTTTCGTGGTCAGTAGAAGCACGGAATGTCGGATCTTCTTCAGCTAATTTAGCTAAAGCAGCAGACATTTTATCTTGGTCAGCTTTTGAATCTGGTTCAATCGCTACGTTGATAACTGGCTCTGGGAATTCCATTGATTCTAAGATCACTGGAGCATTTTCAGCACATAAAGTATCCCCTGTACCTGTATCTTTAAGACCAACTGCAGCTGCGATATCTCCTGAGAATACCTCTGGGATTTCTTCACGAGAGTTCGCGTGCATTTGTAAGATACGTCCTACACGTTCACGCTTACCTTTAGTAGCGTTAAGTACGTAAGAACCTGCTTCTAATGTACCTGAGTAAACACGGAAGAAAGTTAAACGTCCAACGAATGGATCCGTCATAACTTTGAATGCTAATGAAGCGAAATCTTCTGAATCATCAGCGTGGTGTTCGATTTCTTCACCAGTTTCAGGATTAGTACCAATAATTGGTGGTACATCTAATGGTGATGGTAAGTACGCAATAACAGAGTCTAATAATAATTGAACACCTTTGTTTTTAAATGCAGAACCACAGAATACTGGGTAGAAATCTACAGTTAATGTCGCTTTACGGATTGCTGCTTTCAAGCGATCAACAGAAATTTCTTCACCTTCAAGGTAAGATTCCATTAATTCTTCATCGTAGTCTGCAACGGCTTCGATTAAGTTAGTATGTAACTCTTCAGCTTGGTCTTTTAACTCTTCAGGGATGTCGATTAATTCAACGTCTTCACCTAAATCGTCGTTATATTGCCAAGCTTCCATTGTTACTAAGTCGATAATTCCTGAGAAATCATCTTCAGCACCAATTGGCAATTGAACTGGAACTGCGTTTGCTTGTAAGTTTTCATGGATTGTGTTTACTGCTCCTAAGAAGTCAGCACCCATTTTGTCCATTTTGTTTACAAAAACAATACGTGGTACATGGTAAGTAGTTGCTTGACGCCAAACTGTTTCAGTTTGAGGTTCAACACCTGATTGAGCATCAAGTACAGTAACCGCACCGTCAAGTACACGTAATGAACGTTCTACCTCTACAGTAAAGTCCACGTGACCTGGAGTATCGATTACGTTAACACGGTGATCTTTCCACACAGCTGTTGTAGCAGCAGATGTGATTGTGATACCACGTTCTTGTTCTTGCTCCATCCAGTCCATTTGTGCCCCACCATCGTGAGTTTCACCAATTTTATGGATTTTACCAGTATAGTATAAAATACGCTCAGTTGTCGTAGTTTTACCAGCGTCAATATGCGCCATGATACCAATGTTACGAGTGTTTTCAAGAGAAAATTCTCTTTTTGCCATCTAAATTTACCCCTCTTTCGTGAATTGAGTTATTATAGCTAGTTTAACATTCTTTCTTGCGAAAAAACAGAATCTTACCAACGATAATGAGCAAATGCTTTGTTAGCTTCTGCCATACGGTGTGTTTCTTCACGTTGACGAACTGAAGCACCTGTGTTGTTAGCTGCATCCATAATTTCACGAGCTAGACGTAAGTCCATTGATTTTTCACCACGATTACGTGAGTGGTTAGTTAACCAACGTAAAGCTAAAGTTGTACGACGTTCTGGACGTACCTCCATTGGTACTTGGTAGTTAGAACCACCAACACGACGAGCTTTAACTTCTAATAATGGGCTGATGTTTTCGATAGCTTGTTCGAAAACTTCATTTGGCTCTTGACCTGTTTCTTCACGGATGATATCAAAAGCTGAATAAACGATATTTGAAGCTTTTCCACGTTTTCCGTCAACCATGATACGGTTAATCGCACGTGTAACTAATTTTGAATTGTAAATTGGATCTGGTAATACATCGCGTTTTGCGACTGCTCCTTTACGAGGCATTCAAATTCCTCCCTTCGTAGATTTTTAATTGAATTTGATTATTTTAAATTATTTTTTAGGTTTTTTAGCACCGTATTTAGAACGGCTTTGTTTACGATCAGTAACACCAGCTGTATCTAGTGCACCACGTACAATATGGTAACGTACCCCTGGTAAGTCTTTTACACGTCCACCACGGATTAATACCACACTATGTTCTTGTAAGTTATGGCCTTCACCTGGGATATAAGCTGTAACTTCCATTAAGTTAGATAAACGAACACGGGCATACTTACGTAAAGCCGAGTTAGGTTTCTTAGGAGTCATTGTTCCCACACGAGTAGCTACACCACGTTTTTGAGGTGACATAGTAGTTGTTGTAGAACGTTTAAAGCTGTTATAACCAACGTTTAAAGCTGGTGAATTTGATTTTTCTGATTTACTCTTACGAGGTTTACGGATCAATTGATTAATTGTAGGCATTTAAGGTCCTCCTCCCTTGATTCTTAGTCCACACATCCAAGTGTGTCATGTTTGATAAAAATATATAAGCAATCTTCTAAATGGATTGCGTGTGGCATTTTAAAGCAGTCAGCACGACTGAGATTCAGGAATCTGACATTAAAACACATACAAAAGAATATCATGCAAAATCGGATTGGTCAAGCCATAATCAAAAATATTTTTCATTATTAGGTAATTTTAATTTACAACCTGCTTCCCAACCAAATCTTAATCTTTCCACTAAAAAGGAGCGGCTTCCCGCTCCTCATTAACTGACTTATTTATCTGCATTAATATGATCGTAATTATCTGGTTCTTCTTGGAACTTTTTAACGACATAAGGACAAAGTGCTTTCAATTTAACATCTTCCCCTTCAGCGCGTTCAACTAAAGCGTCTAATAACTTACCAGCAATGCCTCGACCACGTAATTTTGGTGATACCCCTGTATGAGTGACTACCCAAACCGAACCTTCACGGATTGGATTAAATGAAATCTCTCCTAATTGTTCCCCAGAGTCATCGACTAAGATAATTTCATCGTCTGTATTTTTCATTGTTAAATTTTCCATTTTTTCAACTCCTCTTATTTATTTCTACTATATTATAACACGTATTCACGTAGATATGCTATGAGTTGCTTAAAAGGCAAATTCTTCGATAAATGTCTGCTCTTCAGAAACGTCGTTAGCTTCCAACAACCCGCGAGCCGCATCTAACATCGGAGCGGGTCCACAAATGTGCCAAGTTGCTTTTTCATACATCTCTTCTAATCCTTGGCTTTTGATAAACGCGTCGTCAACGAAGCCATGCGGGTATCCTGCCACTTCTTCACCACTAAAAATGACGTGGAAGGTAAAGTTTTCATTTTCGTGTGCTAATCGCTCGATTATCTCTTTGTCATTCAAGTCTTTCTCGAAGCCAACGCCCCAAATAAAAGCGATTCTCCGATTTGAGTTCTTTTTAACCTCTGCTTCCAAAACACCTAAACTAGGTGTCACGCCAATTCCACCAGAAAAGAGAACCATTGGTTTATTGGATTGTTGAACGGATTCTGGATAGAAGTTGCCGTAAGGGCCTTCGATGGTTACTTTGTCGCCAACTTTCACTTGGCCTAGTGTTTTTGTAAAGTCACCGTCTTCTTGAATCATGACCGTTAAATTCCCTTCCTTCGTTCTTGATGAGGCTGAAAACGAGAAGGGATGTGGTTCACGGGTTACGTCACTATCAACAAAGCGGAAAAAAGCAAATTGTCCAGGTTCAATGTCCATTGTTTTGCCTTTGACAGGTTCCAGTTCAATTTCATGAACGCCGGGTGTAATTTTTTCGATTCGGGCTACTTGATACTTTGGTAGCATCAGATTGTGGATTTTCTTAACAATATATGCTCCTAATGTTAAGCCAGTATACACTGTTAATAAAGTCATAAATAGTTGATTGTCACTAACGAAACCTACATTACTAATATGGAGATAAATAGCAATGACACTAAAAATTGATAAACGATGTAACCATAAATTTAAATAACGATTCTTTTGCTTCGATTTCCTTTTCATGAGTCTTTTTGATTGCTTGATGAATGTTTGGCTTAATGAAAATATACCCGTTACCATCACAATGACGAGTAACAAGACACCTATATATCCTGTGATCGAAGTGGGTGAAAGGTCGAATGCTAATATGCTTTCCAGGCCACTCCAAAAGATAATGACATGGAGTAAAATTGCAATGGGGATGACCATTGCCATCCAACCGTGGATTTCATAGAGTTCGGTTAAGCCGACTTTCTTTTCAATCGATTTTGGTCGGATTGAAATGAGTATCAAAGTTAACATGATGGAATAAGATAATAGACCTGTTACGATTGCTACTAAAATTCGGAACGAACTGGGTGAGAATGTCATCGTCATCGCTATGTAAAGTGTTGCAAAAATCAATATTGAAACTCCTGGGTAAAACCATTTGAATCTCATAATATCATACCTTCTTTCTCTTAAATTTATATCCCAATAAACAACAAATATTACTTTGGGTATATTGTAAAATATTTATGTCTTTTGATGCAAGCGATAACAACTAGATTCTCTATATTGGCATGTTATAATAAAGTGAGGTGATTTATATGAAGGAAAGAACACAATCATTTGAGGTTAAACCAGAGCATTCTGCTAAATATGTGGGTTCGGGGACATTAGACGTTTTATCAACGCCGATGCTTACAGCTTTTATGGAAGAAACGGCAGCGAAGTCGGTTGAAGGCGATTTACCTGAAGGTCACACAAGTGTAGGCACTTATTTAGAAATTAACCATTTAAAGGCATCGGCGATTGGAAGTTTGATTGATATTACGGCAACGACCAATGAATTGTCTGAGCGTAAAGCCACATTTTCGGTGACTGCCCAACAAAATGGTGTAATAATCGGGACGGCCGAACACACGAGAGCTGTAATTCAGATTGACCGTTTTATGAAAAATATGTTAAAATAAGATTATAATTAACCAAAAATATCGGTTGTATTTTTTCTTACTAAAGTAAGGGGAATTTCGAAATATCTTCGATCCAATATGATATTACAGGCGTTTTCATAAATTAAATATTGTAATCTCTGATATTTGATTTATTATATTATTTTATTCTATATCATTATATTTAACAGCAAAATTGCTGATGGGAGGTAGTCGAGTGAATATTAACATCCAAAACTCAGGCATTGGCCATGAGCGACTCAAAGAAATGCGCAGAAGACACAAATATACCCAGAAACATTTAGGGAATATGCTTAATGTCGCCCAATCTACTTATAGCGACTACGAAAATGGCACACTCAGCATCCATAGCGAATTATGGTTTGCATTAGCAATTATCTACAATGTGTCTGTCGATTATATGATGGGCCTAACCGACGATCCAAGACGCCTTTGGGGACAGGATGGTTTTCATGTGACAGAAAACGCCAGCAATCTGATTAAATAATAAAAAGCGAGACGTTAAACTCACTATGAGTTAACCTTCTCGCTTATTTTTTTGGTATTCCTCTAAAGCATTTTTGTACCTTGCCTCATAGGCTACCAAATTCTTATCTCTATTCGGTGCTACCACTGTGTAGTTTATTTCCACATTAACCGGTCTTACTGCTTGGACCGAACCTAATGTTTCCGCATTTTTTAAATTCGGAATATATAATGGCTTTCCTAGGACATCGGCCAACAATTGGACGACACTTGGCATTTGTGTCACACCGCCGACTAAACCAATCTTTTCAAAAGCAACCAGCTGCTCTAATGCCTTCACATTTTGCTTAATATTAAAGCACATCCCTAAAATGACCGCATAAATGAGCGACTCCCTCGACAAATTCCGTGTTAACCCTAAAAAACTGGCCGTCGCTTGTTCATCCCAAAGCGGCGCCCGCTCCCCCATTAAAAATGGTAAGAAAACCGCGGTTGTCAGAGGCCTAGCTTGGGCGACTTGTTCCAATTCCCAAAATTCAACCCGCATCATCTCCCTCACCCACTGCAAGACAGACGCGCCATTATTACTCGCCAGCCCCGTTAAATAGCGCCCCTCATCAATGACATAAGAAAAGTTCCCCAATGACGGATTTAATTCTGGCGCACTACTCACCACCCGAACCGCATGACTCGTCCCCACCGATAAAATGGCAGCTCCCGTTAAATTCTTGAACGTTAAATTCGACGATACACCATCCGATGTCCCAATGATGACCCGGAAATCAGCCCCCCAGTCAGCTAATTTTAGTGGCTTTGTGTAATTAATGGGACGCACAATCGGTAATTGCGCTTCGCTTAGGCCTAGTTCAGATAAAGACGCCCCGTCCCAGCTCAACTCTTCTATATTAAATAAACCACTTGCCGAGGCATTGCTCACATCAATTGCCCATTCCCCGGATAATCGCTGGAATATTACATCTTTCAGCGACCCGATTTTCACGCCTTCACCTAATTGATCAGCCATTTCGACTAATTTATAGAAAGGATTCATCGTATGATTCGGCGTCCCGGTTCTTAAATAGCGCGCTTCTTTTTCGGCTGCACCTAACTCACTTAATGCAGTGCTTCCTCTCTTATCCGCCCAAGTCATTGTTTTACCTTTAAAAATATGGCTCTTCTCTAATAACTGGATACTATGCATGGCCGTTGTCAGGACAATGTCTCCGGACTTCACTTCATATTTATGTCGGAGTTCTTCTAAACCACTTTTTACATATTCGAGTATTTCTTCTATATCTACTTCGAATAAAGTATCAGTTATATTGGTGTTTTTCAAAGTCATCGTTAAAGCTTCGATTAAATGATCTTGCTGATCAAATAAATTAATCTTTAAATTGGTGGTTCCTAAATCAATACTAAAAGTCACATCTTCCATAAAATTCCTCACTTCTAAGTCTCTAAAATACAGGTGGGCAAAAGTCACAATATTCGCTATAATTTAAATATCTGGTAACCATTTACACTCTATTTGTCTTGGTTGAAATAGTCATCTGGACTCTCGCCAAAATTTTTAACAAATTGACGGTAAAAAGTTGAATAGTTTTTATAACCGGCTTGGCCGACTGCTTCTGTAATACTGTGTCCATCTCGGATTAAATCCATGGCAACTTTCAAGCGGCGTGCCGCGACAAATTTCTGTGGGGTCTTTTTGCCATACTTTTTAAAAAGTGTCGTTAGTTTTTTCTCTGAGACATAAAAGAGTTTGGACAATTCCTTGTTGGTTAGCGTTTCTTGGTAATGGGCATGGATGTAATTGTTGATTGTTTCAAATAACATCGCATCGGCGGTACTATTGGTCGTTTCATTTGGTTGATCGTAATTAATTTTCGTTCGGTATAGGTGAATGCTCAAAGTTTTTAGATTATATTGAATCAGCTCGTCGCTAAACGCGCGGCCACTCTCGATTTCATTGATCATAATTTCGGATAGCCCGATGTAATTCATGACCGTTGGCGCAGAGGTGCGGAGGACGCCTGAGTCGTCGGATAAAAATGGCTCGCTCCAATCAAGGTCGTCGAAAAAGCGCGGTTCAAACTCATAAACATACGCCGTTGTTGTTTTGTCTCTTAGCCCAGCGCTTTTCAGTATCATCGAAAAGGGATCATGGGGTTTGATTTTAATAATATCACCTTGTTGTACATGCGTTTCGCGGTGCGTCATACTTAATTTATGTGGTTCTAAAGGAATAATAATTCGAACCGTCCCAGACGGACCAGAATGATAATGTGGTTTATCCGACGTTAAACGGTAAACATGACCGCGGGAATTGACTGTTGACATTTTCTCACCTCCAATTGTAATTATAGAAAGGATTTTTACTATGCGTACCCGTTTTTTATCAAAATGCACTGACGTCGAAGTGACTCAGTATTTAGATTCTAATGATATCATTATTATACCTGTTGGCGTCACAGAACTCCACGGCGGACTTCCTGCCGACAGCGAAACAGTCATGGCAGAAGCCCTCGCTTTGAAAATGGCCGAAGCTTGTGACGGCTTAGTCTTACACAATTTACCCTACTTCTACGCCGGTTCAACCGTTCGCGGGAAAAGTACGGTGCAAGTTCCAGTTCAAGCTTCGATCGCTTATCTTTTAGAAATTAGTAAGTCCCTGATTCGCCAAGGGTTCCGTCGACAAATCTTTGTCACGACGCATGGGCCTGCCCATATTTATATTAGTCCTGTGGTTCGTGAAATTTTTGATGAATATAATATTCCAATTCTTTACATTGACCCGCTGCATAAAATCGGCGACACCAATTTCTTTGAATTGATGGCATCGGCTAATAGCGAAGATCCATTTACGGAAATGATTTTAGGTGCTTATGATATTTTGGGTCGGCTAGATGATGTGCCTTTAACGACTCCTGACAATGATTTCTGGTCTGAGCGCAAACCTTCAACGACGAGTTTTGCTTCTAAAGTGAATGGTATGGCTTTTCAGTCTGGTGCGATGGGGATGATTTTTGGTGATACGATGGATCATATGCCGACAATGTATTTGGAAAGTGATGAGCAAAAAGCGGAGTTGGCTGTTAGTGGTCGTGAGTTGATTGATAAAATTGTGGCTGCTTTTGATATGCCTGAGGTGGTTAAGCAGATGAAGGAAGTGGATGTGTTTGTACAAGAGCAGGCTTCGAAATATCCATGGACGCAAAGGAGATAAAGACGAATGAGATAACGCATACCTTCGAGACCGAGGTTATTCATCGCTGCCATGGGTATTTGCTTCATACAGGCACGATTTATTCTCCGTAGGGACCGGCCTTCATAACGCTGTTATTCCGGCCTGTTTTAGCTAGAGAACTTCTAAGGGCTTTGCGCCAAGGTATTCTAAGCTTGTCTTGCTATAGTATCAAAACTATAGTTATCATTATTTATATTTTCTTGATGAACTGCTTTTATATCGCATGTAAGTCCGTAAAGTTGCTAAAGCAACAACGGACGCAGCAGCTACGCCAAAACTCCTTTTTCTACGGGAAAAATCGTGCCTGTATTTCGCAAATGATTAAGTTAGCTTTGCACCTTTCCTCGCAGATATGCTTGGTTTGTTGTGGGGATTTTAGCTCTTTACATAATTGGATTTCAATCACCTCCATATTTCTAGGGGGAAGGGAGAAATCGGAGAACTGCTGGGGATTAGTGCTTGGTTTTGTTATGGTTATTTCTTGTCCTCGAAAGTTTTGAGTGAGAGTGCGTGCAGGTTTTGGGTTCAGTGTTTTGAGCCTGTTAAAGAAATCCAGATTTTATCCTTATGCTGTTAGACAATGATAGGAATCAGATTTTTATGAGAGTTTGCAAACTGAGAGATTAAAATGCAGAGGTCAATTTCTTTGGAAATTGACGACATCTTTAAAGATCTTTAAAAAGAAAACTTTTAGGCCAAAGCCTAAAACTACATTACCAATAAGGAGAGAGTCGCTGCGACGACTCTTTCTTTTTTATTCCTTAGAAACTGCATGCATCTTGGTTTGTAGATTTGAATAGATTACCGTCCAGTTAGCATTCCTTCTATAAAACAGCATTCATAGACCTTTTATTTTCATTTGTGGGTTTTGGATAATAACTCAGGTTTTAAACACGAGAAATTATACGTTCGCATAACTTCTTAAGTTTTTTAGAGCAGAGATTATACGATTCAGCGTTTGCGTATAACTTTTCAAGTTTTTCAGAGCAGAGTTTATACGATTTTACGTTTGCGTATAACTTCTCGACTTTTTTACAGCAGAGTTTATACGATTTTGCGTTTGCGAATAACTTCTCGACTTTTTAAAGCAGAGTTTATACGATATTGCGTTTGCGTATAACTTCTCGCGTTTTTTAGAGCAGAGTTTATACGATTTTACGTTTGCGTATAACTTCGCGACTTTTTTACAGCAGAGATTATACGATTTTGCATTTGCGTATAACTTCTCGACTTTTTTAAAGCAGAGTTTATACGATTTTGCGTTTGCGTATAACTTCTCAACTTTTTTAAAGCAGAGTTTATACGATTTTGCAGTTGTGTATAACTTCTCAAGTTTTTCAGAGCAGAGTTTATACGATTTTGCGTTTGCGTATAACTTCTCAAGTTTTTCAGAGCAGTTATTATTCGACTCAACATTTTGTATGATTTTCAAAATGCGCCCTCTTAATTCTTTAAAGACCCTTCAATTAGCACACCTCAAACTCAAAGGGGATCCTTCCCTATTTTCTCTTCATTCCAAAACATATCTAAACTGTTTTATGAGTTTTTAAATTACTATCCCTATTTATGTTCGAATACCCACTCAAAAGACGCCCCCTTCCCTATTTGTAACATCAAACCACAACACAAACAATAATCTACCACACCACACCATCCCACCCTTTATTTTATAAACATTATATAAATTTGCATAATACAATCACTAGACTTCTATAATATTGAAACAAACTAGCATATCAAAGAGACAATGGCCATTCATGCGCCATGATTTCTGGATGACTGCCGTATTAGAAGTTGTGCGACCAACGGGAGCTACAAATTCAATAGGCAGGCAAGTCTGAAGCTTTTGAAAAAAGCGAAAGACGGTCCCATGGCAGCAATGAATGGCCCTTGTCTCGCAGATATGCGTTTTATCAAATAAAACAATCATCCTGCCATTATCGGTTCATTTATCCACTTTTCGAGTCTTAATCCACCATACTTTTACATAATTTCATAAAATTTTAGAAAATATGTAAAAAAGTATTGAATTTGTGAAATCGGTTGCTATAATAGGGTCATAAAGTAAAGGAGGAGTTACATAAATGACTCAAGAAAATTTAGCGAAGTATTTCGATCACACGATCTTAAATGCAGATGCGACTAAAGAAGACGTAATCCGCGTTGCCGGTGAAGCGAAAGAATATAACACAGCAACTGTCTGTGTAAATGGACACTGGATTCCATTAGTGAAGCAAGAATTAGAAGGAACAGACGTTAAACCCATCGCGGTAATCGGCTTTCCTCTAGGTGCAAACACAACAGACGCGAAAGTTTTAGAAACACGCGACGTGATTGCTAAAGGTGCTGAAGAAGTGGATATGGTTATCAATATCGGTGAATTAATCGCTGGTAATACTGACTTTGTTTATGAAGACATCAAAGCAGTTGCTGAAGAAACGCATAAAGCAGGTAAATTATTAAAAGTTATTATTGAAAACTGCTACTTAACAGATGAGCAAAAAGTGACAGCTTGCGAGCTTTCAGTTAAAGCAAATGCAGACTATGTTAAAACTTCTACTGGTTTTGGTACAGGTGGAGCAACGGTTGAAGACGTTCGTTTAATGCGTGAAACAGTTGGACCTAATGTGGGTGTTAAAGCTTCTGGTGGTATCCGTACTAAAGAAGATGTTTTAAATATGATCGAAGCTGGAGCAAGCCGTGTTGGTTTAAGCCGCACAGTTGACGTAATGAATTCGTAGGAGGAATTTACGTGAAATATAATAGAATCTTTACCATCGTACTTGATTCTGTAGGAACTGGTTCTGCCCCAGATGCCGCTAAATTCAACGATGAGGGTGCGGATACTTTAAATAGTGTCGCCCTTGCCTTTGAAGGTAATCTGGAAATTCCTAATTTAGAAAAAATGGGAATTGGGAATTTACGCGAGAAACCACTTCTTGGAATTGACGCTCAAGAAGAACCACTTGCCTACTTTGGTACGATGACTGAACAATCAATTGGTAAAGACTCTATCGATGGTCACTGGGAAATGATGGGAATGTTAACGCCTGACGTTGACACTTTCCCTAATGGTTTCCCGGTTGATTTAATCGATAAAGTGAAAGCCCATACAAATCGAGGTGTGGTAGCGAATAAGCCAATGTCTGGTACGACTGTTATAGAAGAATATGGTCAGCACCATGTTGAAACGGGTGATTTAATCGTTTATACATCCGGTGATTCGGTATTCCAGATTGCAGCTCATGAAGATATTGTGCCGGTTGAAGAATTGTATGCCATTTGTGAATATGTGCGTACGCTGGTTAATGGTCCTGAATATACATTGGGACGCGTTATCGCCAGACCTTTTATAGGAAATAATGAGACCGGATTCATTCGTACGGACCGCCGTCATGACTATGCCCTACAGCCGACAGATAAGTCGACTTTAGATATTTTAAGTGACAATGGGTTTAAAACGATTGGTATTGGTAAAATTTCTGATTTATTTGCTGGACAAGGCATCCAATTATCGTATCATAATAAAGACAACATGGATGGCATGGATCATCTTGATGAAGTGATGACTCAAGATTTTACTGGTTTATGTTTTGTAAATCTGGTTGATTTTGATTCTAAATACGGACACCGCCGTGATCCGATTGGCTTTGGTAAAGAACTTGAGCTCTTCGATACACGTTTAGGCACTGTATTAGAGGAATTAAAAGCAGACGATTTATTAATCATCACTGCCGACCATGGTAATGACCCAGGTTTTTCCGGGTCAGATCATACGAGAGAACTTGTACCATTATTAGTTTATTCGCCTTCTTTCATCGGAGTTGGTAACCTGGGTAGACGCCATACTTTTGCTGATGTTGGGGCGACGATTGCTGAGAACTTCGGTTTGGCGGGGACTGGAATGGGTGAGAGTTTCTTAAAAATATTGGAGTGAAATTAATTGAGAGATAAATTAGATTTGAGACGAATGACTCAGAGTGTGGAAGTGGCGCGTTTATTTTATATTGAAGATATGGATCAAAAGCAGATTGCGGAGCGGCTGGATATGTCGCGGCCGACGGTTTCGCGGTTATTGCAATATGCGAAGGATAATTCGATTGTTCAGGTGAATATTCATAATCCGTTTGGGCAGGCGACTGTTTTGAGTGAGCAGTTGTCTGAGAAATATGATCAGTATATTCAGGTTGTGCCTGATAATTATGATAATCAAAAGGACGCTCTTCAGGCTGTTGCTGCTTACACGGCTAATTATCTTTTGGATAATGTTAAGGCGGGTATGACGATTGGTGTGGGATGGGGGCGGACATTACATGCGGTGGCGGATCAGTTAATGGTTTCGGCTTCGCGTGATGAGTATATTGCCCCGGAAAATATTAGTACAGTGCAGTTAAAGGGAAGCGTGAGTTTATCTTATTCTGAGACGTTTGCTTACCAAATTATTAATACTTTCGCGAGTGTTTTCCATACTCAGCCGGAATATTTACCTTTACCGACTATTTTTGACGAGGTTTCAACTAAAGAAATTGTTGAGGCGGACCGTCATATGTCACGAATTTTAGAGCTAGGGTCAACCGCTGATGTAACCGTTTTCTCTGTTGGTACGGTTCGTAAGAAAGCTCTACTCTTTGAATTAGAATATTTAAATGATACTGAAAAAACGAATCTCCGCAAACATGCGGTAGGTGATATAGTTTCTAGATTTATTGATAAAGATGGTGCGATTGTGGATCCGGAGTTGAATGAAAGAACAGTTGGTATCCAATTAGACGCTTTAAAAGAAGTTGAGCATTCAATTTTAGTCGCTGCGGGATCTAATAAAGCCAAAGCGGTTAATGCGACGCTTAAAGGTGGCTATGCTAAGCAAGTCTTTATCGACACATTATTAGCACAAAGTTTATTGAATTTATAAGGAGCACTTATTATGGAAAAAATGATGGAAAACTTAAAAGAAAACGGCAAATTTATTACTTATTTTAATATTGTTATCTCACTGGCAATGGTGGTATTAACATTTAATGGTTCAATGGAAAATGGTTGGATGACTTTAGCTAACTTAGTTTCTTGGTTAGGTTTAGTTGGGACAATTGGTTTAGCGCATGCTAAAACTTGGAACTTCCCATTCAACATGACACAAAACTTATTCGCGACAGTTCAAGCATTCCGTTCAGCTTTATACGGTGACATGTTTATGTCTGCATTCTATTTCTTATCGAATATCTTTATTGGTTTACCTTCTTGGTTAGGTTCTAAAAAAGATGAAGGTGATGATTCTTCTGGGGACATCAAAATTGTTAAAACAACAAACTGGCGTGACATTATCATCGCAGTTATTGTTGGTGGTGTAGTGTTAGGTGTTATTTCTTACTTTATGGGTGGTCAATATATCGTATTAGATGCATTCAACAACTCTACAGCCATTGTTGCTCAAGTTATGCAAATGCGCCGTAACCGTAACTCATGGTGGTTATGGGGACTTACAAACGTAATCGGAGTTATTATCTGGTTAGGTGTGGGTGAACCACAAATGGCAGTGATGTATATTTGTTTCGCTCTAAACTCTGTACGTGGATGGGTTAACTGGGGCTTAGGTCAAACTGATTTCGAAGCATAGGAGGAATTTATTACAATGAGAATGGTCGATATTATTCACAAAAAACGTGAAAATGAACAATTAACACATGAAGAAATTGCCTTTTTTGTTAAAGGTGTAACGGACGGGTCAATTCCGGATTATCAAATTTCAGCGTTCTTAATGGCTGTTTACTTTAACGGGATGACCGCTGAGGAACAAACTGATTTAACAATGCAAATGGTTGATTCAGGTGACCGAGTTGATTTATCCGCAATTCCTGGTATCAAAGTGGACAAACACTCAACTGGTGGGGTTGGAGACAAAGTGTCATTACCTCTTGCTGCTTTAGTTGCTTCAGCAGGTGTTCCTGTTCCAATGATTTCTGGACGTGGTTTAGGTCATACGGGTGGAACTTTAGATAAATTAGAAGCGATTCCTGGTTATCAAGTTGAAATCGAATTAGATGACTTTATTAATCAAGTAGCAGAAGAAAAACTAGCAATCATTGGTGCTACTGCCAATATCGCGCCCGCTGACAAACGCATTTACTCAATCCGTGACGTAACGGATACAGTGGATTCAATCCCTGCGATCGCATCATCGATTATGTCTAAGAAAATCGCTGCCGGTAGTGATGCTTTAGTGATTGACATTAAAACAGGTTCAGGTGCTTTCATGAAGAGCGAAGAATCTGCAGCTAAACTCGGTGAAGCTTTAGTAGCCATCGGTAAACAAGCTGGTATTAAAACAATGGTTTTAATTTCTGACATGAACCAACCTTTAGGTAACAAAGTCGGTAATGCCTTAGAAATCGAAGAAACAATCGATTTATTAAAAGGTAAAGGTCCAGCCGATTTAGTTGAATTAACTGTTGAAATTGCAGCTTACATGGTTGTCTTCGGTGAAAAAGCAGCGAACTTAGAAGAAGCACGTGCTTTATTACACGAAAACATTGCCAACGGATCTGCTCTCGACCGCTTCAAAGCCATGGTTAAAGCCCAAGGCGGCGACACTGCAGTAATCGAAGACTATACAGTCATGCCACAAGCTGAATATAAAATTCCTTATACAGCAAAAACAAGTGGTGTGATTACAGAAATGACTGCGAACGAAATCGGTATCGCGTCGATGTTACTCGGCGGCGGACGTGAGAAATCTGACGACCAGCTAGATTACGCAGTAGGTATTGAATTACATAAAAAAGTCGGCGACGCCGTTGAAGCAGGCGAAACTATTTTAACCATTCACGCTAACCGCGAAGAAATTGATAGTGTTATCGAACGTTTAGATGGCGCAGTTCAAATTGGTGAAACTGCACCCGACTATCCAATGATTTACCAAATTATTGAATAGAAATTTGAATAGATAATATTGAAACAGCACAGAGCTTAGGTTCTGGGCTGTTTTTTTGGATTGGTGTGGGGGGCTGAGTGAGCTGGAGGCGGACTGGAACTGGCGTGAGTTGGTTGGCGCGTTTTTGAGAAACAACTCACAGATTGGATGGATGTGTTGGTTGTTTGGGAGTTTAGGTATGAGAAGTTATACGATCGTATAACTTCTCGCATTTTTCAAACCAGTAGTTATACGATTCAGCGATTTCATATAACTTCTCAACCTCAATCTACGAGTTATTATACGGTCGTATAACTTCTCGCATTTTTCACACTAGTTGTTATACGATTTAGCAATTTTGTATAATTTTCCCTCCAAAACAAACGAGAAGTTTACTATACAACTCTATCCTCCTCCCCTTCCCCCAACACAAAAAACACAGGAACTTTCGTCCCTGCGTTTTTATCTGCTACTTATTTAAATTATGACCAGTCTTCTTCTTTACCTTCGTTCCATAAGAAGTGGAATGTTCCTTCTTTGTCAACGCGCTCGTATGTGTGAGCACCGAAGTAGTCACGTTGTGCTTGGATAATGTTAGCTGGTAATACTGGTGTGCGGTAGCTATCGTAGTATGCTAATGCACTTGTAAATCCTGGTACTGGGATACCTGCTTGTAATGCCATTGCTGCAACATCACGAGTTGCTTGTTGGTATTTGTCTGCGATATCTTTGAAGTATGGATCCAATAAGATATTATCTAATTCTGGATTAGCATCATAGGCATCCATGATTTTTTCTAAGAATTGGGCACGGATAATACATCCTGCACGGAAAATCTTCGCGATTTCTTTATAATCTAAATCCCAACCATACTCTTTACTTGCCTCACGGTATTGAACAAAGCCTTGTGCGTAAGACATAATTTTTGAAAAGTATAGTGCTTGACGAATTTTCTCCACTAATTCTTCGCTTGCTTCAACTGTTTGAGTCCCCGGTCCAGATAATACTTCAGAAGCAGTGACACGTTCGTCTTTCATAGCTGAAATGAAGCGCGCAAATACTGATTCAGTAATTGTTGATAATGGAATACCTAAATCAAGAGAAGATTGTGAAGTCCATTTACCTGTTCCTTTGTTTCCAGCACGGTCTAAAATAACATCGACCATTGGTTTACCAGTTTCTGGATCATATTTTGTTAAGATATCTGCTGTAATTTCAATTAAGAAACTGTCTAACTCACCTTTATTCCACTCAGCAAAGTGTCCTGCGATATCTTCAACTGATAATCCTAAGTGACGACGCATAATGTCATATGACTCAGCGATTAATTGCATATCACCGTACTCGATACCATTGTGGACCATTTTTACATAGTGTCCTGCTCCGTCTGTTCCGATGTGAGCCACACAAGGTTCACCATCACTTGGTGCTTTAGCAGCAATTTCTTTTAAGATAGGCTCTAAAATATCATAAGCTTCTTTTGGTCCACCAGGCATTAAACTTGGGCCTAATAACGCACCCTCTTCTCCACCTGAAACTCCCATACCTACGAAATGAATGCCTGATCCTTCTAATTCTTTGGCACGACGCATTGTATCTTCGAAATAAGTATTACCACAGTCTACTAAAACATCATCATCATCTAATAATGGTGTGATTTGTTTAATCATGTCATCTGTCGCTGAACCTGCTTGGATCATAATTAACACACGACGTGGTCTTTCTAATGACTCAACAAAGTCTTCTAATGTATATGTAGGTACTAAATTCTTTTCTGGATTTTCTTTTACAACATCTCCTGTTCTATATGCTGAACGGTTGAAAATTCCAACACTATATCCACGGCTCTCAATATTGAGGGCTAAGTTTTTCCCCATAACAGCCATACCGATTACACCAATTTGTGCTTTTGACATATTTGCTGCCTCCTTTTTCTTTATAACCTAATTATAATAATACTGGCGAAAGTATGCAACTTAAGAATCTTTATTCATCAAGGATTCCCTATTGAAAACTGCGTCAAATCAAGGAAGCGCTTGCTGGTGAAACATCAAACAATCGTGTGACAACTTACATCATACCACTTACATCCATCCATCACTGTAAACGGATACAACGACATAAAATCAACAATACATCTGCTCACTTAAAAGTAATCATTTTACAAAAACAACGAGTCATCAGATGATTATTTCAGTAAACGCAATACCTTTATCTCTTTTTGCAATGTATTTTAAATCGTTTTCATTTTACAATGTACATAGTTTCACAACCAATGTTTCGTTCAATCAAAACGACATTCCGTAATTTAAGGGGAGGAAACCTGTGGCAAATGCGCCGTGTTTTAAAATTACCGAATACGTTTTTGATTAACAACATATGATGTCTGTTGGAAAGTCTGCCAGCGATGCTGGAAATAAAAAATGGGAGCGTGATTATGATGACTGAAAAAACAGTTAATCCATCACAAAATGAAAATGGCCTAACGCTAAAACATCGTATAGGTTATGCAGCGGGTGACATGGGTGGAGTTATTACTCTAATCATGGTTGGTTCTTACATGACACGTTATATCACTAACGTGCTACAAGTACCATACGCAACATTATCGATTCTTTTACTAATCTGGAACGTTTGGGATATGGTGAATGACCCAATGATGGGTACTTTAATGGACAAATCTTTCGCTAAATCTAGCGGGAAGACTGATAAATTCCGTCCATGGATTTTAAGATCAATTCCTTTAGTTGTTTTAGGTTCAATTGCATTCTATAGTATTCCAACCACTCTAGGCGGTATGGTAACCGTAATTTTACTATTCTTCTTAAAAATCGTTTATGAGTTAGGTTATACAATGGTTAACATTGCCATGGGTTCATTACTTGGGGCAATGGCAACAAATGACGTTGAGCGTACAACACTAGCATCTGCTCGTGGTATGGGTTCTACTTTAGGTTTATTCGTTGGACAATTTACAATCCCACAAATTTTAGGTTCGATTGGTGAAACATCACAAGGTTATATGATTGCTGCTATTACAACAGCGGTACTTGGTGGTATTATTATCTTTATTCACTATGCTTGGACAGAAGAACGTGGAATATCTACTGCAGCTGAGGCTGAAACAAACCCAGAAGACAGTAATGTTAAATTCTCAGATATCATTGATGTATTTAAAAATAACCGCCCATTCTTAGCATTATGTTTACACTCTGTAATCTTTGTATTCGGACAACAATTAAATGGTACAACTGCTGCATATATGTATGCGGATGTTTTCAATGACTTTGGTTTAATGTCATATGCTTCAACCATTCAAACAATTCTTTCAGTAGTTATCTTATTAGCTGCTCCGAAATTAGTTGAAATCTTTGAATCAACCGATAAATTAATCCGTATTTGTTTAATGTCAGGGGTTATTTTATTAGCTGCTCTATACTTCATGTTAACATCAGGTATGGCAAATGGTATTACTTACATGATTATGTCAGGTTTCGGTTTAGGTTTAACAAACATGTCTGTTCAATTACAATGGGGACTTGTTTCTGAGTCAATTGACTATAATGAGTATATATCAGGTAAACGTACAGAAGGTGCGATTTATGGTACATTCTCTTTAACACGTCGTTTAGGTCAAACTTTCTCTCAATCATTAGCTGTATTAGCTATCGGTTGGATTGGTTATGACGCAACATTAACAGAACAAGGATTGGCACAATCAGATGGTACAATCGCTGGTTTACAAATTTTAAATATCGCACTTCCTGCAATCGCATCATTAATTTCATGGGCTACATTCCGCTTTATCTGGAATATTGACAATGAAAAACGTGCTGAAATCTCAGCATTTAAATATGGTAACAAAGAATAAGCGACTCACGCTTAGTCTTAATTACTCCCCTGAACGCCACTTATGTGGCGTTTTTTGTTTGCATAAAAATACCCAGGTAAATGAATTCACCTGGGATCTTACTCGCTTAATTTTATTTATGATTGTCGATATTTACGACAACATCCATCAGCTTGATGACTCGTTGAGCCATTTTCTCGTTAGATACGGCTTTACCGTCTGTAATCCACCACTCTATCGACTCCATTAAGATGGAGGTCATGATGCCTAGTTTAAAAGAGTGTGTTTTACGAAACTCTACTGAAAAATGATTGCGCCAAACTGTTTTGATATCTTCTTTGAAAAAAGCCATGGACTGATCTTTAAATAAGACGCGCAAACAATCACTATTTTCAGATAAACGCTCAAAATATGTGGCTAAATCTTCTTCAAGGTCTTCGCGCATTATGAGGCTAAAATCCAGTAACTCATGAATAATTTCAAGTAATAAATCATACTTATCCGTATAATGCGTGTAAAAAGTTGTTCGGTTGATATCCGCTGTACTCGCTAATTTAGAAACGGATATATCTTGAAAAGTGTTGCTCTGCATTAGGTCCCAGAAACTATTTTTGATTTTCTCTTGAGTAATTCTGATTCTGCGATCTACCTTTTCCATGCTCTACCTCCTTTTGCAATGCTACTTTACTCTTCTACTGTATGGTAATTATAACATATTCTCTACTTATGAACGACCGTGAAATTACAGAATCATCTAACAACTTCACTCTTTTTATTGCGAAGCAGAATACACTAAACATCAATATTGAACAATGAGTGAAAATGAAAACACTTATTTATCAATACTGTAAGCGCCAAATAAAGTTATCACCTTAAACTTTTTCGACAAAAATGTCTTTTTGTTGTTTAATAAACACATCACACAACTTGTTGCTTGTGTGAACTTAATCACTAATGTATTATTGATTCATGGTTCAATTGTGAAAGCGTTTTAGATATTTTCATTGTATTATTCTCACTTTTGAATTAAATAAGTTTTGAGGTGAACTCAGATGGAAAATAAACAAAATGTCGATTTAGAAAACGGACTGACTCTAAAAGACCGTTTAGGATATGGTGCCGGTGACGCGGGTGGGGTTGTAACTTTAGTTTTAATCTCTGGTTATATGATGCGTTATATTGTAAACGTTTTAGGTGTTGACCCTGCTGTTTACGCGAGTATCTTACTTGTTTGGAATATTTGGGATACGGTCAATGACCCATTAGTTGGTGGGTTCATGGATAAGACTTTCGAGAAAAATGATGGGACACGCGATAAATTCCGTCCATGGATTTTATGGTCAATTCCATTAATCGTTGGAGGATTCATTGCATTCTTTACAGCGCCAAATTACTTAACTGGATTCACTCAAGTAGCTGCTTTATTCTTATTAAAGATTGTTTATGAATTTGGTTATACAATGATGAATATCGGTATGGGTTCATTACTTGGGGCAATGGCAACAAATGACACGGAACGTGCTTCATTGGCTTCTGCTCGTGGTTTAGGATCTACGGTTGGTAGCTTTATCGGGATGTTAGTTATTCCGCAAATTTTAGCTAATTTAGGTGAAACGCCTGCTGGTTATGCAGTGGCTGGTATCTTCTGTGCGGTTTTAGGTGGTATTTTAGTATTCATCCACTATTTCTGGACTGAAGAACGTAATACAGCTGGACAAGTATCATCTGACGACCCTCAAGAAAAAGTTAAATTAACAGATATTTTAAATGTTTTCAAACAAAACCGTGCTTTCTTAGCACTAGCTTTACACTCAGTAATCATTATCTTTGGTCAAACAATGAACAGTCAATCAAGTCCTTATGTTTATGCTGATATCATTGGTGACATTGGTTTAATGTCATTCTCAGCAACATTAGGTAACGTATTATCAATTGCGATTTTATTATCAGCACCACAATTAACTAAGATTTTTGGATCAATTGTTAAAATTATCCGTATTTCATTAGTTGCTGCGATCGTTTTATACGCTGGTCTATTCTTCGCAATGATCACAATGGACGTTAACAACTGGGTTTACTTATCAGTTTCAGGTGTTGCTTTAGCATTAATGATGATGTCTGTTCAAATGCAATGGGGACTTGTTTCTGAGTCAATTGACTACAACGAATACTTAACTGGTAAACGTTCAGAAGGGTCAATCTACGGAGTATTCTCATTAACACGTCGTATCGGTCAAATGATAACTCAATCATTAGTACCATTAATCATCGCTTGGATCGGTTACAATCCAGAATTAACAAACGCAGGTTTAGGACAAACCGCTGAAACAAACATGGGATTAACAGTCATGAACTTATTAATTCCAGCAATTGCTTCACTCGGTTCATACCTCTGCTTCCGCTTTATCTGGAATATCGACGAAAAATTATCAGCTGACATCCAGGCTTGGAAAGAGTCTCGCTAATCTCAGCTGACCCATTTAAAAGTGTTTTCCTTCCCGCCCTCACACGGAGCTATGACCGTGCGGGGGCTTTATTTTGCACAAAAACAGAGTGACTCTAATGAATCACTCTGTCTTTTTTTGAAGATATTGTATTCGGATTATGAACGTTCTACGATCATTGAGCTAGCTTATCATAAGCTCGTTTTTTAAAAGGCATCCATGCCATTTATTGGGTCTTCTGCCAAGAAGCGACTATAAAACAAAGCCCCTCTTATTCTAAAGTATTCGCAAGTGATAAACCGAACCCTGGCTTAATTAATGCTTTGAACTCCCTGCAGCACCAAGGGCTTGTTTTACGATTCAATTGCTATTCTTTACATTTCACTATCTAAGGTTCTAATGCCATTAGTATATTGACTATACCTATAATAAAAGGAGCATTGTTCATGCCCCTTGTGTCTGTATTATTGCCGGGAATCGATTAACTTCGCTTCAGTAAGCGATTGAACTTCTTCAAATGTATAGTCATTATTTAACTCTACCAGCTCGATGCCTTGCTCGGTTACTTTCATTACAGCCATTTCAGTAATAATCATATCCACTTGATTTTCAGCCGTTAATGGCAAGTTACACTCTTTAAGAATTTTAGCATTCCCTTTATTAGTATGTTCCATCGCAACAATTACTTTTTTAGCTCCTGTAACTAAGTCCATCGCTCCACCCATTCCAGGAACCATTTTTCCAGGAATCATGTAGTTAGCGATATTCCCCTTTTCATCCACTTGTAAAGCACCTAATACCGTTAAGTCTACATGGCCTCCACGGATAATACCAAACGAAAGATTTGAATCGAAGAATGCTCCACTATCATCAATCGCAACCACTTGTCCTCCAGCATTAACAATATATGGGTCGATTTCTTCACCTTCTGGTGCTGCTTTTAAACCAACAAAACCGTTTTCTGATTGTAGCGTTATATCAATGCCGTCTGGAATATGATTGGCTACTAAAGTTGGTAAACCAATACCTAAATTTACAACAAATCCATCTTCTAGTTCTTTAGCTACACGTCTAGCAATGAAATTCTGCAATTCTAACTTTTCCATTTTAGCCATTATAGTGCACCTCCATCCACAATCATATCAATGAAAATCCCCGGAACATGGACTGCTTCTTGTGGAATCTCTCCAACTTCAACAATTTCTTCTGCTTCAACAATTACTAAATCAGCTGCTGTAGCCATCGCATTGTTGTAATTTTGTGTTGATCCACGGAAGTATAAATTACCTTTTTTGTCTGCTTTAGTAGCATAAAGAATTGCCACATCGGCATGTAAAGGTTTTTCTAAAAGATATTCTTTTCCATCAACCTCAACGATATCTTTACCTTTAGCTACTTCAGTCCCTAAACCAGTTGGTGTTAAGACACCACCTAATCCATAACCAGCAGAACGGATACGTTCAATTAAAGTTCCTTGTGGAATGAGTTCTATCTCCATTTCACCAGCTATCATTTGTCGTCCCGCCTCACGGTTCAAACCAATATGAGAAGTTTTTAAAGACCTTACTTGTTTTTTATCAATGATCTTACCAACTCCAACATTCGGAAAAGCAGCGTCCCCAGCAATCACATCTAAATTATTTAAATCAGTTTTAGAAATTGCTTCCATAATTCGATTCGGACCACCATTCGCCATGAAACCACCAACAAACATTGATTGTTCATCTTTAAGCTTTTCTAATACTTGAGCAATTGTACTCACTTTATTCTTCATTTCGTTCCACCACCATTGCGATCCCTTGTCCACCACCAATACATAAAGTAGCTAAACCATGTTGAACTTCACGTTTATCCATTTCATGTAACAATGTCACTAAAATACGTGCACCAGACGCTCCGATTGGGTGACCAATG
>JACBXO010000034.1 GCA_015863195.1 Aerococcaceae bacterium DSM 111022 | reverse complement strand
GTGCCCGTTATGAAACGGATTGTATTCGACAACGATGCCAACCGCTTTCATGTATTGTCCACCTTTCTTTTTTATGTAAAACGTGGTACAGTGAGTATAAGCTGATTATAATGGAAGTAGTGTAAAGAAAAAATATTGACAAAACCGTTGTTCAAACGTATAATTTTCTTTGTTGTCTTGAGGTGATTATCATTGAGATGGTCTATTCATCAACTTCATCAGTTGCAACATAAAGGGCTGTCGATTGACGAAATGGCTGATGTGTCCGAATTGAAAGAAGTGGACGACTCGATTCGCGACATTTCCCCTGTGCGTGTTCATGGACGGGCAGATGTGAGCGCGAAAAAGTTCACGTTCCACTTAACGATTGAAGGGACGATGACGTTACCGTGTTCCCGTACGCTTGTGGACGTATCATATCCATTCGCCATCGAAAGCATAGAAACGTTTTTTTTGAACGTTTATGATGCAACCGTTGAAGAATCGCATGTTGTTCACGGAGAG
>JACBXO010000033.1 GCA_015863195.1 Aerococcaceae bacterium DSM 111022 | reverse complement strand
ACATAACGTGATAAAAAACGCTTTTTCGCTTCGTTTAGTTTTGAGGGAATATCCCTCGTTATTTTCGCTGATTGTTCCTTGAAAACTAGATAACAGGCAGTAAGGAAAGCGACAAACGGTTCTCGTTTGGGGCTAAACGATAAAGCCAAGCAATGCAAAGTGTGTTTAGTTAAGTTAGAAAGAGCGCACGGTGGATGCCTTGGCACTAGGAGCCGATGAAGGACGGGACAAACACCGCTATGCTTCGGGGAGCTGTAAGTAAGCGTTGATCCGGAGATTTCCGAATGGGGAAACCCACTGTCCGTAATGGGGCAGTATCCATACGTGAATCCATAGCGTATGGAGGGCATACCCGGGGAACTGAAACATCTAAGTACCCGGAGGAGAAGAAAGCAAAAGCGATTCCCTAAGTAGCGGCGAGCGAAACGGGAACAGCCCAAACCAAGAGGCTTGCCTCTTGGGGTTGTAGGACACTCAATACGGAGTGACAAAGGAACGGAGTAGACG
>JACBXO010000032.1 GCA_015863195.1 Aerococcaceae bacterium DSM 111022 | reverse complement strand
TGCTTGGATAATCCATAAATGTAAGGAGGACATCCAACTCATTGGCCCAAGATTGAACTTCTCTCGGATACTTGCTGGACCATTTCGACTCAAACTGTTGAAACATTTGTAACGCCATCTCCTTATTCGGCGCGCGATAAATCAGTTTGAGATCCTCTGCCACTTCAAATTGATCTTTTTTTCGAACACGGCTGAGGGTGTTACGGACTTTGTGAACGACACAACGCTGCACATCGGCTTTCGGATAAACCGCCTTAAAGGCTTCCTCCAACCCCGGTAGTCCATCGAATACGCCCAGAAGCACTTCCTTGACGCCTCTTTGATAGAGGTGTTGAAGGATTTCCTGCCATACATAGGCGCTTTCTTGTCCTCCCACAAAGAAATCAAGAATTTCGCGATATCCTTCTTCGTTCACCCCTAACACCACATAAATGACTTCTTTCTCCACGGTTTCGCGACGAAGTTTTACGTATAAACCATCCAAATATAAAACCGAATAACGCTGATGTAGAGGACGATTGTGCCATTTCTCGA
>JACBXO010000031.1 GCA_015863195.1 Aerococcaceae bacterium DSM 111022 | reverse complement strand
GCAACGACTTGGGAAACTCCAAAACGGATCCCCCATTTTCTCGCTGCTTGATTTAACATTTTACTTTGCGAAGCATACAAAAAGATGTTTTTCGATAATTGTGCAAACACCGTATTCACCTCTTTTAAAACATTTCGCTCACTGTTTTTGATTGCATGTACAACACTTGATCAAAGGCGTGAAAAAAGGACTTCGGGCAGCCCGAAGTCTTTTTCTATTAACGTTTTCCTTTCTCATACGGCGTACCGAGCGCTTTTGGCGCATCCGCACGTCCGATAAATCCAGTTAACGCTAAAATCGTTAAAGCATACGGCAAAATAAGCAAATAAACAGTCGGTACGTTTTTCAAAAATGGAATCGCCTGTCCGACGATGCTTAAACTTTGTGCAAATCCGAAGAAAAGAGCCGCTCCCATCGCGCCAAGCGGATGCCATTTTCCGAAAATCATTGCAGCAAGCGCCATAAATCCTTGACCAGAGATCGTCGCATGGCTGAAATCGCGTGAAATAATCGTCGCATAAATCGAACCGCCAATTCCTGCAAGT
>JACBXO010000030.1 GCA_015863195.1 Aerococcaceae bacterium DSM 111022 | reverse complement strand
ATATTGCTATAGACTCGGTCAATTTCTCGGTTTATTATATCTTTTATTAGAAATTATAATTTTGTTTGTGTATTAACACCTCGCATGAGAATGTTAATACTGGATATTCAGTTTTCAATGAACAAATTTGTTAACAATATTCGTTAACAATGGAGAATAGCGGGATCGAACCGCTGACCTCCTGCGTGCAAAGCAGGCGCTCTCCCAGCTGAGCTAATCCCCCGGGATAATAAAGTCAAAATTCATTATATTATATTTTGAAATCTAAATCAAGTAGATTTTCATGGGCCTGAGTGGATTCGAACCACCGACCTCACCCTTATCAGGGGTGCGCTCTAACCAACTGAGCTACAGGCCCGATTCAATATCGATTACTCAAAGCCTTGAGTGCATCAATTATGAATAAGTATCATTAT
Source organism: Aerococcaceae bacterium DSM 111022 (assembly GCA_015863195.1). Taxonomy (GTDB): domain Bacteria; phylum Bacillota; class Bacilli; order Lactobacillales; family Aerococcaceae; genus DSM-111022. Next base: position 171 of record JACBXO010000030.1, on the reverse strand, counting down.
TATAATGAGCTCACTCAAAACTAAACAAAGACAACAAACTGTGCAAGGTCCATACTCCTTAGAAAGGAGGTGATCCAGCCGCACCTTCCGATACGGCTACCTTGTTACGACTTCACCCCAATCATCTGTCCCACCTTCGACGGCTCCCTCCATAAGGTTAGGCCACCGGCT
>JACBXO010000029.1 GCA_015863195.1 Aerococcaceae bacterium DSM 111022 | reverse complement strand
AGCTCACGCTGTAGGTATCTCAGTTCGGTGTAGGTCGTTCGCTCCAAGCTGGGCTGTGTGCACGAACCCCCCGTTCAGCCCGACCGCTGCGCCTTATCCGGTAACTATCGTCTTGAGTCCAACCCGGTAAGACACGACTTATCGCCACTGGCAGCAGCCACTGGTAACAGGATTAGCAGAGCGAGGTATGTAGGCGGTGCTACAGAGTTCTTGAAGTGGTGGCCTAACTACGGCTACACTAGAAGAACAGTATTTGGTATCTGCGCTCTGCTGAAGCCAGTTACCTTCGGAAAAAGAGTTGGTAGCTCTTGATCCGGCAAACAAACCACCGCTGGTAGCGGTGGTTTTTTTGTTTGCAAGCAGCAGATTACGCGCAGAAAAAAAGGATCTCAAGAAGATCCTTTGATCTTTTCTACGGGGTCTGACGCTCAGTGGAACGAAAACTCACGTTAAGGGATTTTGGTCATGAGATTATCAAAAAGGATCTTCACCTAGATCCTTTTAAATTAAAAATGAAGTTTTAAATCAATCTAAAGTATATATGAGTAAACTTGGTCTGACAGTTATTATTTACCCACCACTTTGGTAATTTCGCCTTTCACGTAATGCACAAATTCTTCCAGCTGATCCGC
>JACBXO010000002.1 GCA_015863195.1 Aerococcaceae bacterium DSM 111022 | reverse complement strand
AACCAACAGAAACGGCAGAAGTGTGAGTTGTTTCTGTTCCAAATCCCAAACAACCAACAGATACAACAGAAGTGTGAGTGGTTCCTATTTCAAATTCCAAACAACCAACAGATACGCCATAAGTGTGAGTTGTTTCTGTTCCAAACAACCAACAGAAACGGCAGAAGTGTGAGTTGTTTCTGTTCCAAATTCCAAACAACCAACAGATACAACAGAAGTGTGAGTTGTTTATGTTTGAACTCGCAAACAACTAATAGAAACGGCATAAGTGTGAGTTGTTTCTGTTCCAAATCGCAAACAACCAACAGATACAGCAAAAGTGTGAGTTGTTTCTGTTTTAAATCCCAAACAACCAACAGAAACGGCAGAAGTGTGAGTTGTTTCTGTTTCAACTCCCAAACAACCAACAGATACAACAAAAGTATGAGTTGTTTCTGTTCCAAATCCTTAACAACCAACAGATACGTCAGAAGTGTGAGTAGTTTGCGTTCCAAATTCCAAACAACTAACACATTTCCCCATCACACCCACATTTCCCAGCATTACCCTTTAAAAAGTGGGCTGAGTGACGTATAATATACTGCGTATCTTCGCATAAGGAATGGAGAGGGGCAAAGCGCCGCTCTCAGATATAACAAAAGATAACAAAAATAATAATTTAGATAAATGGAGGTTTTGGATGTATTATTTTGATAATGCGGCATCAACTCGGCCGACACAGGATATATTAAAAACTTATACAACCGTGAGTGAGCAGTTCTTTGCCAATCCTTCGAGTGTGCATAGCTTTGGCGAGAAGGCGAGTCAGTTATTAAGTCAGGCGCGCCAACAGATTGCGGATATTTTGCAATTTGAGCAATCAGAAATTTTCTTTACTTCAAGTGGGACTGAGTCGAATAACTGGGTCTTAACCGGAATCGTTCAAGCACTCAAAGAACGCCACCCAGATAAAAATCGCATTCTGATTTCAGCGATTGAACATGGATCGATGACCGCGCAAATTGAAAGACTGGTTCAACAAGGCTTCAAAGTTGACTTAATTCCAGTGACTCTACAAGGACTTGTTGATATAGATAAATTTGCCAGTCTTTTAGATAACGATGTTTTGCTGGTTTCGACAATGGCAGTGAACAATGAAATTGGGGCACTGCAGCCATTACTCGAAATCAGTCTTGAATTGATGCAATACCCATCCATCGCTTGGCATGTGGACGCGGTTCAAACAACAACCAGTGAACTCGCAAGTATTCACAATAACCGAATTGACCTAGTAACACTTTCAAGTCATAAATTCCATGCCGTTAGAGGAGCAGGTATCCTAGCCAAACGCAAACGCGTTGCCAGCCACCCAATGATTATGGGTGGGGGACAAGAATCAGGGCAGCGTTCATCAACGGAAAACTTAGGTGCGATTGTCGCGATGAGTAAAGCGCTACGCCTTGTTTCAGAAAAACAAGCCGACACGCATGAACGACTCGCCAATTACAAAGCTCAAATTATAACAGCACTCAAAGAAAATGGCTGGCGCATTCATACACCAGAACAATCTTCGGCGCACATCATTTGTGCTTCCTTCGAAGGCATTCCTGGTGAAGTCTTAGTTCATGCCTTTGCTGAAAAAGACATTTTTATTTCAACAACCAGTGCTTGTTCAAGCCGACGCCGTTCAGCGCATGCGACACTCCGCGCGATGGGCGTGCCAGAATCAATTTCCGAATCAGCCATCCGCATGAGTATGGGTGTTTTAACGATGCAACAAGATGTGGATTATTTGGTGAGCCAAATCCCACACATAACCAATAAATTTTAGAGGTGACCAATGAAACAAATAATTATTCATTACGGCGAACTATCAACCAAAGGTAAAAACCGTAAAATGTTCCAACGCAAATTAGCCGACCAAATCCGTCACTTAACCAAACACTTAGAAAAAGTGACCGTTCAACCCGAATTTGACTACATGTATGTCAAATGGAACGATACACCGTACGAAAAAATCATCGAAGTGTTAAAAAACGTACCCGGCATTTCCCGCTTTGAACCAGTATACCAAGTTGAAAAAGACCTCGATCAAATCAAAGCTAAAGCGCTCGAATTATTCGCAGATCTAACCATCAACACCGGCGATACCTTCAAAGTCGTCGCCAAACGACAAGACAAAGACTTCCCTTACGACAGCTACGCCATCCAGCGCGAAGTCGGGTCGACCGTCGGCGAAGCCTACCCAGAAATGGGCGTCGAGATGAAACGCCCCACACACAAATTAACCGTCAGCGTCCATAAAGACCGCGACGCCTACCTCTCCCTAAATCATTACCAAGGAATCGGCGGAATGCCTTACGGCTCTTCAGGGAAGGGGATGCTCATGCTATCGGGAGGATTTGACTCTCCGATCGCGGGTTACCAAATGATAAAACGAGGCCTGGAGCTTGAAGCCGTGCATTTCTCCAGCCCACCATACACAAGCCCACAGTCACTAGAAAAGACAAAGAAATTAACGTCCGTTCTAACACAATACGGCTTACCGATGAAATTTCACAATGTCCCATTCGCGAAAATCCAAGAAGCCATCCGCGACAATGTTCCGGACCAAGCTTCAATGACCATCACAAGACGCTTCATGCTACGCATCATGGACGAATTGCTTAAACAAAATAAAGCACAAGCCATCGTCAACGGCGAGTCACTCGGCCAAGTCGCTTCACAAACAATCGACTCAATGGTCGTCATCAACGAAGTCACAAATACGCCAGTACTACGCCCACTGATCGCAATGGACAAAACTGAAATCATCGAACTCGCCGAAAAAATCGGCACACACGACCTCAGCAACGAACCATACGAAGACTGCTGTACCGTATTCGCACCCGTCGCACCACACACAAAACCAAAACTAGCACCCATCGAGGAAATGGAAAAACGCCTCGACATCGAAGGCCTAATCGCCGACGCGCTCCAAAACACCACCGTCGAAACCATCGACAGCGACTACATCACCAAACAACAAGACCAATTCGCAGGTCTCCTATAAGAGACCCACTCCCAAGCAGAGCACTCACCCGAGCGCTCTGCTTTTTTCGTTTGCCCGGATTATCATTTCAAATCCCGAATGACCTCAAAATGATAATTTCAAGCCATTTTTTATCATTTCAGCACGAAATTCAATTTGAAATGATAATATTCGGCTAATTTTTATCATTTCGAGACCAAATCCATTTTGAAATGATAATCGATAGTTTACTAAATAGGATAGCGCCTGGATTATCATTTCAAACTCCGAATGACCTCAAAATGATAATTTCCAGCCATATTTATCATTTCAGCACGAAATTCAATTTGAAATGATAATATTCGGCTGATTTTTATCATTTCAAAAACGAAATCAATTTGAAATGATAATCGACAGATTAACTAAACCGGATAGGGTCCGGATTATCATTTCAAACCCCGAATGACTTCAAAATGATAATTTTCCGCTGTTTTTTTATCATTTCAGATCTAAATTCAATTTGAAATGATAATATTTGGCTCATTTTTATCATTTCAAGACCAAATCCATTTTGAAATGATAATCGGTGGTTTACTAAACAGAAATAGCGCCTGGATTATCATTTCAAACCCCGAATGACCTCAAAATGATAATTTTCCGCCATAATTTATCATTTCGGAGTCAAAATCATTTTGAAATGATAATATTCGGCTGATTTTTATCATTTTGAGACCAAATCCATTTTGAAATGATAATTGATAAGACCTATTAAAATGGACACACGTCTTCTAGAAGAAATTACTCAAAGACAGCTGTCTTTCAATCGGAAATTTTACTAGACAACAATCATATTCTACTCAAATAATATCTAAATCACTTTTAGCTCTATCATCTCTCACAAACAAAGTCATTCAATCAGAGTCGCCCCAGCTAAGAACCAGAATGTCGCTTTTCGTAAAGCGAAAAGCTTCTTTAAATAGGAGGTGCTTTTCGACACGAGTCGAAAAGAGTCCTTTAAAAAAGGAGGAAGTCAATTTCTGAAGAAATTGAACAGATTATATTCCAAAGTTTGTTTTGGATTGTAAAACTATTGGTTGATTAGTTGGCTTAGATTGTTAGTTGTTTCAATGGAGTGTCTAGTCTGAAGAAGATTTAGAAGACTTGTGTTTAGTATAGGAGGTTCAGTTTAGAGGTGGGGATTGCTGAAAAAATGCAATGGGTGGGTAGCGTTGGAGCGCTCATTGCTAAAAAATGCAATGAGGGGTTAGAGAAGGAGTTCATTCTGATAAATTTACAATGAGATGGAGAAATTAAAGTCGCTGAAAATCGTTTTTAAATGCTATTATTTATTTTCTGAATGAAAGCTAACTTAAAAACAAAACTATGTAAATATATTTATATGATATAATTAAATGAATGATACTGATTGAGTGTGAATCAAAAAGCATGCCTTATAACAAAGTATACAAATCACGATAAATATTGAATGTTAGTAATAATAATTTCACTATGCTTTATTAAAGGACTTAAACTGGATGAAAATAAATAAAATACTTTATGACAAAATTCAACAAGATATTGAGTGAATTGAACTTCAGTTAGAGTCAAGAAATGGATCTTATAATCTTTGGGATAATTTAAGAGTGAGATATGAAATAATATTTCCAAATTTAAAAGATATTTTAAATGAAACTGAAGAAAAAATAGCTAAGTTGGATGAAGAGTTTGATTTTAGACCTGAATTAAAAAGAGTTAAGAATGCTTTGTTAACTCAACTATTTGTTAATGAATTGGAGGACGTAGTAAATGAAGACATAACCAATGACGCAAAAATACTCTTAGATAGTAACAAGTTAGTCACTTTTGATTCAAAACTTGATGAGTTGATTCAGGAGTCAATGATTTATATCAGAAAATCGGATGAGAAGCAAAAACAAATTGGATTGGAAAAAATATGGGATGCATTTGAAAGGATGAAGACGTTTTATAGTAATAATAAAAAAGTATCCGTGATTAAGATTTTAAAAGAAGCAAGCCAAAAGTCTGATAATATATATAATTTATTGGAAAAAGAATCGACTGAACTTACAAAAATAGGTAACGAATTTCAAATTCGGCATTTTGAGTACGATAAAGAACCGATAAACTCAGTCATAACAAAAGAATACCTTTATTTTAGAATACTAGCTTTTCTAAGTCTTTGTATGAATATTATAAATAAAGATACAGTTTAATTTTTAAGCAAAGGAGATTAATATGGATTTATATACAGAACGAAATGGACTTCGATCACCAAAAGACTATACTTATCAAATTGATGTTAATTCATATTCATTATTATTTTTATGCTGTAAAAAATATAGAAAATGTTTAACACATCTTTTCCCATTAGAAGCACATGAAAATTTTACTAACAGAGATTATCTTACATTTAATGAAAAACAATTCGAAAATAGAATTAAATTAAGGATACCAACACTCTTTAAAAATAGTTTAAATGAAATATCAGAACCAACAAACAGTGATGAATATGATCAATATGCATTATTAGATTTTATCGAATACATTGCTAAAAATATGAAAGATATATCTGAAAGGTGGAATAACGAAACGTACCGAAATTATAGAGAAATTACTTGTTTAAATACTTCAAGTGTTTTTTTACAATTTCAAAATGAAATTAATAGTTTATTCGATGATGCAGGACTGCTTTTTAAATTAACCGATGCTAAGTTGATCGAAAGAATTGATAGTAACTATATATTGCCTAATATGTTTGAGACTAAGGTACCTATGATTCAGGAATATGGAATTAAGGAATTATTGGAAGATGCTATTAATTTATACAAGACACCTCATCCTTGGGCTAGGCAATCATCTGTTGAAAAAATTTGGGATGCATTAGAGCGACTAATAAGTTATTATATTAAATTAGGTAAAAAGAAATCAATAGAAAAAATAGTAGAAGATATGGGGAATGGTGAGGTAAACTTTGTTTCTTTGTTTGATGATGAATTTCGGTATTTGACAAAAATTGGTAACAATTATCGTATACGGCATCATGAGACAGATAAAATTGATATCAATGATAGCCATCATTATGATTATTTTTTTAATCGTTGTTTATCCTTAATTGCCTTATCACTCAAGTACTTGGAGTAGAAAGTTAAGAAAAACTAGATTGTTTAAAAATAAGTCAAACTTATTTTCAATAAATTGTAAAATAAAATAAGCAAAAGAGACATTCAATCTAAATCCGACTCTTTTGCTTATTCAATAAACCTTACTCTCTATCCAAAATCTCCCTCACTTCATCCACACTAAAATCCGTGTGCTCAGCAATAGTCTCTATCGACATACCACTTCTATAGAATTGAAATATGATTTTCCTCATACCTTCCTCGAGACCGAGTTCTATTCCTCTTTCAATCCCTCTATCCTCAGCCGAACTAATCTGCGCCCAATAATCCGCCTCGCGCTTACTAATTGTTTCAGCCATTTCTCTCTCCTCCTGACTCAAATTCACAAAACGAATCCCCTCACAAGCAAGCTGTATATAATCCGGAGCAGAGTCAGAAACACTACTCTTCAAGAAAAAATCTTTCCAATATTTCACATTCAGATGATCATATACCTCACCATTCAACTGAAAATAAACCAAATCAATCGTCTGAACGCCCAAAACCTCTAAACTATCATAAGTCTCCGCATCAAGATATTTAAAATGACGAATCACACGATTATCCGCCTTAAAAAGGGTACCCTCTAAAATACTAATACTATAAACCTTCCGCAAACTCGAATAATAATTCGGTCGACTATCCCGACGACCATCCCGGTCCAACTCTTGCCCCTTATAATTTTCAGTATATTCCTGAGCACCATAAAATAAAGTCCGCTCAACAAAATAATCATGAGACAACCGCTGCATCTCCACCGTAAAAACCTCACCCGACGAACTCGTCGCCAGCAAATCCACTTCCGTCTTCAACAACTCATCCGGATTCAACGCATTCTTAAACTGATCAATATGATAAGGCTGCTTAACCTGAATACTCTCAATCTCAATCTGCAGCACATCCTGCAAAAAGCCAATCAAAATAGCCTCATTCCCAACAGACGCAAAAGTCTTCTTAAACAACAAATCATTCGTCGGCAAGTATTTTTTCATTCACTATATCCTTATCCATATTATACCATGCATCCACACCAATTCCAGGCCAACAACTCATCAAATAATTTATTAAAAGTATGGTAGTCATCTTTATGAATAATACTTAAAGTCGTCTCAAATTCCATCCTAAAGTCCTCCATTCAAAATTATTAATAGTTATCACTAAATGACACTATACATATAAATAAACAAAATATTTCAAAAGTTGAAAAATATCGCAAACCCCCATAAATTATTTACCCACCCCGACAAAAGAAAAGGGCCCCAACCAAAAACGCCCAAATAATTCAAACCACTCCCAATTTATAAAAAAAGAAAAAGCAAGAAAGGAGCCGCCCAGCGCCTCCTCATTTAAATCCCCAAAGTATCCAAAACATCCCAGTCCAGCTATCTAATCAGAGTCCATCCCCACACCAATCAATAACCACAGAAAAGGGCAGACCCAATTTAGAGTTCATCACCGAGCAAAGTCCAACCTCAACGCCAACCTTACCCAAGTTTAGACTAATCACATCCCGAGTCCAACCTCAACGCCAAACTTACCCCGAGTTTGGACTAATCAATCCTAGAGTCCAACCACAACGCCAATCTCACCCCAAGTTTGGACTAATTCCTCCCAGAGTCCAACCTCAAGGCCAATTCCATCTCAAGTTTGGACTAATCACTTCCTGACGTCCAAACCGAGTGAACGTTCTTCATCCTAGGCATCAAACTTTCACTATAAACCAAATTAGAGTGAACGTTCTCCATCCCCAACACCAAACCTTCACTCAATATCACCCCCAACAAAAAGAGGCCACCAACCCCAATGAAACCACCAACAAAACCCCACCCAATAAAAATAGTATGTGTGAGTATGTTATAAATACAAACTCAAATCTCTGATTAACCAAGCATATCGAAGAGGCGCGGGCAATTCATGCGGCATGAAATACGGACGAACTAGCGTATTAGAAACTGTACGAACGAAGTGAGATACAGTTTCAATAGCTAGGAGAGTCTGAAGCTCCTCTCGCAAGAGAGAGCGTAAGACGGTCCCATGGCAGCTATGAATCGCCCGCGCCTCGAAGATATGCGAATCCCCACGGAGATAAATTATGAGCTGTATGCAGCAAATTCCTATACTAACCTTAAACAACCAAAACCAATTATTTTAGTTGTTATTTGCTAACAAAAATGTCTAACTATCCAAGCATATCGAAGAGGCAGTAGGCATGAATGTGCCATGAAATACGGGTTTTCTCCCGTATTAGAATTTGTGCGACCAAAGGGAGCTTACAAATTCAATAGGGAGGAAAAGTCTGAAGCCACTCCGCAGGAGGGCGAAAGAGCTAAAACTGCAGAGGTTCTTTAAGTAATTTCATCTGTGTAATGAATGCATTGTTTAAGTAGCATTATTCTCGCATGTGAGTCTGTAAGCCACTAAAGTGGCAACAGTCTCAGCAACGTCCCCATGGCAACAATGAATGACTCCAGCCTCGCCGATAAGCGGCCATCAACATGCTATAACTTTGACTAACCCAACTCTATTTGTGATAATAAACATAAACCGAACAAAACTAAACCCAACCCAAACTCACAGAAAGGACCCACACAAAAATGACAACCAAAATAACCCAACTCCAACAAGCACTAAACCAATCACAAAACATCGCCTTCTTCAGCGGCGCCGGCATGTCCACACAAAGTGGCATCCCAGACTTCCGCTCAGCAAACGGCATCTTCATGCAAGAAACAGGCCACCAATACACACCCGAACAAGTCATATCACACACATTTTTCCAACAATACCCAGAAACCTACTATGACTTCCACTTTGAAAACCTCGTCTACCAAGACGCAGAACCAAACGAAGGCCACAAATTTATCGCTAACCTAGAAAAAACAGGCAAAAACGTCGCAGTCATCACACAAAACATCGACGAACTCCACCAAAAAGCAGGCTCAAAAGAAGTCTACGAACTACACGGCACCGTCATGGACAACTACTGCACAAAATGCCACACACACTACACAATCGATGAACTACAAAAAGACGACCAAGGCATCCCACGCTGTCCAAAAGATAATGGCATCGTCCGCCCAGATATCGTCATGTACGAAGAACAACTTGACCAAAATACTGTCACAGGCGCACTCAAAGCGATCAAAGAAGCCGACATGCTCGTCATACTCGGAACGTCACTCATCGTCTACCCAGCAGCAGGATTCGTCCAATACTTTGAAGGAGAGCACTTAGCAGTCATTAACAAAACGCCAATCAAAATCCACAATCGCCAAGAAATACTAGCATTCGAAGACACCATCGATAATGTATTCAGCCAACTCGAAATCAAAGGAAGTAAGTAACTAATGTTCTACCAAGACTACACCAAAACAACCGACCAAATCGCCCAAGAACTCTTGGGCTACAAACTCATCCACGAAACACCAGAAGGCACCACATCCGGCTGGATCGTGGAAGTCGAAGCCTACCTCGGACCCGAAGACAAAGGCGCCCACACCTACAACGGCCACCGCACACCGCGCGTCGAAGCCATGTACATGGAAGCCGGGCACTTTTACATCTACCAAATCCGAGGCCACCACTCAATCAACCTCGTCACTCAACCCGAAGGTATCGGCCAAGGAATCCTCATCCGCGCCCTCGAACCAGACGAGGGCATCGACCTCATGCACGCCCGCCGCAACGGCCAAACCGGCTACAACCTCACCAACGGCCCCGGCAAACTCTGCCAAGCCCTCGCCATCGACAAAACCCACTACGGCACCCCCGCCACCCAAGGCCCACTTTACATAGACTTTTCTAGGAAAAGTAAGCCACACACCATAGAAACCAGCCCAAGGATCGGCATCAGCACTAAAGCCCAAGAATGGCAACAAGCCCCACTCCGATTCACAGTCCAAGGCAACCCCTGGACCTCCCGCCACAAAGGCAAACCCGCTAAGAACAACGGCTGGCTCACCTAACCAAAGAACCACCCTCAATCAAGGAATAACTACCCAATTAAAAAAAGTTATTCCCCATTTGAGGAACAACTCTCAAATTAAAGACATTAAAAAGAAAAGGGAAGAAAGGAGTCGCCCAGCGACTCCCTCATTTAAATCCCCAAAGTAATTAAAATATTCCAGATCAGCAATCTAATCAAATTCATTGCCCCAGATAAAACACCAAACTTTCACTTAATATCATCCCCACAAAAAGAAGCCACCAACACCAATGAAATCACCAACAAAATCCTACCCAATCAAAAATAGTATGTATGAGTATATTATTCTTACCAATAATAATCTCAGCAACAAACCAAGCATATCGAAGAGGCAAGGGGCACGAATGCGCCGTGACATACGGACGAACTAGCGTATTGAAGATGTGTGCCCAAAGGGCACTACAGATTCAATAGCTAGGAGAGTCTGAAGCTCCTCTCGAAGAGAGAGCGAAAGACGGTCCCACGGCAGCGATGAGTGCCCCTTGCCTCGCAGATATGCGGGCATCAAGGAAACTAGAAATTAAAGCAGAACAAAAAAGAGCAGTCCCCCGACTGCTCACCACAAACTACCTAGAAATACTCCCCATACCCCATCTCAACCAAATTATCATACGAATTCTGCAAACACTCATAAACATCCCGCCCATAAGTATCATCCTGCTCCACAAAGAAATAATCACAACCACTCTCAAAACCAGCCTCAATAATCGCCGGAATATCAAGCGACCCCTCACCAACCTCCGCAAACTGCTCAATCCGCCCAAACACATCATAACCAATCCGCGTCATCAACTCCTCATCCTCAATCAACCCAATCCGATAATCCTTCAAATGAAGCGCCCGCACACGCCCCGAAAACGCTCGAATCACCGCCACCGGATCAAAACCACCACGCCAAATCCAATGACTATCCAACTCAAACCCCAACGCACTCGTTTGCTCCATCATCTTTTTAATCAACGGCTCGCCATCCACCAGCACAAACTCAAAATTATGCGGATGGTAATACAAATCAATCCCATGCTCCTTCATACGAACAGCATATTCTTCGAAAATATTGCCCACAGCTAACATATCCTCAACACTAGTCGCTTCAGTAAGCGGCAACATCCCAATCCGCAGTATGTTACACTCAACCGCGTGACAGTCCGCGACGATTTTATCAAAATCATGCCGCAACGTATCATCAGGATACTTACTCTCAGGAGACAGGTCATCTAGCCCACAAGACATCGCAGCGATATCAATGTCAAAATCTTTCATCGCACGCTGCATCTCTGAAATCGCCTCCGGCGTCATCGGGATTTGCGACACCTCCACAGCATGATAACCCATCTCAGAAATCCGACGCATCACCTCATAAATGCCATGCTCCTCAACTTCTTGCTTCAACATCATCATTTGAACGCCAATTTTACCTTTTCTCATCACTAAACACTCCTAATCCAAATTTATTATGTTACTATTATTATAAAAACAATTGAAAACGATTAGAATTGTAGAATGTGTAAAATACATTGTTTTATGTGTAAAAAGGAGCAATAAAATGCCAAAACCAACCATCGACCAATACGAAAAAGACACCATTTCCTTACCTACCAACCAAAATTATCTCGTCCGCCACAGCACCAGAGACCCCAAATTATACGCATTACATTATCATGACCACTATGAACTAATACTACAATTATCAGGAAAAATACTTTACACCGTAGCAGGGGAGCACTACTGGCTAACACCAGGAACCATATTAGTCATCCCACCATACCAATTACACCAACCAATCGAGCAGGGCGACCACAAAGCCGAACGCTATATTTTAAGATTCTCAAAAGAATACCTAACACCATTCACCCAAAAATCAAAAACTTTTACAAAAGATTTTGAACAAAAATTTACCCAAAACAAACGCCTCATCCAACTAACAATCAAACAAAACCAACAAATCACAAAAGTATTCGACGCGCTCAAAGAAGAAGAGCAGAACAACTATTTCGGAACCAAACACGCACAACAAGCCTACATGATCCAGCTAATTCTATTACTCTACCGCCTAGAAGACACAACAACCAACACCGAAAAAATAAACGCCGACCAAACCATAATCCAAGACGCCGTTAACTTTATCGACACCAACTACCAAGAAAACCTAACCATAGCCAAACTAGCCAAACGCTACTACGTCGACCGCTACTACTTCTCCAAAACATTCACCCAACTCATCGGCACACCACCATCCACCTACATCCTCAAACGCCGCCTCCTAGAAGCCCAACGCCTCCTATCAAACGGCACACCCGCCCAAAAAACCGCCCACCAATGCGGCTTCAACGACTACTCAAACTTCTACCGCCAATTCCACACCGCCTACGGCCAAAGCCCCACCCAATACCGAAAAAGCAGGTAACAAAAATTGTTACCTGCTTAAATTAGCTATAGACTAAGATTGCATTAATCAATCTGTAGAGTCAAAAATTATTTCTTGAGAACAACTAAACACAAATAACAAAGATATTCCCCATATGAGGAACAACTCACAAATTCCAAAAAGTTATTCCCGACTAAAAATTCCCCAAACTAAAAACACTAAAAAGAAAAGAGAAGAGAGGAGTCGCCCAGCGACTCCCTCATCTAAATCCCCAAAGAAAGCAAAACATTCTAGATCAGCAATCTGATTAATTTCCTTGCCCCAGATAAAACAGCAAACTTTCACTCAATATCACACCCCACAAAAAGAGGCCATCAACCCCAATAAAACTACCAAAAAAATCCTACCCAATCAAAAACAGTATGTGTGAGTATATCATTCTTACCAATTATAATCTCAGCAACAAACCAAGCATATCGAAGAGGCAAGGGGCACAACCAACTTATTAATTTGCGGAATACAGCCATAATTTTCCCGTGGGAGAAAGGGATTTTGGCGTAGCGTAGAATACCTTGGCGCAAAGCGCTTAGGTATTCTCTAGCCAAAATAGTCCGAAATAGCGAAACTAAATTTACAATGAATCAAAATATAATTTTATTTGAATTATTGCTCATTCGATTAACTGCAGATATTCTCGCATGTAAGCTTGTAATGTTGCTAAAGCAACAACAATCTCAGCAAGCTATGAAGGCGTCCCCCACGGAGAAAATTATGAGCTGTATGCAGCAAATTCCAATACAAGCCCAAAATCCTTGCCTCGCAGATATACGGGCTTAAAGGAGTCATTATTAAATGCCAAACAAAAAAGAGCAGTCCACGACTGCTCACAACAAACCATAAATATTCGAAAACTACTCCGCATCCTTAATCGCCTTATACTCCACATCCAACGCACGCTTCACCGCAGGACGCTCCGCAACACGCTCAGCCCACGCCAACACATTAGAATACTCACCAACATTCAGAAACTCAGCAGACCCATCATACAAGTCCCCAAGCACCAAACGCCCATACCAAGGCCAAATCACAATATCCGCCACCGAATACTCATCACCAGCAACAAAATCACGACCAGCCAACTGCTTATCCAACACATCCAACTGACGCTTCGTCTCCATCGTAAAACGATTAATCGGATACTCCATCTTTTCAGGCGCATAACTAAAGAAATGCCCAAAACCACCACCCACATAAGGAGCAGCACCAATCTGCCAGAACAACCAATTAACCACTTCCGCACGACCACGAACGTCCCCCGGAATCAACACACCAAACTCATCCGCCAAATACAACGCAATCGAAGCCGACTCAAACACACGCAAATCGCCGCCCTCAACACCCGTATCCAACATCGCAGGAATCTTCGAATTAGGATTAATATCAACAAAATCCGACCCAAACTGATCGCCCTCACCAATATGAATCAAGAACAGATCATAATCCGCCTCAACCCCCAACTCACGCAACTCCTCAAACATCACCACAACCTTAATCCCATTCGGCGTACCCAACGAATACACCTGAAACCGCGCCTCCCCACGAGGCAAACGCTGCTCAAACCGCGCCCCCGCATCCGGACGATTCCCACTCAAACTCTCGCTCTCATCTTCCCACTTCCACACCTCAGGCAATTCATAACTCACACAAACCACTCCTTTTTAACCATCATACTACAAAAGTCCAGCACCCACCAAACATACCAACTCCGATCTTTATACAGCAATATAACCCCAAACCACCCACCCATCCAAAAAAGCAGAGCACCAAAAATGTTAGTTGTCCCATAATAATCCCCCAACACCCACCACATTGATCTCAGATAGTTATTACCCATTCAAAGCGCAACCATAAAACCCCCGAATTATGATGCACCCAATTACCATCAAATAGAGCAGGGCACCAAAAGTGTTAGTTGTTGCAAAATATTTCCCCAAACAACCAACAAAAATCCCAAAAATGTTATTTGTTTCCAAAAAAATTCTCAAACAACCAACAAAAACCGCAGATCTATTACTTGTTTCCCAAAAAAATCCTAAACAACTAACACTTCAGCCTCAGCACAACAATGCACTCAACAATACTCAAAGAAAAAGTAACACACTCACATCCCTAAATATCAAATTTAACCCCCATTACACGCCATCCAATTCACACGCACCTAAACCCTCAAATATCACCCAATATATCAACCAGACCAACTACAAACGCTCCTATCCTCGAAAGAATTGAGAGGATACCCGAACAACCATCTCTCACACATCACCACAACACCTACACCATACCAAAGCATTGATTTGTAACCCTAATCTCTCCCATCCCCAAAAGAGAATTTGATTGAGAGAATTACTATATCTATCTGAATTACCCATACTTTTATGTAACTATATTTATTCCACCAACCAGCATGGCTGTGAGGCAAGGGGACAGCCAACTTAATAATTTGCGGAATACAGCCACATTTTTCCCGTGGAATCCAGGGATTTTGGCGCAGCTTAGAGTACGTTAGCGCATATCGCTTAAGTACTCTCTAGCCAAAATAGTCCGGAATAGCCGCAGCTAGAACTTTAGAAAATCACAAACTAAATTTATCTGAATTATTGCTAACTCATTTAACTGCAGTTATTCTCGCATGTGAGCTTGTAAAGTTGCTAAAGCAACAACAATCTCAGCAAGGCTATGAAGGTCGTCCCCACGGAGAAAAATATGAGCTGTATGCAGCAAATTCCTATACAAGCCAAAAAATGCCCCTTGCCTCGCAGCCATGCGGGCAAGAAGGGCAACAACAAGCCAATAATCCAAAACTCTCCATAAAAATAGACCCTGACAATAACTGCCAAGGCCAAACAAATCATCTATGAGTTCTAACTATCTGAAACCTGATCCATTCTCAACCGAACCATCACCATCAAACAGCAAACCCACAAACAATATCATCTATGAGTTCTCACCATCTGAAACCTAAATCATCCTAACCGAACCATCACACTAAAAACAGCTCACCCGAATGAAACAATATCATTTATGAATTCTTATCATCTACGAGTTCTTATCATCTGTATCTGAATCCTCATCAACCGAACCATCACCATCAAACAGCAAACCCACAAACTATATCATCTATGAGTTCTTCCCATCGGAATCCATATCATCAGAACCATCCAAATCGTCATCCTCACCCAACTCAGTCTCATCAGCTCCCTCCCGGTCCTGCTTCCGAAACTCATCCTTCAAATACTCCACAAACTCCTCCCGCGACGCAAACTTCCCATTCTTAAACAACTTCTTCAAAAACCGCGACTGATCCACAAACATCCGCTGCACATTAAACACTGTCAACACCGTCACCCACAAATAACGCCCAAACGGAATAGCCACGAATAACCCCAATAACTCCACAAACAAAATCGGAAACACCGAAGCCACCACAACCAACTTAAACCGCGACCTAAAATTCAACTGAACCATCGCAGGGAGCGAAAACACACCCATAAAAAACGTCAACAACGCCATCTCAAACAGGTACATCAACAAAGACCCAACAAACAACGTCAAGAACACCGGTATCAACAACATCCCCAAATTGTTATTATAATAATTCAACAAAACCCGCAAATTATTCGGCGAACGAAACACATCCAACTGCAAAGGAATCTCCGTCACACTATCCAACGTCCCCACATAAGCCACATTCTCAAACAAGAACAAACTAATATAAGCCTCCGTCGACAACGCCTCACGCTGAGCCGAACTCAAAGGAATCGACCCATCCTCCGCCTCAAGGCGCACCGTATCATCAATCACCAACTGAAAACTCTCCGACTGATAATACAAAGGCTTCGACCCCTCAGCAATCTCCAACTCACCAGACGCCGACTGCCTAAACTCCGGCACATACTCACTCGCACCAGCCACATTATCGCCCAACCTCTGCATCACCGGCAAAACGCCCAACAACCCAGACCCAGCCAACAACAAACTAATCAACAAAATAAGCCCCAACAACTGCTTCTTATTCAACGAAACACTCTGCAACGCATACCGCGGCTGCTTCACACTCATCTTCAAAATATCAAAAACTGCCTTCAAAAAATCCACACCTTTAAAATTATTATTCACCCATCATAACCAACAAAAACACCAATTTCAACCACACCACTTCGGGAAAAAGTAGCACTCACCCCAAGTTACGGTCACGGCCCAGCCTCAACTTTATTCACCTAAACCGCTCTGAGACCCACGCCCACGGCGTCGTAACCACCACTCACCAACAGCAAGCCCTATACCAAGAACCATTGTCCCCATCCCCACATACAAACCATGCGGGAAATAAACTAACAGAATCTCATGCGACCCCTCAGTTACAGGAACAGCAAGCAATGTCTCATTCAACACCGCAACCGGCTCAACCGACTCACCGTCAACCGTCACCGACCAATTATCATCAAACGGCACCGTAAACAGCACCTGACTCTCAGCCAACTCCGTCTCAATCGTCCCCACAATCTCATTATGATTAAAATAACTCACTTCAAACAAATGATCCTGCTTCGACGCAATCAAATCATCATAACGCGCTTCATCAAACTCATATAAATAAATCAAATTCGCCGTCATCTCATCCTCTTCCAAATAAAAACGGAAAGTCTGCTCAGACGCCGCCTCACCATAACTCGCATTCACAACCTGACGCCGGCGATAAGGCGTATACCAACGGTAACGCACATGATTCAACTGCAAGCTCACCGCATCGTTATCCAACTGCGACGGCAACGTAAAGTAATAAGGGTTTTCACTATCAGTCGAAAAAGTCAATTCAACATACCCCGGAACCTCATCCGTCCCATCATTCACATAAGTATAATAGTCACCATCCCCCGTATCCGTCACCCGAGCATTATGGTAACTCACGTCGTCAAAAGTATGGCGCACAAAATAATCAGAACCATCTCCGGTAAAATCCAACAACTCCAGAATCTTCTCATGGTTACCAATCGGATCATTTGAAACCAACAAGTCATTTGATTGAGCTAACTCCGGCTTCATTTCAATCCCAAAACCTAAACGATCCTCGTTTTCACGCAGTAAATAGCGGTCAGATTCACTGACCAACGAATACTTCTCGTTATCCAAGTCCGTTGCTTCACGGTATAAAACATATTCATCATCGGCCGTATGACTCGCTGTATCTTCCGTCACATCCAAGTGATAACGAACATTAAAGAAATCATCCGTGAGTAACGTCCCATTCGTATAAACAACAAACCCATTCCCATCAGGCATCCCTAAATAGCCAAATAGTTCAGGGACATGCGCTTCAATTGTTGAACCAAAGTGATCCAATCCGTGATAATGACTATACATCGCTTCATTTTTCGTCCGCATAAAAGTCTTATTCGTCCGGTAAAATGTCTCATCCCCGTGACGCACCGGTCCGACAGCTTCATCTAGCGTTTGGGTATAATCTCTAAACTTACTTTGATCAACATAACTCATCTCCGATAAAATCAGCCCCGCGTTACTCGTCATCTCCGCAATCACAAACGCTAAAATAAACCAAGAGAAAATATCCGGTTTAACCGACTGAAATTGCAGCAACAATAAGAAGCCAACAAAGAAAATCAGAGAAATGAAAATATTCATATCCGATAAAAATTCATAATCCGCTAAATGTTCCAAGTAATAATAAGCCATCACCCCCATTAAACCAAGCAGAGCCAGTGGCATTAAAATCGTTCTTTCCTGAACCCGTCTTGTATAAGCACGGATGGCTAAAACAATCAGGAAGAAACTCGTCGTAAATGAAAATCTAAAATGATACCAAATTGGGAATTGCCCACCATGCCATAATTTATTGATGAGTTCATAGCGGAAAGAAACAAAGAACACCGCTAAAACAAATAGCGCCACTAATTTCTCACGCCAATGAATCCGTTTCTGGAAGAAATAGCTCAAGCTAAGCAGTAAAACCAACATCCCTGCAAAAATATTTGGACTCCCCGAAGACATTTCATCAAAATTAAAACTCCCAATAAATGACTTCGACATCATATCCGCTAAATTATGAACCGCATCTAAAGTTAATTCCAGCGACTGATGCGTCCCTTTGCCAATCGACAGTGAATCAACCGTTGGAATTAACATAATCCCCGCATTTAAAACCGCATAAATCGAATAACGCACAAAAGCACCATAATCAAAAGCAGCTTGTTTCAAATTAAAACGCGCATTCTCCTCTTGGCGTTCCACAACCACAAAGAGGGCATAGAACGCTAAGAACAGACAAATCATATAACCAATATAATAGTTAGCCACCAGCATTACCGCTAAACTAACCACATATAAACCATATTGACGTTTTTCTACTATAGTATGTAGACCTAATGCAATCAGAGGTAAAAACACTAAACCATCCAGCCACATAATATTCAATAAATAAACAATCACATAACTCATCAACGCATACGCCAAACTAAAGCTGATTGAAATCGGCGTCTCCAGTTTATAAACATGGCGACTAAACAACATAAACGTTAAACTCGCAGACAGTAATTTTAAATAAGTCAGTAATGTCACCGCAATATCAAAGTTTCCTTCATTAAAGAAGAGTAAAATGAGATTAAACGGACTCATTAAATAATATGCCCATAAACCAACCATCTCGCCGCCAAACCCTTTTTCAAAAGAATAAAAGAATTTTGTGGGATGATTTAGCAGTGTATCTTTAAACTGACTAAAGAAATCAATATACTGTTGGCCCAAGTCGACCGTCAACATCGTCTCGCTCCCGAAGGGGACGAAATCAAACATCAAACAAATAAAAATAAAAATACCAGTAAAAATAATCAAATTAAGTAAATAAGGTTGTATTTTTCGTTGCATAATTAGCTCCTTTATAAAATATCCTAATTCATTCTATCAAACATATTGGGTTTCTACCTAATATTTTGACGCTTCCTTTATAGTAAACCCCACCCACTAATTAATTAAGAACCCCAAGTGAATAATTTAGGGAGATTTAGTAAAAGGATAGAATTTCAAACTATTTTTTGATAAAGTAGATAAGCAAAGTTCGGATTCCATGAACTTATTTGTTATAATGAAAAGAAATAAAAAATAAAATATTTAGAAAGAAGTGGGCTTGATTAATGGCAAGATATAAATTAAATACCAACAAAGCCAAAAGCAGTCATATTCCTTTAAGGCTAAATGTGCTATTTGTGTTAGCTTTCTTAGTATTCATTGCCTTATTCGTCCGTATGGGGTATATCATGCTCTATAACGGGGAATATTTCCAGACAATGGTACAACAAACAGAATCAACAATTTCAACCGGAGCAGTACCTCGTGGTTTGATTTATGATTCAAAAGGGGAAGTTGTCGTTGATAACAACCCTCAACAAGCAATTTTTTATACACGTGGTAATGCTTCTGAAGTCGGTTCAGCTGAAATTATCGAAGTAGCAACGGAATTAGCGTCACTGATTCAAATGTCAACATCTGATGTTTCTGAACGGGATATGCAAGACTATTTCGTGGCGAAAAACCAAGATGTGATTAATAATCGTCTATCAGATGAAGAAAAACAACTTTCAGGAACAGAATTAAACGAAGCGCAATTATCAAAAGTAACTGATGAAGATATTCAATTTTCAGATGCTGAAATGCAAATCATCGCTTTATTTAAACGCATGGGGGGAACGTCACAGTATTCAACCGTTCCGGTTAAAAACCAAAACGTTACTGAAGCTGAAATTGCGCGAGTCAGTGAACATTTAAGTAGCTTACCAGGCATCTCGACAGGGATTGACTGGCAACGTACTTATCCAAATGGCGATATGTTACGTTCAATCTTAGGATCAGTTTCAACCGAACAACGTGGTTTACCAAGTGAATCAGCCGATGAATTACTTATGCGTGGTTATGCGATGAATGACCGTGTCGGGACAAGTTATATTGAACAACAATATGAAGATGCACTGCGCGGAACAAAATCAATGCAGAATATCGTAACTGACGCGACTTCTGATGATGTTCAAATAACCCAATTATATGAAGGAAATCAAGGGGATAACATTATGTTAACCATTGATACCAACTTCCAACAAGAATTAGACCGAATCGCTGAGGAAGCATTAGCGAATATGGGAGAGTATCAAGGACTCAATGACCGTGTTTATATCGTAGCCATGGATCCAAATAACGGAGACATCTTAGGGATTACCGGTAAACGATTTGCTTATGATGATTCAACCGATACTTATGACATGACAGATATCGTTGATGACACACAAGGAGCGATTAACTCAAGTTTTGGTATGGGTTCAAGTATTAAACCTGCGATGGTAGCGACCGGTTATATGGAAGATATAATTTCAGTCGACAATAATGTCATCGTCGATGAGCCAATGAAATTCGCCGCTTCACAGGAAAAATCATCAGTATTCAACCGTGATGGTGAAGTAGCAATCACAGATATCGAAGCCTTACAAAAATCATCCAACGTTTATATGATTAAATTAGCCATGATGATTGGTGGACAAACAACACATGAAGAAGATGGGCCATTAACAATTTCTGGTGATACGATTGATATTGTCCGTGGTCATTTAGGTGAATTCGGTTTAGGAACAGATACAGGGATTGATTTACCATTTGAATCAACGGGATTCTCACCGAGATCAGATCAACTCGTTAACGCGATTGACTTATCTTATGGACAGTTCGACTTATATACGCCACTACAAATGGCACAATTTGTTTCGACAATTGCGAATGGTGGCGTGCGTTATGCACCACGTTTAGTAAAAGAAATTCGTAAACCAAGTACTAATGGTGGAGCGGGTGGAACAACCGCAACAATTGATACCAAAGTAATGAATGTTGTTCCATTGTCAACGGCTGAAATAGACCGAATTCATGAAGGAATGCGTCAAGTATCACATACAAGTGAAGGTACAGCACGTTACTTGTTCGAAAACTATCCAATTCAAGTAGGTTCAAAGACAGGTACAACTGAGGCTTTCTATGCGGGACCCATTCAATATGCACAAAATGAACCAGTAACCAATGCAACATATGTTGGATTTGCGCCACTAGAAAATCCAGAAATTGCGATTACAGTAATAGTGCCGTATTTAGCGGAATCTTCAACGGGTCGTGAATCAACACAAATTGCCCATGAAGTCATGAATGCTTACTTCTTAAGCCAAGAAGACACCAGAGAAACGATTCTGAACTATACAGGACAAGGGACTTCTGGAACTACAGAAACGACAACTCAAACTGATCCGAATGCGGAAGCCGAAGCGGGGCAGACGGATGATGATGCGACAGATGGCGAATAATTTAATATAATCAAACTAAAAAAGATGGTAGTTACCTTGGTAGCTATCATCTTTTTCTATAGAAACCTATTATTTGGTAGAGTAAATATGATATTATAAAAGAGAAAGAATGGTTACTGTATTTAAAAAGAATGAATCTAACCATCTACAAAAGTGCGTGTTATAC
Source organism: Aerococcaceae bacterium DSM 111022 (assembly GCA_015863195.1). GTDB lineage: Bacteria > Bacillota > Bacilli > Lactobacillales > Aerococcaceae > DSM-111022. The sequence goes on along the minus strand of JACBXO010000002.1, from coordinate 289,577 downwards.
TGTGACACAAATTAATGGAGGTGTAACGATAGTATAGTTGTAACCGAAATCGGAATAAATAAAGAGTTCATTATATTGATAAAAAACACATGAAAGTGCTTAAAACATGAATTATTTACGAAAATTCCATGGAAAAATGATGCGCTTAGTGTATAATCAAAGCTATGAAACTTTTTTATAACTAGTCACACTGTGACGTTAATAATGGAGGAAATATGCAAGAAGAAATTAGTTTATTAGATTTATGGCAAATGCTGAAGCGCCATCTAGGTAAAATCATCGGTTTAACAATTCTGTTTGCCGCTCTGTCTGTAGCCATTATGGTGTTTTTTGTGCAACCAAAATATAGCTCAAACGCACAATTGATTGTAAACCAACAAAACAGTGCAGAACAACAAACCATTCAATTGAATGAAATCCAAACGAACGTTCAATTAATTAATACTTATCAGGACATAATTACAGCTGATTCAGTATTAAACCAGGTAGCCGAACAAACTCAAAACATCTATTCGGTAAGAGAGCTGAGAGAAGCGATTACAGTTGATCAAGCTCAAAATTCTCAAGCATTTGATGTAACGATAACATTAGATAATCCTGAAAATGCCCAAGCTATATTAACAGTTCTAATTGATGTTTTTGAAGAAACAATCATGACAGTTTACGAAGGTGAAGAACCAAATATTTTTGTGCTTTCTGACGCCTCGCTTAACCCTGACCCAGTTTCACCTAGCTTAGTTCTTTACTTAATAATTGGTGCATTAATTGGTATGATGATTGGATTAGCAATTGCTGTAATTAGTGAGCTTTCAGATACCACAGTGAAAGATGAAGAGTATTTAATTGGACTTGGCCTGGTTGGTTTAGGTAATGTCACAGCTATTTCAGCTAAGGATGTCAAAGAATCTCGTTTGCAAGGTCAAACACAACGTAGTAGTAGAAAGAGGGTATAATCGATGGCATTATTTGGGAAAAACAGAAAAAAGTTAGAAGAAAAATTAGTTAAAGAACAAGCATTAGGTGCGCCTTTAATTACTGCCATGCAGCCTCATTCGATTCAGGCAGAACAATTTAGAACTATCCGTACAAATGTTGAATTTGCGCAATTTGATAAAGATACGAAATCTTTAATGGTCACTTCATCAGTTCCTGCAGAAGGTAAATCGACTATTTCAGTCAATTTAGCGTTAACAATTGCACAAACTGGGAAAAAAGTTTTGTTAGTTGATGCAGATTTACGTAAACCTACAGTTAATCGTACATTCCAAATTAATAATGAATATGGATTAACGACGTTGTTAATGGATCCCGATTTTTCAATAAATCATGCAGTGAAACATATTAGAGATTTGAATATTCATGTTTTAACTAGTGGTCCGATCCCTCCAAATCCTGCTGAACTATTAGGGTCTGGACAAATGCGTCATTTAATCAATGTATTTGAAGAAAATTTTGATGTGATTATTTATGATGTACCACCTATGAACGCGGTATCTGATCCACAAATTATGGCAACTAGAATTAAAGATGTTATTTTAGTGGCTCGTCATGGCTACGTAAGAAAAGAAGAAGTAAAAAATTCAGTGAATTTGTTAGCCCAAGTCGAAGCAAATATTTTAGGATATGTCTTAAATAATCAACCAGCAACAGATGCTTCTGGCTACGGTTATGGTTATGGCTACGGGTACCAAGAAGAAGAGTAATAAATTTAAAGGAGAGAATTTGGATGATAATCGATCTACACTCACACTTAATACCAGGTGTTGACGATGGAGCACAGACATTAGAGGATTCTCTTAAATTAGCCAAATTAGCAGTTGATGAGGGGATCAAGCATATAGTCTTGACCCCTCATCATCGTAATGGGCAATTTAATAATTATGCAGAAACAATTATTAAACAAACGGAAGAATTACAACAAGCATTTGATAATGCTGGAATTTCACTAACCGTATATCCAGGTCAAGAGATTCGATTAACAGAATATTTTATGGATGATTTATTTGATCAAAAATTATTATCACTGGATGGTGGCGGTAAATACTATTTAATCGAATTGCCCACTAAGAGAGTTCCATCATTTACGAAAGAATATTTACAAATGATGATTGATCAAGGTATAACACCAATCATCGCACATCCAGAGCGAAATGCGGAAATAATGAAGGACTATTCAATTTTACAAGAGTTTATTGACATGGGCTGTATTGGCCAATTAACAGCCATTTCTTATTCCGGAAATATTGGTGAAGAATTCTTAAAGGTTGCATGTGATTTCATTCGATTAGGTCTTGTTCAAATTATGTCCTCAGATGTTCATCATATAGAATGGCGACCATTTAATATGAAATCGGGATATGAGCGTATGGAACAAGAATTTGGAATCGAAAAAGTTCAGGAATTTAAAGACAATGCGCGATCAATTATTAATGGTGATGATATTATTGTTAATAAAATTCAAACAAAGAAAGTTAAAAACAAACCTAAAAAGAAAAAGAGATTTTTTGGTTTATTTTAATGAATTTATTGGAGGTTGACTATGTCTTATAGAATACTAATCACTGGAAAAAATTCATATATTGGCACTTCAGTAGAAACATGGTTGAATAGATCTCCTGAAGATTTTTTGATTGATACAATTGATACAAGAGAGAATGCATGGAAAAAAGCAGATTTTTCTAAGTATGATGTAGTATTTCATGTCGCAGGAATTGCACATGCGAATGCGAAAGAAGACCAAAGAGATTTATATTATAAGGTTAATACGGACTTAACAATCGAAATTGCGAAACACGCAAAAAGCCATGGAGTCAAACAGTTTATTTTTATGTCTTCTGCGATTGTTTATACATCGAGTAAACTACAAGACGGTTTAATTACACGAGAAACAGAGCCTTACTCAAAAGATCCTTACGGTGATTCTAAAATTAAAGCCGAAGAAGGATTATTTCCTTTACGAGATGATAGTTTTAAAGTTGTAGTTTTAAGACCACCTATGATTTATGGTAAGGGTTCTAAAGGAAACTATCCAAAACTTGCTAAATTAGCTAGTCTAACCCCGATTTTTCCTGATTATAATAATAAACGCTCAATGCTTCATATTGAAAATTTATCAGAGTTCATCAAATTAATCATTCTAAACAATGAAGAAGGTATATTTTGGCCACAAAACCCCGAATATACTAGAACGAGTGAGATGGTGAAATTTATAGCTAATGCCAATGATAAGGAAATTTATTTTACAACACTAATTAATCCTTTAATTGATCTTATTAAGAATCACCCTATTGTTAATAAAGTTTTTGGAGATTTGTATTATGATATGGAATTGAGTACTTATACAAAAGGCAATTATCAAATAAATACATTAAAAAAATCGATTTATGAGACAGAAAATAATAAAATTATAAAATAACTATTATTGTAGATGAATTTTGAAGTGAAATTAAAATCTACTATTCCACTATTAACAATAATAGTTTTTATTGTTATTATATCGTTAATCATAAAATTAGGTGTAATTGAGGTTGGAGTAAGACCTCAATTAATTTCTCTATTTGCTGTATATATGATTGTTTTTTTAATCAGAAGATTCTCTGATTTGATTGTACGTTTAGAGTTTCATTCGAAATTATATTCAATGAATAATATAGTTAATAAATTTTTATATATTGTTTTAGGGATATCGTTGGTGTTATATTCTCAATTAGAAGATGTTTATTCCTTGGTTATTGCTAATATATTTTCAGTATTCTGTGTTATTGTATTTGGAATTTATGGGGAACGTAATATTTGGAATTTTAAGAAAAATTATAATCCCGATATACGTATTGACTCTAAAAAGTTATTAACGTATTCTTTACCGTTTGTATTTACGATGGGGATTACATCATTGTTTAATGCCAATGATAAATTATTTGTAAATTATTATGCTTCTGACGTTGAGCTAGGCATATTCAGTTCAGCTACATCATTAATTGCGTTAGTCAATGTAATTCAGAGTACTTTTAATACAGTTTGGGCTCCGGCAGCAATAGAACATTATTCAGAGTACCCTGATGACAAAGAGTATCATCAAAAAGGGAATAACATGATTACTGTGGTAATGTTTGTAGTAGGATTATCGATAATTTTATTTAAAGATATCTTTTCATTAATATTAGGGGAACAATTCAGAGAGGCCTCGCTCATAATCCCTGGGTTAATATTTGGACCAATGATGTATACTATCTCTGAAACTACTGTAAATGGAATAGTTTTTAAAGAAAAAAGTAAAATGCATGTCATTATATCTTTAGGTGCTTTTATAGTAGATGTAATCGCTAATTCAATTTTAGTGCCTAGATTTGGAGGAGTAGGAGCAGGATTATCTACTGGTTTTTCTTATATAGTATTTTTCACATTAAGAACTTTCATAAGTAATAGATATTATTATGTTGATTATTCACTCAGTAAATTTTATCTTTTAACTTTTGTTTCCTTTGGTTTTGCAATATATAATTCATTCAATACTTTTAATTTAGTCAGTTTAGTTTGGTATATAATTTGTATAACATTAATGGTTATTTTTTATAAAAGTACAATAAAAGCATTGTTGATTAGCGGAATAAATATCATAAAATCTATAAAGAATTAGTTGGTAAATAATACTTAAAATATAAAAAAACAGATTTACTTTAATCTATTTTAATTAACGAAAGGGATTTTGAAATGAATATTACTGTAGTTGGTATGGGGTACGTTGGTTTAGCGAATGCTTTGTTATTTGCGCAAAATAATAAAGTAACTGCATTGGAAATTTTAGAAGAACGTGTTGAAATGATCAACAACCGCGTATCTCCACTTGAAGATAAAGAAATGATTGAATTCTTTGCAAATAAAGAATTAGATTTAACAGCAACATCAAATGCTGAGGAAGCTTATAAAGATGCAGAGATTATTTTCGTAGCTGCACCGACGGACTATGACGATGAAACAAACTCTTTTGATACAGATGCACTTGAGTCTGTTTTAACTGATATTAAAAAGTATGCATCTGAAGTAACAGTAGTATTAAAATCTACTGTTCCAATTGGATATACTAAAGGCGTACGTGAAGAATTTGGTTTAGATATTATCTTCTCACCTGAGTTTTTACGTGAAGGTAAAGCCTTATATGATAACTTACATCCATCACGTATTATTGTAAGTAATGAAAGTCCTAACTCACAAAAAGCAGCGGACTTATTAAAGCAAGGAGCTGTAGATGCTGATACTAATGTGTTATTAATGAACAATACGGAAGCAGAAGCAGTTAAATTATTCTCTAATACATATTTGGCATTACGTATTTCATATTTTAATGAATTAGATACTTATGCTGAAGTTAAAGGATTAGACACACAACAAATTATTGAAGGTGTTGGTTTAGATCCACGAATTGGCGGTCACTACAATAACCCATCATTTGGTTATGGTGGTTATTGCTTACCGAAAGACTCTAAACAATTATCAGCAAACTTTAAGGATATTCCAAATGAATTAATGGGCGCAATTGTTAAGTCAAACGATACTCGTAAAGATCATATTGCATCTGAAATTCTTAAGCGTGAACCTAAAGTTGTTGGGGTATACCGTTTAACAATGAAATCAAATTCAGATAACTTCCGTCAATCAGCTATTTTAGGAATTATCGAGAGATTAACAGCTGAAAATGTTGAAGTAGTGGTTTATGAACCAACAATTGCTGGTGATTCATTTGAAGGAATGAATGTAATTAAAGACTTTGATGAATTCAGCAATAAGGTAGATGTTATTATCGCAAACCGTGAATCTGAGGAGCTACATTCAGTTAGCGACAAAGTTTATACACGTGATGTCTTTAATAATAACTAATTATAAAATTAAAAAGCGTTATTTTTCGAGTTTGAAAAAGTAACGCTTTTTGTTATTTATCCTCATTCTCTTCGTTCCATCCTTCACTAACACCATCACTGCTGATGACGCTCTTGATTGTTAGGAAGAAGCATTTAACATCCATCGCAAAGTTCATTTTTTCGATGTATTCACCGTCTAATTTTGCTTTTATTGGGATTGGTAGTTCGTCACGACCGTTGACTTGTGCCCATCCTGTGAGGCCTGGTAGGACGTCGTTAGCATTGTATTTGTCTCGTTCTGCTACTAAATCATCTTGGTTCCAAAGTGCGGGTCTTGGACCGATGACAGCCATTTCGCCTTTGATGATATTAATTAGTTGAGGTAATTAATCGAGGCTTGTTTTTCTAAGGAATGCACCTGAATTAGTAATGAATGCGGCTGGGTCTCCTAATAAGTGAGTCGGCATATCACTTGGTGTATCGCTACGCATTGTTCTGAATTTATAGATATCAAAAAACTCTTTATCTTTTCCGACACGTTTTTGCTTGAAGAATATTGGGCCGGGGGAATCCATTTTGATCCAAATAGCGATAACTAGAAATAGGGGAGATAAAATAATTAAACCTAATAGGGATAGGGTAAAATCAATAATTCGTTTAATAATGAGATACAATTATGTCACCTTACTTTCAAAATAATATCAATTTGATTTTACCATATTTCAATACTGCTAAACAGTTAAATTTGAGTGATAATCATTTAGGGTTCATGGTATAATATCGAAAAGTATAATTATGGAGGATGACATGAAAAAAATGATTCAATTAATTATTGGTGTTTTGGGTTTATGGATATTATCGAGTATTGTCATTCTGTTTAATTTAGATGCTGGTGGAGAACCAAAGCAGTCAGATGTGATTATAGTAGCTTCAGGTAGTCCTGACCGTGATTTTAAAGCAGCTGAATTATTTTGGCGAGAATATTCAAATTCTGGGAAAATTATCGTATCACCACTCATTGAACCAATTAGAGCGATCTATTTAGCGAATGGGATTACTTCAGACCATTTGATTGACGACCCATATGCTTCTAGTACTTACACGAATGCTCGAAATACACTTAAAATGATGGATAACTTAGATTATGATTCAGCGATAATAGTAACCGCTGATTATCATATGTTACGCACCAAAATGATTTATGAACGTCAAAATCGGCATTATGATTTTGACCTGACGTATGTGTCATCCTATCTTGAAGTGGACAGAGAACCTGTTAATTGGTATGAGAACAAATACCGTAGGCGTTCTGGCTTGAAAGAGGTGCCGTACTTTTGGGGGTATTTAGTTGGCTTATATCATTTTATTGATCGATAATTTCAAATTACGGCAGCCTGGTAACGATAGTCCATCGATACCAGGCTGTTTCTTTGTTGAAGTAGTTAAAAAGATTTAATCCTTTGGCTTTGAAAGTAATTTTTCTGCTTTGTTGAAAATAAGTTCATTTTCGAAGTCACTGAGCAGCAATTTGATGAATTCTTTTAAATCTTGAATATTATATTCGGAGAGTCACTTAGAATAGTGTGTTTCCTCGTTGCCTAATAATAGAAAATTAAGATAGGCAACTAATGGAAATAATTGAATGAAGTAGTCTCAAAAGTTCATCAATCCTTTCCTCTCAAATGGAAACCGGTGAATGATAAAAGAAGCTATGTGGTTGGGCTCTTGCTGATGTCGTATTATATAGTGGTTTTCATATTCATAATATAATTCTATACAGGTGATTTACTAAAAATGAAAAGGGATCAATCACCACCGTTTAGCCTGGCTCAAAAAATTACGATTGACCTGGCTCAGGTAATCGCGATTTTGTGATTTTATTGGGGTACTTTATGCAATAGTGATAGTTTAGGTGTTTCGGCATTAGACCTTCACTCAAAATTTAGAAATAGTGACATTTAAGTGAATATAGGAGCAAACAATCCCTCGAGGTTTAATGAATAGTGTCCAACAGTTTAAGAAACCGAAATTTAGTTTTAGGGTAAGCAATATACTGAGTTTTTATAAAGGATATGAATAAGACAGTTATATTTTTTATTTGAGGAGATTTACAAATAGTCAATCTTCCAGCTTCGAGATTTAAATAGATTGATAGATCATCAATGTTTGGATTTTAAAAATTGAGAAGATTGACAGATAGTAAATCTTTTTGGTGAGTGAATCGAGAAAGTTGATGTTTTGTTAATCCTTGGCATCAATTAAGGACAATGATGATTCGCAAACCATGAAGGTATTGGTACTAAGGCAACAGAATAACATTTAGATAGCTTGTTTGAAAATAATTTATGTGTCTACCTACCTTGAACTAGATAGGGAGATAGTGATTTCTATGAGTAAAAACATCGCAGTTACTCATACTTAAAATTGTTGCCATACTTTTCAAGATATTTTTTGAGCTTATACCATTTTATTGACCGATAGCTTGGGGGCATATGCTATAATTAAAATTAGAATACTGAAAAGGAGATTTCATATGTCACATGTTAGAAAAGCAGTTATTCCTGCAGCGGGGATGGGGACGCGCTTTTTACCAGCTACTAAAGCTTTAGCGAAGGAAATGTTACCGATTGTTGATAAACCTACGATTCAATTTATTGTTGAAGAAGCGGTGAAATCGGGGATTGAGGATGTTTTAATTATCACTGCACAAAACAAACGCTCAATTGAAGATCACTTTGATGCGAATATTGAACTTGAAAATCATTTAGAAGCAGCTGGTAAAACAAAACTCTTAAAACTGTTACATGATCAACCAAATGTTAACTTATTCTTCGTCCGTCAGTCATATCCACTAGGATTAGGTCATGCGGTATTACAAGCGAAGGCATTTGTTGGGGATGAACCATTTGTTGTTATGTTAGGGGACGATATCGCACATAGTGATGAGCCACTTACTAAACAACTGATTGATGTTTACGATCAAACTGGCGCATCAAACTTAGCGGTTATGGAAATCCCTCATGATGAAACGGATAAATATGGTGTCATTGATCCTGAAGCGGAATTAGCAGACGGTATTTATAATGTCCGTCAATTTGTGGAGAAACCAAAACCTGAAGACGCACCAAGTAATTTAGCCATAATTGGTCGTTACTTATTAACACCACAAATCTTCAATATTTTAGAACATCAAAAAGCGGGTGCTGGCGGTGAAATTCAATTAACTGATGCCATCGACGAATTAAACAAAACTCAACGTGTTTTTGCTAAACGTTATGACGGAAAACGCTATGATGTTGGTTCTAAAATCGGGTTCATGGAAATGAGTATGGACTACGGTTTGGAGCATCCAGAAATCAAAGACGAGATGGAAGAGATGATTATTTCTTTAGGTAAGAAACTGGAAGCGAAGAGAGAACAAGAATAGTAAGTGACAGAACTTACGAGTTTAGTATCAGAATAGATATTGAGTCTACCAATTGGGATAACTAGTGTAGACTTTTAGATCATTCAACTAAATTGGATCGGAGTTACTATCAAGTGGTTATTGCCATAATTTCCAAGAATTAATTGGAAGTGTCTATTTTAATAATAAAAACAGTGAACAGTAAAGATGAAAATTTTTACTGTTTTTTAAAGGGGAGAATACATTTAGTGAATATTTTATATGTTACGACGATTTCGAATACGGTGAATGCGTTTTTGGTGCCGCATATTGAAATGTTGGTGAATCAAGGGCATTCTGTGGATGTCGCGTGTAAGATTGTTCAGGAAGTGGATCCGTCCCTGAGGGACTTAGGTTGTAAGGTGCATGAGTTGCCATTTAGTCGGGAAGTGATGAAGAATGATTTCAAGGGGTTAATTGGTGGGCTGCGGCAGACGGTGATTGATCATGGGTACGATGTTGTTCATACTCATACGCCGATTGCGTCGGTTGTTGCTCGGATGGCTTGTCGGAATTTAGAGGGCGTTAAGGTGATTTATACGGCTCATGGTTTTCATTTTTATAAGGGCGCGCCGTTATTAAACTGGGCGGTTTATTATCCGGTTGAGATGATACTGTCTAGGTATACAGATGTGTTGGTGACGATTAATCGAGAGGATTTTGAGCGGTCTGGGAAGTTTTATGCTGGGGAGACGCGGTTGATTAATGGGGTTGGTATTGATTTAGAGGTGGATGAGGTTGATGCTGGGGAGTTGGATGGTTTGCGGCGTGAATTGGGGATTGCTGAGGGTGAGTTAGTATTAATCTCTGTTGGTGAATTGAACCAGAATAAAAATCATGAAATCGTGATTAAGGCTGTTAAGGAACTGGGGGATTCGTCTGTTAGGTATCTCATAGTAGGCGAGGGTGAGCTGAAGGGGTATTTGGAGGACTTGGTTGCGGAATATGGGTTAGAGGATCAAGTGAGTCTGTTGGGGTATAGAGATGATGTTGACCGATTGCTCCAAGTATCCGATGTATTTGTCTTTCCGTCGTTTAGAGAAGGATTATCGCGTGCTTTGATGGAATCGATGAAACATGGTAAGCCTTGTGTTGTGTCTGATATAAGAGGGAATAGAGACCTGATTGTTGATGGTGAGGGCGGTGTGTTGGTGGCGAATGATGTTGGGGAGTATGTTGAGGCTGTTAGGCAGATGAGTAGTGAGGATGTTAGGGTTCAGTTTGGTGAGTTTAATCGGGATAGGATTAAGGACTTTTCGTTGGATAAGGTGTTGGGGCAGTTGAGGGAGGCTTATGGGGTTGTTGGTGGTGAGTGAGTGTGTGCTCACTCTGTAGGCTTAGCCTACTTTCAAAGACCTTTTAAAGCTTTTAAGGGTGTTTTGGCGGGTTAAAATTTGGAGTTATAGATAGAATCAAAACCATCATTTGCACCGGGGGATATGGCAATTATTTAGAATTTTATAGGGATTTAAGATGGTGTTTGGTGGAGACTCTGATTGGTTGAAGTGATTTTGATTTGTTTTTGGTTCTGATAGTGATTGAAAGTCTAGAACAGAAAGCTGTTTGTATTGAATCGCCATACGAATGGTACCACGACTTTTGTGTTTGTTTTTGAGTTTGATTGTCATTATCATTCTGTTTTTCATTTTAGTTTTGTTTACATTGAATCGCCGAATTGTGGATTACAAGGCAAAAATCGAGTTATACACAGAAAATTGCTTGTCTCGTTTGTTACACTTTGTAAGTGCTTTTAATGTTTTGTGAAATGGTGTATAATTATTTGCGTTGGCTCTGTGTAGAGGAGCAGATCCTGTTTAGGATGCGTTTAAATAATTAAAATACTATATTTTAGGAGAATTTATGAAACAATTAATGACTAAGCTGTTTGTCGTTTTGATGATGGTGGTTGCTGTTGTGGTTGGGCTTGATTCGGCGCGTGTAGGGGCGGAAGTGAATGGTGAGGAGCCGTTTAGCGTGTTGATGTTGGGCGTGGATACGGGGGAATACGGGCGTTCGGATGCTGGGCGTTCGGATATTATTGTGGTGGCTACGGTGAATCCTGCGTCGGGGACGACGTTGATGACGAGTATTCCGCGTGATACTTATACTGAGATTATTGGTATGGGGTATAATGACAAGATTAATCATGCTTATGCCTTTGGTGGGACTGAGATGGCTGAAGAGAGTGTGGCTAATTTATTAAATATTCCGATTGACCAGACGATTGCGGTTGATATGGGTGGATTTATTGAGTTAGTGGACTCTGTTGGTGGGATTACTGTGGTTCCGAATACGAGTTTTGAGATTAATGGGTATTACTTCGAGGGTGGCGTGCCGACTTTTGTTGATGGGGAAGGTGCGTTGAGCTATGTTCGTGAGCGTTATACATCGGGTGGCGATGGTGCTCGTCAAGCGCGCGCTCAGGAAGTGATTCAACAAATCATCCAAGAAGGATTGAATCCTTCTAATGCGAGTAATTTGCCGACTTTTCTAAAGGTGGCGGAGCAATATATCGAGTTAGATATTGGTTTGTCTGAATTAGGTGTGTTGGCTGAGAGTTTCGGGACTATTTCTGAGAGTTCAGAGAACGTGCCACTTTCGGGTTATGGTGAAATGATCGATGGGATTTATTATGAGATCATTGATGCTGGTTCACTGGAGGCTGCGCAAGAGGCGCATCGTGCAAATTTAGGGTTATAATGATTGTTGACAGGTCTGCTTTTGGTGGGCCTGTTTTTTGTGTTTATGGGTGCGCTTTATTGGGTAATTAAGTTCGAAACTGTGATATACTTTTTGTGAAAAGTGATTTTCAGATAATTCGTTGGTGGTTGCTTGGGTTTTCTTAAGGAGTGTTTTATGGAGCGTTTCTGGTCAATCGATGTTGATTATATTGAATTGTTTTCGGTGAGTCATTTATTTTATTTTACTGTTTTTATTCTTTGTATTATTGGTTTGATTCGCTTTCGTGAGTCGATTCGCCGGAATTCTAATGCGTGGCGTTTTACGATTTTGGTGGTGTCGATTTTTCAACAATTCTTACTGTATGGTTGGTATGCCGATCAAATGGGTTATCCTCTGAATGAGGCGTTGCCGTTGCATATTAGTCGTGTTTCTTTAATATTGGGGATTGTGTATTTGATCACTCTGGATAAGCGAGTGATGAATGTGATGGGGTATTTTAGTGTGTTTGCTTATTTGAGTTTTCTGGCGCCGGCTAAGATTCATCCGCCATTCCATGCGCTGGGTTGGTCGTATTTGATTAATCATGTGATTACGATTCTGTTGCCATATTTTGCAAGCATTGCTTATGATTGGCATCCGACTAAAGAGAGTTTGAAGCGGGCATTTATTTGGCTGATTGTGTATACCGTTGCTATGTTAATTATTAATCCGTTGGTTGATGGGAATTATTTCTATTTGACAGATAGACCTCTAGGCTTCTTGCAGCCGATTCCGATGGTAATTTATGTGCCAGGTGTGTTGCTGGCGGGGCTGTTGATGTTTTGGATGTATTATTATGGGTTTAATAGGCTGAAGGGGTATTTTAGGGGCCGGGAGTAGGATTCTGCTGGATGCCTTGGATAATTAAATATTTTGGAAAATCGCTTGGGATTACTGTTTTTGAGGCAGTAATTCTGAGCGGTTATTTTTTTGAATACTAATACTTTTATAGTAATTTCCGATAATAGTAAAAAATTGGGGATTTTTTTCAATTTTTCAATTTTTTGCCTTATTTATATAGTGAGGTGATTGAAATAAAATTGAAACGGAAGAAACCGATGACTTTAATTATGTTGGATAAGTTGAAGTGCCGGAAGGCGTTGTCGCGTGAATATGATTGGTACCACGGAGATTTGTTGCGTGGTTTGAACACGAGTGTAAGGTTGACCGGATTATAGAGGAGATTAGTGCGAGTTGGATTGCGATTCCTGGTTTTAGTTATTATGAGTTATTTAAGAAGAATTTTCAGTTGGATTTGTTGTTGGTGACGGGTGAGGAGATTTTTGTGAGTGAGATTAAGGGTTATCGGAATGATCTGTTTTGATAAGGATGGAGTGATTTTTAATAGTAAAGGTACAAAGATTGATGATCCGTTGGAACAGGTTAAGGTTGCGACGGAGAAGTTTCAGGATTTGTTGGACCGGCTGGGGATTGAGTTGAAGGTTCGGTACAACGTGATTATTGCGACTGAGGAGGGTGTTATTTATGGCTTGCCTAAGGGGAAGCCGTTCTTGTTACAGAATCAGGTGAAGGATTACTATACGAAGGTGGCTAATGCTGCGGTGCCACCATCTAATTATATAAAAAATCAAATTAATCAATTGTTGCGTTATGAAAAAGATTGGTCACATCGATGGCCGAATATGCCGATGTATAGTTTTAATGGGATGGAGAAGGGATTGTTTTTTGGGTGTTGTGGGAGAGAGGTGGGGGAGATTCCGCCTGGTGCGCAGGAAGTTAGGTGTGGTAAGTGTCAGAGGAAGTTTAAGGTGCTGGATCTGGTTGTGGATGCGTTGTGGGATTATCGGTTTATGTTTTATGAGACGCCTAATTTGGTGAGGTTGAATGAGTGGATTGGGGGGAGGGTGAGTTTAAGGAGGCTGAAACGTTGGTGTAGGGATGGGGATATTAAATTGGAATAGATTGGGATTACTTATAGTCTGAGTCGAATTAATATCTATTAACTTACTTTGGGGTTAATGAAGAGTCGCTCGGCGACTCTTGACCTTTTAGAACTTTATGAGGGTGCTTTTAGCCTGGGGTTAAAAGCTTCTTTTTGATGTGGTTGTCAATTTCTGGGGAAATTGACTTGTTTAGGATTCCTTAGTTAGTTAGAGATTGATGGAATTGATTCATTTAGTTACTTGGTTGGGTGATTCTGACTGAGACCTGCAGTGGTAGTTTATGATTGGTGTTACTTATTTTGTTGGGAGTGGTTTTCGAATTAAATTGCGGTATTGGGATCTGATCACAAACTATGGGGATTTAATGAAAGAGTCGCCGAGCGACTCTACCTTATATTAATTTATGATGTAGCTTTTAGATCCTTTTAATGAGGTCGTCAATTTCTGGGGAAATTGACCTGTGTTTGGATCCTATTGTTAGTTAGAGATTGTGGTTGGGTAATGATCAAAAAATGGGTTCAAGTTAGCATTAAGATTTTGGTAAGAAAGTGACCAAGACGTTTTTGATAGACTGGATTTTGGTCAGAAAGTGACCAAAAAAGGCGTATAAACTAGCACTAAAATCGCAGCCACTCCAGTCGCACCTTCCTTTCCCTTAAAATTTCAGAATTTGGGGTTTGTGGTGTAAAATAGTGGGGAGAGAAGTAAGCAAGTGAGAGAATACAGTTGAAGAGGGGTTCGCGGATGAGTCGGTTTAGATATGAGTTGGATGATTATAGTGTGTTGGATGATTTTGATGTGGCGAAGTTTGAGGAGGCATTGTTGCGTTTGGAGTTGCGGAGGTCGGATTATTCGTATATTCCTGGGGTGATGGTGCGGGCGTTGGTGCGTGACGGGGCGGCGCTGTACCGGATTGAGTTGATGATTGGTGACGAGGGGCAGGTGTATTATACCCGGCAGTATCCGGAGGGGTCGCATCAGGCGGGGCCGTTTTATGAGGCGGTTGATGCGTTGCTGATGTATTTGGCGCGTGAAGATTGGAAGTTGCCTTATACGCATTCGAAGTTGACGGACGAGGAATTGGTGGATTTTGAGCAAGAGATGCGCATGCAACGTTACCGTCAGGCGACGTTGGATGAGTTTGATTCGATGATTAAGTCGTCTTATGAGGCCGTTGTTGAGGATTTGTTGAGTCATAGTGATGAGCCGATTCAGTTGGAGGTGTCGGTGGAGTCGGAATATGTCTCGTTCGGGTATTTTAATATTGAGTTGAAATACCGTCTGGGGACCGAGCGTTTGTATGTCGTCAAGGATATTGACCGTCAACTTATTCAGGCTGTTCGGGACGAGAGTGTGCTGACTCTAGGGAAGACGACGCGTCCGATTAAGATGATTCGTGAGAATTTTGATGAGGAGTCGCAGTTTCATCTCGACTTTTTGATGCGCTATTACGATGAGGATGCGCAAATGACAGCTAAGAATCGGATGGTGCTGGACTGGCATAATATCGAGAATTTTATTCAGTATTACAAGGACACCGACTATTTTGATCTAGCTGAAATTGAGGGCGATGCGCTTGTTACGGCACGTCCTTCGGCGGACGGGCAGTTCCGTCTCGACGTCACTTACCCTGGCATCGAGCCCGAGTGGATGTACCGCCCCGGCATTCTCCTCAGCCAGAATCAGGGCCATTGGCTCAGCTACCGCGAGCTCTCGCCCTTGGATTACACCTTACTGCGTAAAGCCAATCATTGGAAAGGGGTGGATTTCACCAAAGAGCGCATATACCAGTTGAAGGACAGCATAGAG
The DNA here is from genome assembly GCA_015863195.1 of Aerococcaceae bacterium DSM 111022. Taxonomy (GTDB): domain Bacteria; phylum Bacillota; class Bacilli; order Lactobacillales; family Aerococcaceae; genus DSM-111022. The sequence continues at coordinate 273,843 of JACBXO010000002.1, read as the reverse complement.
CGCCATTCGACCGTTTTCCAGATGGAAATTGAGTCCGATGAAATCTTAGCCCCCGGTAAGCCGCAGTTATATTTAGATTTAACTGATGATGAAGCATTGTCATTGAAGGTGGTTTACCCAAGCGTGAATCAGATGCACGAATCATTGATGGCTGATTTAATGGCTAACTTCGATGCGGAGAAGGTTGGTTCGCACGATTATATTATTGAAAAGCCGAAGCATATTGATTATTGGCTGAATGAAATGATGAGTGAACTGCATGTCTTTGGCGATGTGTTTGTGAGTGATGTCTTCAAGAATATGCGCCGCCCGAGTCGGCTGGGCTTGTCGGTTGGTGTCAGTGTTAAGAAGAACTCGATCCAGTTGGATTTTGATAGTTCCGTCGTTGACTTGAAAGAATTGGCGGATATATTGAAATCCTACCGCCAAAAGAAAAAGTTCCACCGATTGAAATCAGGTGAACGGATTGCGTTACATGAACGTGAATTGGAAGACTTTTCACGGTTGTTGGATGATTTAAATTTAGATGCTAAATCGTTGAGAAAGACGCCAGTGCCGAGTTACCGGATGTATCAGGTTCAGGGGTTGCCGAGTGAGTATTTAGCTGTTGATTATGATGAGGCGTTTGAAACGATGTTTACGGCTGAACCGGTTGAGTTGGATGCGGGATTCCGTGAGATATTACGCCCTTATCAAATCGAAGGGGCTGAGTGGTTATTGCAGTTACGGGCGATGAATCTGGGTGGTATTCTAGCCGATGATATGGGGCTAGGTAAGAGTATTCAGATGATTGCTTATATGATGTCGGTGATGACTCGTGGCAATAAGTCTCACTTAATCGTAGCGCCAGCTTCGCTGTTATATAATTGGGAAGCAGAGTTTCAGAAATTCCCTTTCCCTTATGAGGTGGTTGTCGTGACCGGGAAACCGGCTGAGCGAGAAGCGGTCATTCGGGGAATTGGCGAGCGGCGGGCAGTTTACGTGACGTCGTATGACTATTTAAGGCGGGACTTCGAGGCGTACGACGGAGTGGCATTCGATACAATCGTGTTGGACGAAGCGCAGTACATCAAGAACAAAGCAACGCGAACGGCGCAAATTGTCAAGGAATTGGTGGCAGATCACCGCTTCGCATTAACAGGAACGCCGATCGAAAACACATTGGCAGAGTTATGGTCGATTTTCGACTTCTTAATGCCAGGATACTTGTATCCATACGCGCATTTCGTCAAGCATTTCGAGCGCCCGATAGTGGTAGATGGCGATGAAGTGGCATCGGCTAAGTTGAAGCGGTTGGTAGAGCCATTTATTTTACGCCGCTTGAAGTCGGACGTGTTGACTGAGTTGCCAGAGAAGTTGGAAGAGACCTTCTATATTGGCCAGTCCGAGCGTGAAGCGCAGTTGTACCAAGCCAATTTGGCTTCTATACAGAAGGATTTGGCCAGCGAGATGGACTTAAAATCGCAGTCGGTACAAGTGCTGGCAATGTTGACGCGGTTACGCCAATTGTCACTGGACCCGCGCTTGGTGTATGACAATATTTATGAACGGTCGTCTAAGATTGAGGCGGTGGTAGAGATTCTGGTTGAAGCTTCTAGGGCTGGTGAGAAAGTGCTGGTGTTTTCTTCATTTGTGACGGGGTTAGAGTTAGTAGAGACGGCGCTGATTGAAGAAGGCGTTGGGTATTTGAAATTGACGGGGTCGACGCCGAAGGAAGTGCGTCGTGACTATGTGAGTGAGTTCCAGCGCGAAGAGTCAGATGTGACGGCATTCTTGATTTCACTTAAGGCTGGTGGTACTGGATTGAACCTGACTGCAGCGACGAAGGTTGTTCATCTCGATCCGTGGTGGAATGTCTCCGCCCAAAACCAAGCCACCGACCGCGCCCACCGCTACGGACAAGATTCGGTGGTTGAAGTGGTGAAGTTGGTATCTAAGGGGACGATCGAAGAGAAGATCGAGCAGCTGCAGGCTGATAAGCAAGAGATTGCGGATATCTTTGTCGAGAACTCGACCGGATCGATTAAGATGTTGAGTGAAGGGGAGATACGTGAATTATTTAGTTAGTGTGTCCCGAGAGTATGCTTGGTTGTGAGTAACAACATTTTGATAACTCAGAGTTGTTACCCGAAAGCAATGGAAGTGAGTAACAAGTCTTTGTATCTTAAAAGTTGTTACCCGAAACTAATGGAAGTGAGTAACAACTATCATGATTCAAAAAGTTGTTACCCGAAACCAATGGAAGTGAGTAACAAGTCTTTGTATCTTAAAAGTTGTTACCCAATAAGCACTAGCAGTTAATAACAAATTATATAAGCAAGGATATTCTCATTCGGCGAACTTTGATTATCATACTGAGTTTGCCGAAAAATTAGCATTATTTTTGGTTAACTCAATGATTGAAGCTGAGTCAACCGAATATGAGGATTGTTTTGATCTGGATTCCATAAAGTGATTACAAACAATTTGGAAAGCTCAATTTTAATCATTTATAAACTAGACTTCCATTCGAATACAATCGATGGAATAAAAAATATGAGTCGTGTTAGCGACTTAACCACATTTATAATGGTGTATTTTGGTTAAGCCAAAATGCCTCTTTTATTTATGATGCGGAAAGAGTCGCAGCGCGACTCTGATATTTTGTGAAGGTGCTTTTAGGCAGAGCCTAAAAGTTTCATCTTTTTGTCTAGAAGTTGAGTCGCTTTGGCGACTCTTCTGATTATTTAGTTTATTCTAAGATATTGGAAACAATTGTTGAGGTAAAGAGAACCATTGTTTTTCATGCAAATCATAATGCATCTGTTTATGGTATGATTTATTCAAATCGTAGTGACTAGTACTATGCCATACTTTTCAAAGGTTGAGAGTTAGGAGTTTGAAGAATCGTGATTACTAAAGAGAGTGTGCTGCGGACATTGATTGAAAATAGCATTGGACTTACTGGCGAGAGGGCAGTGACCGCCAGGAAAGCGGTGGCGTATGTAGAAACAAGTGATCATGTTTTGGATTTTGAACAGGATTTATCTTTGGAGCGTGAAACTAAGAAAATGATAACTGTCGCCGTTAAAGATACGAAAGGCACTCCGCGCAAAGACTATCCAGACGAGGTATTGATATCGAGAGTCAAAGGAACTACGTTTGAGGATTTAGTTCGAGATGCATTAAATAATAGAAATTAAATTTGAACCACCCTGGATTTTTGAATCTAGGGTGGATTTTTTATGGAGTGGGATAAAGTCAAAATCTAGAAACCAACTACCACCCCGTCCCCATCCACTTTCCCAAATAAAATGAGATTACCTTAATAAAGAAATAACCGTTTATAATCTTTTAGGTTGACAAAAATATTTGTTTAGGTTAACCTAAACTTACAATAAAAAATATTGGAGGAATGTAAGGATGAAGAAATTGACTTTGAAATTGATTACGGCACTCACGTTATTATTTCCATTGTTCGGTAGTTTCACAGGGCAAGCGGCAGCTCAGGAGCCAATTAATGTGGTGACGACGACGACGCATTTGACTGACTTGGTACAAGACATCGGTGGCGACCGCGTTGAAGTGACGGGCTTAATGGGACCGGGAGTGGATCCGCATGGTTATACACCGTCGCCTTCGGATATTCAGTTATTAGCTGAAGCTGACTTAATCGGGCATAATGGCTTACACTTGGAAGCCATGTTCACGGATGTTTTTGCCGGAATGGAATCAGCTGGAAGCAATATTTTCGCTTTAGAGGAAATTGTTTCTGAAGATGAAGTATTAGACTTTGAATTTGAAGGAAAAGACTTAGAACAAGATCCGCATATTTGGTTTGATATTAATATTTGGAAAAACGCGGCTCAATTAGTTGCTGCTGAACTAACTGCGTTAGATTCTGAGAGTGGAGAATATTTCCAAACTAATTTAGATGAATATATTGCTAATTTAGATGAATTAGATGCATACATTCAAGAGCGTGTGGAAGAGATTCCTGAAGAATCACGTTACCTAATTACAGCGCATGATGCGTTTGGTTACTTTGGTGCAAATTATGGCTTCGAAGTTGTCGGTATTCAAGGTTTGAACTCTCAAACTGAAGCAGGTACTGGTGACATTGCGGCAGTTGCTGATTTAGTATTAGAAAATAATATCAATGCAGCGTTTATCGAAAGTTCAGTTCCTGACCGTAATATGCAAGCGCTAGTTGAAGCTGTTGCGGCTGAAGGTGGCGAACTTGAAATCGGTGGCGTATTATTCTCAGACGCTTTAGGTACGGACGAGGAAAATGCGGGTAACTACTTCGATGCTTACCGCACGAACATTGATACGATTGTTGATGGATTGAAATAACCCATAAATTTAACAGCGTTCAATCGAGCCACTTTGCTTCGTGCAGAGTGGTTCTTTTTCTTTGGTAAAGGAAAGTGTTTAAGTTGACAAACTGATATTTTTCGGTTAACCTAAAATTAATATTAAAGGTATTGAATAAGACACCAAATATATAATCAAATCGAATGAGAGGATGGATGAAATGACAAATCGCACGACGATCAAAGTGGAGGATTTAACCGTAGCTTATGGCGGGAATCCAGTGCTGTGGCACGCAAATGTGGAGTTTAATAGTGGCCAGATGACGGCGATTGTCGGACCCAATGGAGCTGGAAAGTCGACGCTATTAAATACAATGCTTGGATTTTTGACGCCGGTAAAAGGTGACGTGAGTTATACTTTTGATGGTAAAAGTTATCTTTATAAAGATATTAAGTCGCGTTGTGCTTATGTACCGCAACGTGCCAGTGTCGATTGGGATTTCCCGACAACGGCGTTAGATGTGGTTCTGATGGGCCGATATGGGCATTTGCGTTTAGGACAACGCCCAAGTAAAAAGGATAAAGAAATGGCGCGCTATTATTTAGATAAAGTTGGTATGTCAAGCTTTGCAAATCGCCAGATTTCACAATTATCAGGTGGGCAAAGACAACGTATTTTCTTAGCGCGTGCCTTATGTGAAGAAGCGGAAATTATTATTTTAGATGAACCATTAGCAGGCGTGGACGTAAAAACGGAGCGCATTTTAATGGATATTCTAAAAGAAGAAGCAGCAAACGGCAAAGTGATTCTTGCAGTGCATCACGATTTAAACACTGTGGAAGCTTATTTCGACAATGTTGTATTCCTAAACCGTGAGATTATCGCTTCTGGACCAGTAGAACAAGCATTCACGGAAGAAAATATCGACGCAACTTACCGCCAAGATCACAATTTAGGTGACATGCAGAGTGAGGAGCATGCGCAATGATGGAGAGAATTTTATCATTAATATCGAACCACACATTCATGGTTGTCGCCCTCGGAACAGGTTTCCTCGGCTTCCTATCCGGCATCGTGGGCGTATTCTTAACCCTCCGCAAACAAAGTTTACTCGGCGACGCGGTCGGACACGCCGCTTTACCAGGCATCATCATTGCCTTTATGATCGTCCGGGAAAAGAATTTAGCGTTCTTATTGATAGGCGCTACGATTTCAGGGATGCTTGCGACTTGGCTCATCAATTTAATGCACAAACATTCAGTCGTTAAATTAGATAGTGCATTATCACTGATCCTATCTAGCTTCTTTGGATTAGGTACAGCATTACTTACATACATTCAACGAGATCCTTCTACTTCTCAAGCTGGACTGGAGAATTTTATATTCGGTCAAGCGAGTGGGATGTTAATCCGAGATGTACAAGCGATCGCGGTTGTGGGAGTTGTCGTTTTAGCCTTAATTTTTATCTTTTGGAAGGAATTCAAACTTCTTACCTTTGATCCGGGCTTTGCGAAGACTTTACCAGGTGGATATAAATGGTTAGACACCTTGTTATCATTTTTAACGGTTGTCGTGATTGCATTAGGATTAGAGTCAGTTGGAGTTGTCTTAATTAGTGCATTACTTGTCACTCCAGCTATTGCGGCTCGCCAATGGTCGAATAATATGTATGTCGTTGTGATTTTATCAGGCTTATTCGGATTTATTTCCGGCATTATTGGGACATTCTTTAGTTCATTAGGACGTCAAATCCCAACAGGACCAACAATCATTGTAGCAGCGACACTCATCGTATTTATTAGTTTATTCTTCGCACCAAAACGAGGGTTGATTGCTAAACGTTTAGAACAACGCAAACGCCGTCAGGCACTAGAAAAACAATTAGAAGGGGGCAATGTATAGTGAATATTTTATTTGATATCACCTTAGTGGGTATTGCAGTTTCATTATCTTGTGCCATCATCGGTGTTTTCTTAGTGTTACGCGGTTCGACGATGGTGTCTGATGCGATTACCCATACGGTTTTACTGGGTATTGTGTTAGGATTCTTTGCGACAGAAGATTTAAATTCGCCGTGGTTAATGATTGGCGCAACTATTGTCGGTGTGTTGACCGTCTACTTAATAGAAGCTTTACGAAATACGGGACTAGTTGATAATGATGCCGCAACGGGAATTGTGTTCCCATTCCTGTTCAGTATTGCGATGATATTAATTACTTATTTTGCATCAGACATTCATCTTGATGCCGACGCGGTCTTTACTGGGGAAATTGGATTTACAATTTTCAACCGAGTAAACATCGGAGGCGTTGACTTGGGGCCTGAAGCTTTTTGGCGCTCAGTAATCATCTTTTTAATTAATACAGGATTTGTTGCCTTTTTCTACAAAGAATTGCAGGTGACGACGTTCGACCCGAAATACGCCTTATCAATCGGCATTCCAACAGCATTTATCCACTACGGATTGATGACGTTGACGTCGCTAACGGCGGTCGGCTCATTCGAGTCAGTGGGGTCAATTTTAGTGGTCGGCTTGATGGTCGGACCGGCGCTAACGGGATTCTTGTTGGCAGACAAATTGGAGCGCGTGGTCGGCATCGCATTAGTGACCGCAGTTTTCAACGCAGTCGTGGGCGTGCGCTTGGCGTACATGATCGACTTGTCGTATGCAGGCGTGATCGCGGTTGTGACCGGCGTCGTCGCATTCCTGGCATTCCTATTCTCACCACGAAAAGGCGCACTGAAAAATCTATTCAACCGCCGAAAACAGGAACGGGAGTTAACAAAACAAATTTAAGATTACTAATAGGGAAGGTTCACAGATGTGTGGACCTTCTTTTTTTGTGCTGGTTTTCTAAATCACCACTTCCTATCTAGAAAGAACTAAAAGATTTAATAAGGAAGTGACGCGCTCGCGTCACTATTCATTTTGGGTTGTAGAGTGGCACGGACGTGCCACTCTTGGTTTTGGAATGGGACAGCAGCGCTTTGGCGCCGCTGTGATCTGAACTTCCTGGGATTGGAAAAGAGTTAATGGGAGAGATTTGAACTGGTCGATTGCAGAAAATTTACAATGGAGTGCTGAGTGACCTGGTTGATTGCAAAAAATTTGCAATGGCGTGTTGAGCGAACTGGTTGATTGTTTAATAATGGCAAACACCACGTTACCACAATCCTGCCATCGCAGTCACTAACCCAAGCCTGATGCAATACTTTTCCCATGGGAACAAAAGTTTGGTATAATGAGTCGACAGAGTTTTGAAGTTTTAGGGGGTTAGAATGTGTTAGATAAGCCGTTTAAATTGGTGGCGCCGTATGAGCCGAATGGGGATCAGCCGGCGGCGATTAAGGAGTTGGTGGCGGGTCTTGAGGACGGGAAGCGCGACCAGGTGCTGTTGGGTGCGACGGGGACGGGGAAAACGTTCACGATTGCGAATGTGATTCAGGAGGTCAACCGCCCGACGCTTGTTTTGGCGCATAATAAGACGCTTGCGGGGCAGTTGTATTCTGAGTTGTTGGAGTTTTTTCCGGAAAATGCGGTAGAGTATTTTGTGTCTTACTACGATTATTATCAGCCGGAGGCGTATGTGCCGTCATCGGATTCTTATATTGAAAAAGAGGCGAGTATTAATGATGAGATAGACAAATTGCGTCACTCGGCTTCTTCAGCATTGTTGGAGCGCCGTGATGTGATTGTGGTGGCGTCTGTTTCGTGTATTTATGGTTTGGTGGATCCGGAAATGTACCGCGATCATGTTTTGTCGCTTCGTGCTGGGCAAGAAGTGTCCAGAAACGACGTGATGGCGCGTTTAATTGATATGCAATTTGTGCGTAATGACATTGATTTTCAGCGTGGGACTTTCCGTGTGCGCGGGGATGTTTTAGAAATTTTCCTAGCGTCACGGGATAGTGCGGCGATTCGTGTCGAGTTTTTCGGCGACGAAATTGACCGTATCCGCGAAGTAGATGTGTTGACGGGTGAGATTAAAAATGATGTTGATCATTATCCAATTTACCCAGCGACGCACTTCGTGGCCAATGATGAGCAGACTTTACGCGCGGTCGATACGATTCGTGCCGAATTGGAAGTGCGTTTGGAAGAGTTGGAAAGTGAACATAAATTACTGGAAGCGCAACGTTTAGAACAGCGTACCAACTATGATATTGAAATGTTGTTAGAGATGGGTTATTGTTCGGGAATTGAGAACTATTCGCGTCATATGGATGGCCGTGAACCGGGCGAAGCGCCATTTACATTGCTGGATTTCTTTCCTGATGATTTCTTAATCGTCGCAGATGAGTCACATATTACCTTGCCACAAATCCGTGGGATGTATAATGGTGACCGGGCGCGTAAACAGCAATTAATTGATTATGGTTTCCGCTTGCCAAGTGCGTTGGACAACCGTCCACTGCGCCTGGAGGAATTTGAAGAGCGCGTCAACCAAATGATTTATATTTCAGCAACACCTGGCCCTTACGAATTGGAAAAAGTCGACGGCGAATACGCTGAACAAATTATTCGTCCAACGGGCTTACTCGATCCATTAATCGAAGTGCGTCCAATCAAAGGCCAAATCGACGATATCGTTTCTGAAATCAACAAACGTGTCGAGCGTAACGAGCGCGTCTTTATCACGACGCTGACCAAAAAAATGTCCGAGGACCTGACCGATTACCTCAAAGAACTCGACATCAAAGTCAAATATTTACACTCCGACATCGTCACCTTAGAGCGTACCGAAATTATCCGCGACTTACGTCTTGGTATTTTTGACGTTCTGGTAGGGATAAACTTATTACGCGAGGGCCTCGATGTGCCGGAAGTTTCATTGGTAATCATTCTCGACGCGGACAAGGAAGGCTTCTTACGTAGTGAGCGCTCATTGGTTCAAACAATCGGGCGTGCGGCGCGTAACGATCAAGGACGCGTTATTATGTATGCTGACCGAATCACCGATTCGATGCAGAAAGCGATCGACGAGACCGAGCGTCGTCGTGAAATTCAAATGGCTTACAACAAAGAACATGGCATCACGCCAAAGACAATCAAAAAAGAAGTGCGTAACCTCATTAGTATTACGCATGATGTTGTAGCTGAAGAGCAGGAAGAAAATATCTTGCAACAATTCAAGAGTTTGTCTCGTATGCAGCGTGAGGAAGAGTTGGAGCGCCTCGAGTTAGAAATGCGCCAATACGCCAAAGACCTCAATTTCGAGGCCGCTGCCGATATGCGTGACATCATTATGGAACTCAAAGCCCATTTCTTTAAGAAAAAATAATTTTTTATAGGAATTTGCTGCATACAGCTCATTATTTTTCGCCGTAGGGACAAGCCTTCATAGCATTCTGCTATTACGCCTGTTTTGGCTAGAGAGTACATAAGCGCTACGCGCTAAGATATTCTAAGCTTGTCCTGTTGTATGATATTAAGCTATAGTTATCCAGATTTGTATTCAGTCAGTGAATTGCTTTTATATCGCATGTAAGTCCGTAAAGTTGCTAAAGCAACAACGGACTCAGCAGCTACGCCAAAAGTCCTTTTTCTACGGCAAAATAATGGCTGTATTCCGCAAATTCTTTTTGTATCATTGGTTAATAAAGTTTTGTTTTCTCATGATAATATCCCTTGGGGGATTTGTGTGTGGGATTTTAGTTTGTTGTTGGATTGAGGTAGGTGCTCCTTGATTTTTGAGGAGTGGAGACTTTGTTAGTGTTGGAAATTTAGTGAGCATTGGAAACTTTGGTGTCCAAATGCAGAGGTCAATTTCTATGGAAATTGACTACATCTTTTAATGAGGCTTTTAGGCGTTTGCCTAAAAGCACCTTTATAAAAGAGGAGGGAGTCGCTGCGACTCCTTCGATTTGATCCGGATTCTAATTAGAAAGCAAATATCTGCTTAGTCTATAGGTTTGGGCAGAAGTGTTGGTTGTTTGGTTTAGGAATCGCAAACAACTAACAGAATCGGCAGAAGTGTTGGTTGTTTGGTTTAAGAATCCAAAACAACTAACGGAATTGGTGGAAGTGTTGGTTGTTTGGTTTAGGAATCGCAAACAACTAACGGAATCGGCAGAAGTGTTGGTTGTTTGGTTTAGAAATCGAAAACAACTAACAGAATCGGTAGAAGTGTTGGTTGTTTGGTTTAGAAATCGAAAACAACTAACGAAATAGGCAGGAGTGTTGTTTGTTTGGTTTAGGAATTAAAAAAAACTAACAGATTCACTTAAAGTGTTGGTTGTGACTAGCTGATTCTTCCTGGATTATCAAAATTTTTGAAATGGAATGGTGAAGTGATAAAAAACGGCCAATTATTATCATTTTGCTTCGTATAATAGAATGAAATTGATAAAAATCAGGTTAAAATTATCACTTCATCGAGATTATCATCACGAAATGATAATCCAGGCTAGACCTCAGCTCCAATGCCCACACAAACAACCATTCCAACTTCGATTAGCATACAAACTCATTATTTTTCACCGGAACAGCAATCGAACGACGAATTAAGTTATCTATAGCATTATTCTCTAACAGAATTCGATTCTTAAGCAATTTTCACAAATATGATTTGTAACTAATTCAGCATATCGTAGAGGAAAGGGCAATGATAACAATATTCTCCAAGCATATTGTAGATAACAGGGCCTTTCATGCGCCATGTTATTTGGACGAACTAGTGTATTGAAGCTGTTTGCCTGAAGGGCATTACAGATTCAATAGCTAGGAGAGTCCGGCGCTCCTCTCGCAATAGGACGGTCCCATGGCAGCGATGAAAGGCCCTGTTATCGGAAATATGCGACTCCCACTGCAACAATGAATGCCCCTTTCCTCGGAGATATGTTGCAACAAGCTTAAAACGAATACCACATCTTCCCCAAAGTAAAACTATCTAATCCAATTCTAATACAAGAAACCTTGCAAAACAGGCAGAAATAAGGTAAATTTATTGAGTAGTCGTTCGTTGCTGTTTTTAACCGACGGGCGGCTGGCTTCTAGCCCTCACTCAGTGCCTCGACAACCCGACGAGTTCTTGGTGAGCGGTATATAAAAATAAAAGAAAGGGTGTAATGACAAATGGCATTATCAAAAGAAATGAAAGACCAAATCGTTAAAGACTACGCAACTCACGAAGGAGACACTGGTTCTCCAGAAGTACAAATCGCGTTATTAACACACGATATCAACTCTTTAAACGATCATATCAAATCACATAAAAAAGACTACCATTCTTACCGTGGTTTAATGAAAAAAATCGGTCACCGTCGTAACTTACTTGCTTACTTACGTAACAAAGACGTTGCACGTTACCGTGAATTAATTTCACGCCTAGGATTACGTCGTTAATTTTTAGATAAGGATGGCCCTGCGGTCATCCTTATTTTGTATTGAAAAATAAAAGGAGACTACTAAACAAGTATGAGTCGAAGAACTGCCACGTTGTTCGATTGATCTTTGTCTAGTAGTGCCTTGGAAAAATAAAAGGAGTAATTATATGACAAAACAAGTTTTTGAACTCGATTTTCGCGGTCGCACACTGACTGTCGAAACAGGCGAAATGGCGCGCCAAGCTAACGGTGCCGGCTTAATTCGCTACGGCGACACAGTCGTTTTAGCAACAGCTGTAGCCTCAAAACGCCCATCGCCAATGGATTTCTTCCCATTAACAGTAAATTATGAAGAAAAAATGTATTCAGTTGGTAAAGTACCCGGAGGATTTTTAAAACGTGAAGGCCGCCCAAGTACAGACGCAACGCTAACAGCCCGTCTAATCGACCGCCCAATCCGCCCAATGTTCCCGGACGGAGTACGTAACGAAATTCAAATCGTTGGTACCGTTTTATCAGTTGACCAAGACAACGCACCTGACATAACAGCAATGTTCGGAGCTTCTTTAGCTCTAGGAATTTCAGACATTCCATTCGACGGCCCAATCGCCGGCGTTCACGTTGCCCGCGTTGACGGCGAATTTGTCATCAACCCAACTGTTGAACAAAAAGCGCAATCTGATATCGAATTAACCGTTGCCGGAACAGCGACTGCCATCAACATGGTTGAATCTTCCGCCGCAGAAGTCAACGAAGCCGACATGCTTGAAGCACTATTATTCGGCCACGAAGCCATTAAAGAATTAGTCGCTTTCCAAGCGGAAATTATTGCTGAAATTGGTAAAGAGAAATTTGAACTAACGTTAGCAACTACGATCCCAGAAGTTGAAGCGCAAGTTCGAGCTAAATACCAAGAACCGATGGTAACAGCAATCCAAACTCAAGAGAAAAAAGCGCGTGAAGCTGCGATCGCAGAAGTAATGCAAGGCGCTCAAGCTGAATTCGAAGAAGCGTACGCCGAAGACGTCAACTTTGCTGAGATTATGAAATCAGTCAATCGCTCACTGCAAGATCTTGAAAAAGACGAAGTTCGTCGCTTAATTACTAAAGAGCGCATCCGTCCAGACGGTCGCCAAATCGACGAAATCCGTCCATTAGATTCACAAGTTGGTATCCTACCGCGCACGCACGGATCAGGATTATTCACGCGTGGACAAACGCAAGCCTTAACGGTTGCGACTTTAGCGCCACTTTCTGAATACCAAATCATCGATGGTTTAGGTACTGAAGAGAAAAAACGCTTCTTACACCACTACAACTTCCCACCATATTCTGTTGGGGAAACAGGACGCATGGGATCACCCGGCCGTCGTGAAGTAGGGCACGGTGCCTTAGGCGAGCGCGCAATCGAACAAGTCATTCCTTCCGAAGAAGAATTCCCATACATGATCCGCCTCGTTTCTGAAGTTTTAGAATCAAACGGTTCATCATCACAAGCTTCTATTTGTGGGTCGACTTTAGCGTTAATGGATGCTGGTGTTCCGATTAAAGCACCGGTTGCCGGTATCGCAATGGGATTAGTAATGGATGCAGACGAAGACTACACAATCCTAACGGATATCCAAGGTCTTGAAGATGCTTTAGGTGACATGGACTTCAAAGTTGCTGGTACTGCAGAAGGTATCACAGCCCTACAAATGGATATCAAAATCCAAGGGATTACAGAAGCAATCTTACGTGAAGCCTTAGAACAAGCACGTACTGCTCGTTTAGCAATCTTAGATAATATCTTAGCGACAATCGCTGAACCTCGCGAAGAGTTAAGCCAATATGCGCCTAAGATTGAAATGATTCAAATCAATCCAGATGACATCAAAGTGGTTATTGGTAAAGGTGGAGACACAATCAATAAGATTATTGATGAGACTGGTGTTAAAATCGATATCGACGATGAAGGTAATGTGTCAATTGCTTCATCTGAGCAACCAATGATCGATCGTGCAATCGAAATCATTCGTGAGTTAACTTTCAAAGTTGAAGCGGGTATGATTTTCGATGGTAAAGTTACACGAATCGAAAACTATGGTGCTTTCGTTGAGGTTGTTCCTGGCCAATCAGGATTACTGCATATTTCGCAAATCTCTAAAGAGCGCATCAAAAATGTTTCTGATGTCCTAAACATCGGCGACACAATCAAAGTTAAAGTAACTGAAATCGACGCTCGCGGTCGTCTAGACTTATCACACAAAGTGCTACTCGACGAAGAAAACGCAGCAGAGTAATTTCTAAAAAATTTAAGACATCACCGTCCTTGAAATAAGGATGGTGGTGTTTTTTGTTTGCATATTAATCGCATATCTGCGAGAGAAGGGTCATTCATTGCTGCCGTGGGGACGCCTTCTGCTTTCTGCGAAAGCTCCAGACTTTTCTGCCTATTGAATTTGTTGCTTCCTTCGGTCGCACAAATTCTAATACGGCAGAAACCCAGATTTCACGGCGCATTCATGCCCCTTCTCCCTTCGATATGCTTAGTTAGTTTTGATATAATTTTTAGCATAATAATTTAATTTATAAATACAAAAGGGGAAAGGGTGGAATCGGAGAACTGCTGGGGAGTGGGGGATTGGTTTGAGATGTTTGGAATTTGCCTTTTGCTCTTGGCTCGCACATTATATCGTTGGCTGTTTCTAGTATGTTTTGTTGTGGTTTATAATTTTCACGGAAGCGCCGAGAGAGTAAGAAGTGCATAGATCTTGTCTGTTGAGCTATTTTTGATCTGCGCTTTAAGCAGTGGTCAATTTCTAATGAAATTGACTCCTTTATGTTTGGAAGGAGGCTTTTAGGCGGGCCTAAAAGCGATTTGAAGTGATTTAGTTTGTTGTGTGTCGGTAAACTTTATCAATGAGGTTGGGTGAGTGAAAGTTGAGTTGAGTAATTTTTGATTTCTCACTTAAAATACTATTCTTTTAGTTGTTTCCAGAATAAAACACAAACAACCAACGCTTCAGCCACATCTGTTAGTTGTTTCCAGAATAAAACACAAACAAGTAACACTTCAGCCGTATCTATTAGTTGTTTCCAGAATAAAAGTCAAACACCCAACACTTCAGCCGCATCTGTTAGTTGTTTCCAGAATAAAACACAAACAAGCAACACTTCAGCCGTATCTGTTAGTTGTTTCCAGAATAAAACACAAACACCCAACAGTTCAGCCGCATCTGTTAGTTGTTTCCAGAATAAAACACAAACACCCAACAGTTCAGCCGTATCTGTTAGTTGTATCAAGAATAAAACACAAACAACTAACACTTTCATTCCCCGCCACAAACTAAAATTACCCAACCCAACTCGGTCAGCGGTAGTGACACAATCTGTGTCACTGCGCTCTTGCCAAGAGGGAGGAGTAGCACGATTCGTGCTACTCCGCGAACTCAAACATGCGGAAGTGACGCGATTCGCGTCACTCAATCAAACTTCCATAGTTTGCTGCCGGGATTCAAAAACTCCCCGCAAAAACGATTGAGGCTGTGCCGTGTCCTTAACATGAGGCCACTGCCATACTTTTCATGAAAGCGCTGTTATTAAAAATTGGTGGAATCTACTGAATTATGGGCGGGGTGTGTGCTATAATGGGATATATGAGAATTCAGTTAATGCGCGTAGGCGTAAATAAATTTTGAGGTGAATTATGAGTAAATCGATTAAAATAATTCCTCTTGGCGGTGTCCGTGAAGAGGGGAAAAATCTTTATGTTGTGGAGGTAAATGAGGCCATTTTCGTTCTCGATTGTGGTTTGGTTTATCCTGAAGGTGAATTGCTGGGAATTGATGCGGTGATTCCGGACTTCACTTATTTGGAGGAGAATAAGGACCGTGTTGAGGGAATTTTCCTCAGCCATGGGCATGACGACGCGATTGGCGCGCTGCCTTACTTACTTGAAGTCGTTCCCGCACCTGTTTTTGGTACGGAATTGACCATTGAATTGGCGAAATTAGCATGTAAAAAACAACCAACAAAGCACAAATTTGACGATTTCTATGTCATCGACGGCGATACAGAAATCGAATTTGACGAGGCAACAGTCAGCTTCTTCAAAACAACGCACACAATTCCTGATTCTGTCGGGATTGTTGTCCACACGAACGAAGGCGCAGTCGTTTACACGGGGGACTTCAAGTTCGACCCGTCCGCTCAAGGCAGCTACAAAACCGACTACAAACGCCTCACTGAACTCGGCTCGAAAGGCGTTCTCGCGCTAATGGCCGACTCTTCCAACGTCGAGCACCCGATGCTCAACTTAACCGACCAAAAAATCGTCGAAGAGTTAAAAGAGACATTTTTAAATGCACCCGGACGCGTTATTGTCGCAAGTATTGGGTCGAATATTGCGCGTATTTCACAAGTCTTGGCGGCTGCCGCCGCGTCGAATCGTAAGGTTTTCATCTCTGGCGACCAGTTATACGATATTGTGGATATTGCGATCAAATTAAATAAAATTGAAATCCAAAGCCGTGACGACATCGGCAACATGCGTCAATTAGATAAAACACCAGATGATGAAGTAGTTGTTTTAGAAACAGGTGACGTCGGTGAGCCAATCAAGGCCCTTCAAGCGATGGCCGAAGACCGCCACCGCGAAATCACATTAAAAGAAGGCGACTTAGTTTACTTAGCAACAACGCCTTCAACTGCAATGGAAACAACTCTAGCTAAAACAAAAGACATGATCTATCGTGCCGGTGCGTCTGTTGGCTCTATCACAGACAATTTCCGCGTTTCTGGTCATGCGACACAAGCTGATTTACAATTATTAATGGACTTATTGAATCCAAAATACATCATCCCTGTCACAGGTGAGTCGCGTATGTTATTCGCGCATGGTAAATTGGCACAGGAATTGGGTTACAAGGAAGATGAAATTTTCTATCCAAAACTCGGTGATGTTGTTGAATACGCCAAAGGCACAATGGGCATCACGTCAACTGTTCCTTCAGGCGACACTTTAATTGACGGTATCGGCGTGGGTGACATTGGAAATGTCGTGCTGCGTGACCGCCGCATTTTATCCGAAGACGGTATCTTCGTTGTTGTAGCAACGATCAGCCGCCGCTTGAAACGTGTTCTAGTAGGTCCACAAATCACATCGCGCGGTTTTGTTTACATGAAAACGAGCATTGATTTAATCCAAGAGTGTTCCGACATGACCCTAGACGTCCTTGACGAGCACTTAGCAAGTGACAATTTCGATTGGAGCGACTTGAAAAATGACCTCCGCGAAAAACTCGGCAAATACCTCTTCAAAGAGACAAAACGCCGCCCGGTCATCTTGCCAATCATCATGGAAGCGTCAAGTTACCAACCCGACAACGATTAATGGAGGTTTATTGTAGTGAATAA
Organism: Aerococcaceae bacterium DSM 111022; assembly: GCA_015863195.1. Classification (GTDB taxonomy): domain Bacteria; phylum Bacillota; class Bacilli; order Lactobacillales; family Aerococcaceae; genus DSM-111022. The sequence continues at coordinate 256,823 of JACBXO010000002.1, read as the reverse complement.
AAGAACAACCAATTTACTATTAACCATGCTCATTGCTGTTGCACTGACAGTTCTGGCCCTAACTTTCGGAATTAGTTTCCCTCTTTTAGGAAAAGTACTGACTTTAGTCTTAGTCCCATGGCCTGCGATTTATTTAGCATTTCGCTTCGGCCCAGCCACAGCAGTCCTTGCCGGTGCGCTGTCAGGATTAATATTCGGTATTATTAATCGTCCTCTTGATGACTGGTTGACGATCGTTTTATATGACATATCACCATTAACCTTAGCCGGTTTAGCAGGCTTATTTGCGAAAAACACGCATAAAACCCTAAACAACCGCCGTTACAGCTCAACTTTCCTAAACATTTGGACAGGCAGCTTACTTAGCTTCCTAGCTTACGGCTTAGTCAAATTCTGGGTCGTACCAATGGTAGTTTCAGGCGTTAACAGCGCGGACTTAACCAACTGGGGATTCTGGGCAAGCTTACTCGGCACTTGGGCCATCGGCGCACTCGTAGTCAGCCTACTAGCACGCACCAACCCAAGCTTCATCATCCCAAAACGCAGCCGCTACCTCAGCCGCCGCGAAACCTCGTCATTGTTGAATGACTAATTAAAATAGACATCAAACCGCCAGCGCTCTCTATTCGTGAGAGTGCTGGCGGTTTTTGTGTGGAGGGAAAGAGCTGGCTGAAGTGTTAGTTGTTTGGTTTTGAAATCTTAAAACAACTAACAGAACCGCTGAAAATGTTAGTTGTTTGGTTTTGAAATCTTAAACAAGTAACAGAACCGCTGAAAGTGTTAGTTGTTTGGTTTTGAAATCTTAAACAACTAACAGAACCGCTAAAAGTGTTAGTTGTTTGGTTTTGAAATCCGAAACAATCAACAGAACCACCGAAAGTGTTAGTTGTTTGGTTTTGAAATCCGAAACAATCAACAGAACCACCGAAAGTGTTAGTTGTTTGGTTTTGAAATCTTAAACAACCAACAGAACCGTCAAAAGAGTGAGTTGTTTGGTCTTGAAATCTTAAACAACTAACAGAACCAGCTGCAGTGTAAGTTGTTTGGTTTGGATTCCTGAAAACAACTAATAGGATTGGCTGCAGGGCTAGTTGATGAAATATTAACTCCAAAAAAACTAGCGAATAAATGAACAAATTAAGGATACCTGTTCTAATGTGTCTTGCATAAAATTGCATGGAAGAGACAAAAGGAGTGAGTCGCTGGTGCGACTCTTTCTTTTTGATAAGGAAACTTTTAGGCGAGGGCCTAAAAGTGATTTGAAGTGCGGTCGTCAATTCTGGGGAATTGACTGCTTTTTGTTCCAAAGTTGCTAGTGAGGATGATAGTTTATGGTAATAGATTAGTAAGCAACTTTGGAATTATAGAAAATTTTAATTAAGTAGGAATCGATGTGGCCTTGATAGTTAATTGGTACCACTGCGGAAAATGATTGTTCTGCTGCAGACTGTGGTGAAGATAAATAAGGAGTGAGTCGCTGGTGCGACTCATTTTTTGATAAGGAAACTTTTAGGCGTGGGCCTAAAAGTGGTTTGAAGTGCGGTCGTCAATTCTGGGGAATTGACTGCTTTTTGTTCCTGAGTTGGTAGTGCTTTTAATATTAATGGGTAGAATTTGTTTGGGGTAATTGAGAGTTGAATTGGGTGGGTGATGCAATTTGAGAACTTTTAGATTTGTAGTGGGATTTTTGTTGGTATAGATGACAAAAATATTTATCTGTAGAATTTTTGAAAATATTGTTGGTAATGGCTATGTAGAGCCAATAGTCTGTAGTTGGGTGTTGTGACTTTGGAATATTTTCAAAAGAAATTTAAAATAATTTTCAACTTTTTCGAAAAAAAGGTTATTTATATAGTGGAGGTGTTAATGAGATGAGAAAAAGATCGAATTTGTTGAGAATGTTGCATGCGTTGAATGATCGGATGATTTTGACGAATAGGTTGAGGTGGCGGTTGGGGCATTTTGAGATGGGGTATCAGTATGAGTGTTGGGCGGATGAGCAGTTTGCGCATGGAAATTGGTTTGTGATAAATAGTTTGAGTTTGAGTAATGAAGGTGAGTTCGTTGTTCAGATGGATTTGTTGGTGTTGACGGGGGATAAAATTTTGTTATATGAGTTGAAGGCTTATTCTCAGCCGATTAATGATTGTCGTGATGGGACGATTCAGTACGAGGAGAATGGGGAGAAATATCCGCACCCTATAAATCAGTTGGAAAATGCGCATAGGAGATTACAGAATTTAATTGATGCATTGGGTGTTGATTTGGAGATTGAGTCTTATGTGATGTTAACTCATCCAGAAAGTTATATTATGAATTTGCCGTCTTGGACGAAGAATTTGTTAATTCAGAGTCAAATTTCCGGGCATATTTTAGAACAGATGCGGAATGCGAAGCCGGTGACTGCTCAAACTAAACATTACTATGCGTTGTTGAAGGCGCAGGATCATGATACGAGTGAATATAATTCAATGATTCCGGAGTATAGTTATGACCAATTGAGGAAAGTAGTCAAGTGTCCTCAGTGTTTTGGGGTGATTTGGGAGATACCTAAATTTAAAAAGTATTTGATGTGTCCTTGTTGTGGGGAAAATGTTGCGGTGCGTGATATTGCGCGGTTGGCGATGGAGGATTATTTAATATTGTTTAAGGAAAAGCCGACGATGCATAAGTTGCATGAGTGGTGTGGTGGAAAGTTTTCAAAGCATCGATTATATCAAATGTTGTCGTAATTATAATATAATTGTTATCAAGAGTTGGTTGTTTAGATTGTAAATCAGTTTAAAACTAACAGAACCGTCAAAAGTGTGAGTTGTTTGGTCTTGAAAACTTAAACAACTAACAGAACCGTCAAAAGTGTGAGTTGTTTGGTTTTGAAATCTTAAACAACTAACAGAACCCCAAAAGTGTGAGTTGTTTGGTTTTGAAATCCGAAACAACTAACAGAACCGTCAAAAGTGTGAGTTGTTTGGTCTTGAAATCAAAAAAACTAACAGAACCGCCAAAAGCGTGAGTTGTTTAGCCTTGGAATCTTAAACAACTAACAGAACCGCCAAAAGTGTGAGTTGTTTGGTCTTGAAAACTTAAACAACTAACAGAACCGTCAAAAGTGTGAGTTGTTTAGCCTTGAAATCTTAAACAACTAACAGAACCGCCAAAAGTGTGAGTTGTTTAGTCTTAGAATCTGAAACAATTCACATTTGCCACCCCACCCCCACAACACCAAAACCGCGCCTCCCGGGGAAATCTGGGAGGCGCGGTTTTGTGTGGGAGCCTGGCAGGGCTCATTATTCATTTATGTAAGTGTCCCGCCCGAGCCGACTAGATCAAGTCAGCCGAAACAGGAGCAGGGTAAGCGCCCTAAGATTGTCTAGCAAATCTCAGTCGGCACTCGAATCTGCGTGACGACCGAATCGTAGCACGCCGCCCAAAACCCTATTCCCCCGCCGATGCGACCGATAGGATTTGGTCGATGGGGAGGTAGATTGAGTATTTTGAGTTCATCGGTTGTAGGGCGATGGTTTGGTTGAGTTGGATTGGGGATGTGACTACGGCGATGATTTCGTCGCTTCGTAGTTTGTCGTTTGCATCATAGTGCTCGAATGTGATTGCGAGTGGCTTTGTTGATACATAGTGATCGTGTAAGATATGCTCAACTTGGTGTTGTGGCATGATGCTTGTTTCTTGTTGTGATGCGAAATCTGGCAGGATGAACGCATCGATAAATGAGTTTGATAGTTTGCTTAATTTGTTGATTGTATTTTGGAATGGTGCATTGTTAAATGGTATCTCCATGTGGATTCTCCTCCCCGAACATTTGTTTGTATATATAGTATACGAACTTTTGTTCCCCTCGTCAAGTATGAAATTCAAAAAAATAAAATTAAATTTTAGAAAGTTATAAATTAAGGTAACACTAATGTTGATAGCGTTTACATATAATCTAGTTGCAAATTATTTAAGCAATATTTTTATAATTAATGTCAAAAACATGATAAAATCAATTTTTCGGCCAGTTTTTACCTTTAATTAATGTTATTTTTTTGTTATACTTAAATAGTAAGAAAATGAAGGGGGTGTGTGGATGGCTAAGTCGACTTTAGAAGTGATTCAAGCGATAGAAGATAAAGCAGCGAAAATTGATCAGGAATACAAAGATCAGATTGCGGTCTTAGAAGAGCGTCAGCGTGAACGTTTAGAGAGTGAAACTTTACTTCTAAAAGAAGAGAATGAAAAGGCACTTGAGGAATTTAAAGCGCAGTTGGAGCAGGAATTGGTTGATGCGAGAGAGGCGTTGGAGAAGGCGCAGGCGCAATATACTGAGCAGACCAATGAGGCGATGACGGGTATGAGAGATGAATTGATAGACAATATAGTCATAGAGGTGGTGAATAAATATGGCAATTAGCCCAATGAAACGCATTAGTTTGCTGGCGCCGGAGGGGCATGTGGATGATGTGCTGACGGTGATGCAAGGTTTACAACAAGTCGAGATTATCGACCTGCGTGATGCTGTTCAGTGGGATGGGGTGGACGAAAATACAGAAGAGTTAATTGATGAGTATGCCAAGGATCATGAATTAACTACTCCGGAAGTGATTGAAGAGTTTGAGACGCGTGTGCATCAGATTGAGCGCGCGATTGAACAAGTTTCGAAATATGTTCCCCAACCTTCATTTATTCAGCAGATGAAAGCAGGTAAGCGTGAAGTAACTTATCGTCAGCTTGAGGTTCATGGTGAGCACTTTGATGAAGAGAAAATTGTCAATGAGACATTAAATAAAGTGAAGCGCCTGATGATTCTTGAGGACGATTTAGAAGTATACCGTGAAGAAATTGAGTCATTATATCGTTGGCGTAATTTAGAAATTACACCAAAAAGGTTACGTCAATTTAATTATGTTACCGGTGTGATTGGTCGTGTGCCGACAACCAGTGAAGATGAGATAATAAATTACTTAAAAGAGGATGACGACTTTAAATATGAAACCGTATTCGCTGATGAAAACGATTACGGCGTGATTGTCCTTAGTTACGGCCGTGACCGTAGCGAGATTATTAATGAATTAAAGCAGTATCAATTTGTGCCATTTAATTATTATGATGAATTACTGCCATCAGAAAAAATTGATCAATATGAAATTTTAACCCAAGGTACAAAAGAAGAACGCCAAAAATTAATTAAAGAATTAAAAGAATCCAAAGAAATTTTGGAAGACCTTCAACTTCAATATGAATATGTCAATAACTTGACGAACCGTGAAAAGGCGAAGCATAGTTTTGCGCGTTCAAAACACTTAATTGCGATTCAAGGATGGATTGAAGCTGCAAATACAGACCGCTTCTTAGCGCAATTACACCAAGAAGTGGACGAAGAAATTGTCATTAAATTGGAAGAACCCAAAGAAGAACATTACAAAGAAGTGCCGACGAAATTGAAAAACAACAAAATCGTCAAACCTTATGAAATGTTGACAAATATGTATGGGACACCAAATTATGACGAAATTGACCCAACCCCATTAGTCATGCCGTTTTACGCACTATTCTTCGGAATGATGTTAGCAGACTTAGGTTATGGACTCATTCTACTACTCGGGTCCGCCGTTCCATTATTAACCTTTAAATTGGAAAGCAGCCAAAAAAATACACTCATGCTAGTCTTAACACTAGCCGTATCAACCATGATCTGGGGAGTCATTTACGGTTCCTTCTTCGGATTCACCGTCGAATGGATGCAAATCGTTGACCTCCAAGGATCCGTAATGGAAGTAATGATTTTCTCAATGGCAATCGGACTAATCCACATGGGAATCGCCTTCGGCCTCAACACCTATCTCCAATTCAAAAAGAAAGAATTTGGCCTCGGATTCGCCGAAGGACTCCACTGGATCATCGTTATTTTAGCCGTTGTCATGATGCTCGCCGGATCATTCATCGAGCCACTCTCTTTCCTCGTTAATATCGGCATCGGAGCCCTTATTATCAGCTTTGTCGGGATGTTTGTAGCTTATGTTGTCGATGCAGGAAGTATCTCCGGTTTAGGAGCTGGTTTACTCGGCTTAATTAACGGGGTCAGTTATTTTGGGGATGTGATTAGTTATTCGCGTCTAATGGCCCTGGGACTTTCAGGTGTTTCGATTGGGGCAGCGTTTAACTTAATTATTGAACAATTACCTCCCGTTGCTCGCTTTACAGTCGGAATTTTACTTTTTGCCGGACTTCACTTATTTAATATGTTCTTATCACTATTAACCGGTGCGGTTCACAGTCTACGTTTAATTTTCGTAGAGTTCTTTGGTAAATTCTATACAGGACAAGGTCGAGCATTCAAACCATTAGAAGTTGAACAGAAATACGTTACGATTAAAGATAAAAATCAAGAGGAGAGATAGAATGGAATTTATTTATACATATGGCGGTAATATCTTAGCAGGTATTGGAGTATTTTTAGCAGTAGCATTATGTGGGATTTCATCTGGTCGCGGTTTAGGTCGTGTAGGTGAATCAGCAGCAGCTTTGTTAAAAGAAGAACCTGAAAAATTCGCCCAAGCACTGATTTTACAATTAATGCCAGCGTCACAAGGATTATACGGATTCGTTATCGGATTCTTAATCTGGTTACAAATGGATCCAGGGATGTCACTAGAAGCTGGATTTGGTTTACTGATCGCAGCCTTACCAATCGCTATTGTTGGTTACTATACAGCAGGTGACCAAGCGAATGTTGCGGTTGCTTCAATGGGTATTTTAGCAAAACGTCCAGAAGAGAACTCACGTGGTATTATTTTATGTTCGATGGTTGAGATGTATGCTATCTTAGCATTCGCAATGTCATTCTTATTAATCTAATCCAGATTTAAATCGGATACTACTATTAATAAGGAGGGAATTGAATGAGCGAATTTACACAATTAGAAAAATCAGTCATTGATCAAGCTCATGAGCGCGGTGAAAAAGCGGTTGAACGTGCCAGACATCGTTTAGAGAGTGAATACGAAAATCAACTCGACGACCGTCAAGAACAAATGACAACCCGCTTTCACAGTGATAAATCAGCGATGCGTAAAGAATTGGAACAACAAACCCAACAATTACAAAACAAGCGCCGTTTATTATCACTAGAAGCTAAGCAAAATATTTTAACGGAATTATTTGCTTCAGCAGCTCAAAAGATGAATCATTGGTCAAGAGATGAACAATTAACATTTTTATATCAAGTATTAAATAAATATCAAGCGCAAAACTTTTCAATTAAATTTGGTGAATACACAAGAAACCAATTAACCGACGAGGATATTCAAGCACTCTATCAGAATTTCCAAGAAATTCATGTAGAAGAGGAAGTCTTCTTACGTCAAGGAGGCTTTGTCATTACTAAAGGTCGCATTGATTATAACTATTTATATACCAATTTAGTGGAAGCTTCAAAAGAAGATTTAGGCTTAGACATTGCTAGCCGCGTCTTCGATAAGGATTAGGTGATTGTATGCGTCAGAAAGATTACACAACAGTGAATACATTGATTGATGTTTATTCTGAAGATTTGCTGACACCTGAAGATTTTGACCAATTATTAAATGCCTCTTCAACGAGTACAATCATGGATGTCTTAGCGGATACAAAATACCGGATGGAAGAGCGCTATTTAAATGACGGTGAAAAAATTGACCGCGTTTTAATGGAACGATTAGTACAACTATACCGTTTTGCATATGCTGAAAGTCCAGTACCAGAGATTGTTGACATTTTTGGGGCGCGCTATATGTATCATAATTTAAAAGTGATGCTGAAAGCGGCGGTTTTGGACGTGGATCATGAATATCTCAGAATCCCTATTGGGCGCTTTGGTTATGATGATCTCCAGCATATTGCCCAAACTAGAGAGTCAACCCGCTTACCACAACCGATGATTGATTTAATCAATGAAGTGCATCTTCAAGCAGAAGATTATCACTCATCTGAAGCGATTGATATTGGGATGGATATGGCTTACTTTGACCATATTAAATGGGTCAGTGAGTTACATGGAAGTAAAGATACCGATGCAATCGTTCAAGCGATTATTGAATTTTATAACATTACGACGATTATCAGGGCTGAGCGTCAACAACAAACGCGCAGTTTTATGATCGAAGCTTATACGAGTCAAGGACTTTTTAGTTTAGATGACTATGTGGAAATAGTTCAAAATAAAGACTACCAACGTTGGTATAATGCCTTTAGCGAGTTGCCTTTTAACCAAGCAATTAATGATGCAATTGACCGTTTAGCGGCGGGCAAGATGGCGATTGGTGAGTTGGAAAAATTGAAGGAAATTTATATTGATGAATTGTTCCGTGAGAAGCGTTTTAGTAATACGTTGGGATTGAATATGTTGTCGTATATTCATGCGCGGGAGATGGAAGTGACGAATTTGCGGTTGGTTTTAGTCGGCCGTGTGAATAGTTTGTCACGTGAGCAGATTGTAGAAAGGATGCGTCCAGTTTATGGCAAGTAAATATAAAATTGCGGTTGTCGGTTTAGCGGACGCGATCCTGCCGTTTAAAATGATCGGATTCGAAACGCATAGTGTCGTCAGCGGGGAAGAAGCGGGCGAGATGATTGATTTGTTAGCCGAATCTGGTGATTACGGGATTATTTATTTAACCGAAGATATGGCAACAGAAATTCCTGAAAAAGTGCGTGAGTATGATGCGATTATGCGTCCGGCTGTGATTTTAATACCTACACACAAAGAGCAGTTAGGTATTGGTATGGCGCGTATTCAGGAAAATGTGGAAAAAGCCGTTGGAGCGGACATATTATAAGAATGAAAGAAGAAGGAGGGGGACATTTGAATCAAGGACAAGTAACAAAAGTTTCAGGACCATTAATTGAAGCGTCGGGCATGGAAGATGCGCATGTACGTGATATGGTCAAAGTGGGGAACTTAAATTTAATTGGGGAAATCATTCAGATGAATGGTGACTCAGCGTCGATTCAAGTTTATGAAGAAACATCAGGTATCGCAATCGGTGAGCCGGTTGTGACAACGGGTGAACCTTTGTCGGTTGAACTAGGACCTGGACTGATGTCACAGATGTTTGATGGGATTCAACGTCCATTAGCTAAATATGAAGAAATTACAGGAACAGAATACCTAACCAGAGGGGTCGAAGTTCCCATTTTAGATGATGAAAAACATTGGGATTTCAACACAGAAGTTGAAGCAGGACAAGCCGTTTCTGGCGGTGACGTGATTGGTCATGTACCAGAAACACCGGTCGTCGACCATAAAATTATGGTACCCGTCAATGTTTCAGGAACTTTAACATGGGTTGCTGAGCCCGGTAAATACACAATCAAAGATATTATTTATACCGTTGAAAAAGAAGACGGCACTATATTTGAAGGAACGATGGTCCAAAAATGGCCAGTTCGTACAGGTCGTCCATACAAGCAAAAATTAGCTCCGAAAAACCCATTAATTACTGGGCAACGTGTCATCGACACATTTTTCCCAGTCACAAAAGGTGGAGCTGCTGCAATTCCAGGTCCATTCGGGGCGGGGAAAACAGTGATTCAACACCAAATCGCCAAATATTCAGACGTTGATATCGTCGTTTATGTTGGTTGTGGTGAGCGCGGGAATGAGATGACGGAAGTATTAAACGAGTTCCCGCAATTAGTCGACCCGAATACGGGCGAGTCCCTCATGGCTCGAACCATTTTAATCGCCAACACTTCAAATATGCCGGTTGCTGCGCGTGAAGCGTCAATTTATACCGGAATTACGATCGCGGAATATTTCCGTGACATGGGCTACTCTGTCGCAATCATGGCCGACTCAACTTCCCGTTGGGCCGAAGCCTTACGTGAAATGTCAGGACGCCTGGAAGAAATGCCGGGGGACGAAGGTTATCCAGCATACCTTGGTAGTCGTTTAGCCGAATATTATGAACGTGCCGGCCTTGTCCAACCTTTAGGACATGGTTTAGAGCCAGGGTCAGTCACTGCGATCTCAGCCGTGTCACCACCAGGTGGGGATACTTCGGAACCTGTTACACAAAATACACTCCGTGTGGTTAAAGTATTCTGGGGACTCGACGCGAACCTATCACGCCGCCGACACTTCCCAGCCGTTAACTGGCTAGAGTCTTATTCACTCTATCTTGAAGACATTGAAGAACAAATCGGTAGTCGCTTTGAAGTAGACTGGGCGAATATGGTCAATCAAGGGATGAATATCTTACAAAAAGAATCGGAGCTTGAAGAAATTGTCCAATTAGTGGGTATCGAGTCACTTTCAGAACGTGACCGTATCACGATGAATACAGCGCGGATGCTACGCGAAGACTACTTACAACAAAACGCGTATGATGACGTTGATACTTATACATCATTTAAAAAGCAAATCGCAATGTTAACTAATATTTTATACTTTGATGAACAGGCTCGCGATACCTTTGAATTAGGTGCGACACTACGCAATATTATGGATAATACAGGTGAATTACGCGACCGTATTGCGCGGAGTAAATTTATTGAAGAAGAAAATATTGGCGAAATCACAGCCTTAAAACGTGAAATCGACTTAACGATGCGTCAAATCTTACAAAGTGGAGGGGAGGGATAAAATGGCACATATTAAAGAATATCGTACGTCAACACAAGTTGAAGGTCCATTGATGATCGTCGAAGGTGTTGAAGAAGCACAATATAACGAGTTAGTTGAAATTGAATTAAAAGACGGCGAACGCCGCCGCGGGCAAGTTTTAGAACTTGACGGGGACAAGGCAGTCGTTCAATTATTCGAAGGGTCACAAGGAATTAACTTGCGCGATACAAAAGTAAAATTCACTGGACACCCACTCGCTTTAGGTGTGTCAGAAGATATGATTGGTCGTGTCTTCGACGGAATGGGGCAAGTCATTGATGGCGGTCCTGAATTAATTCCAGAAAAAAGACTAGACATTGAAGGGGAAGCGATTAACCCGGTATCCCGTGAATATCCCGATGAATTTATTCAAACCGGTATTTCATCCATTGACCACTTAAACACATTAGTGCGTGGCCAAAAGTTACCGATTTTCTCTGCGTCAGGATTGCCGCATCAAGATTTAGCCGCTCAAATTGCGCGCCAAGCAGCAGTTTTAAATTCAGACGAAAACTTTGCGGTTGTATTTGCAGCAATGGGTGTTACTTTTGAAGAATCGCAATTCTTTGTGAATGAATTACGTGACTCAGGAGCCTTAGACCGTTCAGTGTTATTCCTAAACTTAGCGAATGACCCATCCATTGAACGTCTAGCGACACCAAAAATTGCTTTAACAACAGCGGAGTATTTAGCTTTCGAAAAGGGTATGCATGTGTTAGTTATTATGACGGATATCACAAACTACTGTGAGGCACTGCGTGAAGTTTCAGCAGCGCGCCGTGAAGTCCCCGGACGTCGTGGCTATCCAGGTTACTTATATACGAACTTAGCGACTTTATATGAACGTGCGGGTCGCTTACGTAATAAGGAAGGATCAGTAACGCAGTTACCGATTCTGACCATGCCGGAAGAAGATATCACACATCCAATCCCCGACTTAACCGGTTATATTACCGAAGGGCAAATTATTTTATCCCGTGACTTATACAATCGCGGTTACCGACCGCCCGTTGATGTTCTGCCGTCACTATCTCGTTTGAAAGATGACGGAATTGGCGAAGGGAAAACCCGTGAAGACCATGCCGCAACCATGAACCAAGTGTTCGCTGCTTATGCGGAAGGAAAAGAAGCCGTTGAGCTTTCAGCCGTTTTAGGTGAATCAGCACTTTCAGAAACTGATCTTCAGTATGTGGAATTTGCGACACGCTTTGAAGAAGAATATATCAATCAAGGTACACGCATCAACCGGACTATTTACGAGTCACTAGATTTAGCTTGGGAGCTATTAGATATCTTACCGCGCACGGAATTAAAACGAATCCGTAGCGAAATGATTGACAAATACCTTCCAAATAAGGAGTGATTATTTGGCTAAATTAAATGTCAAACCAACCCGTGGTGAACTAGCGAAACTAAAAGACCGCCTAGCACTCGCAACGCGTGGTCATAAGTTACTTAAAGATAAGCAAGACGAATTGATGCGTCAATTTATTATTTTGATTCGTCAAAATAATGAAATTCGCCAATCCGTTGAAGCCAAACTCGTTGCTGCAATGCAGGAGTTTACGCTGGCTAAAACATTAGAAACCGACCAAATCGTTCAAGAAATTTTCTCTGTTCCCAGTAAGGAAGTCGATTTATATATCGACGAAGAGACAATTATGAGTGTTGGTGTCCCGCGCTTCCACATCGATGTGACGGACAAAGCCAGCAAGTCGGATATGGAATATTCCTATCTTGCGTCCAATAGTGGTATGGATGATGCGATCGAAGCGACGGAAGCTTCACTGGATGAGCTTTTGGAGTTGGCGGAAATCGAAAAAACATGTCAGCTGATGGCAGATGAAATCGAAAAAACGCGCCGCCGTGTGAACGGTTTGGAATATCAAACCATTCCTAATCTCGAGGAAACTATCCATTTTATCGAGATGAAGCTCGAGGAAGCTGAGCGCGCGTCCATCACCCGTATGATGAAAGTCAAGGATATGAGTTAAATTTAAGAGGCTGCCATTTGGCAGTCTTTTTGTTTGGAGAAAATATGGTATTGGCATGAAGTTTGTAGATAAATATCTTATAAATGTTTTTTTCAGTTTGCTGAAGCATTCCGCATATCTGCAAGGTCAGGTCATTCATTGTTGCTGAGTCCGTTCTTGCTTCAGCAAGATTACGGACTTACATGCGACATAAATGCAGTTTGTAAAATTAAAAAAGTCACGATAACTATAGTTTTCAACCCTATAACTAGACAAGCCGCCGTGGGTCCGCTGCTGAGACTGTTGAGCTTTAGCGATTACAGTCTTACATGTGAAATAAAAGCAGTCTGTTAATAAAAGTTAACTGAGATAAAAGTAGTCTTTATTCTATAACCAGACAAGCTTGCTCCCCTTGGTCGTGCAAATTCTAATACGGCAGAAAACCCATATTTCACGGCGCATTCATGCCTGCTGAGCCAGTTGTTGCTCTAGCAACAATACTGGCTTACATGCGAGAATAACTGCAGTTTAATAAATTGTTATGAATTCAGATGAAGTTGAATACAATTATTTGAAGAATTAGCCTTGTCTCTTCGATATGCTTAGTTAGTAAAATATTAGGGTAAGATTGCACAAATTCTTTAGTTAGAGTGTTTAAATAAATAAAATTCAAAAATACTCCAATTTCCAGGGGAAAAGGAGAAATTGGAGAACTGCTTGGGATTAGTATTTGATTATTAATGTATGGAATTTGCCTTGCACCTTTGGTACGCAAATTATTTAGTGAGTTGATTCTACTGAGTTTATTTTGATGTGCAGTTTCCTCGGAAGTATTGAGTGAGGGGGGGCAGACAAGCTGGATTATGATACAAACTGTATCGAGGAGCTGGTGATACAGTTTGTATTGTTAACTAAATTACCTAGCAAACCCAAACCCACAACAAACTATGGGATCAGAAAGAGGTCAATTTCGGACGAAATTGACGACATCATTAGAACGAAACTTTTCGACAGAAGTCGAAAAGCTCTTCATTATATAAGAAAGGAAGCTTTTAGGCCCATGCCTAAAAGCAGTCTGATATTGAGGTGGGAGTCGCGAGCGCGACTCCGTCTATATTAACTCCATTGTTTGTTAAGGTGATTAAAAACAGTGTTGACCAAGGATACTAAGAATCTATATCATATAAAGTTATGTTGAAATATTTAAAAACGTCTTATTATAAACCGTCGAGTGAAAGTTCGAGTTGATAAACAGAAAACCTTCACTATTTCCAATCATTGAGTGAAAGTTTGGATAGATAAACAGGGAACCTTCACTATTTGCCATTATCGAGTGAAAGCTTGGGTAGAAAAACAAGGAACCTTCACTATTTGCCATTATCGAGTGAAAGTTCGAGTTGATAAACAGAGAACATTCACTATTTCCAATTACTGAGTAAAGTCCGGGTAGATAATCAGAGAACCTTCACTATTTTTAATCACTGAGTGAAGATTTGCCCTAATGATCTCTAAACAATCACTCTATCCAACCTAATGAGTGGAAGTGCACTCTGAGAATTTCAACAACCAACAAACATCACACCAACACAGTGATCGGAGTTGGTTACAGTGGGGAGAGCTATACTTTTCAAAAAGCGAAAGCGTTTTAAAGTGAAAATGGTGTGAGAATGCTTGGAGTTATTTGAGAAATTTGGTTGTAACTATTCATATTAGTTTAGTTATGTTATGATAGTGTTTATTAGAGTAAAGAGCGAGTGCTCAAGCATTTATTTTGGAACGAATGGGGTTAGAAAATGACAAACCAGAGAGGATTATTAATTGTATTATCTGGGCCATCGGGCGTGGGTAAAGGTACGGTGCGTGCCGCAATTTTTAATGAAAATGATGTAGATTATGTCTATTCTGTATCCGCTACGACGCGCCAAATGCGCGAAGGCGAGGTAGACGGCAAGGATTATTATTTTGTATCGCGTGAAGAATTTGAATTGTTGATCAAAGAGGATCAATTGTTGGAATATGCCGAATATGTTGGTAACTATTACGGAACGCCCATGAACAAAATTAATGAAACTTTAGAAGCTGGTTATGACGTTTTCTTAGAAATCGAAGTTCAAGGCGCTTTAAAGGTGCGCGAACGTATGCCAGAGGGGATTTTCATCTTCTTAGCTCCGCCTAATTTATCAGAACTAGAGGACCGCATCGTTAACCGAGGCACAGACTCACATGCTGTGATTATGGAGCGCATGCAAAAAGCGGTTGAAGAAATTGAAATGATGCAACACTACGATTACGTTGTTGTCAACGACGAAGTACCAAACGCGGTGAAAAAAGTTAATGCAATTATTGAGAGTGAACATTTGAAAGTTGACCGCGTTGTTGATAAAATACAAGCACAGATACATGAATATTTTCAGGAAGGAATGTAAGCCATTATGATGTTATATCCATCAATTGATAAGTTAAATGAAAAAGTCCCATCTTCATATAGCTTAATCATTTTAGCGAGCAAACGCGCTCACGAAATGCAAGAATACAAAAACTACCACTTAGACTCATATGAGTCAGTAAAACCAGTCGGTAAAGCACTCGAAGAAGTTGTTTCCGGAGACTTAAAAATTAAAGAATAAAATGCAAAACTACTATGACAGTCCACTTCGAACTCGTAGTAGTTTTTTTAAATTAATGAATTTTGGAAAAGTATGGCAGGTGGGTAAAGTTTGTGGATGAATATGCTAGATATATTTACATCATATTCAACTATTAGAAAAGCGCATATCTGCGAGACAAGGGGATTCATTGCTGCCGTGAGGGACGTCTTTCGCTCTCCTTCGGAGGAGCTACAGACTTTTCCTACCTATTAAATTTGCTTGCTGAAACTTTTGAGCTTTAGCGATTACAGTCTTACATGCGGAATAAATGTAGTCTGTCAACAAAAGCTAGATGAGATAAAAGTAGTATTTATTCTATAACAAGACAAGCTTGCTCCCTTTGGTCGCGCAAATTATAATATGGTAGGAAACCCAAATATCACGGCGCATGCATACCCTTGTCTCTTCGATATGCTTGGTTAGTTGTGGAAATTATAGAACATAAATATAATTAAATACCAAATTTAATTTCTATACAAATCTTTAAATTTTGTTTGAGATAGGTGAGGGAACGATAAAGCAGAAAATAATTCATACTATAATTGATAGCAATTGATAGCTGTGTATATTACACATATTTACTATTAAATAAGTAGACATTGGCATTTAAATATAAACTATAATAAAGTTACAAAACAACCAACAGATTCGTTTAAAGTGTTAGTTGTTTGCCTCTGGAATCCCAAACAACTCACAGATCAGCTTAAAGTGTTAGTTGTTTGCCTATGGAAACCCAAACAACTCACAGAATCGTTTAAATTGTTAGTTGTTTGCCTATGAAATCCTAAACAACACACAGATAAGCTTAAAGTGTTAATTGTTTGCCTATGGAAACCCAAACAACTAACAGATATCCGAGAAGATATGTAACCAACAAAGGAGGTGGCTGTTTGATCGCAAATGTAATTATTGATATTCCGGCGGCGCAGGTGAACCGCACATTTGATTACCTGATTCCCAAAGACATGGAATCGTTTATTGAAATTGGTATGCGCGTCGAAGTTCCGTTCGGGAACCGCAAACTGCTCGGATTTATTGTCGGCTTCGCTGAAACTTCCGAGTTTGAAGGCAAACTCAAACCGATTACGCAATTATTGGACTATCATTCATTTTTAAGTCCCGAGCTGATTGAATTGAGTAACCATTTTTCGAAAAAATTGCACGTCTTCCAAATTACCATGCTTCAAGCCATGTTGCCGAGTTTGTTGCGCGTGAAATACCACACCCGCTTTATGATCGAAAACGAACAGCTATTTAATGAAGAAACAGGACTATTAATTTTAGAAGATGGCTACGAAAAAGCTGAACTAGAGGAGTTACTCCCAGCTTCGACCATCAAAAATCTCGTCAATAACGAAGTCCTCCGCATCGAATACGTCGTCGAGGATCAAAAAACAACTAAGAAAATAACTTATATCCAACCCACATTAACCGAAATTGAATACGCCGAAATTTTGGACACTTTACCCGCCCGCAACAAGCGCCAAATCGCGGTAGTTGACGGTTTGATTGCTTTAGACGGAGCCGAACAAAAGCTATCCGACTTTGCCGAAACGACCGGCGGCACAACGACCAGCGTCCGCAGCCTCCTCGACAAAAATTGGTTCACGCTCGAGGACAAAGAGGTTTACCGCGATCCCCTCAAGGATCTCGACGTCGAAGCGACTCAGGCGAAAGTATTGTTTCCGGAACAACAAACCGCCTTCGATCACGTAAAGCAGTCAATCGATGAAAACCGTAATTCAACGACCTTATTAGAAGGTGTAACCGGAAGTGGGAAGACGGAAGTGTATCTGCAATTAATGCAGCATGCACAAAAACAAGGCAAATCAGCGATACTACTGATTCCAGAAATCGCCTTGACGCCCCAAATGGTGCGCCAAGTTCAAGGACGTTTCCAAACAGGAATCGCAGTTCTTCATTCTGGATTATCGGCTAGCGAGCGCTATGATGAATGGCGCCGTATTTTGCGCGGCGAAGCAACGATTGTTGTGGGTGCCCGCTCAA
This sequence comes from Aerococcaceae bacterium DSM 111022, assembly GCA_015863195.1. Lineage (GTDB taxonomy): Bacteria > Bacillota > Bacilli > Lactobacillales > Aerococcaceae > DSM-111022. The sequence goes on along the minus strand of JACBXO010000002.1, from coordinate 239,556 downwards.
GTATCTTTGCGCCGCTTAAAAATTTAGGTTTAATTATTATCGATGAAGAACATGAAACGACTTACAAGCAATCAGATAATCCGCGCTATCATGCAAGAGACATTGCGATGTGGCGCAGTGAGTATCATGGTGCACCTTTGTTACTCGGGAGTGCAACACCGTCGTTAGAAACAAGGGCGCGCGCTGAAGTCGGCAATTATGACCATATTGTATTAACTCAGCGTGCCAATAAGGGAGCAATGCCCCCGGTAGAAATTGTGGATATGACTGAGCAAGTCGCACAAACGACGATGGATGAACTATCTCCTCAACTTAAAGAGGCAATTCAACAACGTTTGAACCGTGATGAACAAACCATACTTTTACTAAATCGTCGGGGTTATGCGAATTACTTGATGTGCCGGGAGTGTGGGCATGTGGTCGAGTGTCCCCGCTGTGATATTTCGTTGACTTACCACAAGAAGGACCACAAGATGAAGTGCCATTATTGTAATTTCCATGCGCCGGTGCCGCGCCAGTGCCCGGCATGTGCGAGTCAGCATTTGCGTCAACAAGGATTGGGAACGCAAAAATTAACAGAAACAATTGAAGGATTATTCCCAGATGCGAGAGTAATCCGTATGGACAATGACACCACGCGACGCAAAGGGCAACATGAAGCATTGTTAAAACAATTCGCTAAAGGTGACGCCGATATTTTAGTCGGTACACAAATGATTGCCAAGGGACTTGATTTCGAGCGCGTCACTTTAGTTGGGGTTATCAATGCCGACACGGCGCTGAATATTCCAGACTTCAGAGCGAGCGAGAAAACATTCCAATTGTTAACCCAAGTATCCGGCCGAGCAGGGCGAGGTGCGCTATCGGGAGAAGTAATTATCCAAACCTACAACCCAAATCACTATGCCATTCATTTGGCCAAAACGCATGACTATGAACAATTTTTCTATTACGAAATGAAGCGCCGCCACTTGGCCAATTACCCACCATACTATTACACAACTTTAGTAACCGTAAACAGCGCCAACCAAGCAGCCGCCTATCAAAAAGTCTACGAAATCAAAGCCAAATTCAACGGGCTCGAACAAGACGACTCGGTCATCATCCTAGGACCCAGCCAAGGCGGCATCGCGCGCATCAACAACTCATACTATTTCCAAATCTTAATCAAATACAAAGACCAAACCCGCATCCAAGCCATTCTAGACGACATCATGATCGCCGCCCAAGACGACGCCAAACAAAAACTCTACGTCAACATCGACAACGAACCACAATACTTTATTTAAGATGTGGCAGAGTGATCTTGGTGAAGAATCTGCGATGAAAGTTTTGTTTAGGACGCTGATTGCAGAAATACTGCAATGGCGGTCTGAATAGGGGAGCTGATTGCATAAAATCTGCAATGGAGGCATGAATTAGAGTGCTCATTGTAATTATTCTGCAATGGCGGTCTGAATAGGGATGCTGATTGCATAAATTCAGCAATGGCGGTCTGAATTAGGGCTCCCATTGCATAAATTCAGCAATGGAGTCCTGAGGAGTGGAGCTGATTGCAAAAATTTAGCAATGGCGGCCTGAGTAGTTGTGCTGATTGCATAAAATCTGCAATGGTTACTAAAATATCCGAATTGATGCATCACATCGTTGCATCAGCAAACAAAATTAGTAATTAATGCACCAACTCGAAGCATTATCAGTCATAAATCATTTTTCGGCACACTAATTTTAGAGTATAATTATAGAAGACACACGTCTTCAGTAAAAGATATAACTAAGCAGTTGTCTACTATTAAAAAGCTGAACAATTATATCAGCACAAACAATGGGATCAAAAAGAAGGAGTCGCTCCCGCGACTCCCACATTAAATAAAGGAACTTTTAGGCCAAAGCCTAAAAGTCTCCACCCAAAAGATGAAGTCAATTTCCAAAGAAATTGACCACCGCATATCAATTATTAAAGCAACATTTTAAAACCAAAATCAAACAAAAACAGATCAACAGAGTTGAAATCAAAGATATTGCTACCAACAATGTCCCAACTCAATTGATAATAAAAGAATAAATGTAATTATTTTTATTAAACTAGAACCAAATTATCTAATGTAACCAAATAATTTTTGAAATACAAACTAGAATTATTCAATAAATATATAGATATTGCTACCAACAATATCCCAAGACAACATATAATAAAAGAATAAATGTAATTATTTTTATAAAACCAACACCTAATTAACCAACGTAACTAATAATTTGCGCAATACAGGCATAATTTTCCCGTGGAAAACAAGGGATTTTGGCGTAGCTGCTGAGTCTGTTCTAGCTTTAGCTAGATTACAGACTTACATGCGATATAAATCTAGTTCATTGAGCGAATACAAATCTTGATAACTATAGCTTAATTTCACATGATAGGACAAGCGTAGTATTTCTTGTGCGAAGCACTTAGAAATACTCTAGCCAAAATAGTCCGAGATAACCGTAAGGTTATTGAGGCGTCCCCACGGAGAAAATTATGAGCTGTATGAAGCAAATTTTAAACAGAACTAAATCACTTAAAGGAGCATTTCATGGAAAAAATTATATTTATGGGCACACCCGACTTTGCACGGACGATACTCGAAGGCCTCATCAACGAAAACAAATATGACATCGTTGCCGCAGTCACACAACCAGACCGCCCAGTCGGCAGAAAACGCGTCCTAACAGCACCACCTGTCAAACAACTAGCAGTTGAACACGGCATTCCCGTTTACCAACCCGAAAAAATTTCTGGGTCAGACGAAGTACAAAAATTAATCGACCTTGAAGCGGATATTATTATCACAGCCGCTTATGGCCAATTCGTACCAACAAAATTAATCAATGCGCCAAAACATAAAGCCATCAATGTCCACGCGTCACTCTTACCGAAATACCGCGGTGGGGCGCCGATTCATTATGCGATTTGGGAAGGCGAAGAGGAGACGGGCATTTCACTGATCTATATGACAAAGAAAATGGATGCCGGCGACATTATCGCCCAAGCGAAAACGCCGATTTCTAAAACCGATGACGTTGGTGACTTATTCCTACGTCTAGCTGATATTGGCCGCGATTTATTACTGGAAGAATTACCAAATATTTTCGAAGGCAATATCAAACCGTGGTCACAAGACGAGGAACAAGTGACATTTTCACCAACGATTCCCCGCGAACAAGAACAAGTCAATTGGCACCAAACAGCCACACAAATTGACCAGCATGTCCGCGCTTTTCGCCCATTCCCAACGACTTACACTTGGTTGGACGATAAACGCACGAAAATTGTTCAAGGCCAACCAGCCGAAGGGAAAATTAATAGCGGCCAACCGGCAGGAACAATCATCGAAGCTAGTAATGGCGTGTTGACGGTTCAAGCTGGAGAAGACACAGCTTACCAAATCGAAAAATGGCAAGAATCAGGAAAAAAAGCGATGCTTGTCAAAGACTATTTAAACGGGGTCAAACCCGAAGAAATTATCGGACAACAGTTCGAAGTGAAGGAATAATATGAAAGTAAAACAACGAAGCAAAAAACAATTAGCCAAAAACGTCCGTTTCCAAGCCTTACTTATTTTAGACGAAATCGAACACAATCAAGGCTACTCAAATGTCTTATTAAACGACTTCCTAAAAGAATCACCACTCTCAACCCTAGACAACCAATTACTCGTCCAAATGGTTTACGGCGTCACACAATTACGCTACCGCCTCGATTATTATTTAAACCCTTTTATTAAGGGGAAGAAAATAGACGATTGGATCATGACCTTACTCCGATTATCGGTTTATCAGATGACTGAGTTGGACCGTATACCAGAGCATGCGATTATTAATGAAGCCGTAACGATCGCCAAAACAAATGGACACCAAGGACTCGGAAATTTTGTCAATGCCATTCTTAGAAATATCCAACGCCAAGGTCTGCCGAAAACATCTGACATTCAAGATAAAACAGATTATTTATCAACCCATTATTCAATAGAAAAATGGATCGTTGAATATCTCTTAGAAATGGTAGAAGAAGAAAAGACGATTGCTATTTTAGAAAGCTTAATCGAACGTCCATTTGTATCGGCACGTATTAATGGGAAACCAGAAGACCGTGCCAAAATTATCGAAGAATTACAAGATGAAGGTTATAATGTTTCCGAAGGTGTTTTATCACCTTATGCGATTCGTGTCTTATCCGGAAATATCGTTGATTCCGCTGCTTTTATTGACGGGAAAATTACGGTTCAAGATGAGTCATCGATGTTAGTTGCCCCGCTTGGATTACCAAAAGAAAACCAAGTCGCACTGGATGCGTGTAGCGCACCTGGTGGGAAAGCAACGCATATCGCGCAAATGATCCCTGGCGGTCATCTTGATGCATTAGATATATCCAAAGCGAAATTAGCCAAAGTGGCTGAACACGCTGAGCGTATGCAGTTGAATGATATCGTCATGACTCATGTGGCTGATGCCACAACTTTCCAGCCTGAAGAAGAAACAAAGTATGACGTCATTTATGTTGATGCGCCTTGTTCGGGGTTAGGGCTGATGCGTCGTAAACCGGAAATAAAATATGAGAAAAGTATGGCGGATATAAATGCCTTAAAAGACATTCAGTTAGCGATTCTTGACAATGTGGCGCCGTATTTAAAGGACAATGGCATCTTGATTTATAGCACGTGTACAATTACAATAGAAGAAAATGAATTTTTACTGCAGGACTTTTTAGAAGGGCAGTCGGATTTTATAAATAAACCAATTTCTAGTGATGAAGTGAGTAACCCGAATATAATCACCAAGAAGGGTCATGTGCGAGTATGGCCGGATGAATTTATGACGGATGGTTTCTTTATTGCTCGAATGGAAAAGAAAGTTAAATGATGAGGTGACTCAATGAAGGTAACCGTTAACTCAAATATCGGAAAGAGAAGGTCTAGCAATCAAGACTATGCGGATGTGTTTGAGAATCAGTTTGGGCAAAGTTTATTTGTCCTCTGTGACGGCGTCGGTGGAAATAAGGCTGGTGACGTGGCTAGCGAGATGACAACTCAGTTTTTGGGCGAACGTTTTCAAGAAATAGCGGACGCTTTAAATACTGAGACAACACAAGAATGGTTGAATCAAAATATTGAAGCGGTAAATGCTTATATTTTTGAAGAATCACTTAAACGTCCTGAATGGTCAGGCATGAGCACAACTTTAGTTGTGACGGTGGTTTTAGAAGACCAATTATGGATTGGATATGTTGGGGATAGCCGAGCATACCGTTTCTTTCAAGATGAATTAGTGCAATTAACTGAAGATCATTCTTTAGTGAATATTTTAATTCAATCCGGTGAAATCACAAAACAAGAAGGTGAAGTTCACCCGCAACGTAATGTGGTGACACAATCTATTGGGGGAACACCCGATGTTTCACCTGATTTTCTATCGGTCAATAAAGATGAGTTTGACGTATTAATGTTATGTTCGGACGGACTGACAAATATGGTTTCTCGTGACCAATTATTAGATTACTTTAAAAATTATCAAGACCTCGATACATTAGGGCAAGATTTAATCAATGCCGCTAATGATGCTGGAGGATCTGACAATATTACACTTATTTTAAGTGAAAAATTACAAACGCAGCAAGGGGGCGATGAGTAATGGTAGAACTAGGCGAGAAATTATCTAGCCGTTACAAAATAATTCGTCCAATCGGTCAAGGTGGTATGGCCAATGTTTTCTTAGCCGATGATTTAATTTTAGATCGTCAAGTAGCTGTGAAATTATTGCGCTATGACTTCCAAGATGACAAAGACGCAATCCGTCGTTTCCAGCGTGAAGCGATGTCAGCGAGTCAATTGTTACATCATAATATTGTTGAAGTATATGATGTTGACGAAGAAGACGGCCAACAATATATTGTGATGGAATATGTTAATGGAACGGATTTAAAATCATTTATCCGTGAAAAATCACCGATTTCTCTAGAATTATCGGTTAATATTATGAGCCAAATCCTTTCAGCGATTGATTTAGCTCACCGTAGTAATATTATTCACCGCGATATTAAACCGCAAAATATTTTACTGACAAAAGACAATAAAGCAAAAATGACAGACTTCGGTATCGCGATTGCCTTAACCGATACGTCAATTACCCAAACAAATACGCTACTAGGTTCAGTGCATTATTTATCACCGGAACAAGCGCGTGGTAATAACGCAACAACTAAATCAGATATTTATGCTTTAGGGGTTGTCCTTTATGAATTGATTACCGGTTCAGTGCCTTATGACGGCGAATCAGCGGTTTCAGTTGCTTTAAAACATTTCCAAGAACCTTTCCCGAAAATTCGTGAAAAACTGGATTATGTCCCACAAAGTTTAGAAAATGTGGTTCTTAAAGCAACCGCTAAAGAACCATCTGACCGTTATGAAACGGTGCAAGATATGTTGAATGATCTAACAACGTCACTGAGCGCCACACGTATGAATGAACCCATTTTTGTTCCTTCAAGCGAACGCGATGAGACAATGGTCTTACGTCCAATTCAACCAACGCAACCAGTTCATAATCAATCAGTGATTGAAAATCAACCGCCAAAACCTAAAGCGTTGGATGACGATATTTACAATACTTATGACACGGTCTTTCCGGTCAATAAGACGAAAAAGAGTCGCCGTTGGCTGCGCCCGGTTATTGGATTCCTAGTCCTATTTTTAATCGGAGCTGCTGCTATTTTAGGCTACAATACTTTTATCAGATACACGTCCATCCCTGATGTGTCGGGCATGACGCAAGAAGAGGCTGTGAGTGCGTTGGAAGAGGACGCGCTAAGCATCGGCAATGTGACGCCAAATTGGGACGAAACGGTGCCGGAGGGCGAAGTGATCGAGACGAATCCTGAATCAGGTTCACGTTTAGAGCGCAACTCAACTGTCGATTTAATCGTCAGTCGCGGTAAGCAACAAGTGATGGTTAGCGACTATGTCGGCCAATCCTACGAGCGCATTCGCCGCTTGTTAACTGACACCGGCTTCATCGTCGAGCGCCGCGACATGTGGACCGACGACCCTTCTTTAGAAGGCGTTATTTTAGGGCAAAGTATACCTTCGGGCACGGAATTGGTGCCAAGTCAATCTGCGATTACTTTAACGGTCGGGTCAAGTGCATCTTCATCAAATATGGGTGATTATTACAATTTATCGCTCGATATGGTGTATAGTTTTGCGGAGGCATTTGGTTTAATTGTTGAGGAAAGTTATGCTTATAATGACTATATTCCTGAAGGCCAAATTGTCAGTCAAGATCCAGAAGCGGGGACGCCACTTTCACCGGGTGACACTATTACGGTAGTGGTTTCACAGGGGCCTGAGGATGCTGAAATGCAGTCGGTTCAGGAGGAAGTTTACATTGAATATGTGCCAAATTATGCGCCGTCTGATGTGAATGAGGAAAATCCTTTACCAAATACGATTCAAGTTTTCATTTCTGACGCTAACAACAATATTAATGAGGTTGCTGAGGAGTTTGAAATCACTGAGTCGCAAACAATTTTAATTGATCTTTTTATTCCGTCGAATGCGTTGGGGCAGTACCGTGTGCTGCGTGATGGTTCGGTGGTTGCGGAGAGTAATGAGGTTTATCCGCAGTAACGTTTAACTAGTCAGTTCTCCCTTTTTGAGGTATGATTATACTATATAATCTGCTTGAGGGACGACAAACAAATCCATTCCCTTTTGTAGTTTATGACTACGAAAGGGATTTTTGTTTTTAACAATTAAGTTGGTTGTCTGCGTTTCTGCAAGGAATGGGCTTTTCATTGTTGGCATGGGAATTTGCTGCATACAGCTCATAATTTTCTCCGTGGGGACCGGCCTACATAGCTTCGCTATTTCGGACCTTTTTGGCTAGAGAATACCTAAGCGCGTTGCGCAAAGGTATTCTACGCTACGCCAAAAGTCCTTAGAGTTCCACGGGAAAATTATGGCTGTACTGCGCAAATTCAATTGTTGGTTGATTCTATGCGAGTCTGATTAAAAACAAAATTCCCACGCTTTTATGTGGCCGTATTTGAATGAGTATTGGTCTTTGAAGTTGATTAATTGTAGTAATCGGGTGGGGTTGTGATGGAATCGCATATCTGCGAGACAAGTGGCATTCATTGAAGCTGTGGGACCGTCTTTCGCCTGAAGGGCTTCAGACTTGGCTACTTATGAATCTGTAGCTTGCTCTGCGCGCACAGCTTCTATACAGTAGCCATCCGAATTTCACGGCGCATTCATGCTACTTGTCACTTTGATATGCTAAGTTCTCAAACAGTTTTAATTTTTAGCTAGCATGATTAAACCACTAGTCAAATTAAAATATGTTGGTAGTTTGTGGTAAAATTTAGAAACAACCAATAGAATCGACTGAAGTGTTGGTTGTTTGGTTTAGAATCGAGAAACAACCAATAGAATTAGCATAAGTGTTGGTTGATTGGTTTAGAACTCAGAAACAACTCACAGAAATAGCTGAGGTGTTAGTTGTTTGGTTTAGAATTCAGAAACAACCAACGGAATCAGCTGAAGTGTTAGTTGTTTGGTTTAGAATCGAGAAACAACTAATACAATTAATGAAAGTTTCTAGAATCCAACAACAAACTCTCAGAGCAGAGGTCAATTTCAAGGAAATTGACGACATTAATTAAAGGAAACTTTTAGGCGCAAGCCTAAAAGCATCATTATTAAAAGGAAGAGTCGCCTACGCGACTCCTACAAAACTATCCCATAGTTTGTAGCAGTTTTTTAATACACTGCTGACTATAATCACGAATTTTGAAAGTAGTTCTTAAAAAGCAATCATCAAAAAATATCACTACAAACAAAATTAAATCAAAAATAAAAAGCAAATAATAAATATCTGCTGACTACAATAAAAAGTTTATGTTTATATTTTTCTAGGAATCTAAATTAAGTTGCAATTTTTGATTAATGAATGTAACTAATTAATTTGCGCAATACAGCCATAATTTTCCCGTGGAATTTAGTTTTTTTTGGCGTAGCTGCTGAGTCTGTTCTAGCTTTAGCTGGATTACAGACTTACATGCGATATAAAAGTAGTTCATTGAGCGAATACAAAACTTGATAACTATAGCTTAATTTCATATAACAGGACAAGCTGCTGAGTCTGTTCTAGCTTTAGCTAGATTACAGACTTACATGCGATATAAATCTAGTTCATTGAGCGAATACAAAACTTGATAACTATAGCTTAATTTCACATGATAGGACAAGCTTAGTATTTCTTGTGCAAGGCACTTAGAAATACTCTAGCCAAAATAGTCCGGAATAGCCAATGGCTATGAAGGCCGTCCCCATCCCCACGGAGGAAATTATGAGCTGTATGCAGCAAATTCCATACAACTTAAATAATAACTTTGATAATACAACATTTTAATAGGAGGGTTTATGCAAGAAAAAGAGATCAAACAAGGAATAATTTATAACGCAATCAGCGGATTTTATTATGTATGGGCAGACGGCGAAAGCTACACAACCAAACCCAAAGGCGTCTTCCGCCACCAATCCGCCAAACCACTCGTCGGCGACCACGTCGACATCGAAATCGACGCCGTCAACCACGACAGCAACGACCGCCTAGTCAAAATGCACCCACGAAAAAACGAACTCGTCCGACCACCCATCGCCAACGTCGACTACGTCTTCGTCGTGATGTCACTCGTCGAACCCGACTTTTCAGCCAACTTACTCGACACATTCCTCGCCGTATTTGAAGGAAATGGCATCAAACCTTTTATTATTTTGACAAAATATGACTTGTTAGTTGATTCTATAGGAGAAGTTGAAGCAGAAGAGAAAGTTAAAGCAATCACGGATCTATATAGAGAGAATATCGGCTACGATGTCGTTGTGCTCAATGGGACTCAGGAGCGCTTTGATCAAGTCAAAGAGTTAGTTCAAGAAGGCGTTTATGTTGTCGCAGGACAATCAGGTGTGGGTAAATCAACAATGATCAATCACCTGATCCCAGAATTAAATATTGAAACAGCTGAAATAAGTTCTGCTTTAAATCGTGGACGTCATACGACACGTGCAGTAACGCTATATCCATTTGGTAAAGGACTGCTGGCGGATACGCCAGGATTTAGTTCGCTCGAATTAATTGATATTCCAAAAGAAGAATTACAATATAGCTTCCCAGAAATTGCCGAAGCAGCTCGTTCATGTAAATTTCGATCATGTGTCCATATCAATGAACCAAAATGCCAAGTCAAAGCAGATGTTGAGTCTGGCGCGATTGCGGATTCAAGATATCAAAATTATTTAAATATGTATCAACGTATTGAAAGTCAAAAACCGGTCTATGACCGTAAATCTTAAGAGTGTGAGAGGGGAAATAGAATGAAAATTGCACCATCAATTTTAAGCGCAGATTTTTCGAAATTAGGAGAAGAGGTAACATCAATTGTCGAAATGGGGGCCGACTATATCCATATTGATATGATGGACGGTCAATTTGTGCCAAATATTTCATTTGGACCAATGGTCATGAAAGCAATCCGTCCCTTAACGGACGCGACTTTTGACGCACATTTAATGATTGATCACCCTGAGCGTTATATTGATGCTGTGGTCGACGCTGGAGCAGATATTATTACGGTTCATGTTGAAGCAACCGAACATATCCACCGTGTCATCCAACAAATCAAAGCTGCCGGCAAAAAAGCAGGGGTTGTAGTCAACCCAGGTACACCAATCGAAGCCGTCTTACCAGTGATAGATTTAGTTGACCTCGTATTAGTGATGACAGTAAATCCAGGGTTTGGTGGCCAATCATTTATCGAATCTCAACTTGAAAAAGTAACCAAACTTGCACAGTGGCGCAAAGAAAAATACTTAAACTATGAAATTGAAATCGATGGCGGCGTCAACGCACAAACTGCCCAACTTTGCCGAGAAGCAGGGGCAGATGTTTTAGTAGCGGGTTCATACATTTTCGGAGCAGCCGACCGTAAAACTGCTATCGACTCATTGAGACCTAGTTATGAAATCTAAAAAGAATTCACTTATTGTGATTTGTGGCGGTGCTCCGCACCCATTTCTAGTCCACGTCAATGAATTGATGAAAGACTATGAAGAACATATCTTTATCGGTGTGGACCGGGGTGCTGTGAAATTAATGGAAGCTGGATTCGAAGTTGATTACGCGGTCGGAGATTTTGATTCCGTAACCATTGACGAGCGCGCCAAAATTCGTGAAGGTGCTGAGGTGATGAATACTTTCCCTTCCGCCAAAGATGACACCGACTTCGAGCTAGCATTGTCGCTTATAATAGAAGAGAAAATTCCAGGCGACATTTATATTTACGGCGCATTTGGGACACAAGACTATGGGCGCATGGACCACTTACTGTCCAATATGTGGACGATTTACCAGCCGCGATTTGAATCATTAGTCGAGCGCGTGCGCTTCATCGAGAAAAAACACCAACTTGGCTACTTAACGCCAGGCCAACACGAAATCATTCCCGAAAAATGGGTCGACTACTTATCAGTGATTTCACTCACGGCAGTCGAAAATTTAGAAATCAAAGGCGCCAAATACGAATTACCACCCACAGATTTCGCCTATCCACGTGCACAAATTAGTAACGAATTTATCCAAAACGAGAAAGTACACATCTCATTCGACTCAGGATTAGTTTTAGTGATGTATGTACGAGAAAGGAAGTCAATGTATGATGAAACCAATTATCGCGTTATACCATGATTTAAAGGACGAGCATAAGGAAAAACTTCAAGAAATGGCTCCCAATTATTCTGTAAAAGTATTCCATGAGGTCTCAGAATATGACCTCGACGCCGTCGAGATAATATTAGGCTGGAATAATGACTGGGACGCATCGATTTTAGAAAAAATGCCACACTTAAAATGGATCCAAAAAGAAACAGCAGGTATGAACGCGATTGATGAATCTGTCCGTCAATCTGACAAGCTCTTACTATCAAGCATGTCAGGCATCCACGCCGACAGCATTTCCCAAAGTGTTTTCGCATTTATTTTAAGTTACTACCGCGGATTCTATCAGGCACTCCGTGACCAACGCGATTCAAAATGGAATCAAGAATATTATGCTGACTTAAAACAAGCAAATGAACGCGTTCTATTAATTCACGGAACTGGCGCATTAAGTAAGCAAATGGCAAAAGTAGCCCAAGTATTTGAGATGACCGTTTACGGCGTCAACACCAATGGCCGTGACGTGGAATTATTTGACAAAACAGTTTCATCCGACCAAGCAGATTCACTCATCGAAGAAGCTGACATCGTCATCAATACCATGCCTTTAACCAATGACACACGCGACTTATTTGATGCAAAATATTTCGACTTAATGAAGGAAGATGCGATCTTCATCAATGTCGGCCGCGGCGAATCAGTGGTCGAGGAAGATTTAATCGATGCGCTAGAAGAGAGTAAAATCGCAGGAGCATACCTCGACGTCACTCGCGTCGAACCACTGCCTGAAGAAAGTGAATTATGGCAAGCTCCAAACCTTGTCATCACACCACACTCATCCGGAGCAGTCGAGCACTTCCGCGACGCCGTTTTCGGCGTCTTCGCAGAAAACCTCGAGCAATACCTCGAAGACGGTACACTAGCCCGAAACCAATACAACTACTCAAAAGATTATTAATACATCACCTCCAACCAATGCAAAAAAGCATTTGTTGGAGGTGTTTTTAATTTGCGCGCATAACAACTCGTCATGGAAACCTGAGAAGTTATACGAACGTATAACAACTGCTCTTAAAAACTGGAGAAGTTATACGAAACCGCCAAATCGTATAACAACTCACCTCAGAAAGCCGCGAAGTTATACGAACGTATAAATACTGGACTCACAAAACGGAGAAGTTATACAATACTGCCAAATCGTATAACAACTCGCCTGAGAAATCCGCGAAGTTATACGAGCGTATAAATACTGCTCTCAAAAATCGGAGAAGTTATACGAAACGGCCAAATCGTATAACAACTCGCCTAAGAAATCCGCGAAGTTATACGAACGTATAAATACTGGACTCAAAAATAGGAGAAGTTATACGAACGAATAGCTCATCTCTGAAATCTAATTTTGCAAGAATAGTTTCTATGATCGAGGAGAACTCAATCGACGATGCACCAATTCAAAGCATTAAGAAAGATTATATAACGCGGAATCATAATTTAATTTACAATTTATAATCCACAACTAACAAAGGAAAAATTAAGGAGTAGCACCCAGCGACTCCACCTTTAGTAAAAAATCTTTTAGGCCTGACCTAAAAGCCTCCCATAACAAAAGCAGTCAATTTCCAAGAAATTGATCACCTCATTAAACCTAAAATCTCTCACAGATATGCGACGCCCAATACAAACACAAATTAATTTTACCCAAATAAAAAACCCGCCAGCCGAAGCTAACAGGTTTAATTTATTATGCGCGTTTAACAAGACCAGATTTGATTGCACGTGCAGAAACCCAAACTTTCTTAGGCTCGCCGTTTTCGTCGATGATACGAACTTTTTGTAAGTTAGCACCGAATGTACGTTTTGACGCATTTAACGCGTGAGAACGTGTTTGTCCTGATCTAGCTTTACGGCCTGTGTAATAACATTCTTTTGCCATCAATAGTTCCTCCTTTTTTATGCAGGAGCTTATGTCTCTGCTTAATCATACTCGAATAGTATACCAATTAGCAAAACAACTTTCAAGTAATAAATTATTTATTTTTTTAAAAGTATGGCAGACCACATAAAACTTGATGCTAGCGCATTTCACAGTTATAGTATAGATGTGACAGTAACCTGACAGTTGCCATCCTCAGAAAGTTCGTTGACGGGCGCCATGTAGCGTGCTACACTTAGAAACGTGCTATTTATTATAAGCGAAAGATGGCAATATATGGTAAAATGTAAGATATAAATGATAAGGAGGCATCATCATGTCTATCAATATATCAACACCCAACGGTGTTATTAAATTAAGTACTGAATCAATCGCGACAGTTATCGGAGCAGCAGTAACTGATAACTATGGTGTAGTAGGAATGGTAAGTAAAAAACCAATCCGTGACAATGTTATCGAACTCTTAGGTATGGAAAACTATGCTCGTGGAATTGTATTAACACAAGAAAATAATGAAGTAGCTGTAGATGTTTATATTTTAGTGACTTATGGAACTAAGATTTCTGTTATCTGTCAAAATATTCAAGAAGCAGTTAAATATAATGTTGAGAATTTATTAGGTTTTGAACTGAATTATGTCAATGTACATGTTCAAGGTGTCAAAATCGACGATTAGTTAGATTGAAGGAGGAACACCTTGAAATTACAAACTTTAGAAGCACATAAGTTCAAAGAAATGATCTTAGCAGGTGCTGAACGATTAGAAAAAAATGCTGAATTAATTAACTCATTAAATGTTTTCCCAGTTCCAGATGGAGATACAGGGACAAACATGAAAATGACTTTCAATTCTGGAGCGGACTATGTACGTCAATCTTCAGAAACTCACGTTGGTGAATTAGCCCAAGTTTTAGCTAAAGGGTTATTAATGGGCGCTCGAGGTAACTCTGGTGTTATTTTATCACAAATTTTCCGTGGTTTTTCAAAAGCGATAGCTAAGGAGAACACTTTATCTGCGTCTACTTTTGCTAAAGCATTTGTTGGTGGGGTAGAGTCAGCGTATAAAGCGGTGATGAAGCCGGTTGAAGGGACGATTTTAACGGTTGCGCGCGAATCGGCGTTAGCTGGTGAGGAAAAAGCGACTGAAACGGACGATATTATCGAAGTTTTAGAAGCGATTGTTACTGAAGGTGCGGCGTCTTTAGAGCGTACGCCAGATTTATTACCTGTACTTAAACAAGTTGGCGTGGTCGACTCGGGTGGTAAAGGTTTATTAACAATTTATGAAGGTTTCTTAGCGGTCTTAAAAGGTGAAGCGCACATTGAATCGACACAAGAAGTCACAACTGAGCACGTTCATGCAGCATTTGATAATGACGAAGAGCATCCAATTTCGATGGACGACATCACTTTTGGATACTGTACAGAAATCATGGTGCGTATTGGTGAAAATCCTTCAACGGACAAAACATTTGACTATGAAGATTTCCGTAATACATTAAACGACATGGGTGACTCATTATTAGTAGTTGCTGATGACGAAATCATTAAAGTTCACGTTCATACGGAAGACCCAGGCCAAGTAATGCGTTTAGGTCAAGAGTACGGTGAATTAGTGAAAATTAAAGTGGACAATATGCGTGAGCAAGTCCGTGAATTAGATGGACGCGGTAACGCGAAAGCGGCACCAGCAGTTCCAGCGGTTGAGCACAAATCGTATGCGTTAGTTTCAGTAGCGGCTGGTGAAGGTATGGTTGAACTACTTAAAGAAATGGGCGTTGACCAAGTTTTAGAAGGTGGACAAACAATGAATCCGTCTACTCAAGACTTTGTTGAAGCGATGGAAAAAGTGAGTGCGGACCATATCATCATTTTACCGAACAACAAAAACATCGTGATGGCTGCTGAACAAGCTGCTTCAGTGAGTGAAGTACCAACAATCGTTGTTAAATCAACTACTTTACCTGAAGGAATCACGTCATTATTAGGATTTAATCCTGATGCTTCAATTGAAGAAAATGAAGCGACGATGATTGAAATGATGGGTTCTGTTTCAACTGGTCAAGTAACTTACGCGATCCGTGATACAGAAATCGATAATATTTTAATCAAGAAAGACGATTTCATGGGCTTAATCGATGGTAAGATTGTTGTTTCAACGCCAAGTATCGAAGATACGGTGAAACAAACTTTATTACAAATGATTAATGAGGATACTGAAATTGTGACTGTTTATGTTGGTGAAGACGGCGATGCGGATTACGCTGAGGGTCTTGCTGATGAGTTAATGGATGACAATGACATGATCGATGTCGAGGTTGTTCAAGGTAACCAGCCAGTTTACAACTACATTTTCTCAGTAGAATAATTACTTATTATCAAAGCATCAGCCAACCGGTTGGTGCTTTTTGTTTTTGAAAAAGTATGGTATAGCAATCGGAGTTGCATAGGAATTTGCTTCATACAGACATAATTTATCTCCGTGGGGAGAGTCGCATATCTGCGTGACAAGGTCATTCATTGCAGCCGTGGGGCCGCCTTCTGCCCTCCTGTAGAGGGCTCCAGACTTTTCCCACCTATTGAATTTGTTGCTTCCTTCGGTCGCACAAATTCTAATACGGTAGGAAACCCAAATTACACGGCGCATTCATGCCCTTGTCACTACGATATGCTTAGTTGGTAAAATATTTAAGTAAGAATGCGCAAATTCTTTATCTAGTTTGTTCAACAATTGAATTTGTAAAATAAGACCAATACAAATATATTAGTTTATATATTCATATTTATAGATAAATGTGTTTGTTTCCTTTAAGGGTGGTGGGGTTCGAATTTTGAGTGGTTTGTTTGAGAAGTGCTTATTTTCAAGTTGGATTAATCTAAATCCATTTTCTCTGCAGAATTATTTGTTGATTCAAATTAATCGGATTATGTATATTTTATTTGATATAGGAAACTTAGAAGTGATTGGAAATGGACGACTCCTTTTAATGGAATCCCGTTGTTTGCGATGTGTTGGTAGAGATATTTGTGGAAAGTTTTTGGATTTTGAATTAAACTTTATCGACTTTTTGCATTTGAAAGGAAAGTTTTCGAATTTCAAACCTAACATTCCACACAATAAGCTGATATGAAGAACATTTTCAAACTCTAATCCACATATTCCAAAATAATACCTAACTTAGTTTGCCTAATGGAATTTCTATTGAAACCACGTTGAAACTAGCAGGTGCGGTTTCAAATCATTAGAATTCTTCAATCGATTGAGATAAAATCGTCAATTAGTTATACTATGATAAGCGAAAGGATGTGATGTAATGTCGGATGAAAATTGGAATGCGCCGGTGACGACGCTGAAAGGTGTAGGACCAAAACAAGGCCAACTATTTGGTCAATTAGGCGTGTTCACGGTCAAAGACTTGATGCATCATTTTCCATTTCGTTTTGAAGACATTAGTGAACGTGATATAAACACTATATTAGATGGAGAAAAAGTAACGCTCAAAGGAAAAATTGTTACACCACCGGTCGTAAACTACTTTGGGGGCAAAAAGAACCGGCTTAATTTTAGGTTCGCGATAGACGAAACAACGATCATTCAAGTCTCCTTTTTCAATCAACCATATTTGGCAAAACAATTAGAGTTAGGCCAGACAATTGGTGTCTACGGAAAATGGCAAGAAGCGAGACAATCGTTGCTTGGTATGCGAATCATAAATGCGGCTGATGGACCAGATTTTAATCCTGTTTACCCATCAACCAAAGGTTTGAGCCAAACGCAAATCACTAAAGCCATCAAACAAGCTTTTGAAGAGCATCCACGAAGTATTGAAGAAATTGTTCCTCAAATTCTGAATGATCATTATCGTTTGATGCCACTTGAAGAAGCGTTGTATCAAATGCATTTTCCAACCGATAAGGAAACGCATCAGCAAGCAGAGCGAAAAATTATTTATCAAGAGTTTTTCCTCTATCAATGGCGACTTGCTTTGAGTCGCCAGCAAAATCAGGATAAACCAGGGCAGCGCATTATGTATGATGTCGACGAACTCCGCGAAGTGATTGAAGCAATTCCTTTTGAATTAACAAAAGGTCAAAAACAAGCCGTGAATGAAATTTGTTATGACTTGCTTGCTAAATACCCGATGCAACGCCTATTACAAGGTGATGTTGGATCTGGGAAGACGCTCGTTGCATTCATTACGATGATTGCGGCCGTTCAAGCAGGATTCCAAACGGCACTGTTAGTGCCGACGGAAATTTTGGCCAAGCAGCATGTTATATCCTTCAATAATTTCTTTGAGTCGATTGGACTTCATGCGGAAATTTTAATCGGAGCGATGACAGCGAAAGAGAAACGTGAAGTACTTGAAGGATTAGAAAAAGGACGCATACGCATTGTGATTGGAACGCATGCACTGATTCAAGAGAGCGTGATTTTCAATAATTTGGGCTATATCGTCATTGACGAGCAACATCGATTTGGCGTGAATCAGCGCCAATCGCTACTGGATAAAGGCCAGGGCGTCAATTATGTCCAAATGACGGCGACGCCCATTCCAAGGTCATTGGCACTTTCGATTTACGGTGAGATGGCCGTTTCGACAATTCAAGAACGTCCCAAAGGGCGCCTGCCGATTATTACCCGCTGGCTCGAAGACCCGCTGGACAACCAATTAGATCAACACATTCAGCAAACTTTGGACGAGGGGCACCAAATATATTATGTGCTTCCTTTAATAGAAGAATCAGAACACATGACCGAAATCGAAAATGTGCTCGCGGTCCAAGAACGTCTGCAATTCTCTTATCCAAATTACCAAATCGGTGTATTACATGGTCAAATGGATAAAAACGAACAAGAAAATGCGATGCAAGCTTTTAAGAACAACGAGACACATATTTTAGTGGCAACTACGATGGTAGAAGTAGGGGTCGACGTACCCAATTCGACACTCATGATTATTCAATCAGCCGAGCGTTTTGGTTTAGCGCAGTTACATCAGTTACGGGGACGGGTTGGGCGTAATGATTTACAATCTTATTGTTATTTAATTGCTCAGCCTAAAACAGAACAAGGGAAACAGCGGATGGAAATAATGACAAGTAACAATGATGGTTTTGTGATTTCTCAAGAAGATATGAAGCTTCGAGGAATCGGTGATGTGCTTGGCTTGAATCAATCGGGTCTGCCACAATTTAGTTATGCGAATATGATTGAAGATCAAGCGGTTCTCCTTGCGGCTCAAGAAGACGTTCGGGGTATTATTGAACAACCAACTAGAATTGAAATCGCAGAGTTTGATCGCTTAAATGAAGAAGCGAAGCGAACAACCATTCAAATATAATTGTCCTAAACTTTTCCTAAAAAAGATAAAATATTGAATTTGTTAGTAGATTTCAAGTATAATTTATGCATGAACCTGAGGAGGGAATTTATGATTAGAATAGCTTTAGATGCCATGAGTGGCGATTTTGCGCCGGATGAACTTGTTAAAGGTGCAATGTTAGCGGTCGATATTTTTGATGATATTCATTTAGAATTATTCGGCGATGAAGAAAGAATTAACCAATTATTAACGATAAAGAGTGACCGTATTTCGGTTGTCCATACAACTGAGGTGATTGAAGGGGACGATGAGCCGACAACAGCGGTTCGCCGTAAGAAAGACTCGTCAATGGTCCGTGCGGCGCGTTCTGTAAAAGATGGTACAAACCAAGCAATGGTTACGGCTGGAAATACGGGAGCAGCATTAACGGCTGCGATTGCGACAGTTGGGCGAATTAAAGGGGTTAAAAGACCTGGACTTGCGCCAGCTTTCCCAACTTTAACGCCTGGTAATAAACCCGTTATTTTATTAGATGCAGGAGCGAATGTAGATTTAGATCCGATGCATTTGCATCAATTTGCGATTATTGGTTCGGTTTATGCCCGTGATGTGATGGGAATTTCTAATCCGCGTGTTGGTTTATTAAACAATGGGTCGGAAGAAACTAAAGGAAATAAACAAACAATAGAAACTTTCCAATTATTAAAAGAAGAAGAAAGCATTAATTTCGTTGGTAATATTGAACCGACACAATTGCTAACAGGGGACTGTGATGTTTTAGTTGCGGATGGATTCACTGGAAACATTGCGATTAAAACGATGGAAGGGACACTTAAAAACATGATGAAATTCATTAAGTCGACTCTTTCAGAAGGTAACTTGAAAACAAAAATTGGTGGGTTATTAATTAAAGATGCTTTAGCCGATGCAGTTGGAGGTCTAGGTGAACATCAAATTGGTGGAGCGGTATTCTTAGGAATTGACGCACCGATTATTAAAGGTCACGGAAATTCAAACGATGTTGCCATTTTAAATGCGATTCGTCAAGCGCGTACTGCGGTTGAAAATGATTTTGTCAAAAAAACACGTGATTATTTCAATTAAGCTAATTAAGGAGGCGACAATATGACTAAGAAAAATGAGATTTATGATATCGTCAAAACAATGTTGGCAGACCGTTTTGGGATGCAAGAAAGTTATGTCAAATCCGATTTAGCATTTTCAGCATTTGGCGCTGATTCTCTTGATGTTACTGAATTAATTATGGAATTAGAAGATATTTTTAGTATTCAAATTGAAGACGAAAAAATTTCACAATTAATTACGGTAGGCGAAATGGTTTCTTATATTTTTGAGAAAACATCACAAAAAGCAGTTAAATAATTAACATAATTTCATAAAATTAGAGAATTTTAATCACTTTCAAGTGTTTTCATCTCAAAAAAATATTATGTTTGTGTTATAGTATGTAGTATTAAAAATCATTATAAATGAACCGCATTCATTTGATGAGCTGCGGTTCTTTTATTAATAAGGAGGAAAAAATGGGTAAATACATTATAAAACGTATTGGCTACAGTATCTTGTCATTATTTGTAATCGTAACAATTACATTCTTCTTAATGAGACTAGCACCTGGTAGTCCATTTGCGACGGAACAAAATAATATTTCTCCGCAAATTCAAGAACAATTAAATGAGCAATACGGATTAAATGATCCATGGTATGAGCAATACGTAAATTATTTAGGAGATGTTGTTACAATGGACTTCGGTCAATCGATGAAATATCGTGGTCGTTCAACGAACGACATGATTGCGGAAAGTTTTCCGGTTTCAGCGGTCTTAGGAGCATCTTCATTATTATTTGCGGTCGGATTTGGGGTTCTTTCTGGAGTTATTTCAGCAATGAATCACAACAAATGGCCTGACTATCTAGCGACGATTGTTTCAGTTTTAGGTATCTCGATACCGTCATTCGTATTAGGTAGTTTGATGCAATATCAATTAGGACTTCAATTAGGTTGGTTCCCAATTTCAGGATGGACATCTTTTGCACATACGATTCTACCGTCTCTTGCCTTAGGTTTAGGTTATATGGGGAATATTGCGAAGATGACACGTTCAAGTTTACTTGAGCAAAATACATCTGAATACGTTAAATTGGCGCGTGCCAAAGGTCGTACTAAGTGGGGAATCGCTTGGAATCACTCACTGAAAAATGCTTTACTACCTGTTGTTACTTACTTAGGTCCGTTAACAGCTGGTATTTTAACAGGGTCATTCGTTATTGAAAACATCTTTGCAATCCCTGGTTTAGGACGTCACTTTGTTCAAAGTATTAATAACCGTGACTACACAGTAATTATGGGTATTACTGTATTCTTCGCGATTG
The DNA here is from genome assembly GCA_015863195.1 of Aerococcaceae bacterium DSM 111022. Lineage (GTDB taxonomy): Bacteria > Bacillota > Bacilli > Lactobacillales > Aerococcaceae > DSM-111022. Next base: position 218,151 of record JACBXO010000002.1, on the reverse strand, counting down.
TGTTATTAATTGCGGTATTGATTGTTGACATCCTATATGTATTCTTAGATCCTAGAATTGATTTAGAAGGGGAGGATTAAGATGGAAAATAATTTAAATATTTCAAAAGATGCCTTCCGAGTTGTTGGTGGTAGAGAACATGAAACAGATGTATTAAGTGACAAAACGATCTCATTCTGGGGTCAAGTATGGAACGCATTTGTTCGTAATAAATTAGCAGTAACAGGGATGATTTTATTAGCCATTGTTATTTTAATGGCCATTTTTGTACCTATCTTCTCGCCTTATGACTACGCAGAACAAACAGGTGCGTATAATGTTGGTCCAAGTGCCCAGCATTGGTTTGGTACGGATAACTTATCTCGTGATGTTTTTGTTCGTTCATGGGTAGGTGCTCGTATTTCGTTAATTATCGCTGTTTCAGCGGCGGTTATTAACTTGGTAATCGGAGTTACTTATGGAGCAATTTCTGGTTTAGTTGGTGGACGTGTTGATAATATTATGATGCGTATTTGTGATATTTTATCTTCAATTCCAGAATTATTAGTAATGATTTTATTATTAGTAGTTTTACCTCAAGGTTTACTACCAATGATCGTAGCTTTATCATTAACTGGATGGATTCGTATGGCACGTATTGTTCGTGCTGAAGTAATGACTTTAAAAAATCAAGAATATGTTTTAGCATCACGTACAATGGGTGCTGGTTCTGGTCACTTAATTACAAAACACTTGTTACCAAATGCGATGGGGTCAATCATTGTAACAATGACTTTACAAATTCCATCAGCAATCTTTAATGAGTCATTCCTATCATATGTAGGTTTAGGTATTGCGCCACCATTAGCATCTTGGGGTACAATGGCGTCTGAAGGTAGTGAAGCAATTTTAACTGCACCTTGGCGTTTAATTTTCCCAGCAATCCTTATCTCAGTAACGATTTTTGCATTCAATGCTGTCGGTGATGGCTTGCGTGACGCATTAGATCCAAAATTAAGAGGGTAGGTGAATTAAATGACTGAAAATATTTTAGAGGTAAAAGATTTACATATTGCTTTTAATACTTACGCAGGTAAAAACCACGCAGTACGTGGATTAAACTTCGAAGTAAAAGAAGGTGAAACTTTAGCTATTGTTGGTGAATCTGGTTCAGGTAAATCTGTATCAGTAAATGCCGTGATGCGTTTAATTCCAACGCCTCCAGGAGTTTATGAACAAGGTGAAATTATCTTTGACGGTAAAAGTATCTTAGATTTATCAGAAGATGAAATGACTAAAATTCGTGGAAATGATATTGCAATGATCTTCCAAGATCCAATGACATCATTAAATCCAACGACTAAAATTGGTCACCAAATTACAGAAGTTTATAAAATTCACCAGCCAGAAATGTCTTCGGCTGAAGCGAAGAAAAAAGCAATTGAACTATTAGAACTAGTTGGGATTCCATTCCCAGAACGTCGTTTCAATGAATATCCACATGAATTCTCAGGTGGAATGCGTCAGCGTGTTGTAATTGCGATTGCTTTAGCAGCAAATCCTAAATTATTAATCGCTGATGAGCCAACAACAGCATTGGACGTAACAATCCAAGCTCAAATCTTAGAATTAATGAAAGAAATTCAAGATGAAATTAATGCGGCAATTATCTTCATTACCCATGACTTAGGTGTTGTGGCGAACGTGGCAGATAAAGTTGCGGTAATGTATGCAGGACAAATTGTAGAATATGGTTCAGCAAATGAAATTTTCTACAATCCAAAACATCCATACACATGGGGATTACTTGGATCAATGCCTGACTTAGACAGTAATGACGACGAAGAATTATATACGATTCCAGGTGCTCCACCAAACTTAATTAATCCACCGAAAGGGGATGCTTTTGCACCGCGTAATCAACATGCTTTAGCAATTGATTATGAACAGGAACCACCTGTGTTTAAAATAAATGACGACCACTATGTAAAATCTTGGTTAGCTCATGAAGATGCACCGAAAATTCCAGTTCCAGCAATCGTGCAAAAACGTATTGACCGTTACTTAGAACAAAACAAAATGGAGGGCGCAAATGAATAAACCTTTAGTTGAAGTAAAAGACTTAAAACAATATTTCGGCGACTCTTCAAATCCTATTAAAGCCGTAGATGGTATTTCTTTCAATATTTATGAAGGGGAAACATTAGGTTTAGTAGGGGAGTCAGGTTCAGGTAAATCAACCACTGGACGTGCGATTATTGGCTTGAACCGTATTACTGGCGGAAACATCACTTATAAAGGTGAAGAGATTTCAGGGAAACGTTCTGCTCAGCAGAAAAAAGACTTGGCTCGTGAAATTCAAATGATTTTCCAAGATCCATATGCTTCGCTTAACCCAAGAATGACGGTTAGAGAAATCATTTCAGAACCATTTAATATTCATGGTTTATATAAAAATGAAAATGAACGCGTTGAAAAAATTGGCGACCTATTAGAAGCAGTTGGTTTAAACCGTGAACATATGACGCGTTACGCTCATGAATTCTCTGGTGGACAACGTCAACGTATTGGTATTGCCCGTGCTTTAGCATTGCAACCAAAACTAATTATTGCGGATGAGCCGATTTCAGCTTTAGATGTTTCTATCCAAGCACAAGTTGTTAACTTATTAAAAGAATTACAACGTGAACAAGGCTTAACTTATCTATTTATTGCCCATGACCTTTCAATGGTTAAATACATTTCAGACCGTATTGCGGTTATGTATCGCGGTAAAATAGTTGAGGTAGGACCTGCAGAAAAGATTTATAATAATCCAGTGCATCCTTACACGAAATCATTACTTTCAGCAGTACCAAATCCAGATCCAATTTCAGAATCTAAACGTCAACGTGTACCTTACTCACACGAAGAAGTTTTAGAAGAAGAGATTGGTACTCACGTAGTGAGTCCAGATCATATGGTATTTGCAACGAAAGACCAATTAGCTTTATGGCAAGGACCTAATATCTAATTGATACTTAGTTAGTTATCATAATTATAATTAACAAACCCTAACAAACCATGAATTATCTATGGTTTGTTAGGGTTTTATTTACTTTAATATTATAATATATATTGACTGTAAAATGTGGGTGAACTCAACAGAATTAATATGTGAATTGATTTTATTAATAACTTTTATCGAATAAAATAACCTTGATATACTAGTAATTCGGTATGATAACAAATGTTGGTTATTTGTGATTATCTGGTTACATAATCACGAACATTCACTTTATAATTAATCGAATTGAAATAAAAAACTTGAAAACGGTTTTCAGTTAGGTTATATTTAGATTAAATAAATTAAAGGAGGAAAAGACATGAAGAAAACACTTAAAGTTTTATCTAGTCTTATCTTAATATTTTCTCTTTTAGCAGGAGCTTTCGCTGGAAATGTATCTGCTCAAGATGAAAATACGTCATTGTCACTATCTGTTGGTGCTGAACCACCAACATTAGACCCAGGTCTAGCAACAGACTCAACATCAGGTTCTGTAATTCGTAACGTATTTGAGGGATTAACTCATAACGTTGATGGAGAAATCCACCCAGGTGTAGCAGAGTCATGGGAAACATCAGAAGATGAATTAACTTGGACATTCAAGTTACGTGAAAATTCTACATGGTCAAACGGTGACCCAGTTACTGCAAATGACTTTGAATATGCGTGGAAACGTGCATTAGACCCAGCAACTGCTTCTCAATATTCTTCAATTTTATATGTAATTGAAGGTGCAGAAGAGTTCAACTCTGGTGAAGGTGACGCTGATGGTGTAGCAGTTACTGCTGTTGATGATTATACTTTAGAAGTTACATTAACTAACCCAACACCATACTTCTTGGAATTAACTTCATTCTATACTTACTTACCAGTTCACCAAGGTACAGTTGAAGAAAATAGTGAAGCTTGGGCTGCTGAAGCTGGCGACACTTATGTAACAAATGGTCCTTACGACTTAGCTGAGTGGAACCATAATGCGAACTTAGTATTAACTAAAAACGCTGAATACTGGGATGCTGAAAATGTTCAAATTGAGAATGTAAACATCCAAATCATTGAATCAGAAGCTACAGCAAACGCTGAATTCCAAGCAGGTAACTTAGACTATGTTGGTACTCCTTATGGTACAGTTTCATTAGATGCAATCGATATGTACCGTGATCAAGGTATCTTACAATCAGTACCTTACGCTGCAATTTACTGGTACAAAGTAAACACAACTGACGAAACATTACAAAATGCTAACTTACGTAAAGCTTTAGCATTAGCAATCGACCGTCAAGGTTTAGTAGACAACATCCTTAAAGGTGGACAATTACCAGCATTAGGTTTAGTACCACCAACAATGGAAGGTTTCGACGAAGACCGTGGATACATGCAAGATGCTGCATTCGAAGAAGCGAACGAATACTTAGCATTAGCAATGGAAGAATTAGGAGTAAGCGACCCGTCAGAAATTACAGTTAACATTGGAATTAACGACTCAGAAGCTCACTCAACTATTGCTCAATACATCCAACAAGGATGGGCATCTAACTTAGGAATCAACTCAGAAATCAACTCTACTGAATGGCAAGTTTACTTAGAAGAATTACAAAACTTAAACTACCAAGTAGGTCGTATGGGTTGGATTGCTGACTACAACGATGCTTCATCATTCTTATCTATGTACCGTACAGCTGAAACTGGTAACAACGATACAGGTTGGGAAAACGAAGAGTTCAAGAACTTACTTGACTCAGCTACATCAGAAACTGACGAAGCGGCACGTACTCAAATGTTAGTAGACGCTGAAGCAATCATGATGGACGAAATGCCAGTTATCCCTATCTACTTCTACACTTCAAACTATGTAGTTAAAGATGGCGTAGAAAACTTAGTACCAGACGCATTAGGAAACATCTCACTTAAAGATGTGACTAAAACTGCAGCTGAGTAATAAGTAATTTTATTATTGAATCTAGTAGTTTAAAAAACTGCTTATATTCTCGCATGTGAGTCCGTAAGCTGCTGAAGCAGCAACGGTCTCAGCAACTAAGACTGCAGCGGAGTAATTTCAATAATTCCTAAGCAAAAGCACTGACGCGTGAGCGTTGGTGCTTTTTTTATTTGGATTTGAAGTTTGAGAAAAATATTTAAAATTATTTCAGATTTTCAAAAAGTGTTAGTTGTTCGTGTTTGAAAACCGAAACAAGTACCATATTATCGAAAAGTGTTAGTTGTTTGTGTTTAGAATCAGAAACAAGTACCAGATTAGCGAAAAGTGTTAGTTGTTCGTGTTTGAAAACCGAAACAAGTACCAGATCAGCAGATAGTGTTAGTTGTTTTTGTTTGAAATCAGAAACAAGTACCAGATCACCAAATAGTGAAAGCCCCAACGGAATTACCCGAAACGTTCACTCAATTCAATCAAATAGTGAAAGCCTCAACGGAATTACCCGAAACGTTCACTCAATTCAATCAAATAGTGAAAGCCTCAACGGAATTACCCGAAACGTTCACTCAATTCAATCAAATAGTGAAAGCCCCATCGGAATTACCCGAAACGTTTACTCAACCCAACCAAATAGTGAAAGCCCCAACGGAATTACCCGAACGTTCACTCAATCCAACCAAATAGTGAAAGCCCCATCGGAATTGCCCGAAACGTTCACTCAACACAACCAAATAGTGAAACCCCATCGGAATTACCCACAACCTTCACTCAACCCAACCAAATAGTGAAAGTCCTGCAGTATTTATGCGGGACTTTCACTCCAACAATTCTACATCCAAAATCACCTACATCTCCTGACAAAAAAGCCATACGAAATACAAAACAACCTAAACACCATCATATTAAACTCTCACAACCCCACTCGTTTGTAACAAAACCTCACATTCACCAAAAAGATAAGTCAAAATTGTCTACTTAATATAGTCACGGGATCGCTTTCATTGGACGTTTCTCAAAAACAAACCATAATCATGGTATATATCCATTCAATTATTCCGATTTTTATTTGTTACTCAATATTTTTATGGTAGAATATTATAACATTGCAAATTTAAAAGGGTTACAAATGAAGGCATGTGCGGTTTTTTCAAAGATTTGGCGTGATTTTTGAAGAGTACGTAGATAGCTGTGGATTTACTTTTAAAAGCGTGATGTCTTAAGTAAAATATATTAGTTTAGGAGACAAAGATGACACTGATTAAAAAAATTGAACAGAAGCTGAATGTGACGGTCAATCGACCTGAATTGATACATACAGCATTCAGACATTCGTCTTATGCCAATGAACAAAAACATCATCATACTGAAAATAATGAACGTCTAGAATTTTTAGGGGATGCGGTGTTGGAAATGGTAACGAGTGACTATCTTTACGCGTATTATAAACAGGAGCCGGAAGGTTTCTTATCAAGAATGCGTGCCAGTTTGGTGCGTGAAGAGAGTTTGGCATTTTTAGCGAAACGAAATCATTTTGACCAATATATCAAATTGGGACATGGTGAAGAAGCGAATGGTGGACGCGAACGTAATTCGATTTTGGCAGACTGTTTTGAAGCCTTTCTAGGGGCAATTTATTTGGACCAAGGTTATGATACTGCGAAGAACTTTCTGCATACAGAATTGTTAAATAATCATAAAGCTTTATTAACAGATGATAAGCATGATTATAAAACGGCGATTCAAGAGCGACTGCAACAAAAAGGAAGTGTCTTGATTAAATATAAATTATTAAGTCAAACAGGACCTGCGCACAATCAAACTTTTGAATCAGGACTTTATGTCAATGATCAATTGATTTCCTCAGGTAAAGGAAAAACGAAGAAATTGTCAGAACGTCAAGCTGCTAAGAAAGCATTCGAGTTCGTAGACGAGAAAGGGAATATCAATGTATCTAAGTAGAGTTGAAATGACCGGCTTTAAATCTTTTGCGGATAAAACGGTGATTGAATTTGATAAAGGAATGACTGCGGTTGTCGGTCCTAATGGGAGTGGGAAGAGTAATCTTTCTGAAGCTATCCGTTGGGTACTGGGTGAACAATCGGCGAAGAGTTTGCGTGGAAACCGCATGGAAGATGTTATCTTCAACGGAACACAAGAACGTAAACCTGTTAATATCGCTAAAGTGACCCTCGTTTTAAATAATGAGGATCGTTATTTGGATTATGATTATAGCGAAATCAGCATTTCCCGTAGTTATAATCGAAATGGTGATAGTGAGTATTTAATTAATAATGAATCAGTTCGTTTAAAAGACATTGTCGACTTACTGCTTGATTCAGGTTTGGGAAAAAATTCATTTTCAATTATTTCTCAAGGACAAGTGGAACAAATTTTCTTAAATAAACCAGAAGAACGCCGTGTTATTTTTGAAGAAGCGGCAGGTGTTCAAAAGTATCAATACCGGAAAAATGAAGCTGCACGCAAATTAGCGCGGTCAAGTGACAATTTAAGTCGGGTTAAAGATATTATTTATGAAATCGAACAACAATTAAAACCACTATCTAAACAGCGTGAGACAGCTTTAATTTATCAAGAGAAAAAGTCTATTTTAAAAGAATTGGAAATTTCTCTTTATACTTATCAAATTAAAGAATACCAACAAGATTATCATAAAAACAATGCGGATCTTGAAAAAATAGAAAAAGCATTAGAACAGCTTGAAGCAGATTTAAGTAAGTATAATCAAGAATTACATGGCGCAAAAAATCGTCAGACGGATTTAACAAAAGAATTAGACCAAACGACGGATGCTTACCAATCATCCATTCAAAATATTGAGCAATTAAAATCAAGTTATAAAATGAAGGAACAAGAGCGTCAGTTTAGTGAATCACAGTTACAAGATCAAGAAGCGCAACTAACAAAACAACAAGCTGAAATTGAAACTGAACAAACATCACTTAGTGAAGCAAAAGAAACGCTAGCAGCAAGACAAAAAGCGCAAGACACTTTAAATGGTGAGATAGAAATTTTACTAGCGTCAAAAGAACGCTTAGAAGCCTCACAAAGTTTTAGCCAAGAAGAATGGCAAGCAAACTTAATTGATTGGCATCAAAAGAAAGCGAATTACTCGAATCAGATTAATCAACTAACGCAAACGATTGAGGACGACCAAAGAAAGATTAATCGCTTAACCAGCGCTTTGGATGCGGATAGGGAATCAGTTGATCAATTAGAAGCTGACTATAATGATAAAGCATCATTGCTTGAGGAAATTAATCAACAATATGACGAAAAATCCGCCATTATTCAGCAGTTAGAAACAAGTCTCAATCAAGCAGATCAGCGCCGAAATCAGTTGAAGCAACAGCTTTTTAATGCTGAACGTAGTTTCCAACAATTACAAAATAAGCGTCAGTATTTACAACAAGCACAAGCTAATTATGAAGGCTATTATGGTGGCGTGCGTTCGGTAATGCAACAAGCTGAGCGGATTGGTGGGATTACGGGGCCAGTTGCTGATGTCATTCAAGTACCACAACAATTCCAAACGGCGATTGATACTGCTTTAGGTGGTTCAGCGCAACATATTATTGTGGATGATGACCAAGCTGCAAAACGTGCGATCCATCATTTAAGACAAAATCGTGCCGGTAGAGCTACGATGTTACCGCGGACCAATATTAAACCTAGACAATTACAAGGTAATTTATATCAAACAGTATCAGGCATGCCTGGATTTATTCGTTTAGCGAATGAATTAGTCCAAACCGATACAGCAAACCAAGCAATTATTGATAACTTGCTTGGGATGACCGTGGTGGCTGAAACAATTGACCAAGCGCAACAAATGGCCAGAACAACTGGACACCGCGTGAGAATTGTAACGCTAGACGGTGAAATTTTGATGCCAGGTGGTGCGATTACAGGAGGACGTCAAAGAAACCAACAACAGTCACTCTTAAAACGTCAACAAGAATTAGAACAAATTGAACAACAAGTTCAAGAATCAGGCCAGGCTTTCAAACAACTTGAAGCGCAGTGGCATCATTTAGATCAAGATGATCAACAAAGTCGCCAGCAATTAGAATCTGTTCGTCAAGAATTGATGGCCGTCGATGCTAAAAGGCAAGAACAGCGTTTAGTTCAACAAACGGCTTATAATGAATGGCAAACAGCTAAGAAACAAATCATTATTAATGAATCAGAGTCAAAAGAAACAAAACAAGAATTGACTCAAAATAAGTCTGATTTAGAAAAAGCAGAAAATAATTTCACTCAAGCCGATAAAACGATTGAGCGCATTAATCAAGAAATGAAAACTGCTTCTTCCAGTCAAGCAGAGCGAGCGACTGAAATCCAAAATTTAAGTGACCAATTGGCTGACTTGAGACGAGATCAAGCGGTTGGTGAGGCCGAGTTGAAACAAAGCCGCATGGAAGTTAAACGTTTGGAAGAGAGCGTCAGTCAACTTCAATTAACAATTTCTGAAATTGCTGAAACCATCATGCAAATCAAAAATTCAATTGAAAAATCAAATTACGAAATGACTGTCATTCAAACTGAATTAGATGGAATTACTTCAGACCAGTCTGTTTCACCAGAATTGGTCGATTCACTGCGCCGAGAGCGTGAGGAATTAAATCAATCAATTGGTGACTTAGAAAATAAGGTTGATGGTCTATCCAAAGAATTACAACAAGCTTACCGAAAACAATCGCAGTATGAATCTCAAAATGAGAAGTTTCAAGCTTTTATAGACAACCAATTAGAATATTTAAACCAAGAATATCAAATGAGCTATGAAGCGGCAGCCGAACATGCTCGTGAGCTGGAGAATACCGAGCAAACTAAGAAAACTGTCAATACTTTACGAAGAGAAATTGACCAATTAGGGCCAGTGAACTTACAAGCGATTCCTGACTTTGAGGAATTGAATGAACGATATGAATTGTTAGTTGAGCAGCAAGATGACTTATTAACGGCGATGGCGCAGTTAGAAGAAACGATGGCGCAAATGGACCACGAGGTTGAAACGCGTTTTGGGGCATCTTTCAAATTAATTAACGAACAATTCCAGAAGACTTTCACGCATTTATTTATGGGTGGGTCTGCTTACTTAGAATTAACCGACCCGGATGATTTATTGACGACAGGTGTCGATATTATCGCCCAACCACCAGGTAAGAAAAAGCAAAACCTAGCGCTTTTATCAGGGGGCGAGCGTGCTTTAACGGCAATCGCATTATTATTTGCGATATTGGAAGTAAAACCTGTCCCATTTGTTATCCTCGATGAGGTTGAAGCAGCTTTAGATGATGCAAACGTCTATCGTTACGGTGAATATGTCCAAAACTTTACTTTGGATACGCAATTTATTGTAATCACGCACCGTAAAGGAACGATGGAAAACGCGGATGTTTTATATGGCGTGACCATGGAACGGACGGGTGTGTCGAAATTGGCGAGTGTCCAATTATCGGAAGCTGTAGAAGCGATTGGGGAGGGATAAATTGTGAGTGATTGGTGATTTTATTAAATATTTGTCATCAATTAAGAATTCGTCTCATTAAAAATTAAGAAAATTAGATAAAGATACACCAAGTGTGTCACAACTGTGTTATAATTAGTTTTGTGATTTTTCAAATTAGAGTATTTAGAAATCTGAATTTTGAAAAATATTATCAATCGTTAAAACGATATAAAATGAGGTTCCAAATTACTTTAGGAACAATTACTGGAGGGAATACTATGAGTCAGCAGGATGTATTATTAGAAGTTAATAATCTTCATACTGGATTCAAAATCAACGATGCATTTTATGATGCGGTTGATGATGTTTCATTAAAATTACATCGTAATGAGAAATTAGCTATTGTTGGTGAGTCTGGGTGTGGTAAAAGTACACTCGCAACATCAATTATTGGCTTACATAACCGTAAAATGACGAAACAAACAGGTGAAGTGTTATATAAAGGGGATAATTTATTAGACTATTCTGAGGAAGAATATCTAAAAATTCGTGGAAAAGAAATGTCAATGATTTTCCAAGATCCATTATCTTCATTAAATCCATTAATGACTATTTTCGATCAAATTGAAGAGTCGTTATTTTATCATACAGATATGGATAAAAAACAACGTCGTGCGCGTGTTTTAGAATTATTAGATCAAGTAGGAATTCAAAATCCTGATTTAACAGCAAAACAATACCCGCATGAATTATCTGGTGGAATGCGTCAACGTGTTATTATTGCAATTGCACTGGCTGCAAAACCGGAAATTATTATTGCTGATGAGCCTACAACTGCATTGGATGTTACCATTCAAGCACAAATTTTGGATTTATTAAATGACATTCAAGAAGAATCAGAGGCAGGAATTATTTTAATTACCCATGACCTTGGTGTAGTTGCTGAGACAGCTGACCGTGTAGCGGTGATGTATGCTGGGCAATTTGTTGAAGTAGCAGATGTTTATAGCTTATTTAACAATCCTAAGCATCCTTACACACGCTCACTTTTAAAATCTATCCCTCAATCAAATGAAATGGTTGATGACGAGACAGGTGAATTACATGTCATTCAAGGGACAGTACCTAATATTGTTAATTTACCACGTACAGGTTGCCGTTTTGCTCACCGTGTACCTTGGATTCCTGAAGAAGCACATGAAGAAAATCCAACAATGCATGAAGTAGAACCTGGACACTGGGTACGTTGTACTTGTCATGAAAGTTTCTATTTCCCAGATGAGGAGGATAAATAATGTCAAATTTAATTGAAGTAAGAGATTTAAAAGTACATTATCCGATTCGTTCTGGAATTCTTAACCGCGTTACTGACCATGTTCGTGCCGTTGATGGTGTTGACTTAGCCTTTGAACAAGGTAAGACTTACGGATTAGTAGGCGAGTCTGGGTCTGGTAAATCAACGATTGGTAAAGCAATTATTGGTTTAGAAAATATCTCTGGGGGACAAATTTTCTATAATGGCGAAGATGTTTCTGGACAAGCAAGAAAACGTCGTTCAGATTACCGCCAAAACGTGCAAATGGTTTTCCAAGATGCAATGTCAAGTTTCAACCCGAAACGTCGTATTATTGATATTATGAGTGAACCATTACGTAACTTTACTGATTTAACACCAGCTGAGGAAAAGAAACGTGCCATCGAATTATTAGAAATTGTTGGGTTAACTGAAGAAGCACTTTACAAATACCCACATCAATTCTCGGGTGGACAACGTCAACGTATTGGAGTTGCTCGTGCCGTAGCATTAAATCCGAAGTTAGTTATCGCCGATGAACCTGTTTCAGCGCTAGACTTATCGGTTCAAGCTCAAGTTTTAAACTTTATGAAACAAATTCAAGACGAATATAATATTAGTTATTTATTCATCTCCCATGACTTAGGGGTCGTTAAACATATGTGTGACGAGATCGCTATTATGTATCGTGGCCGTTTTGCAGAATATGGTAACAAGCAAGATATTTATCAAAATGCCCAACATATTTATACAAAACGATTATTATCAGCGATTCCTGAAGTTGATCCAAATAAACGTGAAGAAAATAAACGTCGCCGCCAAGAAATTGCGGCAGCTTATGATGAATCATCACCGACATATTTTGATAGTAATGGTCGTGTTCATGACTTAAAATCATTATCAAATACGCATTCGGTTGCTGTTTCTGATTTACAAGCATTTGGTAAGGAGGGTGAATTATAATGTGGAAAGTAATTTTACGACGCATTCTATTAATGATTCCTCAAATTTTAGTCCTAAGTTTAATTGTCTTTATTTTAGGCTCATTAATGCCAGGGGATGCATTAACTGGTCTAATTGACCCAACGATTAGTGCCGATCAAATTGAGAACATGCGTGAAAGTTTAGGATTAAACCAACCTTGGTATGTCCGTTATGTTGATTGGATGTCAAAAGCAATTCAAGGTGACTTTGGAACAAGTTTCGCACACAAAATGCCGGTTATCCAAATTATCGGCCAACGTATTACCAATACACTGTGGTTATCACTATTTACGGTAATTATTACTTATGCGATTGCCTTACCAGTAGGTTTACTTGCAGGACGTTACCACGGGACACGTTTTGACCGTGTAGTTAACTTCTTTAACTTTTTAACTTTTGCGATTCCAACATTCGTAGCCAGCTTATTAATGCTATGGGTATTCGGTTATACATTAGGATGGTTCCCAACACGTGGATCAGTCGGTTCAGGCATTCCTGTAGGAACTTTTGAATATTTCCTATCGAAACTTCATCACATGGCGCTCCCAGCAATTACGATTGGTGTTTTAAGTACAACTTCAACTATTCAATATTTACGTGCCGGTGTCGTCGACGCCAAGTCACAAGACTATGTACGTACTGCCCGAGCTAAAGGGGTACCTGAGAACAAAATTTATTCTAAACATATTTTTAGAAACTCAATGCTTCCAATCGCTCAAGGAATGGGTTACACATTAACAGGATTAATTTCTGGATCAGTAATTACCGAACAAATCTTCACATACAATGGGATGGGACAATTATTTATCAGTTCTATTGTCGGCCGAGATTACACAGTTATGACGACCTTAGTATTATTATTTGGTCTAATGACCCTGTTTGGAACACTCATTTCAGACATTATCATGATCTTCGTCGACCCACGAATTAGAATTGAATAGGAGGTAAGTCATGGCAAATTTAAATGATCAAGATGTATTAAAAACGGAAGAAGAAGTTGCAGTAAAAGAATTGCAACAAGAACAAAATCTACCTCCGATGGGATTTTCAGTCGTAAAACGTGAATTTAAAGAAAATAAACTAGCGTTATTCTCATTGGTAATTTTTATCATCGTTTTATTAGTTGCGTTCATTGCGCCACTATTTATGGATATGGCCGAAGTAAACCGAGTAGACATATTCTCGCGCTACACTCCACCAGGAGAAGACGGCTTCATTCTAGGTTCTAATGAAGGTGGACAAGATATTTTAAGTTTATTAATTATCGGAACACGTAACTCATTAGTAATCTCAATTGCTGTAACAGTCATCACATCAGTAGTAGGTATTGGACTAGGTATTATGTCAGGATTTTATGGTGGAAAAGTAGATGATAGTATGATGCGTATCATTGACTTCTTAATGATTCTACCTCAATTAATGATTATCATTGTTATTACAACAATTATTCAACGTAATGATATTCCAACATTAACAATTGTTATTTCAGCAATGGGATGGATGAGTATTACCCGACTCTTTAGAACAGCTACTTTATCAGAAGCCTCTAAAGACTATGTTGCTGCTTCAAAAACAATGGGAACTTCTGATATTAAAATTATGTTTAAAGAGATTATGCCTAACTTAAGTACATTAATCTTTACATATTTAACACTGGCATTCGCAGGTAATATCGGACTTGAAACAGGATTATCATTCCTAGGTTTCGGTTTACCAATCGGAACACCATCACTAGGAACATTAATCAGTTCTGCCAATAACCCAGACATTATCCAAAATAAAACGTGGATCTGGTTACCCGCCGTTATTTTAGTGTTAGTCTTAATGTTAAGTATTAACTATATCGGACAAGCATTACAAAAAGCATCTGACACAAGACAACAATAATCATTAAAGAATATTAATGTTTTATCGAATGAGTAAATATAAAATTCATCTGAAATTTGTATTTGCTCATTTCTAATTGTAAAGAGATGGAAGCGCTGTAGTACCATTTGTGCCAGAGATTTCTTGATGTAATAATAAGGTTATAAGATATGTGATATCAAAAAAACTTATTAAAATTTTATAATTAATTTGTAATCTGCTTGCAATAATGAAAGTGTTTGCGTATAATAAAAATTAATCAAAGTTAAAGGGGAAAAAGATATGAAGAAAACATTGAAAAAATTATTTGTAACTTCATCAGCAGCAGCAATTTTTGCAGCCGGATTTGTACCATTTGCAGTGAATGCTCAAGAGACTGATGAAAATGGTATTGTCCAATTTGAGTCGGAAGTAGAACACGAAGGGGAAGCAATTGAAGGCGGAACTTTACGTTTTGCTTTAAACTCTGACAGTAACTTCGAAGGACTATTAAACAATATGTTCTATCAATCAGCTTATGATGCTGATGTTATTGGCTGGTTTGCAGAATCATTATATGGTTATGACTCAAACTACACAATTGACAATTCAGGATTTGCTGACATTGAATTCAACCAAGAAGCAAAATCAGTAACAATTACAATTCCTGAAGGCGTTAAATGGCATGATGGTGAAGACGTAACAATTGATGACGTTATTTTCCCATACTATGTAATTGGTGACCCTGAATATACAGGAATTCGCTACGGTGAAAGTTTCACGAACGTTGTAGGTATGGAAGAATTCCACAATGGCGAAGCTGAAGAAATTTCAGGATTAAACCGTATCGATGACTACACATTAGAAGTTTCATATCACAATTTCCCGAACTCAATGATGCAAGCTGGTGGGGGAGTTTCTTCTTACATCGAACCTGAGCACGTATTCGAAGGTATCGCTGTAGCAGACATGGAAAACTCAGATCCAGTCCGTCAAAATCCAATCGGATTTGGTGCATTCAAAGTTGAACAAATCACACCAGGTGAAGCTGTAACATTTACACGCTTTGACGATTACTATCAAGGTACACCTAAATTAGATGGCGTTCAATTAGAAGTAGTAAGTCCAACTACAATCGTTACTGAAATGAACAATGGTAACTACGATATCGCAAGTCTTCCAACAGACGCATTCGATACATACGCAGACGCATCTAACTATACAGTATTAGGTGTTCCAGAAAATGCTTATACATATATCGGATTCAAGATGGGGACTTGGAATGAAGAAGAAGGTAAAGTAAACTACGATCCAGAACTTGTAGTTTCTAATAAAGCTTTACGTCAAGCAATGGCTTACGCTGTTGACAACGACGCAGTAGCAACAGAATTCTACCAAGGAACTCGTGAGGGTGCTAACTCAGCAATCCCACCAATGTTTACTGAATATCACAACCCAGATCAAGAAGGATACACATATGATCCTGAGCAAGCTAAACAAATCTTAGCGGACGCTGGTTTCGTTGATAACGACGGTGACGGATTCGTTGAAGATCCAAATGGCGAAGCTTTCCAATTAAACTTTGCTTCAATGGCAGGTGGCGATACAGCTGAACCATTAGCTCTTTACTACCTACAAATGTGGAATGAAATTGGTATCGACATTCAATTAGTGAACGACCAATTATTAGAATTCAACTCATTCTACGAGCGTATCCAAACAGATGACCCAGAAATCCATGTATACCAAGCTGCTTGGGGTACAGGTGGAGATCCAAACCCAACTGACTTATATGGACCAAACGCAAACTTTAACTACACTCGTTGGGAAAACGAAGATCACAATGCAATCTTAGATAAATTAAATTCTGACGACGCATTTGATCCAGACTTCAAAACAGAAGCATTCAATGAGTGGCAAGCATTCATGCATGAAGAAGCACCAATCTTCCCAACATTATTCCGTAATAAAATTTGGGGTGTAAATGACCGCGTTAAATTCTACGACGTTCAATACGGATCAGACTTTGGATTACATGAATTACAATTAACTGCTGAAGAACCAGCAGCTGAGTAATTTCATTATAATTACGAACACAACCGACAATCCCGTGATTGTCGGTTTTTGTATGCATTTGAGGAGGCATAAAATCAGAATTAAAAAGATGGACTGGCACAAATCAAACCATTCTAAAAATACGAAGGACACAAAAAATGCATCCCTAAAATCAAATTATGCAGACGACGCAAATACTGCATCTCCAACCCCATAACCACACTGATTGTATTTGTTCATACCTTCATTTAATGGTAAAATATGATAGCATCACAAATAAAAGATGACTGCCATACTTTCAAATAAATAATTTAATAAAGGGGATTGCTATGATTAAATTGATTGCCATCGATTTGGATGGTACTTTACTGACGACGGACAAGAAAATTTCACGAGAAAATATTGAAGCCCTTCATTATGCTCATAGTAAAGGCGTCAAAATCGTGATCTGTACGGGCCGCCCGTATCTAGCGATGACAGATTTTGTCGAAGAAATTGGCCTCAACACTGACGACGACTATGTCATTATCTTCAACGGCGCACAAGTACGACGTGCAAGTGATGGGAAGGTATTGCTTTCGAACAAACTATCATTATCGGATATGGAGAAATGGTATCAAGAACTCACGCGATTAGATTTACCAATCAATCCAATTGATGACGAATGGGTGTACGAGCCAACAGCTTACCCTGAAGGCTATCCTTCTTTTTATGCGGAAACGTCACCAGCACCTTCAAAAGTATTCGACTTTTCAAAATTTGAAAGTGAACATAAATTTAATAAATTTGTGATTACAGTGGATGAAGCACATTTAGCAAAACAAATGCCACAAATTGACCCAGGATTAATGGCAGACTATTCAACGTCACTATCACATCCATATCAATTAGAAGTAATGGAATTAGGGACAAATAAAGGGAATGCAGTTTTAGGTTTAGCAGAAAAAATGGGCATCTCGATGGATGAAATTGTTGCTATTGGCGACCAAGAAAATGATCGTTCGATGCTAGAATTACCACTACATAGCGTAGCAATGGGAAATGCAATTCCAGCAATGAAGGAATTAGCAGAGTTTATTACAGATTCAAATGATAACAGTGGTGTAGCTAAAGCAATTTACCACTATGTAAAATAAAGGAGTGAATATCATTGGGACTATTTGATCGAATAAAACGTGCCTTTACAGGTGAAGATGCGGTTGTAAAAGAAGAGATAGAAAAAGAAAGTTCCCCCATAGTCTTTGATAAATATGACAAAGGGATGGAGAAGACACGTAAAAACTTCTCTGACCGTATTGCGGACTTATTCTCAGGATTTAGAGAAATTGATGAAGACTTCTATGAAGATTTAGAAGAAGCATTCATCAGTGCAGATGTTGGTTTTAATATGACAATCGCTTTAACTGACGCGATTCGTGACAATATTGAAGAACAAAATGTGACTCGTATGGATGATGTTAAACGTGTTGTGATTGAAACAATGGTACGCATTTATGAGCAAAATGAATCAGGTACGCATGAATTAAATACTAATCCAGATGGGCCAACGGTTATCCTATTCGTTGGAGTAAATGGCGTTGGTAAAACAACTTCTGTTGGTAAAATTGGTTACCAATTAAAACAAGACGGACATAAAGTTTTAATGGCTGCAGCCGATACTTTCCGTGCTGGAGCGGTTGAACAATTAAATGTCTGGGGAGAGCGTTTGGATATTCCTGTTGTCACAGGGCCTGAACAAGGTGACCCAGCTTCAGTCGTATTCGATGCTGTGACACAAGCAAATAAAGAAAACTATGATTATGTCTTAGTTGATACTGCCGGGCGTCTACAAACGAAAGCAAACTTAATGAAAGAGTTAGAGAAAATCAAACGAATCATTGAACGTGAAAATCCAAATGGCGTTCAAGAAGTATTGTTAGTTTTAGATGCGACGACTGGACAAAATGCATTAATCCAAGCAAAACAATTTAATGAAGCAACGGAAATTACTGGTTTAGTTTTAACAAAATTAGACGGAACTGCCAAAGGTGGCGTTGTTCTAGGCGTGCGTTATGACTTAGATATACCAGTTAAATATGTTGGGTTAGGTGAACAAGCGACCGACTTACAAGTCTTCGATGCGGAAAATTATATGTTCAACCTAATCAAAGATGTTATCGATGAAGAAGAGTAATCCTAAGACCTCCACTGCGAGGTCTTTTTATGTGTTTAATAATATTAACAAGTCAATATTAGGATATGCTCTATAAAGGAACTCTTTTAGAAGAGGTTCATTACTTAGATTAATTATGGGAAAACCACTAATTTAACCCTTTTTCAACGGAGTTTGCAACTATTAGTGGAACAAATTCTCAGTGTTATAGAGATGTGTAATTTTTTAATAAAATATTCAAAAAAAGAGAGTTATTT
The DNA here is from genome assembly GCA_015863195.1 of Aerococcaceae bacterium DSM 111022. GTDB lineage: Bacteria > Bacillota > Bacilli > Lactobacillales > Aerococcaceae > DSM-111022. The sequence goes on along the minus strand of JACBXO010000002.1, from coordinate 199,130 downwards.
GTTGATAAAATTGCTATAATGATATAAAAGCTATTTAGTTGGAGGTTGGTCAATGTTAAAGGAGTATCAAACATATAAAGAACAATTCACTCTCTTTTACATAGAGAATAGTGAAAAATATTCAAGTTACAAAGATGCTATTGACTGCTTTAATGCAAAATATGACTGGGCTGGACTAAGTGAACGTCGCCCGAATCAATTTAAACAATTTCTAATTTTTGAAGACAAAGATGTCAATCCAGTTTTATTAAGTAATATTATGAAATCGATTCGTTTATCTGAAGAAGCCGAATTAAGCAAAGATAAAGATCATCGTCAAAGACTTGCTGAAGAAGCACTTAATTTATGGCCGAATAACCATGATGCTATCCGCTATATTTATAAAGAGAATATTTACAAAAAAATAATTTTTGTTAAAGACGCTATCGCTCGCGTTCAAGTTACAGTTGGTAACGAGCAACTGCGCCATACATTTAATTATCTAGATAGTGGATTTTCGCGTTTAAATATTTATTTAGCTGAGCTTTATATGAAAAACTGTTTATATAAAAAGGCGAAGTGTGTGTTGGAATATGTGCTAAGTTTTACAGAAGAATTGAATGTACGCGCTCAAGCTTTGATTATGATTTGTGATTTATATATGGGGAATTACGAAGAAATTGTAAGCAATTACCATCATTTTGTGGAACAACAAAATTCAGTGTGGTTTATATTACCAACCTATTTAGCAGCTGTTTTAGATCAAGATGAACCGTTGAGTCTGAAATTATTTGAACGCTTAATGACTGAATATGAAAGTGATATTGATACTTTATATATATCAGGTGATTTTTCTATTAAACGAACAGAGCGACTGATTAATACGCACCGCAGACATGATTTTTATGAAGTGATTAGATATTTATTCCCATTAATTAATGGCTCAGATCTTCTCATTTTCTACTTTGATTCAACTTACCAATTTTTCAAACTTGACTCACAAAGAAGACTAGGAGAACCAGCTGGGTCTCATAGTGAGAATGGAAATGTAATTCAAATATCTGAATATGGATTCAAACCTAAATATTAAAAAACACAAATATTTTTAAGGCAAGCACTTTGTGTTTGTCTTTTTTTAAGGTTTATTGAATCTCGTTTGTTCATTACGCTAAAACATGGTAAAATAACAGATAGCATTCACCGTTAGGAGGAAGTCTTGTGTCGCAAAGCCAAGAAGATTATATTAAATTTATTTATGAGAATAATGATGGGGATTTCGTTGATAATAAGCGAATTGCACAAGGTTTAGAGCTCTCTCCACCGTCAGTAAGTGAAATGATGCATCGACTTGAGCAGCAAGAACTTGTTGATTATGTGCCTTACAAAGGAGTTAAATTAACAGAAGCCGGTGTTCAGATGGCTGAGGATTTAATTCGTAAGCATGAAATCTGGGAATACTTTTTATTACAAAAGTTAAATTATACAAAAGAGGAAGTTCATAATTTAGCAGAAGTTTTAGAACACGTTACGCCAGTTGATTTAGCCAATCGTTTAGCTAAGTATATTAATTATCCTGAACCGAGGTAGATTATGTCTTTAGAAAAAACATTATTAATGAATGAGTTGTTTGATTGCTACCAAGGCCTTTTGACGAAAAAGCAGCGCGAGATGTTAGCACTTTACTATAAAGAGGATTTCACGTTAGCAGAAATTGCGGAGCATTACGATATAAGTCGTCAGGGAGTGCATGATAATATTCGCCGCGGTGAAGAGTCGTTAGAAAATTATGAAGCAATGATTCAATTAAATCATTTACGAAAAGTTAAATATCGATTATTAAAACAATTAAAAGAAACTGAATTAACTGATGAACAAAGTGATATTATCAGTCAATTAGAAGAATTATAGGAGTGTATATATGGCATTTGAAGGATTATCCGAACGCCTACAAGGTGCGATAAGTACTGCAAGTAAGGGTGGAAAGATTACTGAAGCTGACCTGCGTCAAATGATGCGTGAGATTCGTCTTGCGTTATTAGAGGCCGACGTTAACTTCCAAGTTGTTAAAAAGTTTGTTAAGCAAGTAAATGAACGTGCATTAGGTTCTGATGTATTAGATTCACTATCACCTGCTCAACAGGTAGTAAAAATTGTTGATGAAGAATTAACTGCTTTAATGGGTGGGGAACAAGTTGGATTAAACATTAGCCAACAACCACCGACAGTCATTATGATGGTTGGTTTACAAGGGGCCGGTAAAACGACAACCGCTGGTAAATTAGCTAAATATATTAATGAAGACTTAGGCAAAAAACGTCCATTATTAGTAGCAGGAGACATTTATCGTCCTGCTGCCGTTGACCAATTAAAAACACTTGGTAAACAATTAAACATGGATGTTTATGAAGAAGGTACTGGTGTCGATCCCGTTGATATCGCCACACGTGCAATGAATCAAGCGCGTATCAATGGAAACGAAGTAGTAATCATTGATACGGCCGGTCGTTTACATGTTAATGAAGAATTAATGGAAGAATTACGCCGCATTAAAGCTGCTGTAAATCCACATGAAATTCTATTAACAGTGGATGCGATGACAGGGCAAGACGCCGTGAACGTTGCCGAAGCATTTAATGAGTCCCTGGGCGTTACCGGGGTTGTTATCACTAAATTAGACGGTGACACTCGTGGTGGTGCGGCACTTTCAATCCGTTCAGTTATTGATACACCAATCAAATTTACCGGTCAAGGTGAAAAATTAGATGCACTAGAAGTATTCTATCCTGACCGTATGTCAAGCCGTATCCTTGGTATGGGGGATATGATGACACTGATTGAAAAAGCGCAACGCGAATTCGATGAAAAAGAAACGGAAGAAATGGCAGCCAAAATTAAGGATGCCTCCTTCGATTTCAATGACTTTATTAGTCAAATGGACCAGGTTAATAAAATGGGTTCAATTAAAGATATCTTAAAAATGATTCCCGGTATGAATAAAATCCCAGGAATCGATGAATTAGAAGTCGACGAAAAAGACATGAACAGTGTCCGTGCGATCGTATCTTCAATGACACCGCATGAACGTGAAAATCCCGACGTCATCTCTCAAAGCCGTCGCCGCCGTATTGCAGGTGGTTCGGGTACGGACTTACAAATGGTTAACCAATTAATCAAACAATTTAACCAAACACGTGATATGATGAGCCAAATGTCAAATGGCCGCATGGGTAACATGAATAAAATGATGAACAAAATGCAACAAATGCAAGGTGGCGGTGGTAAAGGTATGCCGGGTATGCCAAACATGCCTAAAATGAAATCGCCTGAACAAATGCAAAAAGAAAAACAAGAAAAAGAATTACGTCGTCGCTTGAAAAAAATGCGTCGCCGTTAAGATTATTATTTTGAAATCCGGCCACTTTTTGGTCGGATTTTTATTTTTTTGACGAAATTTTTCCACTTTCCAAATATTTTGTTTATTTATATATAGGAGGTGGAAAATGAGACAAAAACCAAACGCTTTAAAAATATTCGAAGCATTAGACGGGCGCATCACTTTTACAGAAGATCAACAAGAAAAATATGAAAATTTCAAAAAAGGCTATCAAAGTGAAATTTGGGCTGACAAACGTTTTGAAAAGTATGGTTGGCTAATAATCAAAAGCCTGACCTTTCACTTAGACGGCGAATATGCATGCCAAATCGATACAATTATCATAACAGGGGATTATATTTTCTTATATGAAATCAAATGGTACTCTAAAAAAGCAACCGACCGCGGTAAAACAATCCAGTATTATAGCGGGGATGAGGACAATCCAAATGGACCCGAATTCAAACATCCCAGAGAACAGCTCAAAGAAGCCACAGAAAAATTTAAACGGTTAATGTGGCAATTAGGCATCAAGAAGACGCTGAGAACCTATGTCATGTTCACACATCCAGATTTCGTTCTCTACAACATGGAAGAATGGTCATTGGACTTAGTCTTTCATAGCGAAGTCGAATCACATATCGAAGAACTAGCCTCAACAACGCTTAGACCAGATGATGAAAGCTACCACATTTATAATTTATTAATGGCAGAAAACCTCGACACAAGCGAGACCATGCCATCCGTCCCTAAATATAACTATGCCTCAACTCGAAAAGTAGTTAAATGCCCAGAGTGTAATGGGGTGATAGAGGAAGTGCCGAAAAATAGGCGCAAATTGAAATGTCCATGTTGTGGAAAGTTAGTGTTGATCAATGATATTGCTAAGAAAGCATTGGAGGATTATGAAGTATTATTTAAAGAAACACCAACACCTACACAATTATATAACTGGTGCGGAGGTATCTTTAATAGAATGAGATTATATAAATTATTTTACTCGAACAAACAAAAGGAATGATCGATTGTTAATTTTATTAGTTAAATTGAATGATTCTTGGTTGGATTATCACTTCTCGAAGTTGATTTCAGCTCACTAATCAATCATAGTTTTAGCATCAGAAAATAAACTGCGGAATTTAAACCAGTCAATTTCTCCGGAAATTGACTTCCGCTTTTTTAAAATGATAATTTTCGACTTAAGTCGAAAGGCATAATTTATATAATGAGGTTTTCGCTTAATGAAAAGCGACATTATCTTTCCAAGTGGTAGAGTCGCTTAGGCGACTCTGATCAAAAACCATTGTTTGTTGTAGAGATATCAAATCTATAGATTAATAGAGAATTTGTGATGATTAGAGAGTTAATTGGCAAAAAAGTTTTCTCAACTAAACGTGTTTCGCCGAGTAAAGAAAATCTATCGTTAAAAGTTTTCTCAACTCCCTGTGTTTCGCCGAGTAAAGAAAACCTACTGTCAAAAGTTTTCTCAACTCACCGGGTTGCGGTGAGTAAAGAAAATCTAGCGTCCAAAGCTTTCTCAACTCACTGTGTTTTGCTGTGAAAAGAAAATCTAGTGTCAAAAGTTTTCTCAACTCACGGGGTCTTACTGAGTAAAGAAAATCTAGCGTCAAAAGTTTTCTTAATTCGCCGTATCTCACAGAGTAAAGAAAATCAGATTAGTTTAACAAACAAACTCACCAAAATACTGAAAACAGCCGCCCAAAATTTACTCTAATCGTCCTAAACAAACGTCTTTCGAACGTTTTCTAATCCCTAAAGACACACCAACCCCTCATTAAACCGCTACCATCATTAAAGTTTAATGAAAAACGACTTTGTAAAGGGAAAAGACTTTACAAGCTGACGATCGCATGGTAAGATAGCAACAGTTAAAAATTTATGGAGGTGACTACTTAATGGCAGTTAAATTACGTATGAAACGTATGGGATCTAAACGTAACCCATTCTACCGTATCGTTGCAGCAGACGCTCGCGCGCCACGTGATGGACGTATTATCGAACAAATCGGTACTTACAACCCAGTTTCAGAACCAAAACAATTAGAAATTAACGAAGAATTAGCATTAAAATGGTTATCAAACGGTGCACAACCATCTGATACAGTTCGTAACTTGTTATCAAAACAAGGAATTATGCAAAAACACCATGAAGCTAAAACCACTAAATAATTTGTGTCAAAAGATTGAAAAAGAGGTCAGATAAATGCCTAATATTGAAACTTTATTGACAACTATTATTCAACCATTGATCAAATACCCAGACGATTTGAAGATCGAGATTAAAGAGACAGATGATTTCATGGAATATCATCTATTCTTAAATCCTGAAGATATCGGTCGTGTGATTGGCCGTAAAGGTCGTGTAATTCGATCAATTCGTACGATTGTTTATAGTATTCGTAACGCTAGCGACAAACGCACAAAGATTGTCGTTAATAACGAAGATGAATAATCTATATTGGAACTTTTCAAAGTAGTCTAACTATATTGAAGAGTTCTTTTTTTATTAATTTTTAAAAGTATTCAAAAAGAGGTGCTACATGTACATTCGTATTGCAAGAATTGTAAATACATTTGGTATTCGTGGTGATATTAAAGTCATCGCTGATACCGATTTCCCAGAAGAACGATTTGAAACTGGCAATCGCTTATTCATCATCCGCGATGGGGTTCAAGAAGCCGAAGTAACCGTAAAATCTGCAAAACTGAATAAAGGAACTTGGGTAATTGGGTTCGAAGAGTATGACAATATCAATCAAGTAGAGACTTTTAAAAATGCTTGGTTAGCGATTGCTGAAGATGACCAAGAAGAATTACCCGAAGATGAGTATTACTATCATCAAATCATTGGCCTAGACGTTTACACAGATGAAGGTAAATTACTCGGTAAAATCAAAGATATTTTATCGCTAGGTTCAAATGACGTATGGGTTGTGGACCGTCCTGAACCCAAATTAAAAGACGCATTAATCCCATATATCGAAGATGTAGTCAAAGAGATTAATCTAGACGAAAATCGCGTGACAGTTGAACTAATGGAAGGACTAATTGACGATGCAAATTGATGTATTGACTCTATTTCCTGAAATGTTTGCACCACTGGAATATTCGATTATGAAAAATGCACAAGATCAAGGCCACCTTACCTTCCAAACGCATAATTTCAGAGAATTCGCCGTCAACAAACACGGACATGTCGATGATTATCCCTATGGGGGCGGGGCAGGGATGTTGTTGCGCGTTGAACCGATTGTGGAGCAATTAGAAAAAATCCAACAATCTGAAAAAACACGTGTTGTTTTAGTGGACCCAACGGGTGTGCCATTTTCACAAGAATTAGCAAAAGAATGGTCAAAAGAAGAACAAATCGTCTTCATTTGCGGCCACTACGAAGGTTTCGACCAAAGAGTCCGCGAATTTGTAACGGACGAAGTATCTGTCGGGGATTATGTCCTCACAAATGGCGAACTACCAGCAATGGTTATGATCGACGCAACTGTCCGCCTTATTCCAGAAGTAGTCGGCAATGAAGAATCGATCGTCCAAGAATCCTATTCAGAATCACTGTTAGAATATCCGCAGTACACACGCCCCCGAGACTTTAGAGGGATGGAAGTGCCGGATATTTTACTCAGTGGAGACCATGCGAAAATCGACGAATGGCGCCGTCAACAATCATTATTAAATACAAAAAAACGCCGCCCCGATTTAATCGAACAAGCCAATTTAACCGTAAAAGAGTTAGAATGGTTAAATAACCAAGAAATCTAAAAAAGTGCCCGAAATCACTTTACAAATATTTTAGTTTAAGTATAATAGATAAGTGGTCGAGAGACCAAATATTACGATATTCCGCTGGCTATGAATGTAGTGCAAGAATATTAGGTAAAAAAGGAGAATTATTAATGAGTATTAATCCATTAATCGCAAAAATCACTGAAAGCCAATTACGTAACGATGTTCCGGACTTCCGTCCTGGAGACACAGTACGTGTTCACGCGTTAATCGTAGAGGGTGAACGTGAACGTGTTCAATTATTCGAAGGTTTAGTTATCAAACGTCGCGGACAAGGAATCAGCGAAACTTATACAGTTCGTAAAATTTCTAGCGGTGTAGGTGTAGAACGTACTTTCCCAGTACACTCACCACGTGTAGCTAAATTAGAAGTATTACGTAAAGGTAAAGTACGCCGTGCGAAACTTTACTACATCCGTAATCTATCAGGTAAAGCGGCACGTATCAAAGAACGCAGAAACTAATTCAAGTCTTAAACAGTCCGCAAGGGCTGTTTTTTATTTTGGAAAAATATAGCACTCACCAAAGAACCAACTCCGATCCTCGTTCGGCAAAATATCTTACTGTAAAGTTTATGTAAAAGCCATGTGGTAAACGGTTCCTTATGTTATACTAAAAGGGTAGTAAAAAGCTGATAGGAGTGAATTAAATGTCAAAAATTACTGACAATTTTGAAGCATTAGTCAAAGAAAAGAAATTACCATTTTCTAAGGAAGAAATCGAAAGCGGACACCATTTATACCGTGTTCAATTCAGAATTTCTGACCAAAAATTATTAGTCGTTGAATTAATCATCCAAGAATCAGAAGATGATTATGTAGATGCACAAATTATTTACCGTAAATTACATATGTTAAACGACCGCGCTAAAGAAGAAAAAGCCTTAGCTTTAATGAACGAATTAAACGAAATCAAAACAGGCTACTATAATGTCTACTTAGCAGGTGACGGTGAAGTATTCCTAAGAACTTTAATGCGCACAAGTGCAGACGTTAATCCTTTATACCAAACACTCATCGTAGGATCAACGATCGCTAAAAACGTTATTGAAGAACTAGAAACACAATTAGGATAATTAAATAGACTAGAGGAAAAGGCATCATGTTCAATTTTTTAGATAATAAATATTTTAGAGCCGTCTTTCAAGCACTACTCATTGTATTCGCGGGGCTATTATATGCCACGGCTTTAAATATTTTCCAAATTCCTGGCAATATCTATGCCGGCGGAATTACTGGTTTAGCACAATTGATTACTTTTAGTTTAAGAGAATTTACCCAATTAGATAATGTTATCTCAACAGGTAATCTCTACTTTATTTTAAATGTGCCCATCCTCTTATTGAGTGTATGGAAATTAGGGCGTCGATTCACAATTTTGACAATATTCGTCGTCATTTCGACAACTACATGGACGAATGTCATCCCCGTTCAAGGCGTATCCGGCGAACCATTACTCAATGCGATAATTGGTGGAACGATAGCAGGAACGGCTGGCGGTCTTTGTGTCAAATATGGTATGTCTGCCGGTGGAACGGATATCATCTCAATGGTCATTTACCGTGCCAAAGGAATGAATGTCGGCTCAATGAATCTGATTATGAACTCATTCATCGTCGTCGCTGCCGGAATGTTATATTCCTGGGAAGCGGCACTCTTTACTATCATTTCGATGTATACCAACACGCGTATGGTGGACTCGCTCCACACGAACGACCACCGCATGACAGCCTTTATTATCACTGACCATGCAGACGCCGTGACCGATTCTATCTTCCAACGCATCCGCCGCGGAATTACCATCCTCGACGGAAAAGGCGGCTACAGCAAAGTGCCACGCTCAGTTTTAATGATTGTAATCAATCGCTATGAATTACATGAATTACAAATGGCTGTACTAGAAGCCGACCCTAAAGCCTTTATAGACGTTGTCAGATCAACCAAAGTAACGGGCAACTTCTTATCTAAAGAACAACAAGACGCCTTATTAAAACAAAAAGGCGACAAAAGAACGCTCAAAGTCTAATATTGACTCTGAGCGTTTTCTATTTCTTCTATTATAAGTATGGTGATTAGTTATAATAACTATCTGCGATGTTTAAATCGAAATAACCGATTAAGTATTCTGCCAAACCATCCTCATTGTTAGTGAATTTTGTCTCATCATTAGCAATTGCTTTTAAATCGGGAATCGCATTATTCATAGCAACACCCAAACCTGCATATTCAATCATTTCAACATCATTATCTTCATCACCAAAAGCGATGATATTTTCTTTAGGGACATGGTAAAAGTCAGCAATCTTTTTAACGCCGACCGCTTTATTAATGCCGCCACGAACTACTTCTAAACAAGGTAAAATCCCGCCCCAAGTACGAACTGAAATATAATCCCCGAATTTATCTTCTAAACGTGTTCGCACATTTTCTTGATGTTCAACTGCACAAAAAATTGAAAGTGCCGTTGGATTATAAGTCAATTCCTCACGGGATAAACGGGCAATTTTGGCTTTTGAAATAGGGTAGAAAGGACTGTCGGGGATATTCATCGACGTTGTATATAATGTGTCCCGTCCTTCAGCCATTAATAAATCAATCCCTAATTCTTCCTGATGAGCGAAAATCTCAAAGGCCAGCTCTTTATCTAACTCTTCATGATAAGCAGGTGCCCAAAATTGATTGTTTGGGTGATGACATAAAGCCCCATTAAAATTAACAATCCCTGCATTAATCCCTAATTGATGATAAATTTCCTTTGCCGTCCGAAAAGGACGCCCAGTAACAATGGTAATCATATGACCCATGTTATCTAATTGACGTAAAGTATGGATTGTTTTATTTGTTAATTGTGATTTGTTATTTAAGGTTGTACCATCTAAATCGATGGCAATCATGTGTTGCTTCAAAATTATCAGCTCCTCTTTCCTAGGCCTATTATAGCGAATTTCAATATCTCGAACAATATAAAAAGATTTTCATTGGTAAATTTGGTAAGATAGACTAGAATGTAATTATAAAATTTAAAAAGAAAAGAGGGAGTACATGGTTATGCATTTCAATGATCTAGAAGTTGAAGATCAAGTGATGGTGATGTTAGAGCACGTCATTGACCCCGAAATTGGTATTGATATTGTTAATTTAGGTTTAATTTATGAAATCGACGTCAAAGAAGACATCTGCCACATTTTAATGACATTAACAACACCGCATTGTCCATTACTGGATGTAATCGAAGCGGATATTTATCAAAATGTCACAGCCATTGAAAAAATCAATCAAGTTGATATTGAATATACATTTGAACCGCGGTGGACTCCAGATAGTATGTCACGCTACGCAAAAATTGCATTAGGGATGTAGGTGAAAATATGCAAATTAGTATTGATTATTATAATATAGACGGCATTGCAGTCGCAGAAGTAGCTCCAGCTGGATCGAAGGGCCAACCATTACCACTTGCCATATTTTACCATGGTTGGACAAGTAACAAAGAAGAGTCAATTGGACTAGGGATAGAAATTGCCAAAAGAGGCTATCGTTGCGTCATGCCTGATACAATCTATCACGGAGAGCGCCAGCCTAAGGACCATCAATTTGAGAATCTACAATTCGTAGAGTGTTTACAAACCAATTTAGAGGAATATCCTAAAATTGTGGAATACTTTTCACAAAAAGATTTAATCCAAGATGATTTCATCGGTGTTTGTGGCATATCAATGGGTGGTATTACCACATCGATGTTGTTGACGCAAAATGATAATATTTCAGTTGCCGGAAGTTTAATGGGCTCGCCAGAATTGTTAAAATTAGCCCGTCATTTAATCAGAGAATTTCTGCTGACAGATAAAGATGTAGAGACATCAGAATTAGAAGAAGATCAAATTTTAGAAATGCTGCGCCTTTACCAAAAATTCCATCAAGCAGATTTAAGTATGCATCCGGAAGTGTTAGACGGCGTACCGATGTTGTTCTGGCACGGGGAAGCGGACGACTTTGTGCATTATGACTTCACAAAAGAATTTGTTAAGACTATGGCTGAAAAAGAAAAGGACGAAAAAGTTTACTTTATTTCGGATCCAGAACGAGGCCACGAAGTTTCCTATGAAGCATCTGTTTATTTAGCAGCATTTTTCAAAGCTGCTCTCGAAACAACAGACAGCAAAGAAATTTGGCAGTTAACCAAACAAATGGTTGGGGAGCTCAATTATGTTCATGGCAATGTCGTCGATCACCAACTCGATTCAGAGTTAGAGGGAATGGCCTCAAAAGACCAAAACAAAATCCACGGCTTGTCGTAAGAGCAAAAAATTTAAATGTACGAAACTGAGGTCAACAGACTTTGATAATATCGAAGTCTGTTGACTTTGTTTTTTTATTTTTATGGAAATAATTATTGTCTAGTAAAATTTTCGGTCAAAAGATAGGAGTCTATTAGTTTTTCGTTCTAGAAAACATGTGTCCAGTTTATAGGTAGCAGTTTAAGTTAAACTTTAGCTCCTATATTTTCTCAACTATAGTCATCGAGTAGAGTAGAGAAAACTTTAACCCTTATATTTTCTCAACTACAGTCATCGAGTAGAGTAGAGAAAACTTTGGCTCCTATATTTTCTTAACTACAGTCATCGAGTAGAGTAGAGAAAACTTTGGCTCGTATATTTTCTCAACTACAGTCATCGAGTAGAGTAGAGAAAACTTTGGCTCCTATATTATCTTAACTATGGCCATCGAGTAGAGTAGAGAAAACTTCGGCTCCTATATTTTCTTAACTACGGTCATCGAGTAGAGTTAAGAAAATTCACCTAGCTTTACCAGGATAATAATTATTAAAAAAACACACAAGCATCACTCACAAACAAAGGACTTCAAATAGAGTCGCATTAGCGACTCTACCTCTTTTGAAAAATAATGTCGCTTTTCGCTAAACGAAAAGCCACCTTATAGAGGTTGTACTTTTCGCCATAAGTCGAAAAGTATCATTTAGAAAAGGCGGATATCAATTTCTGGAGAAATTGACGGGATTAAATTCCGCAGTTTGTTGTGGATTGTTAAAGTGTGGTTGATTGATGAGCTGACTTTGTAGTGTTTTCTAAATAGAGTCTAGTCTAATGATCTCCTGAAAGACATGTGTTCGGTTTATGGAATTGGCATTAAATTAAATACGACGAATTATCAAAATTTTTAGTTTAATGACTTGAAATGATAAAATACTGCCTAAAATTATCATTTCAATGCAACCGACCTCATGAAATGATAAAATTCCGCTTAAAATTATCATTTCGCAGAGAATTCCTTCTAGAAATGATAATCCGACCAAAATAGACCACATTCGCTGGGATTAAACCAACTCATTCCAACAATAAAACAATTAAAAAACCTCCTTTGTCCAATCCATAAACAAAGGAGATTTCTTATTAAGATTAATTTTTGTTTTGATAGTCAATAATTGCTTCTGTGAATGGTTCATAATATTTTTCAGCTTTGATTTGACCAATTCCATCGACTTGTAAAAATGACATCATGTCGGTTGGGGCTTGGTTGGCCATATCAACGAGTGTTTTATTATTACAAATGATATAAGCAGGGACTTGTTCTTTTTGAGCAAGTTTTGAGCGAACACCACGAAGCACTTCAAATAGTTCCTCGTCTTCAGCGGTAGCGCTGGCTTTTGTTTTGATATTTGCTTTCCGTTTGTAATGCTTAAATTTCATGGTCAGTTTTTCGCCTTCAAACAAAATGGCTTTGGCTTGTTCGGTGATGACTAAACCATTATACTCATTTAAAGTTAATTGATTTTCAGCTAATAAGCGCGAAATAATATCTTTAATATAATTTTCAGATGAATCTTTCATTAAACCGAAAGTTGAAATCTGATCAAAGCCATTGCGGACAATTTTGTCATTACGCACACCGCGCAGGACATGAGCGACCATTGTCATCCCGAAACCATGTTTCATGCGGACAATATTTGATAAAATCATCTGTGCTTCTTTGGTTACATCAATCACTTCAAACTCATTTAAGCAACTAGAGCAATTTTTGCAAGGTGGTTGGTAGTCTTCGTCGAAATAATTCAAAATAAACTTACGTAAACAACTTGTGGCGTTGGCATATTGAATCATCGCATCCAAACGCTTATTGACATAAGGGTCTTGAGATTGTTCGAGGAGTCGTTTGCTGCTAATGATATCTTGAGCTGAGAAGAAGAGGATTGCCTCTGAATCTAAACCGTCACGCCCCGCACGACCAGCTTCTTGATAGTAACTCTCTAGGTCTGTTGGCATATTATAATGAATCACACGGCGCACATCCGTTTTATCAATCCCCATACCAAAAGCATTGGTTGCGACAATGATATTACATTTATCAAAGATAAATTGATTTTGTGCATGATCGCGCTGTTCTTGGGGGAGGCCGGCATGATATTTACATACATTGTAGTCTGCTTTTAACAAGCGTTCATAAATTTGGTCCACATTTTTACGGGTGTTCGCATAAATAATTATGGCTTCTTCATCATTAATATAGTTCATTAATTCTTTTGATTTAGAATCGGGTTCGACAACGGTGAACCGAATATTTGGTCTGTCAAAAGAATTGATGACTGTTTCTGGTTGTTTTAAACCGAGTTGATTACTAATATCTTGTTGAACTAAAGGTGTCGCTGTTGCAGTGAATGCTGAAACGATAGGACGCGTGTTAAATGAATCGATAAAATCAGTAATTTGACGGTAAGATGGTCTAAAGTCATGACCCCATTGGGACACACAGTGTGCTTCATCAATGGCGATCATCGAAATTTTACTTGGTAAATTATTTATGAAACCAGGATGATTTAGTCTTTCAGGTGCGACATAAAGCAACTTTAATGTCCCATTATCCACTTGTGTCATAATATCGGCAATTTCAGTATAGTCCAAACCAGAATGGATATATGCAGCTGGAATACCATATTCATGTAATGAATCGACTTGGTCTTTCATTAATGAAATAAGTGGAGTGATCACAATTGTTAAATAAGGTAGTAAAACAGCGGGTAATTGGTAACAAATCGATTTACCACCGCCAGTAGGAAGGATTCCTAAGACATCTTTTCCTTCTAAAATCGAATTGATTAAAGGTTCTTGACCAGTTCTAAATTGGCTATAGCCAAAATGTTGTTCCAATGAATCAGTTAATGACACGGGACTCCTCCTTCATAAAAAATTCTTCATTATGTTATAGTATTGTTGTAATGGTTATTATATAATACTTTTTCCGTGTATAAACACATAAATAAAATTATAACAAATTTAGTAAGAGAACAATAGTAGATTAATAGAAAGGAATTTTATGCATTTAGAAGATTATCAAATTATCACACATGACGTTGAATTATCTGACGAAAGTAATCCAATGATTGGAGAATTCAAAATTCATTTTATGTTGCGCGCACCGCGCAGTCATATTGCAACCGATATTCGCACAGGGTTTCCTAATTTAATCAAAGGAGACCGCGACGTCTTAGATTCCTTAGTGAAAGATCATTTCATCTACTACACAAACTTTGTTGTGAATGGTGAAGCGATGCGACCTTTGACTTTTATTGATGAGTTTTTACTCTCGTTAGAGTCACGAATTTTAGATGTTTTTGCAGACGAATTAGAAGAACTATTTCTAGAAAGTACGTCTGTAACAGTCTTTACAGATATTTTGACCCAACAATTATCTTGGCGAAAAAACAGTCGAAATTAGTCAAAAAAGAAGCGGAAATGTTTGACTAACTTTGACCAAAGGTGTATACTAATAATAGTCAGTTAAGAGAATTTTAAATATTCTCTTTTTTTAAAGAAAAATGTCTGACTAAATTTGACTATTAAAAAACGGAGGTCAGTATATGATAGATAAAATGACAACAACAATGCAACAAGCGATAGCAGAAGCGCAACAAGTTGCGATGACACGTAAACATCAACAAATTGACATACCTCACCTCTGGTTAATTTTTCTGCAACCAGATCATTTTGCGTATAAAATTTACCAAGATTTGGGTACGCCGATGGATGAAATTAAACAATTAGTTGAAAAAGAAATTGATAAATTAAGTGTCGTTGAAGGAAATGTGCAATATGGTCAAAGTATTTCACAGCGAATGAACCAATTAATTAACGATGCTGGACAAATTGGTGGCGACTTTGGTGATGAATATATCGCAACAGAAGTAATTTTACTTGCTTTATTCAAACAAAAAGCCAATCCAATCACAGAATTTTTAAATAAAAACCAAATAACAGAAGCAAAATTAAAAGCTCGCATTGAAGAGTTGAGAGGAGGAGAACGTGTGACACAACAAAACCAAGAAGAAACATATGAATCATTAGAAAAATATGCCACCAATCTAAACGAAGCAGTGAAACAAAATAAATTAGATCCAGTAATTGGCCGTGATGAAGAGATTCGTGATGTGATTAGAATTCTTTCTCGTAAAACGAAAAACAATCCGGTTTTAATTGGTGAACCTGGGGTTGGTAAAACTGCAATCGTAGAAGGATTGGCGCAACGTATCGTGCGCCGCGATGTGCCGGAAAATCTAAAAGATAAAGAAATTTGGTCATTAGACATGGGGGCTTTAATCGCAGGTGCAAAATACCGTGGTGAGTTCGAAGAACGTTTAAAAGCTGTTCTTAACGAAGTTAAGAAAGCGGATGGCCAAATCTTGCTCTTTATAGACGAAATTCATAATATCGTGGGTGCTGGTAAAACAGAAGGGTCGATGGACGCCGGTAACTTGTTAAAACCAATGTTAGCGCGTGGTGAGTTGCATACAATTGGTGCGACAACACTGGACGAGTACCGTGAGCACTTTGAAAAAGATAAAGCGTTAGAGCGTCGTTTCCAACGTGTAATGGTGATGGAGCCGACGGTTGAGGATACGATTACGATTTTACGTGGACTCAAAGAACGCTATGAGATTCACCATGGAGTAAATATTCATGACAATGCGTTAGTAGCGGCGGCGACGATGTCGGACCGTTACATCACGGACCGTTTCTTACCAGATAAAGCGATTGATTTAGTCGATGAGGCTTCAGCGACCATTAATATGGAATTAAACTCGGTGCCAACAGAAATGGACCAAGTAAATCGCCGTTTAATGACCTTAGAAATCGAAGAGGCAGCATTGAAAAAAGAGACGGATGATGCGTCTAAGAAACGTCTTGAGATTTTACAAGAAGAATTAGCTGATTTACGCGAAGATGCCAATAAATTAAAAATGCAGTGGGAAGAAGAAAAAGCAGCGTCGAATTTAGTGCGTGATAAACGGGCTGAATTAGATAAAGCGCGCCATGACTTAGAAGAAGCTGAAAGTGCGTATGAATTAGAGCGCGCGGCTGAATTACAACACGGAATTATTCCGCGCTTAGAACGTGAAGTGCGTGAACTCGAAGCGGAACATGAAGCAAACCGCGACGAAGATGCTGTAAGGTTAACCCAAGAATCAGTGACGGAAGAAGAAATTGCTAAAGTTGTTGGCCGTTTAACAGGAATTCCTGTTTCTAAATTAGTAGCAGGTGAACGTGAAAAATTACTAGCATTAGACGAAACCTTATCTAAACGTGTTATTGGCCAAGCTGAAGCAATAGACCGTGTCACTGAAGCGGTTCTCCGTTCGCGTGCCGGAATTCAGGATCCATCAAAACCAATTGGGTCGTTCCTATTCTTAGGTCCAACTGGCGTTGGTAAAACTGAATTAGCCAAAGCGTTAGCGGAACAACTATTCGACTCAGAAGACCATATGATCCGTATCGACATGTCTGAATACATGGAGAAACATACTGTTTCCCGCCTAGTCGGAGCGCCTCCAGGATATATCGGCCATGAAGATGGTGGTCAATTAACCGAAGCTGTGCGCCGCAATCCTTACACGATTGTCTTACTTGATGAAATTGAAAAAGCGCATCCAGACGTCTTCAATATCTTACTGCAAGTATTGGATGACGGCCGATTAACTGACTCAAAAGGTCGCGTTGTCGACTTCAAGAATACTGTAGTCATCATGACATCGAATGTCGGCTCACATTACTTACTCGAAGGCGTTGACGAAAATGGATTAATCACTGACGAAGCTGAAAAACAAGTGGATTCAACACTTAAAGCAACATTTAAACCAGAATTCCTCAACCGAATCGACGACATCGTCATGTTCTCGCCATTGACGATGAATAATATGACGAAAATTGTCTTCAAAATGATTAATCAATTATCTGAGCGCTTAGAAAATCAAGAAATTGAACTCAAAATTACCGAAGAAGCCGCAAATTGGTTAGCAGAACAAGGCTACGACCCCGTTTATGGGGCCCGCCCACTCCAACGTTTCATCACTAAACAACTGGAAACACCTCTTGCTCGCGCAATAATTGCGGGGAAAGTATTCCCGAACTCTATTGTCACCGTAGAACTAGGCAATGACGAATTAGAGTTTAAAAACGAACCAATCATTGCATCCTAACCCAATCAGCTCGTCTCGACAGAGACGGGCTTTTTGTGTGCGGCTTGTAAAGTTGGTAATTTAGGTAAAGCTGAAAATATCAGAGAAGAGAGAAGAATGGCCTCACTGCCTGATTTAACGTTTGAGAAAAAAGAAGAATCGTCTCACTTCCTGATTCAACATCCGAGAGATGCAAGAATCGTCTCACTTCCTGTTTCAACACCCGAGAAGAGCGAAAAACCGTCTCACTTCCTGTTTCAGCATCCGAGAAGAGCGAAGAATCGTCTCTGTTCTGCCAATTTCAATAGGGCAGATTGATGGATTGTTAATCTTCGATCGGGAAAATCTGAATAGATTGATGAACTATCAATGTTCGCCTGGTTAAATGAAAGAAGATGGATGATTCATCAATGTTTAGCAAAATATAACTAAGAAGATTGATGAACTGTCAATCTACTCCAGAATAAATCAAAGCAGATCGATAAAATGTGCAATTTAAACTAGGACACCTTCGCGAACCACGAAGGTACGGCTCAGAAATTATCTGCACCTGCGCAAATCAGGAAGGTTCTCTCGTCAGAACCCAATAAGCTGCGTGATATGTGAACCTTCTGGTCCCAATGTCCATGAAATGCCAGAGTCATACTCAAAATTCACCAAACCGCGAAACCGCAAGAAACAAATTCCCCTCTACCATATCTTAAAAAAAGAGCCTGTATGCTGATAATTAACATGCAAGCTCAGTGGATTAATTTATTTATTGCGTAATGAGTGGACGTAATTGACGATGCGGTCGGATGCTTCTTTGATTTCATCTAGGCTGGCTGCGTAGCTGAAGCGGATGAAGTTTTCGCCGCCGATACCAAAGGCTGTTCCGGGAACGCCGGCGACTTTAGCGTTTTCGGCGAGGTCGACGGCAAATTGGAAACTGTCCTGATTTAAATCTTCCGGAATGCCGGCGAACATATAGAAGGCGCCGTTTGGGTTCTTAATCGTAAATCCGACGGAAGTTAATGCGTTATAGAAATAGTCACGGCGCTCTTTGAATGCTTCGCGCATTTCTACAATATAGTCGTCGCCTGTTTCGAGTGCGGCAGAAGCAGCAATCTGAGAAACGGTTGAAGCGGTTGTGACTAATGATTGGTGGCCTACAGCCACATACTTCATAATTTCTTCGGGACCGGCTAAGAAACCGATGCGCCATCCTGTCATTGAGTGGGATTTTGAAACACCATTTACGAGTAAAGTTAATTCGGGTAGAAGGGTGGCCATTGAAACATGTTCACCTTCATAAACAAATTCAGAATACACTTCGTCACTGACAACCAGCAAATCATTTTTACGGCACACATCAGCGATGGCTTTGGCTTCGTCGTATGTCCAAGTCACACCAGTTGGGTTGGTTGGATAATTTAATAATACCGCTTTAACTTGACCATCATTGGCATCAACGGCCTCTTGAATCATCTCGGGTGATAAAATAAAACCATTTTCAGATGTGTCAATATGAATGGGTTCGCCGCCTTGGATTTTGATAATCGAATCATATAAAGAAAACATTGGATTAGGGACGATTACTTTGTCGCCAGGCTGTAAAATAGTTAGAAAAGCACTGGCTAAAGCTTCTGTTGCGCCAACGGTTACTGAAATTTGATTGGATGGATAATCTAAATCATAACGGCGTTTTAAGAAATCACTAATATTTTCTAACAAATCCGGTGTTCCAGGAGAAGGTGCATATTTAGTTTGATTGTCTTCAATACCACTGATGGCAGCCACTTTTGCTGCATCAGGAGAAGGGAAGTCAGGTTCACCTAATGTTAGTTTGATAATACCAGGAATATTACTTATTAAACCATCGAAAACACGGATGGGTGAAGGTTGGACTTGTGTAACAAGTGGATTTAGATTTGATTCAATCGTCATAATAATGGCTCCTTTGTGTTTTATCTTATTGTACTGATTTATAGTAGTGAAATGCAACTAAAGATAGCATTTTCTTCGGTCTAATAATTTAAATAGCATTTTCTTTCTGTCTAATTATGAAATGTGCTAATATTAAACTATCTGAAAGGTCGTGAAGTGAATGGAAAAATTAAAACAATTAGACCGCATGATTTTGAAATATTTAATGATTATTATTGTGTTAGTTTTCGTCGTTGTTTACCACAGCCAAATATTTGGTTGGATTAATAATTTAATTGGTGTTATTTCGCCATTAATTTTTGGGGTGGCATTGGCATATATTTTGAATATATTGATGGAAAAATTTGAAAAATGGTATTTTCCAAATAAAGAGGATAAATGGGTTAAAGTGACCAGACGTCCTATCAGCATCCTTCTATCGATTGTTGTAGTTATAATAGTATTGTTATTTATTCTGAATTTAGTTGTCCCGCAATTAGTGTCTGTAGTGGAACAAGTCATCGCAATTCTTCCTCAAGCGGCAAATAATTTGCGTAATTGGGTGCTCGAAAACGAAGAATTATTCCCACCATTAGCCGATTTTGTGGATCAATTGGATGTTAATTGGCAAAATATTGTGCAAAGAACATTGAATATCGTGAATGATGTAACTGGTTCATTCATTAATACTGCATTTTCAACAGTAACCTCAGTCTTTAGTATCGTGATTAATCTCTTTTTATCACTCATGATTGCTATTTATCTTTTAGTATCCAAAGAAAGTTTATTAAAAAACTTCGATTTGGTATTTGAAACATACTTACCACTCAAATATTATAGACGTCTGAAATATATTTCAGGTGTTTTCAATGATTCATTTAGAAGTTTTATAACGGTTGAAGTAATCGAGGCAGCCATTTTAGGGGCCATGGTAACCGTTGGTATGTTAATTTTCCGCTTCCCATATGCGACGATGATCGGAGCTCTAACAGGGGTAACAGCGATTATTCCAATTTTAGGAGCTTATTTGTCGGGTGGAGTCGGGTTTATCTTGATCTTAATGCATTCTCCGATCCAAGCATTGCTGTTCATTGTCTTTATTGTAGTTACGCAGCAAATCGAAGGTAACTTAATTTACCCAAGAGTAGTAGGAAGTTCAATTGGACTGCCTGGTTTATGGGTGTTAGTAGCAGTTACGATTGGTGGGGGAGTTATGGGAGTGTCAGGAATGTTACTGGCTGTTCCAACAGCTTCTGCACTTTACCGTATGTTGAAAGATCACGTTAGATACCGGAACGAAGTGAAACAAAGCCAAAGTCGAATCCAAACTTCCGAGGATGTCCTAATACAACGGTAAAATAAACGCATTAGAAACAAAAAGCGAGTAGTCTACTGAAAAGTTGGCTACTCGCTATACTTTTCCTGAAAATCAGTTAATTTGTGAAATGCCCTTGTTATTTAGTATTTCTTGGGTTATAATAATCGTCGGTTGTTAATCAACCAAAAAAACTCACAATAGTGGATGATCGTCAGGGTGCTTCTGTTGAAGTCTGGTGATGAGCGAAACTATTGGTGGAAAAACCAAAGGAGAATGAAAATTATGGCAGTTATTTCTATGAAACAATTGTTGGAAGCCGGAGTACATTTCGGTCACCAAACACGTCGTTGGAACCCAAAAATGAAAAAATATATCTTTACAGAGCGTAACGGTATTTACATCATTGACTTACAAAAAACAGTTAAATTAGTTGACGAGGCATACAATTCTATGCGCGAATTATCAGCTAATGGTGGGATTGTTTTATTCGTTGGTACGAAAAAACAAGCTCAACAATCAATCCAAGAACAAGCTGAACGTGCTGGTCAATACTACATTAACCACCGTTGGTTAGGTGGATTGTTAACTAACTGGGATACAATCCAAGTTTCAATCAAACGTCTAAAAGCAATCGAAACAATGCAAGAAGATGGAACATTTGATTTATTACCTAAGAAAGAAGTCGGCGAGTTATTAAAAGAATTAGACAAGCTAGAAGCTAACTTAGGTGGTATTAAAGATATGCCACGCTTACCAGATGTAATTTACATCGTTGACCCACGTAAAGAACATATCGCGGTTCAAGAAGCAAACAAATTAAATATTCCAATTATTGCTATGGTTGACACAAACTGTGATCCAGATGAAATTGACGTAGTAATCCCATCTAACGATGACGCGATTCGTGCAATTAAATTAATCACATCTTCAATGGCAGACGCTATTATTGAATCTAACCAAGGTCAAGCAAATGATACATCTGACGAACAATCAGATAGCGAGTTCTTCGACAACTTATTCGAAAACGACGCTGAAGCAGAAGCATCTGCTGAGTAATTTTTAAATTTTAACCGTTCTTACCAGGTATACTTACAGGTGATATTACCTTAACCTGTAAGGACGGTTTTCTTTTACTCAAGTACGATGGAAGATTACTCGTGCAATGAGAATTATTAAATGATATACTATATTAGAAATTAGTTATTGGGAGGAATTTATTAATGGCAAACATTACTGCAAAACTTGTTAAAGAATTACGCGACCGTACAGGCGTTGGAATGATGGACGCTAAGAAAGCTCTAGTTGAAGTAGACGGAGACATGGATGCGGCAATCGACTTCTTACGTACTAAAGGTTTAGCAACTGCAGCTAAAAAAGCTGACCGTATTGCAGCAGAAGGTTTAGCAGCAGCTTATGTTGCTGGAAACACAGCAGCAATCGTAGAGGTTAACTCTGAAACGGACTTTGTTGCTAAAAACGAGCAATTCCAAACATTAGTCAAATCAGTAGTTAAAGCAGTAGCTGAAAACAAACCAGCTAACATGGAAGAAGCTTTAGAAATCGAAGTTGATGGCGTTAAATTAGCAGATGCTATGACAGAAGCTACAACTAAAATTGGTGAAAAAATCGACTTCCGTCGTTTTGAAATCTTAGAAAAAACAGATGCAGACGTATTTGGAACTTATGTTCACGCTGGTGGATCAATCGTAGCTGTAGTTAAAGTTACAGATTCAACTGATGAAGATGCAGCACGCGACGTTGCAATGCACGTAGCAGCTATTAATCCTCAATTTGCAACACGTGAAGATGTTTCTGAAGATGTTTACAACCGTGAAAAAGAAGTTCAAACTGAAAAAACTTTAGCAGAAGGTAAACCAGAACATATCGTTGAAAAAATCGTTGAAGGACGTATGGGTAAATTCTACTCAGAAATCGTTCTTGCTGAACAACCATTTGTTAAAGATGGTGACGTTACTGTTGCACAATTTATCGAATCTAAAGGCGGTAAAGTTGATTCATTCGTACGCTTCGAAGTGGGAGAAGGTATCGAGAAACGTCAAGATAACTTCGCTGAAGAAGTTGCTGCTCAAATGAAACAATAATTTTTAACTTAGCCCCTTATGGGGCTATTTTTATGGATTAGTTAGATAACATATTTACGAGGAGGAAGTCAAAATGGCTGAAGGTAATGTAAAATACAAACGTGTCGTGCTTAAACTCAGTGGAGAAGCAATGGCAGGGGACAAAGGTTTCGGAATTAACCCAGAAACAATCAAAGAAATGGTTGCCGAAATTAAAGAAGTTCATGCATTAGGTGTTGAAGTAGCAATCGTTGTTGGTGGCGGAAACATCTGGCGCGGAACAATTGGTGAAGAAATGGGTATGGAACGTGCTCAAGCAGATTACATGGGAATGCTTGCAACAGTAATGAATGCATTAGCTTTACAAGACGTTTTAGAGTCGAATGAAGTAGCTTCACGTGTACAAACAGCCGTAGACATGCGCCAAATCGCAGAACCATATATTCGTCGTAAAGCAATTCGTCACTTAGAAAAAGGACGCGTTGTCATTTTCGCAGGAGGTACAGGTAACCCTTACTTCACAACAGACACAACTGCCGCATTACGTGCAGCTGAAATTGAAGCAGACGTTATTTTAATGGCTAAAAATAATGTCGACGGCGTATACGATGCAGATCCTCGTGAAAACAAAGACGCTGCTAAATTTGATCGTTTAACTCACTTAGACGTGATCGCTAAAGGCCTAAAAGTAATGGACTCAACAGCAAGTTCATTAAGTATGGACAACGATATTCCATTAGTTGTCTTCAACTTAAACGAACCAGGTAATATCAAACGCGTTGTTTTAGGTGAAGACATCGGAACAACAGTCGAAGCAGGCGAATAATATCTAGACCGGACAATGCGTTCGGTCTTTTTTGTTTTAGGAAAAGTATGGTAAATATTAAATTTAAACAGACTCCGATGAAAAGTCGGCTCAAACGAGCGTCAATATTTAACCAATCATAGCTAGAGAGTTGTTTTTCAAGTGTCTGGTCAGCTATTTTTTTGAATCGAAAGATTATACTCATTTAAAAGTGCTCCTCTACATGTCGTTTGTTTTTGGTAATAGTATTAAAGACAAAGGACACTATTTTTACCTCCGTATACTTTCAAAGAGTTTTCATAATTTTGTTTTATTATCTCCTCATTTGTGATGTTGCAACTGTTTAACGGATTGAATTTGTGTTATAATAGCGTTAACAGACAAATTGTAGGAGGATTATTTATTATGGCTGATACGATTATTAATACTACGAAAGACCGTATGCAGAAATCGATTGAATCATTTCAACGTGAATTAGGTTCAATTCGTGCGGGAGTAGCTAACGCGAGTATTTTAGACCGTGTTCAAGTACTTTACTATGGAGTTCCAACTCCTTTAAACCAATTAGCAGGGATTTCAGTTCCAGAAGCTAGAATGTTATTAATTACACCTTACGATAAAGGGTCAATTACAGACATTGAAAAAGCAATTTTACAAAGTGATGTCGGAATCACTCCAAATAACGATGGTGATGTTATCCGTTTAACAATCCCACCGTTAACAAAAGAACGCCGCCAAGAACTGACAAAAGTTGTTGGTAAAGAGGCTGAAAATGCTAAAATTGCGATCCGTAACATCCGCCGTGATCAAATTGATGAAGCTAAAAAGCTTGAAAAAGCAAATGAATTAACGGAAGATGATGTGAAAGATTACGAAAAACAAATTCAAACAGTAACTGATAATGCTGTAAAACAAATTGATGAGTTAGCAAAAGAAAAAGAAGACGAAATCTTAAATAACTAATCATAGAAAAAGCCCGGATTCAAATAGAATCTAGGGCTTTTTTATGCTTTAATTAAGAACAGCGAGAAAAAACCTTGATTATATATAAGTTGTGATAATTTTAATGTATAATAGAAGGTAAAAGTATTAACTAGATGAGGTGTTTAAATGAAATTAAATCCAGAAACACTACCCAAACACATTGCAATCATTATGGATGGTAATGGGCGTTGGGCTAAAAAACGTTTTTTACCACGTATAGCCGGACATAATAAAGGTGTAGAAACGATCAAAGAAATAGTGCGCCATAGTAGTAAAGTGGGCATTAAAGTATTAACCATTTATGCTTTCTCAACCGAAAATTGGGGAAGACCGGAAGAAGAAGTTAACCATTTAATGAATTTACCAAAGAAATTTTTCAATGATTATTTACCAGAATTAATGGAAAATAATATTAAAGTTCAAACAATTGGAGATATTAAACGTCTCCCAGAACAAACACATGGCATGATGAAAGAAGCATTTGAGAAGACGGCAAATAATGATGGCATGATTTTAAATATTGCTTTAAATTATGGTAGTCAACATGAAATCACTCAAGCAGCTAGAGAAATCGCTCAAGCAGCTAAAGACGGTGAAATCGAAGTTGAAGATATCGATATTGACTTATTTTCAAGTTATTTAGAGACAGCTAATCTTGGAAAATATCAAAATCCCGACTTAATGATTCGCACTAGCGGGGAACAACGATTAAGTAATTTCTTATTATGGCAGTTAGCTTATAGTGAATTTTACTTTGTTGATAAATTTTGGCCTGATTTTACGCCAGAAGATCTAGAAATTGCCTTACATAGTTATGCAGACCGCAATCGTCGCTATGGAAAACTCTGAAAGAAAGGTGGCTAACAGTTGAAGGAACGCGTGATTTTTGGTTTCATTGCCTTTTTTGTCTTCTTACCTTTTGCTTTAATTGGAGGCACTTGGTTTACTTATTTCTTATTAATTTTAGGTGTGATTGGCTTATTTGAACTGTTAAGAATGGCCGACATTACAAGCAAATTCCCTTATTTAATTGGAGGGCTAGCGCTCTTTGCTCAATTAGTTCCTACAGCATATTTACCCGAGTTTATACAAGTATTTGATATGACTTCGGTTTATTTTTTATGTGCGGTAGCATTATTGATTTACACGGTATTTAAACCACACAAATTTAATTTCACCCAAGCCTCTATTATTATGCTAGGTGCGATGTATATCGGCCGAGGTTTCAATTTAGTTTCAGAAATACGTGCAATTGGCTTAGAGACATTAGTCTATTTCTTGATGGCCGTTTGGGTTACTGATATATTCGCCTTACTTGTTGGTCGTCAGATTGGTAAAACACCATTAGCCCCTCAAGTTTCACCCAATAAAACGGTGGAAGGAATGCTTGGCGGAGTTGCCGGAGCAGTATTATCAACGAGTATTTATATGTTATTCTTTGACCCACAATTAGGTGGTTGGTTACATATGACTATTTTAACGATTATCATTTCGTTAACGGGTCAATTTGGAGACCTTGTTGAGTCAGCGTATAAACGCCATTTCCAAGTGAAAGATTCAGGAAGCTTAATTCCAGGACACGGTGGTATTTTAGACCGCTTTGATAGTGTGCTATTTGCTAGTTTAGTATTTGGGATTTGGTTTAACTTACTAACGAGTTAGGAGGTTTTAATGAAAACTATTATTGTATTTTTAATTATCTTTTCAATTATTGTCGTCATTCACGAATTTGGTCATTTCTATTTTGCAAAAAAAGCTGGCATTAAAGTCCGCGAATTTGCGCTAGGTATGGGGCCGAAATTATTTGCTAAACAAGGCGGTGACGGTACAACTTATACAGTCCGAATGTTACCAATGGGTGGTTATGTTCGCCTTGCTGGACTGAATGAAGAAGATGAGATTGAACCAGGAATGGAAATTGGTTTAACTTTAGATGAGAATAATATCGTTCAACAAATTAATTTATCGGATACATTAGATCAAGAAGAGTTACCTGCTCGTGTTAATGCGGCTGATTTAGTGAATGATATGACATTAGAAGTTTTACCAACAGGTCAGTCTGATTATATTACTTACCAAGTCGATAAAGAAGCCACCATCATCGAAAGAGATGGTACCTTAATCGAAGTGGCGCCTTATGAAGCGCGCTATGAAGCAGCGAGTCCTTGGTCAAAATTTAAAACAAATTTTGCAGGCCCATTAAATAACTTTATTTTGTCGACTATTGTTTATACAATTATTGGTTTCATGTTACCGGGTGTCCCAATGAATTCGCCTGAAGCGATTGTTGGAAGTGTCGTTGAAGACTCACCGGCGATGGCAGCAGGGCTTCAAGAAGACGATGTCATTGTTGGCTTAAATGATGAAACGATTGAAACTTGGAATGACATGGTTGCTTTTGTTGACGCTAATGCCGGTGAAGAAGTGAGTGTCACCGTTGAACGCGGTGATACAACGGAAACAGTCGACTTAACCATTGGGACTGTCGTCGATGAAGAAACGAATGAAGAATATGGTCAAATTGGTATCGTTAAAGGCGACCGTTATGATTCAAGTTTTATGGGACGATTGACTTATGGCTTTAAATCAACTTGGGGCGTTATTACCGGCGTTTTAGGTGTTATTGGCAGCATGATTGTCAATGGCTTTAATGTCAATAACTTTGGTGGTCCAGTTGCGATGGCGCAAATGACCAGCCAAGTAGTTGATTTTGGATTTATTCCAATCTTAAGTTTTATGGCTTACTTGAGTGCCAACTTAGGGATTATCAACTTGATGCCCATTCCTGCTCTTGACGGCGGTAAGATTGTCCTCAATGCCATCGAAGGTGTCCGCGGTAAGCCAGTCAGTCAATCAACTGAGGGGATTATCACAATGATTGGTGTGGGACTATTAGTCATTTTGATGGTACTTGTGACATGGAATGATATTCAAAGAGCGTTCTTTTAGGAAATTGATTTTTAAAAAGTTTAGAAAATCGCATATTTACGTAGCAAGGGCAATCATTGTTGCCATGGGACCGTCCTACGCTTTCTCTTCGAGAAGAGCTTCGGACTTTCCTACCTATTGAATCTGTTGCTCGCTTCGCTTGCACAGCTTCTAATACGCTAGTTCATCCAAATATCATGGCCAATGATTGCCCTTGCTACTCCAACATGCTTGATTTATTTTTAATAGATCAACTCAGATAATATTAATTGCAAACGAAAACTGCATTAAATCTTGTTAATTGTGCAATGATTTATTGTATATACACCACCATACTTTTAAAAATATGGCATGGTTTACGAAATATCCGATTATTGTCTATAGTTAATATAGATAATAGTCGGTTTTTTTTAGTGCAAGAATCAGGGTTTAGAATTATAATCATATTATAACCCGATTATTTCTTAATCATGTTAAAATAGTAAGACATGATTTACGAAAGGAGATTAAAATGACAGACAAGAGACATTTATTTGAAGTGTTACTTCAACAATTGGGTTTTAATAACGATTCAGTCGTTGAGGCCTTAACCGATGTCACAATCAAGGAAGTAAATGTAGTCGTCGGTCAAAAGCAATGGGAATTCTATTTCCATAATCCGACACGTTTACATCCAGAGGTGTATCAAGTATTCCAATTGAGAATGTTTGACGCATTTAGTGATATTGCGGACATTCAAATTTGGTGGGAGTTTGAAGACGACCAAATTAATGATGAACAAATACAAGCATATTGGTTTGCGGTTTATTCTGCTTTAGCAAATGAAAAACCATTTATCAGATCAGTTATGCAACATGCTAATTACCAGTATGAGTCTGGACTATTAACAATCTCATTATCCAACGAGCAAGTAAAAAATACGATTGAGACAAAGTATCATGAATTATTTATGATGCGTTTAAAACAAGCCGGTATTGAAAATTTACAAATCGAATATAAAATTGATGAAGATTTACGTAATCAAGAAATGGATGCGCATATAAATCGTCAAAAAGAAGAAGACGAAAAAAGTTTGATGGAAGCGATGGAAGCTTTAGAAGCTCAAGAGCGCCGTCAACAAGCACCAGTTATTGAAGAAGATTCTGATGTGAAACCAATTGGTAAAGATATTCCAAATGGTGCTTTAATTTTACCGATGTCCGAATTAACAGAAAGTCAATTTAGAATCGTAACAGAAGGTTTTGTTTTTGCTAAAGAGGTCAAAGACTTACGTAATGGTGGTCAATTATCGATTATGCATGTCACTGACTACTCAGGTTCAGTTCAAGTTAAAATAATGACCGGACGCGGTATTAAAGCCAATCAATTAGCTTTATACAATAAAGGAGACTGGATTCGTTTAGAAGGGGACCTAATCCCTGACAACTATTCATCGGAATTGTATATTCGTCCAAGATCTGTCCGTAAAATTAAAGCAAAATTCATCCGTGAAGATAATGCACCAGAAGGGCAAAAACGAATTGAACTCCACGCCCACTCACAAATGAGTCCCATGGATGCGACAAACTCTGTCGAACAAATTGTTGAACAAGCTGCTAAATGGGGCCACCCAGCGGTCGCAATCACAGACCACGGCGGTGTTCAAGCATTCCCGAAAGCCTATCATGCCGGTAAAAAGAATGACATTAAAGTCTTATTTGGAATGGAAGCCTATGTTGTAAATGACGGAGAAACAGTGGCTTACAATCCTCAACACATTCCATTAAAAGACGCAACTTTCGTAGTCTTTGACGTGGAGACAACTGGATTATCATCTGTTTATGACAAAATGATCGAACTTGCAGCCGTTAAAATGAAAGACGGCGAAGTGATTGATACATTTGAAACATTTATTAATCCCAATCAGAAAATCTCTGCATTTACCACTGAACTAACTTCGATTACGAATGCACAAGTCGAAGCAGCACCACAGGAAGCGCCAGTAATGGAAGACTTCTACAAATTTAGTGAAGGTTCAATTTTAGTGGCCCATAATGCCAGCTTCGATATTGGTTTCATTAATAAAGCTTACGAACGTATCGGAAAAGAGCCAACCACTTTACCTGTTATCGATACCTTAGAATTATCGAGAACGGTTAACCCAGACTTGAAATCACACCGATTGAATACATTAGCAAAACGTTACGGTGTATCATTAGATCAGCATCACCGTGCGGTTTATGATTCAGAAGCAACGGGATATTTAATGCTGAAACTTTTAGAACAAGCCAAAGACCAATTTGATATGAATTACCATGATCAATTAAATGATCAGTTAGGTCAAGGGAATGCTTACCAACAAGCACGTCCTTATCACACAACATTACTTGTAAAAAATCAAAAAGGCTTGAAAGATTTATTTAAATTAGTATCAGAATCAAACACTAAATACTTCTACCGCGGTGTTCCGCGTGTACCTTTAAGCTTATTGAATCAATATAAAGACGATTTATTACTCGGAACCGCTTGTTCTCAAGGTGAAGTTTTTACAGCAATGATGCAAAAAGGATATGACCAAGCACTCAAATTAGTGGAAGAATATGATTATATTGAATTGATGCCGAAAAGTTATTATTTCCCATTAGTCCAAAATGATACGATATCTTCAGAGTCAGACTTAGAAGATATTATGCGAAAAATGGTTCAATTAGGCGAAGATTCCGGTAAATTAGTGGTCGCTTCAGGAAATGTTCACTATCTTGACCAAAAAGATGGTATCTACACTGAAGTATTACAACGATCCATGAAGCAAAATCAGAATCGAACGCTATACTTTTCAGATGCGCACTTTAGAACGACTGACGAAATGCTGCGCGAGTATGCCTTTCTCGGCGAAGATGTGGCCCGTGAATTAGTCATTGACAATCCTCAAAAGATTGCGGATATGATTGAAGAAGTGGAAGTTATAAAATCTGAACTTTATTCACCAACAATCGAAGGGGCAGAAGACGAAATTCGTCAAATGTCTTATGACAAAGCACACGAACTTTATGGTCCTGATTTGCCAGAAATCGTCACAGCCCGTCTCGAGAAAGAGTTGAAGAGTATCATCGGAAATGGTTTCGCCGTTATTTACCTAATTTCTCAAAAACTTGTACATAAAAGTAATGAAGACGGTTATTTAGTAGGTTCCCGTGGTTCGGTTGGATCGAGTTTAGTCGCGACAATGACCGGAATTACTGAGGTTAACCCATTAGCACCGCATTATTATTGTACAAATTGTTATTTCAATGAATTTTTCACTAAAGGGGAAATCGGATCTGGTTTTGACTTAGAAGATAAAGCCTGTCCCGAATGCGGTGAACCGCTGCATAAAGATGGCCAAGATATTCCTTTCGAGACATTCCTTGGCTTCTACGGAGACAAAGTTCCCGATATCGATTTAAACTTCTCAGGTGAATACCAATCACGCGCCCACGCGTATACCAAAGTGTTGTTCGGGGAAGATTACGTTTTCCGTGCCGGAACAATCACTACCGTTGCCACAAAAACCGCACTCGGCTATGTCCGCGGCTACGGCGACGCCATCGGTCAAATGATTCCTCAAGCAGAACGACTCCGCTTAGCGGAAGGTATTGAGGGTGTTAAACGTTCAACCGGACAGCATCCGGGCGGGATAATTGTTATACCAGAGTATATGGATGTTTTTGATTTCACTCCGATCCAATATCCTGCAGATGACTTAAAAGCTGAGTGGCGTACAACTCACTTCGACTTCCATTCGATTGATGAGAATGTGTTGAAACTCGATATTTTAGGTCACGATGATCCAACCATGGTTAAAATGCTTCAAGACTTGAGTGGAATTGACCAAGAGTCCATTCCATTTGATGACGAAGACGTTATGAAAATCTTTAGTGGAACTGAAGTTTTAGGTGTAACACCTGAACAAATCTTCTCAGAAACAGGAACACTCGGTGTTCCCGAATTCGGTACCGGATTTGTACGCGGCATGCTTGCTGAAACGAAACCAACTACTTTTGCAGAGTTACTACAAATTTCAGGACTGTCCCATGGTACTGACGTTTGGTTAGGAAACGCCCAAGAGTTGATTCGTAATAAAGTGGTGCCACTTTCAGAAGTAATCGGTTGTCGTGATGACATCATGGTAACCTTGATCCAATATGGTTTAGAAGATGGACTGGCCTTTAAGATTATGGAACACGTTCGTAAAGGTCGTGGTATTCCAGAAGAGTGGCAAGAAGAAATGCGTGCCCATAATGTACCGGAATGGTATATCGATTCTTGCTTGAAAATCAAATATATGTTCCCGAAAGCCCATGCGGCTGCATATATTATGATGGCTTTACGTGTTGCTTACTTTAAAGTTCACCATCCAATTTACTATTATGCAACTTATTTCTCAGTACGAGCAAAAGACTTCGACTTAGTAGCAATGGCTCAAGGTAAAGAAGTCGTAAAAAGTCGTATTATGGAAATTAATGGTAAAGGCTTCGATGCCACAAACACTGAAAAAACTTTAGTCGTTGAATTGGAAGTAGCGAATGAAATGTTAGAGCGAGGCTTCACATTCCAAATGATTGATTTAAATAAATCAGATGCACATGACTTTATTATTGAAGGCAACTCACTCATCCCACCATTCAGAGCAATACCTGGTTTAGGGGGAAGTGTAGCAGACCAAATCGTCAAAGCACGTGCAGAAGCACCATTCTTATCAAAAGAAGATTTACAAAAACGTGGAAAAGTTTCCAAAACAATAATTGCTTATATGACTGAACATGGTGTCCTTGAAGGAATGCCGGACGAAGATCAATTAAGTCTATTTTAATTTAATTTTGAGTCCCGAACGCAGTGATGATGCGCTCGGGATTTTTTGTTTTAGGGTGGGGTAGGAAGAATTTTAGCATTTAAAGTGGAGAGCTGTTCGAAATGGTGAAACGTATAACAACTCCGTTATCAGTAAGCAGTTATTATACGAAACGTCAAAAACGTATAACTTCTCCGATTTGAGAGGCGAGTTGTTATACGTTTTTGCTGATTCATATAACTTCATAAAACAACTCACTCATTTCCATCACTTGTCTAGTATATCTAAACAAACTACAAACTTTTAACCAAACCCATAACAACAAAACTAACTACAAATCACCACAAACACCCATTCTCAAGGGGTTTTGTTTTGAATTCAATCCTATATGATATATATTAATAGTAGAGATTTAAATAGTTATGAAAAATATTTAGATTTCGAAATAAAAAGGTTGACAATGTTTCGGATTCGAGGTATTATCTATATATAGAAACGAGATAGCTTTAAACCAACTATTTCGATTTCGAAAAAAACTATTGACATTATCTCGAATTAGAGGCATATTATTGTTAGACAAATTTTGAAAGGAAGTTTTATAAATGACAAAAGTAGGTATTATCGTAGGTTCAATTCGTGAAGGTTCATTCTCAGGATTATGGGCAAAACAAATTGCTGAGTTATATCCATCAGATGTAGAGGTTTCTTTCTTAGAAATTGCTCAATTACCATTATATAACCAAGATCATGATGCAAACAGCCCAGCAGAATATACTGAATTCCGTAACAAAGTTGCAGCACAAGATGCAATTGTATTCGTTACACCAGAACACAACCGTTCAGTACCAGCAGCATTAAAAAATGCATTAGATGTTGCATCTCGTCCATGGGGTGAATCAGTATGGGGCGGAAAACCAGCATTAATCGCTTCACAATCAATCTCTCCATTATCAGGATTTGGTGCTAACCACCACTTACGTCAATCATTAGCATTCTTAGATATGCCAACAGTACAACAACCAGAAGTGTACTTAGCAAACTCTCAAGACCAATTTGACGAAAATGGCGCATTAAAATCAGAAGATACAAAAGCATTCTTACAATCAGCTGTAGATGCACACGTAAACTTAATCAATAAATTAGCTTAATTAATTCAATCAATCTTTTTTTATACTGATAGGAAATTTTTATCATTTACCTCAAAATTATAATTAAAAAAATCACAATAAGTTGACTGCTAGAATGTGATATTATCAGAGATGTCTATGCGTCTCGTTTTACACTTGGCGCGGATTGTGTTATATTTATTATGTTAATCGTACTTATAAGACTCATCAAGGAGGAATTTTAATTATGAAAATCGGTGTCCCTAAGGAAATTAAATCGTTTGAGGGTCGTGTAGGACTTACACCTTCAAATATTGGCCCATTTATAAATGCGGGTCATTCAGTTGTTGTCGAAACAGAAGCTGGTCTAGGTTCAAGTTTTACTGACGAAATGTATGTCGAAGCTGGGGCAACTATTGTTAATTCAGCAGCGGAAGCTTGGGACAGTGAAATGGTTATTAAAGTTAAAGAACCTCTAAAAGAAGAGTTCGACTATTTCAAAGAAGGCCAAATTCTGTTTGCTTACTTACATTTAGCACCAGAAAATGCTTTAACAAAAGCTTTATTAGATAAAAAAGTAACAGCAGTTGCATATGAAACGATGCCAGTAGATGGTAAATTACCATTATTACAACCAATGAGCCAAATTGCAGGTCGTATGTCGATTCAAGCAGCAGCACATCATTTAGAAAAACAAAATGGTGGACGTGGTATTTTACTTGGAGGTATTCCAGGTGTTGCCAATGGTGAAGTAGTAATTATTGGTGGTGGAGCTGTAGGTTACCATGCTGCGCAAATGGCAATGGGACTTGGAGCGCACGTAACAATCTTAGACTTAAACCCAGCTCGCTTACAAGAATTAAGTGACTTATTAGGTGAACAAGCAGTTACATTAATGTCTAACCCAGATAATATCGAATTTGCGGTTTCAAGAGCAGACGTTGTTATCGGTTCAGTATTAATTCCAGGAGCAAAAGCACCAGTATTAGTAACTGAAGAAATGATTGAGAAAATGCCAGAAGGATCAGTTATCGTTGATATCGCGATCGACCAAGGTGGTAACTTCGAAACATCTCGACCAACAACACATGACAACCCAACATTCATTAAACATGGTGTAGTACACTACTGTGTTGCTAACATGCCAGGTGCTGTTCCACAAACTGCAACATATGGTTTAACGAACGTTACTTCAATGTACGCACAACAAATTGCGAACCAAGGAATTGTTGAAGCAGCTAAAAATAGCGAAACTATCTTCCATGGTATCAATACATACAAAGGTAAATTAACTGAAGAACACGTAGCTGAAGCCCAAGACTTAGAATACACAGACTTACACGAAATTTTATAATTCACAAATAATCACTAGCGACTTCGGTTGCTAGTGTTTTTTAATTTTGTAAAAGTATAGCTCAAATATTATTAAAAAAATTCTATTACTATTTTGCTCAGATTCTCTCATCCAACCATCGAAATTCCAGTCTGCATTTTGTGAAAGATTACCTTGAATGATATTTTCTTGTCATTATTTTATGAATAACAGCCTAATTGAGGAACTCGGTGCGACAATACGCTGAATTTTTGTTATAATTATATCTACTGTCAAGGAAAATAGGACGAAAAGAGGCAAAGAAGATGTCTAAAATTGCATTATCTATTTTAAATTTAATTTCACGCTTCGATCATGAAACTGAATTAGAAGCGATAAATCGTGCTACAGAATTAGTGAAAGTTGTCGAAGATTTAGGTTACAAACGTTACTGGGTAGCAGAACATCATAATTACCAAGGTACCGTTGGTGCAGCAAATGATTTAATTATACAACGCTTATTAAATCACTCTGAAACGATTAAAGTGGGTGCTGGTGGAGTGATGGTACCAAACCATACACCATTACAAGTCGCAGAACGTTTTGGTACATTAGACGTGATGTATCCAGGCCGTGTTGACTTAGGACTAGGGCGAGCACCAGGAACAGATGAGAAAACGGCCCAGATTTTACAAAAGAGCAAGCCTACCACTGAAAATTATGAAGCAACTCTATTAGAACTTCAAAAATACTTCTCAAAAGAGGATCAAGGAGAGATTGTTGCTTATCCTGGCGTTGGTCGCGAAGTGCCATTATTTATATTAGGAAGTTCACTCTCATCAGCAAAAACAGCAGCAAAATTGGGATTACCTTACGCTTTTGCCGGCCATATGGCTCCTTATTATATTGATGAAGCAATTGAATTATACCGTGAACAATTCCAACCAAGTCAGTATTTAAATGAACCATATTTTATCTTAACAATACTTGGAGTTGCTGCAGATACTGATGAAGAAGCTAACGCAGTTTATCAAGCAACTATTCAACAATCTAATACAGGACCAAAAGATAAACAAAAATCAGATGGAAACTACTTTAATCAATTAACTTCCGTTCAAAAATCAATGATTGAATCGAAAATGGGATTAAAAGCTGTCGGCGATTCAGAACAAATTAGAAGTCAAATAGAGGAAATTAATCAAAAATTTCAACCAGATGAATTAATGTTACTAACTCCTTTAGCGACATTGGACCAATTAAGAAAGAATTTTGAAATTTTTAAAGACATTATAAGTTAACAATAGAAAGAGCAAAAGAATGAGAATCATAGTCATTGGCGATGTTGTCGGAGATGCCGGTAAACGCGCAGTTGAAGCATTACTCGGGTCAGTTAAACAACAATATAAACCTCAATTAACAATTGTAAATGCGGAAAATATTGCAAATGGGCGTGGCATTACCCAAACTGATTATAAATGGTTACTAAACCAGGGAGTCGATGTAGTAACCTTGGGAAATCATGCATTTGATAATCGTAACATTCATTCATTTATTAACGAAGCTAAAGTTTTAGTGCGACCATGGAATATGTCTGAAGATACACCAGGAAAAGGTGTCCATTATATTAAAATTAATCAAGATGAAATTGCAGTGATTAACCTTCTAGGTATTTCATTTATGAAGAATGAAATTGATCCATTTGCATTTTTAAAAGAAAAAATTAAAGAGGTCAAACAAAGAACGAATAATATTATTATTGATTTTCATGCTGAATCAACCAGTGAAAAGCAAGCAATGGGCTATTGGTTAGATGGACAAGTATCATTTGTATATGGAACGCATACGCATGTTCAAACAAATGATGCACGTATTTTGTCAAATGGTACTGGATATATGACAGATATTGGTATGACAGGTGCAGTTGAAAGTGTCATCGGTTTTCAAGTGTCGGATGTTGTACAACGATTTGTCGAAAATCCAATGCAAAGACTAAAAGTAGAAGACGACGGGAAGACAGCTCTTCGTGGTGTTTTCTTTGAAATCGATACACATACAAGTAAAGTGAAGAATATCAAACCCATTAATTTAGAATTTTAATTAGATTAGGTGAAGAAATGACAAAAAAACAAACACCGATGATGGAACAATATAACGCGATAAAAGAAAAGTATCCTGATGCTTTTCTTTTCTTTCGTTTAGGAGATTTTTACGAGTTGTTTAATGAAGATGCGATCGAAGCATCAAGAATTTTAGAAATTACATTAACATCACGTAATAAAAACGCAGACAATCCAACGCCAATGGCAGGTGTTCCGTATCATGCTGCAACAGAATATATTAAACGATTAATTGCCGAAGGGCATAAAGTGGCGGTTTGTGAACAAGTAGAAGACCCTAAATTAACAAAAGGAATGGTTAAAAGGGAAGTTGTCCGTGTAGTAACGCCAGGAACAATTTTAGAAGAAGATGCCATTGCTAGTAAAGAAAATAATTATTTGGCCTTATTAAACCGAGGCAAGCAAAGTTATGTTTTAATTTACGGCGATTTATCAACGGGAGAAATTCATTTAACGAACCATATGGACTGGGAACAAATACGTAATGAAATTCAAACCATCAATCCTAGTGAAGTTATTGTCGACGGAAGTTTAACAGAAATCGAAGATACAGAACTACGTGAACGTGTGCCAGCATACTTTTCAAAAGTTAAACCGGTAGAAGAAAAACAACAAACACAGTGGCAAATGCACAATCCAACGGATGATGAGCGGAATGCTTTAAATCAATTTGTGGCTTATATTGAAAGTGTTCAATTCCAAGCGATTGACCATTTACAGCCGGTTAATCGTTATGAATTGAATGATTTTCTGCAAATGAATCATTATGCTAAAGCCCAATTGGAATTAACGAAATCGCTACGCACGCAGCGTAAAAAAGGGAGTTTATTGTGGCTGTTAGATAAAACTAAAACCGCAATGGGTGGACGCTTGTTGAATCAATGGTTAGAAAAACCATTAATGAACCGCGATGAAATTATTAAACGGCATGAAAGGGTCAGTTTATTAAAAGATTATTTCTTTGAACGCGTTGATTTAGTATCATTATTAGCTAATGTGTATGATTTAGAACGTTTAGTGACGAAAGTCAGTTTGAAAACAGCGAATGCACGAGACATCAATCAATTATTATTTTCATTAGAACAAATACCAGGAATTAACCATATACTTGATATTATTGAACCGGAGCGAACTTATTTTGAAGAATTAGATGAATTAAACACGCTTCGTGATTTAATTGCGGGAGCCATTACGGATGAACCA
Source organism: Aerococcaceae bacterium DSM 111022 (assembly GCA_015863195.1). Lineage (GTDB taxonomy): Bacteria > Bacillota > Bacilli > Lactobacillales > Aerococcaceae > DSM-111022. The sequence goes on along the minus strand of JACBXO010000002.1, from coordinate 160,930 downwards.
CCGATTTTAATTACTGAGGGAGATATTATTCGTGATGGTTATAATGAAGATTTAGATCGTTACCGTGATGCTTTGAACAATGGTCAGCAATGGCTAGCTGAACTCCAACAACGCGAGCGTGAGCGTACAGGGCTTAAGACACTTAAAGTTGGGTTTAACAAAGTATTTGGCTATTATATTGAGATTAGTCGTCTGCAAGCTGCTGAATTTGATGATCCGAGATATCAACGTAAGCAAACATTAGCCAACTCTGAACGTTATATTACAGAAGAATTGAAAGAAATTGAATCGACGATTTTAGAAGCTCAAGAAAAAGCGGCCAATCTTGAATATGAATTGTTTGTTGATTTGCGTGATCGAATCAATTCTTACGATGAAAAATTGCAATTCTTAGCTAAAAGTGTTGCTGCACTTGATATTTATTGTAATTTCGCGACCATTAGTGAAGAAGAAAATTATGTTCGCGCAGAAATTGCTGAAGATAAGCATGCCTTAAATTTAGTAAATAGCCGACATCCTGTTGTTGAACGTTTAATTGGTCAAAGTGAATTTGTGGCTAATGATTTGACGATAACACCAGATAATTATATATTACTGTTAACAGGACCTAATATGTCTGGTAAAAGTACTTTTATGCGACAAATTGCTTATGCAGTAATCTTAAATCAAATTGGTTGTTTTGTACCAGCAGATGAAGCTACATTACCAATTATTGACAAAATATTTACTCGAATTGGTAGTTCAGATGACATCTCAACCGGCCAATCAACATTTATGGTTGAAATGATGGAATCAAATGTGGCATTACAAGAAGCAACAGACCGCAGTTTATTATTATTTGACGAAATTGGACGTGGTACTGCGACTTATGACGGTATGGCTTTGGCCCAAGGTATTATCGAATATACGGCAAAACACGTCCAAGCATTGACCATATTTTCAACGCATTATCATGAATTAACTGATTTAGCGAATAAGATTGAGACGGTCTCTAATATTCATGTCGGGGCAACAGAGCAAGACGGTGAATTGATTTTCCTTTACCGTATCTTAGATGGACCGGCAGATAAGAGTTATGGAATCCATGTTGCAAAATTAGCGGGACTCCCTACGGAGTTGATTATTAATAGTCAACATATATTAACGGATTTAGAAGACAAAGCGCGTCAACCAATGGTTAATGAGCAATTATCATTATTTGAAGAGGCGGCAGAACGGACTGAATCGGTAGCGCCCGCAAATTACCAAGAAGTTATAGATCAACTACAAGGTGTCAATATCAATACTTTAACGCCAATGGAAGCGATGAATATTTTATATGATTTAGTTGTAAAAGTAAGCGAATAATCATTGTAATGGATATCTTACAAAAGAGAGGAGTTAAAGCAGTGGCAAAAATTAGACAGATGGAAGACGCATTAGCCAATCAAATCGCAGCAGGAGAAGTAGTTGAAAGACCTGCTTCAGTTGTTAAAGAATTAGTTGAAAATGCTATTGATGCTGGATCAACTATGGTGACAATCGAATTACTTGATGCTGGTATTCAACAAATTAAAGTCATTGATAATGGCGATGGGATGGCTCCTGAAGATCTAAGAATGGCAACATTACCACATGCCACCTCGAAAATTTATAATGTCCATGATTTGTTTAATATTCATTCATTAGGATTCCGAGGCGAAGCCCTTGCAAGTATAGGTTCAGTTTCTAAATTAACGCTAGAATCTACGCTTTCAGATGCTGACGCAGGTTATGCAGTTTTAGTTGAAGGTTCAAAAATTATTGAAGAAACGAAAACTAAAGCGCGTAAAGGAACAACAATTACAGTCGATAGTTTATTCTTTAATACACCAGCCAGATTGAAACATTTAAAGACCATTCAAACTGAGTTGAAACATACAGTCACTTTTATTCAAAATATCGCTTTAGCTTATCCTGAAGTTCGCTTTACTTTATTCAATGATGGAAATCGTTTATTCTATACTTCAGGGACCAATCAATTACAGCAAACAATTGCAAATGTCTATTCACCAGCAATTGCTCGTCAATTGATTCCTATTAAAGGCGAATCGTTAGATTTTAATGTGACAGGCTTTATTTCACCGCCACAAATCACACGGACAAGTAAGCAGTATATTCATTGGATGATTAACAATCGACCGATTAAAAGTATTGTTTTAGACAAAATATTACTGAAAGCGTATGGCCGTCAATTAATGATTGGGCGTTATCCACTAACGGTCATTAATATTGATTTAGATCCACGTTTAGTGGATGTTAATGTCCATCCAACAAAACAAACAGTCCGTTTGAGTAAAGAAGAAGAATTAGGTGCTTTATTAGATGAAATTGTTACATCTTATCTAAGGGAAATTAATCCTATTCCAGAAGTGGATGTAGGAGATATCGAAGTTCCTCACAGAACGAAAGAAATCGCTGAAACATTACCATTTAAATTTGATTACCGTCCTCAAATAACGGATGATAATAAAAAGGTCCCGAGTCAATTCAATCGAGATTCACTTCAAGACGCATTAGGGCAGCAAAATGTATTTGGACATAATTACGTAAATCGAACAAGAGAAGAAAAAGAAACGGATTATGTTGAGCCGCAAACGGATGTCGTTGCAGAAATGCCAGAGTCATTCGAATCTTCGAATACCGAACGAGCTACAACTAAAAATGGTCATGTTGATTTTCATGCACTAAGATATGTAGGGCAAATTCACGGGACTTATTTAGTGGCAGAATCAGAATCAGGATTTTTCTTAATTGACCAACATGCAGCGCAAGAACGGATTCGCTATGAGCAATTAATGGATTATCAACCAGAAGTATTAAACCAACAGCAATTGCTAATACCAATACTTTTAGAATTTACGCCATCGGAAATGATTTCAATTGAAGAAATATTACTCAACTTGGCGAATGTCGGAATTCAAATCAGCCAATTTTCACCAACAAGTTACCAATTAGATCAATATCCTAACTGGATTGAAAATAAAGAAGTTGAAATAGTGGTTCGTGAACTCATTGAATTGATGGTTGAACAACCAGAACTCACCGTTTCACAGTATTTAGAAGCGGGGATTATTATGCATAGTTGCCGTGGGGCAATTAAAGCTAATCACTATTTAGATGAACGACAAGCTAAAGCCTTAATTCGCGACATGGCTGATCTAGATGATCCTTACCATTGTCCACATGGCCGTCCAGTTTTTGTAGAATTTAATGAAACGACAATAGAAAAGTTATTCAAACGAATCCAAGATTCCCATTCGACAACATTATATGATTAGGAGAATTAAAATGACAAACGATAAATATGAAGATAAAATTAAAGAATTAACACCTGAACAATTTCATGTAACTCAAGAAAGTGGAACAGAGCGTGCTTTTACAGGTGAATATGACGATTTCTACGAAAAAGGTATTTATGTAGATATTGTTTCTGGTAAACCACTATTTTCAAGTGCAACAAAATATGATGCTGGATGTGGCTGGCCATCATTTTCAAAACCAATTCAAGAAGAGTCAATTGTTGAACTAGAAGACTTAACTTATGGTATGGTTCGTACCGAAGTACGTAGTGAAGATGCCGATTCACATTTAGGTCATGTTTTTAATGATGGACCACAAGACCAAGGTGGCTTACGTTATTGTATTAATTCAGCCTCTTTAAAATTTATTCCATTTGATCAAATGGATGAATTAGGTTATGCAGACTTTAAAGGACATGTAGAATAAGATGTATGAATTTATAGAAGGTACATTAGTTGGTATTGAACCAACTTATATTGTAATTAATAATCAAGGATTAGGGTATAAGATTTTAACCCCTAATCCTTTTAAATGGTCAAGTCTATCAAATCAACAAACAAATGTTTTCGTTGAATTAGTTGTACGTGAAGATGCCCATACATTGTATGGATTCCAAACTCAAGATGAAAAAGACCTTTTCAACAAACTAACGACGGTTAAAGGAATTGGGCCTCGAACTGCTTTATCAATTTTAGCACCAGGAGATCAATCAGGATTGATTCAAGCCATCCAACAAGAAAATGTGTCTTATTTAACTAATTTCCCAGGTGTTGGAAAAAAGACGGCTCAACAAATCATTTTAGATTTACAAGGAAAATTAGATGAAGTGGAAAGTAGCGATTCAACAACGACAACGCAAACAACTGCTGATTCTCGAATGCCTGAAATTTTACAACAAACAAAAGAAGCACTTACAGGGCTGGGGTACTCAGCAAGGGAAGTTTCAAGTATTCAAAAACAACTAAAAGAGGAAACTTTTGCCGATACACAGGAAGCTTTAAGTTATGCATTGAAATTATTAGTGAAATAGTAAGGAGGGGGATTATTGGAAGAAGAACGTTTGATCACAAATCAGGAGCTACCTGAGGATACTTTGCTAGAAACAAATTTCAGTTTAAGACCCCAATATTTGCGCGAATATATTGGTCAAGAAAAGATTAAACATAATCTAAGTATATATATTCAAGCAGCACTAGAACGTGAAGAAGCTCTTGACCACGTTTTATTATTCGGCCCTCCTGGTTTAGGTAAAACAACATTAGCAATGGTCATAGCGAATGAATTAGGTGTTGGAATTCAAACTACCAGTGGACCAGCTATTGAACGACCGGGTGATTTATTAGCACTTCTTAATGAACTAAAAGCAGGAGATATTTTGTTTATTGACGAGATCCACCGTATGCCTCGTGTTGTTGAAGAAGTATTATATTCAGCAATGGAGGATTTTTATGTGGATATTATTATTGGACAAGGTCAAACAAGCCAGCCAATTCATTTTGAATTACCACCTTTTACACTAATTGGTGCTACTACACGTGCAGGGATGTTATCTCAACCATTAAGAGATCGTTTTGGTATTATTTCAAACTTGGAATATTATACAAATGAAGAGTTACAATTAATTGTTAGCCGAACTTCAGACATTTTTAATACCGAGATTAATCAACAAGCATCATTGGAAATTGCACGCCGATCACGGGGCACACCGCGTATTGCGAACCGTATCTTAAGACGTGTTCGTGATGTAGCGCAAGTCGAAGGAGATTCGGTGATTACTAAACCACTTGCCGACCAAGCATTAAAAATGATGGATATTGATCATGAAGGGTTAGACCAAACTGACCGTCAAATCCTTGAAACGATGATTGAAATGTATCAAGGTGGACCTGTTGGATTGAACACAATCGCGGTTAATATTAGCGAAGATGTCACCACCGTAGAAGATATGTATGAGCCATTTTTACTTCAAAAAGGTTTTTTAAAAAGAACTTTACGTGGCCGAATGGTAACTCCAGCGGCATACGATCATTTAGGGTATCCGCTCCCAAATGTAGATGGAAAGGACGCATGATATGTATACAACAAAAGATTTTGATTTTTATTTACCCGAGGAACTAATCGCACAAACACCATTAGAGGACCGAAGTGCTTCTAAACTACTTGTTTTAAATCGAGAAGAAGACACAGTGACTGACACGGATTTTAAACATGTTTTAGATTATTTAGAACCAGGAGACGCATTAGTCGTTAACGAAACTCGTGTAATCCCAGCACGAATTTTTGGTGTAAAACCAGATACCGGCGCTCACATTGAAGTATTACTTTTAAATAATACAGAAGGTGATAAGTGGGAAACACTCGTAAAACCTGGTAAACGTGCTAAAGTTGGGACACAACTATCGTTTGGTGACGGTCAGTTAAAAGCAACCGTTACTGAAAGATTGGAGCATGGTGGTCGTATTATCGAATTTGATTATGAAGGAATTTTCTTAGAAGTATTAGAGACTTTAGGTGAAATGCCACTGCCTCCATATATTAAAGAAAAACTCGATGATCCAGATCGTTATCAAACGATTTATGCTAAAGAAAATGGCTCAGCAGCAGCACCAACAGCAGGGTTACATTTCACACCTGAATTATTCAAACAAGCAGAAGAAAAAGGGATTGATATCATACCTTTAGTTCTACATGTTGGTCTAGGAACATTTAGACCAGTTTCAGTGGACAATTTAGAAGATCATGAAATGCATTCTGAATTCTATTCATTATCTAAGGATAGCGCTGACCGTATTAATGCGGTTAAAAATCGTGGCGGTAAAATAACTGCAGTAGGTACAACCAGTGTACGCACACTGGAAACAATTGCGAATAATCATAATGGGGAAATCAAAGCTGATTCTGGTTGGACTGATATTTTTATCACACCCGGCTATGAATTTAAAGCTGTAGATCATTTAATTACTAATTTCCATTTACCACAATCGACACTTGTCATGTTAGTATCAGCCTTTTATAATCGCCAAGCGATACTTAGAGGATATGAACATGCAGTTGAAGAAAAATATCGTTTCTTTAGTTTCGGAGATGCGATGATAATCTTATAATTATTGGTATAATAGAAGGGCGATGTGAAAACATCGTCCTTATTTAAATATTATTTTTTAAAAGTATTCCATAAATAAATTAAAAAGTTATCTTGATGAAAGGAGTGAGTGAATGCTATTAAATGTTCGTAGTGTCTATTCATTGCTAAAAAGCACAGTTAATATTGATGGCTACGTTGAACAGGCTAAAGAACTAGATTACGATACACTAGGAATCGCTGATATCAATGTATTACATGGTGTATATGAATTCTATTTCAAAGCCCAAAAGGCAGGTATTAAACCATTAATTGGTATGACTGTTGAGTTACATGGATTTATAAACAATCAAAGTATTAGTCCATTTCTTTTATATGCAAAAAACTATCAAGGTTATCAGGCACTGATTGAAATTTCTTATTTACTTTCTCAAATACCACAGGATATAAAACAAATCTGGCAAAAAATTCGTGGCAACAAAGAAAATTTGGTCTTAATTATTACCGACCGGAAAAATGAACTAATACAAGCAGTTATCCGCGACCAAAGTCAAGATAGTCAGCATGTTTTAAACAATTATCGATCAATTATGGGTCAAAATGTTTATTTGGGCATAAGTATTTATCCACTAAATAAATTCGAATTAGCAACATTACAACAATTTGCAAATCAAAATGCTTTAACGATGATAGTCGGTCAATTAGTAGAAACTTTAGAAGAATCAGATGCTTTTAGTTTACAAGTACTTCGTGCAATTGACGAAAATGACCATCAATTAGATCGTTCATTAATGCATAGCAAAGGCGTTCATTATTTATACCCAAGGGTGAACTTAGAATCGATGTACCGCGGAGCCGGATTATCTCAAGTAATTGATAATACACAACAATTAATTAAACAATTAAATGTTGAAATTCCCGACTTAGGTATGCTATTCCCGAAATTTAAAACACCAAACAATCAGTCAGCAGATGAGTTTTTAAAAGAATTGACAGAACACTATTTAGAGCAATTAAATATTGAGGATAAAAAGCCGTATCACGATCGTTTGACGCATGAATTAACGATTATCCAACAAATGGGATTTAGTGATTATTTCTTAATTGTCTGGGATATTATTAAATACTGCCGAGAACAAAATATTCGTCTAGGAGCAGGACGGGGTTCAGCACCTGGGGCATTAGTAGCTTATTTGCTAAAAATAACAGGCGTTGACCCAATTTATTATGAATTATTATTTGAACGATTTTTAAATCCAGAACGTTATACTATGCCGGATATTGATATCGATATTCCTGATAACAAACGAGGTCAAGTATTGGATTATGTTAAAGATAAGTATGGATATGACCAAGTAGCTCAAATTATCACATTCGGAACTTTTGGTGCTAAACAATCCATTCGAGATACATTAAGAGTTTTGGGTGCAGAATCCGATGATTTAAGGCGCTGGTCGAATAGTATACCCACTGATCAAAATCAATTAATGACATTAGAACGAGCTTATAATTTATCTGATGAATTACGAGATATAGTTAATGAGTCGCCAGAAAATAGAGAAATTTTTAAAGCATCACTTAAATTAGAAGGCTTACCAAGACATACCTCAACCCATGCAGCAGCCGTGGTTATACATGATGAACCATTAAAAGAAATTGTGCCTATTTTAGATAAACAAGACTCTTTATTGTTAACTCAATATACAATGTATGATGTCGAAGATATCGGTTTGTTAAAAATGGACTTTCTAGGTTTAAGAAATTTAACAATTTTAGATAATATCTTAACATCTTTGAATAAGGAAGATATAAAAATTGATATTGAAAGTATAAACAAAGAAGATCCTGAAACACTTCAATTATTCCAACAAGCAGAAACTAATGGGGTATTCCAATTTGAATCTCCAGGAATTAAACGGGTCTTAAAACGCTTAAAACCAGAATCATTTGAAGATATCGTTGCGGTTAATGCTTTGTACAGGCCAGGTCCGATGCAACAAATTGATCATTTTATCGCAAGAAAGCATGGACAAGAGTCAATTGAATATATTGTTCCAGAGCTTGAACCGATCTTAAAAAATACTTACGGAATTATTGTTTATCAAGAACAAGTTATGCAAATATTAGTTCGTATGGGGAAATTTAGTTTCGGACAAGCCGACGTACTCCGCAGAGCGATGAGTAAAAAACAAGCCGATGTAATGGAATCACAAAGGGCCGTCTTTATTGATGGTGCTTTGAAGCAAGGATTCAAAGAAGAAGATGCGAACCAAATGTATGACCATATTTATGCTTTCAGTAATTATGGATTTAACCGTGCTCATGCTGTAGCTTATTCCACATTGGCTTTCCAATTAGCCTATTTAAAAACACATTATCCATTGGCGTTTTACCAAAGCTTAATTAATAATGGGAGTTCGCAAAACACGTCAACGGCGAACATGATTAATGAAGCCAAGCGTCGTTTAGGAACTATTCAAGGTGTTGATATTAATGATAGTCAGATTAGCTTTTCAATAGACCGTAATAAATTACGAGTTGGTTTTTCTGCTATCAAAAGTATGCGTAAAGAATTGATGGCACACATTGTTGAAGACCGACAATTAATGGGACCATATCATGATTATTTAGAATTTTTACAAAGATTACCAGATAAATTTTTGAATAAGGACTCAATATTACCTTTGATTTATGTCGGGGCTCTAGACCGTCTCGGTTATAATCGAGCAACATTAGTTCATAACCTTGATGCTTTAATGCAAAGCGTTGAATATAGTGGATCAAATATTAGCCTCTTTAAAGAACTAGAGCCGCGTATTGAAATAGTCGAAGATTATTCTCTTATTGAAAGAATAGATATGGAACGTGAGTATTTAGGATTTAGCCTATCAGGTCATCCAATTGATGATTATTTACCAATTATAGAAAATCATCAAAATATGCTTTTGTTAGAAAATGTCTTGAATCTTCCAGAAAACCGAAATGTTGAAACAATAGGTTTTATCCAAACTATTAAACTAATTCAAACTAAAAAAGGGGAAGACATGGCTTTTATCACTTTAAGCGATGAATTTAATTCAATCGAACTCGTTGTTTTCCCGAACATTTTTAGACAAGTTCACTCATTGTTGAGTCAACATCAGTTAATTTATGTTAAAGGAAAAACGTCCCTTAACAAACGAGGTCAAAAACAATTAATAGCTAATCGTATTGACAGGCCAGATCAGTTTAAAGGAACCGATAAGCAACAACCTCCTCAGAACTGTTTTATCAAAGTGAATTCGTTTCCAGATGCTGAAAAACAAATTGAAGTATTAAAAGAATTGTCACATGAAAAACCAGGTCCAACTGGCATCATCATTGTTGATGACAATTATCGTACCATTAAACTCGATTCTAAGTACAATATTAGCTATTCAGGTCAAACACAACAAAAAGTTAGGGAAATTTTTTACAATGGACAAGTGGTTTATAAGTAAACGATTAAATGTTTGTTAAGATTAAGTAAATGGCATCGCTTTCATGGCAGAAAAGAAAAAAAAGGTATGACTTACTAACTTATAAATGCTAAAATATGAATGTGGTATGCGGATACTTATGTATCAAATTACAATTAGAGGTGAGTTATATAGATGAAACGTATCGCAGTACTAACCAGTGGTGGCGATGCCCCGGGTATGAATGCCGCAATTCGTGCGGTTGTTGAACAAGCACTCCATCATGGCATCGAAGTTTACGGTGTATATTATGGATTTAAAGGACTTGTTGAAGGTAATATGCGTATGTTGGGTGTCAATGATGTGTCCAAGAATATTAAATTAGGAGGCACATTCCTATATTCAGCACGATATCCAGAGTTTAAAGAAGAAGCGATTCAAAAAATTGCGATTAAGCAAATGGAACGCCAACAAATTGATGGATTAATCGTAATTGGTGGGGATGGGTCATTCCAAGGTGCATTATCATTGACTAAACTTGGATTCCCAGCAATTGGAATTCCTGGAACGATTGATAATGATATTCCAGCTACAGAATATACGATAGGATTCGACTCAGCAGTTAGTGTAGCTTTAGACGCGATTGATAAGATATCTGATACTGCATCATCTCATAATCGTACTTTTGTAGTCGAAGTTATGGGACGTCATGCAGGGGATATTGCTATCTGGGCTGGTGTAGCTTCTGGAGCAGATGCTATTTTAATACCAGAGTCAGATTATAATTTAGAAGATATTGTCGAAAGTGTTGAAAAAGGACGCCGTAGTGGTAAAGATTATTCACTTATCATTCTTGCTGAAGGTGTCGAAAGTGTCGAAGATTTTGTTGAAGATTATAAGAAATTAGCCCCTCATCAAGAAGTTCGAGGAATAGCACTTTCACATATTCAACGTGGAGGTTCGCCAACAGCCCGTGACCGTGTTTTTGCAACACTGATGGGAGCGCGCGCTGTCGACATGCTATTAGATGGCAAAGAAGGGATTTACTTAGGCATTCGCAATGAACAATTAGCAACATTTGATATTGTTCAAGCATTACAATCGAAAGAGCATACCGTTCGTGCCGACTTAATTCAATTAAATAAAACATTAACTCAAAGATAAAAGGAGCAAACTTTACATGAAAAAAACTAAAATCGTTTGTACATTAGGACCAGCAACAGATTCTCAAGAAATGATGGAAGCAATCATCACTGCAGGGATGAACGTTGCACGTTTTAACTTCTCTCACGGAGATCACGAAGAGCAATTAGTACGCTTTAATACTTTAAAAGCAGCACGTGAAAATACAAACCCTAATGTTGCTATGCTTTTAGATACTAAAGGACCTGAAATTCGTACTCACTTAATCAAAGATAACAATGCTTTATTAGCTAAAGGTAATAAAGTACGTATCGCTATGAATGAAGTTGAAGGAGACGCTGAAAAATTCTCAGTATCATACTCAGAATTAATCAACGACGTTCAAGTTGGTGGCCATATCTTAATCGATGATGGTTTAGTTGATTTATTAATTACTGAAATTGACTACGATAACCAAGAAATTGTAGCAGAAATTTTAAACACAGGTGTAATCAAATCTCGTAAAGGTGTTAACGTACCAAATGTTTCATTAAACTTACCAGCTATTACTGAAAAAGATGAGTCAGACATTCGTTTTGGTGCACGTGAAGGCGTAGATTTCATTGCAGCTTCGTTCGTTCGTCGCGCTAGTGATGTTTTAGCAATCCGTGAAGTTTTAGAAGATGAAGGTCGTTCAGATATTAAAATCATTTCTAAAATTGAAAACCAAGAAGGTGTAGATAACATCGATGATATTCTTGAAGTATCTGATGGAATCATGGTTGCACGTGGTGACTTAGGTGTTGAAATTCCAACAGCTGATGTTCCAATTTATCAAAAAGAAATTATCCGTAAATGTAATGAAGCTGGTAAACCAGTTATTACTGCAACACAAATGTTAGACTCTATGCAATCAAATCCACGTCCAACACGTGCAGAAGCAGGGGACGTGGCTAATGCAATTTTTGACGGAACAGATGCAGTAATGTTATCAGGTGAAACTGCGGCTGGTGACTATCCATTAGAAGCTGTTCAAACAATGGCATCAATTGCTGTTCGTACAGAAGAAGCATTAATCGGTCAAGACAAAGTTGCATTAAAATCATACGATAAAGGTGACTTAACTGAAGCAATTGGTCAAGCAGTAGGACATACAGCTCGTAACTTAGGAATCGAAACAATTGTTGCTGCGACTTCTTCAGGTCACACTGCTCAAATGATTTCTAAATATCGTCCAAAAGCAAACATCATCGCAGCTACATTCTCTGAAAGTGTTAACCGTCAATTAGCATTAACATGGGGTGTTCAAGCTTTCGTTATTGAAACACCAGATACAACAGATGAGATGTTAGACTTAGCAACTGAATTAGCAATCACTGAAGGGTTTGCTCACGAAGGTGACTTAATTATCATCACTGCTGGTGTTCCAGTTCATGAAACAGGAACAACAAACTTAATGAAAGTTCAACAAATTGGAACTAAATTATTAAAAGGTGAAGGCGTTGGTAGCGGAAACTTCATCGGTAAAGCAGTTTTAGCCGAGAATGCTGAAGATGCTAATAACCGTACATTGCCTGGATCAGTTTTAGTTTTACGTAGTTCTGACAAAGAATATATGCCAGCAATTGAAAAAGCAGGTGCTTTAATTGTTGAACAAGGTGGAATCACTTCTCACGCAGCCATCGTAGGTGTTGAATTAGGAGTTCCTGTAATTGTTGCAGCTGAAGGTGCTTTCGATGCAATTGAAGACAATCAATTAGTAACTGTTGATGCACGTCGTGGTGTCGTTTATAACGGTGCAACTGTTGCCATCTAATTAATTTAATTATTAATTTTAAACAATACCGTCTTTTTAAGGCGGTATTTTTCTTTTTAGCATATATTGCTGTAAGTAACGAGAATAGAGATTAATGTTGTTATTCAATTCATTTTGTCAATTGACGTTTTTATTTAATGAAGAATATAGAGACAGATTAAAAATTAATGTACATTAAAAGCTAAGTACTCATTGAATTATGATGAAAATTATAGTTAGCTACTTGATATATTAAATTTGCTAGCAATCTAAATGAGATATCAATGAAAATGTTAGCTCTTAGTGTATTTCTGTTAGTAAATATGAGAAAATAGAAGAGAAAGTTTATGAAGAAAGAAGGGGATAAAGTGTTACAAGGTGAAATTATAGAAGCAAAAATCATCAATGAAAATGATGATAATTATTTTGCTCAAGTCGATGGGCAAACGCTCGCTTTAGCCAAGGAAACATTAGATGATGAATTTGATGTTGGGCAAATGGTTGAAGGTATATATTATCAAGATAAAGACAATGTCGACCGCCTACAGATTGATTTGCCTGATTCCAGAGTGGATTATTATGGATGGGGTATTGTTCAATTAAAGAGAACGGATTTGGGCGTTTTCGTTGATATTGGATTATATAATAAAGACATCGCAATATCTTACGACGATTTACCAGAAAATAGCGACTTATGGCCACATAAAGGCGATAAGGTCATGATCAAGTTAGAGACAGATAATAAAGGTCGTTTATGGGGGAAACTTGTTCGTACTGAACAACGTCAACAAATGATGCGTAAAGCATCACCGCGGTTATTAAATCAAGATATAGAATGTATTATTTACCGTCATTTAGATGAAGGACTACAAGCAACAACGCCTGAAGACTTTGATGTATTTATTCATGAGAGTGAGTATGATGGACAAGTTCGTTTGGGACAAGTAATTCAAGGACGAGTGATAAAAGTACACACAGACGGCCGTTTAAATGCATCTTTAAAGCCACGTGCTCATGAAGCAATTGAAGATGATGCAAAAATGATTTTGACATTATTAGAGAAAGTTCCAACACATAAATTACCTTTACATGACAAATCAAATCCACAAGCGATTAAAGACCAATTAGGTATTAGCAAAGGTCAATTTAAACGAGCAGTTGGTAATTTAATGAAATTAGGCTACATAAAACAAACTAAAGGTGAAGGAATCGAGTTAATAAAAGGTTTTGAAAATGAATGATCGAACTCGTCGATAATTTTTTAAGATATATGCAAATTGATCAAGGGCGTAGTGAAAATACACTTAAAAATTACCGCTTAGATTTGATCAAATTTAATGATTTTTTAAATTCTGAGAAAATTGAAAACATTCAAAATGTTAATCAACAACATATTCAGTTATTTCTTGCCCACTTAAGAGAAAAAGGTTATGCCTCAAGCACAACTAACAGAATGTTGTCTTCATTGCGTCAGTTTTTTAATCATTTATTACGTGAAGGTATTCTTGATCAAAGTCCCATGACTTTGATAGATAGTCCCAAAAAACAAAAACATTTACCTGATACCTTGTCTGTAGAGCAAGTAGATGCGATTATTGGAGCCGTTGATATTAATACTAATCATGGTTTACGCGATCGTGCTATTTTTGAACTGATGTACGCTACTGGACTCCGAGTGAGTGAATTAACATCTTTAAAGTTGGATGAATTACATTTATCTCTTGGTTTCATCCAAACCATCGGTAAAGGTAATAAAGAACGGATTATACCGCTTGGTGAAGAAGCAACACATTGGCTAGAGCGCTATCTAGAAGAAGTTCGATTTCAATTTAGTGCAAAAAGTAAAAAGCCAACGAATGCTGTTTTTCTTACCCAAAGAGGCGGTGCATTTACACGTCAAGGAATTTGGAAAAATTTAAAAAAATACGTTAATTTGGCAAATATTTCGGTAAATGTAACCCCACATACTTTACGTCATTCATTTGCAACGCATTTATTAGAAAATGGGGCAGATTTACGAATGGTTCAAGAATTATTAGGGCATTCGGATATTTCAACGACACAAATATACACGCATATATCAAAATATCGTTTACAAGAAGTTTATCGTAAAGCTCATCCAAGAGCATAGAAAGGAATATTTATGGTATTTAATAGAATTCATTTAATTGTTTTAGACTCAGTAGGAATTGGAGAAGCACCAGATGCTAAGGATTTCAATGATGTCGGAGCACATACATTAGGTCACATTGCAGAAGTGGCGGGATTAGAAGTTCCCGAAATGGAAAAAATGGGTTTAGCAAATATTGAACCATTAAAAGGTTTAGAAGCCCAAGAAAATCCAACAGCTTATTGGACGAAATTAGAAGAGCAATCAGCAGGTAAAGATACAATGACTGGTCATTGGGAGTTGATGGGGTTACAAATTAAGACGCCATTTAGAGTTTTCCCGGAAGGATTTCCTGCTGAATTAATCGAAAAAATTGAAACGTTCAGTGGTCGTTCGGTAGTTGCAAATAAACCAGCTTCTGGTACAGAAATTATCGATGAATTTGGTGAACACCAAATGAAAACAGGAGATTTAATTATTTATACTTCTGCCGATTCTGTATTACAAATTGCCGCTCACGAAGAGATTGTTCCGCTTGATGAACTATATAAAATTTGTGAATATGCCCGTGAAATTACATTAGAAGATCCATATATGATTGGACGTATAATTGCTCGACCTTATATTGGTGAACCTGGTAACTTCCAACGTACAAGTAATCGTCATGATTATGCGTTAAGTCCATTTGATGAAACAGCTTTAGATCATTTAAAAAATGCAGGCAAAGAAGTTATCTCAGTTGGAAAAATTGCTGATATCTTTAATGAACAAGGTATTACACAAGGAGTTCGTACAAAGAGTAATATGGATGGTGTCGATAAACTATTGGAAGTAATGGACCAAGAGTTTACAGGGCTTTCATTTACAAATTTAGTTGATTTTGATGCAGTGTACGGTCACCGCCGTAATCCCGAAGGATATAGTCAGGCTTTAAAAGACTTCGACGAACGTCTTCCAGAAATCAAAGCTAAATTAAATGATGATGATTTATTAATTATCACAGCTGACCATGGGAACGACCCAACTTATCCTGGTACCGACCATACTCGTGAATTTGTACCGTTATTAATTTATGGTAATACACTCAATGAGCCTAAAGAACTAGATGCAACATATTTTGCTGATATTGCAGCAACGATTTGTGAAAATTTTGAAACGACTATGCCGGAATATGGTACTAGCTTTTTAAATCAATTAAAATAGAGGTGACTTCATGTATAAAGAAACAATTGATTACTTAAGACATAATGGTATTGAACAAGTAGATGTAGCTGTTATTTTAGGATCTGGATTAGGAGATTTTGCGGATGAATTAGCTAATCAAATCATTATTCCTTATAAAGATATTCCTAATTTCCCTGAGTCAACAGTTAAAGGTCATGCAGGACAATTAGTATATGGTACACTTGAAAATAAAAAAGTATTAGCGTTACAAGGGCGCTTCCATTACTATGAAGGTTATGATTTGGCAACAGTCACTTATCCTGTTCGTGTCTTTATTGAATTAGGAATTAAAGAGTTAATAGTGACTAATGCTGCTGGTGGTGTTAATGAGACATTTACACCGGGTGATTTAATGATTATTACAGACCATATTAACTTAGCAGGTAATAATCCATTAATCGGTCATAATATTGAAGAGCATGGGGCTCGTTTTACAGATGCTTCTAATTTATACACAATGAAAAACCAAGATATTGTACGTAAAGTAGCTAAAGAAAATGATATACCTGTAAAAGAAGGTGTTTACACTTGGTTTACAGGACCATCTTACGAGACACCAGCAGAGATTCGTATGGTTAGATTAATTGGTGGAGACGCAGTAGGTATGTCTACAGTACCTGAAGTATTAGTTGCTAATCACGGTGGAATGAATGTTACAGGTATTTCATGTATTACAAACTATGCTGCTGGAATGCAAGCTGAGCTCAACCATGAAGAAGTTGTGGAAGTCTCGGCTCAAGCTAAGCCAAGATTTAAACAACTATTACGAGGAATTATTCAAGAATTTAATATATAATTTTTGATACATTGTAACTTTTTAGTTTCCATGATATTATTTAAAAGGATTAACTTCAGAGAGGAGCGTCCGATGTTAACGCATAGTAAAACAAAGAACGAAAAAGTTGTCTTAGGATTATTATCGTATACTTATACAGAAAGCAGTCCTAATAATGAAGAGCAAAAGTCTTATTTAGACAACATTAGAGACAATGAAAATATGGATATTTTACTCTATAAAGAAGAAGTTGACAATAATAATATTGGAATCGTAGTGATTGAAAAAATATTCAAAACTGACGAATCATCAATTCCGGACTCTATTATGATACATCGTGTTGGAGTCATGCCGTCTTTTAGAGAAGAAGGACGGGGCTATGACATGTTTTGTGAATTAAAAGGAATGTTCCCAAATAGTACCATTATCGCAGGAGTTTCCACGATGGATTTGATTGCTAATTGGTCAGCAAAATATTTAGAGAATAATTAAATAGGAGGGCTTGAATGGCTGAAGCGACTTTAACACTTGATTTAGAGGCCTTTCAAGGCCCTTTTGATTTGTTATTACACTTAATCAAAGAGCAAGATATAGATATAAATGATATTCCTATGACTCAAATTACTGAACAATATTTAAAGTATATTAAGCAGATGGAACATTACCAATTGGATGTCATCGGTGATTATTTAGTTATGGCAGCGAGTTTACTTGAAATTAAATCAAAACTATTACTGCCTATTGAACCTTTAGAAGATTTCGATGATGATTATGATGATGAAGATCCACGAGCGCAACTAGTTCAGCAATTACTGTTGTATCAACAGTTTCAGTCTGTTTCAACAGAATTGGAAGAATTATCAGAAAAACGACAAAAAGTTTATACAAGACCTACAGAAGATTTATCTCATTTAACACAATTTGTTCCGCTTGATGAAGGAGAAATTACATTGGATCAATTAGTGGATGCAATGAATGATGCGCTGGAAAAATTTCAAAAAAGAAATCCAGCACCTCAAGAAATCCACACCGACACAGTCACTGTTGGTGAACAAATTGATTATTTGATGGAATGCTTATCTAAAAGTGAACACGTAACTTTTTCCGACACTTTAGTATCCGGAAGTAGACCAGAAATTATTTCAACATTTTTAGCAATGTTAGAACTTGTTCGAAAAGATATTATAGTTTTTAAACAAGAAGCCCGTGTGGGTGAAATTTATATGACAAAGACGGGGAGATAGTGATATGAAGTTAATGACACGCATTCAGGGGATTCTATTTGTATCAGGAGACCAAGGCGTTTCGATTAAAGAATTATCCGAAGCTTTATCTGTAGTTGAAAAAGACATACGTGAAGTTTTAAATGATTTAACTTTATCATTACGTGATGATGCAGACTCTCCAGTTGAATTAATAATGACAAATAATCGTTATCGTTTAGTCACCAAACCAACTATACATGACGATGTTGAAACTTTTGCTCAAAATTCAGTTCATCAACCTTTATCACGAGCTGCGATTGAAACATTGGCAATTATCGCTTACCGTCAACCTATCACACGAGTTGGTGTTGATGAAATTCGAGGAGTTAGTTCAGCGAATATGATACAACGACTAATTAGTCGTCATTTAGTGCGCGAATTAGGAAGAGTTGAAGCACCAGGTAGACCTTTTTTATATGGTGTAACGAATTATTTTTTAGATTATTTTGGATTAAACAGTTTAAAAGAACTCCCTCCTATTGAATCGATTGCCTTGAATGTTGAATTATCTTCAGAGAAAACATTTAAAGACAAACAATGGATTATAAATGTTGAGGAAGAAGAAAATAATGAAGAAATTTATGATTAATAATTAATAACGAAAGGAGATTATTATGGAAAGATTACAAAAAGTAATGGCTCATGCAGGAATTGCAAGCCGACGCAAATGTGAAGAAATTATTCAAGCTGGTCGAGTTAAAGTTAACGGTGAAACGATCCGCGAATTAGGTACAAAAGTATCTAACAATGATCTTATTGAAGTTGATAATGTACCAATTTACCGTGAAGAACCACGCTACTTCTTATTATATAAACCAAAAAGTACGATTAGTGCCGTTTCAGATGATAAAGATCGACCTGTGGTTGTTGATTTAATTGAAGAAGTTGAAGAACGAATTTATCCAATTGGACGTTTGGATTTTGACACAACTGGATTGTTGTTATTAACAAACGATGGTGATTTTGCTAATATTCTTATGCACCCGTCTTATCAAGTTCCTAAAACTTATATTGCAAAAGTATCTGATATTCCTACAGAAAAAGGGATTAATTTATTAAGGCGTGGTATTGTAATTGATGGGAAAAAGACAGCCCCTGCTCAAGTTAACGTAAAATCTGTTAACAAGGAAAATCGTACTTCGATTGTTGAATTAACTATCCGTGAAGGTTGGAACCATCAAGTTAAAAAGATGTTTGAAGCAATTAATTGTCCCGTTTCAAAATTAAAACGAGAACGCTTTGGGTTTTTAGACTTAGGTAAACTACAACCTGGTGAATATCGTGAGCTAACAGCTTTCGAAGTGGACAAATTAAAAAAATTCGCAACTAACAAATAAAAAACTGCAAAGATACCGCCTGTGAAAACACTTATTTCATCTTAAATAAGCAAAAGTTATGATAAGCATTAAATAACTTTATGAATGAAACTCTTGCATTATTTTTATAACTTGATATACTAAAGTCAAATAAAATATATAACGTCTTCAGGGCAGGGTGTAATTCCCGACCGGTGGTAAAGTCCACGACCCTAACTTTTGTTAGGTTGAACTGGTGTAATTCCAGTACCGACAGTAAAGTCTGGTATAAAGAAGAGTATGGTATTTTTGTGTACCGTTTAGCTATCCCTGAATTCATTTTAGGGGTAGCTTTTTTTACTTTTCATCCTTTGACGTTGAAGGAGAGAGAAAGATGAGAAAATTAGAGACGAGAGAGATTGTATTCTTAGGTATTTTGGCGGCTTTTGGTATTATATTGCGAATGTTTGATTTTCCGATATTACCAGCTGCACCATTCTTGAAAGTTGATTTGAGTGATTTAACAGGTTTGATTGGACTATTATCTAGTGGGCCCCTTGGTTTAATGTTAGTTTCATTGATCCGTGATATATTAAATTACATTTTAAGCGGAGGACAAGGTGGAATACCTATAGGACCAATAATGAGTTTCTTTGGAACATTAGCCTTATTCTTGCCAACACACTTTATTTTAAAGAAATTACCTTCAATGAATAAATGGGTTCGCTATGTATTAATGGGAATTGCATCTACGTTATCATTAACGATCGTATTATCGTTCATTAATTATTATATCGCATTACCAATTTACGTTAATGTTATGAATTTCCCGATTGATAATTATTTAGCCTATGTGTTAAGTATTGTAGTACCTTTTAATATTATTAAAGGAATCATTGTTTCAATTGGTCAATTTGTAGTATTAGAATATGTTGCGCCTCTAATGGCTAAACGTAGTACATTATTTGAATCATATCGTCCTTTAAGACGTCAAACGCGCTAAAAGTATCATAAAAACGGTAAAATTATCCACTTATATGCAAATATTACTCGAATAAGCTAAAAAAATATGTTAAAATATCTATCGAGTATTACAAATTATTATCAATATGATGTTTTTGATTGATTTGACTTTATAAATCACCAAGAATAGAGTATAGTTAATATATATAAGCCTTATTACTCAGTATAAGGACTGACTAACGTAGGAGGGTATAATATGCCAAAAGAACGTGAAGATGATTTTCAAACAGACGAATTTGAAGATCTAAATAATGACAATAAACCAATTGATGAAATAAATGAAGAGAAAAATGTTGATGAGGAAATTACTTCAGAAGATAATACAGATAAAAAGCCTTGGCACAAGCGCTTTGGATCTGATGAGAACTTAAGAAATCGTCAATACTCAAGAACTTCTAGAAATCAACCTAAACAAGAGGCGAGTACTCTCTCAAAGGTTTTATTAGGAGCATTTGTAGTGTTGTTAATTATTCCATTTGTTGTATTGTTGATTGTCGAATCACAACGCAATAACGAAGAAATACCAGCTCGAACAAAAGAACAAGTGATGATTTCAAGAAGTTCAATTAGCTCTGAAAGCGAGAGCTCATCAGAAAGTTCAGCGTCTTCAGAAGCTTCATCTGCTTCTCAATCACAAGGTAATATTAATGTAGCAAGTGGAGATGAATCTATTGGATCGCAAGAGATTGAAACATCCTCAGTTGTTCAAGAAACTACACCGGTTTCAGAACCCGTAGTAGAGCCGACACCAACACCAGAACCTGAGCCAGCACCTTCAACTAGCACGACGCATACTGTAAGTGCAGGAGAAACTTGGTATGGAATTGCTAGAATTCATGGTATTAATGTATATGATTTATTAGCTGCTAATGGAGCTAGTGAAGGGACACCTATTCATCCTGGTGACGTAGTAGTTGTACCATAAAATATTTTAATTAACGTCTTATGCTTAGGTATAAGACGTTTTATTATGTTAAGAGAGGGAATAAAATGACTTATCAAATTGCTATTGATGGACCTTCATCGTCTGGAAAGAGTACAGTAGCTCAAATTATCGCTAAACGCTTGGGTATTACATATATCGATACTGGTGCGATGTATCGCGCTGTGACGGTTGCTGTTTTAGAAGAGAATGTGAACATCGAAAATAATGAAGAAATTGAAAAAATACTGAGTAATATTAAAATTCAATTTAAATGGGTAGAAAATAAACAACATATTTATCTAAATGATAAAGATGTGTCTGAAAAAATTCGTTCAACCAAGGTAACAAGTAATGTATCTGCCGTATCTGCACTTAAAGCAGTGCGTGAATTATTAGTTGAACTACAGCGTGAAATCGCGTCAACAAATTCTGTAGCAATGGATGGCCGTGATATTGGTACTGTTGTATTACCAAATGCAGAATATAAATTTTTCTTTACTGCGGATGCTAGAGTTCGTGCCAAAAGACGCTTTGAAGAAAATAAAGCGGCAGGTCGCCTGGATCAAACATTAGAAGAGTTAACAGAATTAATAATCAAACGTGATAAATATGATTCAAATCGTGAAATAAGTCCTTTGAAACAAGCCGAAGATGCAATTGTTATAGATAGTACGAATATGACAGTTGATGAAATGGTCGAAAATGTTTTAGGCTATATAAAGCATTAGAAATAGAAGAATAACGCTAGACTTGCGTTTAAAACTTTGTTACAATGAGATATATGAAGTTTACCACACAAAATCGTGGTAAATGATATATATAGAGGTAACGCTTAGGAGGAACTGGTACATGTCAGAGTTTGTAGAAGAAAATCAAAATGAAGTAACAATGGAAACAATGGAGGATGCTTTAGATAGCGTCAAAGAAATCAAAATTGGTGATACAGTCATTGGTGACGTATTAGCATTTGATGATAATCAAGTTCGTGTTTCTATTCAAGAAAGTGGCGGCTTAGAAGGAGTTGTTCCACGTAACGAATTATCAGCAACACCTGTTGAAGATATGACAGAAATCGTTAATATCGGTGACGAGGTTGAATTAGTGGTTGTAAAACCAATTAAAGACAAAGAAAATGGTAACTACTTATTATCTAAAAAACGCGTAGACGCGAAAAAAGTATGGGTAGAATTACAAGAAAAATTCGATAACAATGAAACTATTGAAGCACCTGTTAAAAACAAAGTTAAAGGTGGTTTAGTTGTTGACGCTGGTGTACGTGGTTTCGTACCTGCATCAATGATCGAAGACTTCTTCGTTGAAGACTTCACACCATATGTTGGTGAAACATTAGAATTCAAAATTATTGAAATTGATCCAAATGAAAACCGTTTAATCTTATCTCATAAAGAGATTGCACGTGAAGAACGTGAAGCTAAACGTGCTGAAGCAATGGAAAACCTTGAAGAAGGTGCAATTGTTGAAGGTACTGTAGCTCGCCTAGTTAACTTTGGTGCATTTATTGATTTAGGTGGAGTTGATGGGTTAGTTCATATTAGCCGTATCGCTCACGAACATGTTGAGAAACCAAGTGATTTCTTAACACCAGGTGAAACTGTTAAAGTTAGAGTATTATCAGTTGACCCAGAAGCTGGACGTGTATCATTATCTATTAAAGACACATTAGAAGGACCATGGGAAAATATTGAAGAAAAAGCCCCTCAAGGAGCTGTTTTAACAGGTACTGTTAAACGTTTAGTAAACTTTGGTGCATTCGTTGAAGTGTTCCCAGGCGTTGAAGGTTTAGTACACATTTCACAAATTGCTCACGAGCATATTGCTACACCACAAGACAAACTTGAAGAAGGACAAGAAATTCAAGTTAAAGTTTTAAGTGTAGATTCAGATGAAAACCGTTTATCATTATCTATTAAGGCTTTAGAAGAAGCACCAGCTCGCGCTGAGTCTCAAGAAGGTGACAATAACGAGCGTTCAAACAATCGTCCTCGTCGTCAACGTTCTAACCGCCGTGATAATAACAATGCGCCAAGAAATAATAACAAAGCGCGTTCAAATGATGATGATGTAGATACTTCATTCACATTTGCTGATATGTTAGGAAGTCAATTAGCTGACTTAGACTTACCTGAAGATAACTAATCATTTTGATTTTTCTTGGAGGCTGACTTTGGTCAGTCTCTATTTTTATTTAAGAATGACAATTTAAGATATAAGAGGAGGGATATTATGAGTAAAAATATACCCGTTGTAGCTTTAGTAGGAAGACCGAATGTTGGTAAATCTACAATCTTTAACCGATTAGTTGGAGAGAGAATTTCTATTGTTGAAGATTTTCCTGGTGTCACGAGAGATCGTATATATGCTAAAGGTAAATGGCTTGGAAAAGATTACCGTTTAATTGATACTGGTGGTATCGAAATGACTAATGAGCCAATGATGAAACAAATTCGTTATCAGGCAGAAATTGCAATAGATGAAGCAGATATTATCGTTATGATTGTAAATGTAAGAGAAGGGTTAACAAATGAAGATGAGGCAATTGCACAAATGCTTCACCGTTCCAACAAACCAGTTATATTAGGAGTAAACAAAACAGATAATCCTGAACAACGACAACAAATTTATGACTTTTATTCATTGGGAATTGGAGAACCAATTGGTATTAGTGGTTCCCATGGAACAGGAATTGGTGATTTACTAGACGAAATTATTTCTCATTTTCCAAGTGATATGGAAGAAAATGAAGACGATGATATGATTAACTTTAGTTTTATAGGTAGACCAAATGTTGGGAAATCAAGTTTAGTGAATGCGCTATTAGATGAAAAACGAGTTATTGTATCTAATGTGGAAGGAACTACTCGAGAAGCAGTCGATACTTTATTTGTTAATGAAGCAGGCCGTGAGTTCACGATGATTGATACCGCTGGGATTCGTAAACGTGGGAAAATCTACGAAAATACAGAAAAATATAGTGTACTAAGATCATTATCTGCAATAGATCGTAGTGATGTAGTTTGTGTGGTGTTGGATGCCGAAACAGGTATTAGAGAACAAGATAAACACGTTGCTGGTTATGCTCATGAAGCAGGTAAAGGAATTATCATTTTAATTAATAAATGGGATGCAATTGAAAAAGACAATCATACATATGATAAATTTATCGAAGATGTTCGTACTGAATTTAAATATTTAGCATATGCGCCTATCATAGCCGTAAGTGCTAAAACTGGTCAACGTCTAGAAAAGTTGCCTGCACTCATTGAAGAAATTTATGATAATCGCCACCGTCGTATTCAATCATCAGTACTGAATGATGTATTAATGGATGCAATTGCAATGAATCCTACGCCATCTGATAAGGGACGTCGTCTAAAAATTTATTATATGACACAGGTTGCAGTAGGACCACCAACTTTTGTTGTGTTTGTTAATGATACTGAACTAATGCATTTTAGTTATGAACGTTTTATTGAGAACCAACTCAGAGAATCATTTTATTTTGACGGAACGCCAATTCATTTAATAATCCGAGAAAGAAGTTAAAAAATCGTCTAAATAAGGGATAAACGTTGTTTTAATAACTTTCTTATGCTATTCTTATAAGTGAATTACTTGGTATTGAGAAAGTATATTCAAAATTTTTAGAAGTTCACAAGGAGGAATTTACTAATGGCAAATAAAGCAGATTTAGTAGAAAAAGTAGCTGAAAAAACAAACTTAACTAAGAAAGATGTTACAGCTACAGTTGAAGCATTATTCGAAACTATTCAAGAAACACTTGCTGAAGGCGAACGCGTTCAAGTAATTGGTTTTGGTACTTTTGAAGTACGTGACCGTGCTGCGCGTAAAGGACGTAACCCACAAACTGGTGAAGAAATCCAAATCGCTGCTACAAAAGTTCCAGGATTCAAAGCTGGTAAACAATTAAAAGAAGCAGTTAAATAGTATGTTTATAAGACCTCGTTTGAGGTCTTTTTTTAATGCATATAAATTAAAATCGAATGATTTACCTTCAAACAAATGAATTTCCCGGTATTTAGGCAACTGATTAAAATTAATCCCATTAATTAGCACTTGAATAACAAGAGTGCTAATTATTTTGTTTTTTATCCCACAAATCTATTGACAATAAATAGTATAGGATGTATACTATTATCATAGTTAGCACTCAGTTATAAGAAGTGCTAATTAGTGAGGTGAACAAAATGTTAACGTCCAGACAAGAAAAGGTATTGGCGCTAATCATTCAACAATTTAATAAAACAGATGAACCAGTTGGTTCTAAGAGTTTGCTTCAAAATAGCGATTTAAATGTTAGTTCAGCTACCATTCGAAATGATATGGTTGCATTAGAAAAAGCTGGCTTTTTAAAGAAGTTACATACTTCGAGTGGTCGTGCCCCTTCGTTGAAGGGATATCGTCATTATATTCAGCAATTGATTCAAGGAGAGCATGATTCACAGAATCTTGATATCGAGTTAGATACTTTTGAAACAATTGTTAATGAAAAGACAGATAAACCGATCCAAAAGGCACATCTTGTTTCTGAATTAATGTCCTCTATTACTGGCTATACTACTTTTGTATTAGGTCAGAATGAAGAGGAACAATATTTTGAACGTTTTAGTTTAGTTAAAGTGGATTCAAACCGTTATATGGGTATATTAATTACTCAAAATGGTGATGTGGGTAATCAATTATTTGAAATCAACACTCCAATCGACCGAGACACTTTAGCAGTGGTTAATGAGCTAATTAATCGTGAATTATCAGGCCTAACTTTGAATGAAGCATATCAAAGACTGAAGTTAACCATGCCTCTTATTTTACAACGTCATGTTGGTTATCAATATGATTTCTCGCCTTTAATTGATAAGGCTAGAATGCAATTGATGGGACATGATTACTTTGTAAGTGGCAAAGAGCATTTATATCAGTTAATCGATCACTCGATGACGCCTGAAGCGATTGGTTCTTTAATGACTTTAATTGATGGAACTAGTCAAACTTATCAAGTGATTGAACAAACTCAGGATGGTGTTGATGTTCTTTTTGGATATGATCTATCACCAAACGTGTTAGATAGTATTAATTTACTGACCGGGACTTATCATTATGATAATCAACGTATTACACTAGGTGTGATTGGACCAATCACAATGGGTTATTCAGACATTATCTTATTGTTAGATAAAGCGATTGAAAAGTTAGCCGATTAAATATATGAAGGAGGGTGTCTAATGGCAGAAAATGAACAGAATAATGTTGAAGATGCGGACATCACAATTGAAGAAGTAAATGAGGAAAATGTAGCGGAAGAGATTTCTACTGAAACTACAGAATTAGAAAATTTAAATAAAGAAAAAGAAGAGTTAGAAGATCGAGTGTTACGTTTAACTGCTGAAATCCAAAATATTCAACGTCGTAACACGAAAGAGCGTCAAGATGCAAGTAAATATCGTTCTCAAACTCTTGCAACTTCACTTTTAGATCCACTTGATAATTTACAAAGAGCTTTAGATACTGAAGTAACAAGTGAAGATGCTAAAAGCTTACATGCCGGTGTAGAAATGGTTTTAAACCAATTTAACCGAGCTTTTGAAGAAGAAAATATTAAATCGATAGATCCTTTAAATGAACCATTTGATCCAGAATTTCATCAAGCTGTAAGCATGATTCCTGGTCAAGAAGGACAAGAAAGCCAATCGGTTGTTCAAGTACTTCAAAAAGGTTATGTTTTAAATGATCGAATAATTCGTCCAGCAATGGTAATTGTTGCTGAGTAATATAAATTTAATTAGAAAAAGGAGAATTCAAATATGAGTAAAATTATTGGTATTGACTTAGGTACTACGAATTCAGCTGTTGCTGTTCTTGAGGGTGGCGAAGCTAAAATTATTCCAAACCCAGAAGGAAATCGTACAACACCTTCAGTTGTAGCTTCAAAAAATGGAGAAATACAAGTTGGTGAAGTTGCTAAACGTCAAGCAGTAACAAATCCAGACACAATCGCATCAATTAAACGTCATATGGGTACTAACCATAAAGAAACAATGGGCGATAAAGATTACACGCCACAAGAAATTTCAGCTATGATTTTACAGTACTTAAAATCTTATGCAGAAGAATATTTAGGAGAAACAGTTTCTAAAGCAGTTATTACAGTTCCTGCGTACTTCAATGACTCACAACGTCAAGCAACAACTGATGCTGGTAAAATTGCTGGTTTAGAGGTTGAACGTATTGTTAACGAACCAACTGCAGCAGCTTTAGCATACGGTTTAGATAAAATCGATACAGACGAAAAAATTCTAGTATTTGACCTTGGTGGTGGTACATTTGACGTTTCAATCCTTGAATTAGGAGATGGTGTCTTTGATGTATTAGCAACAGCAGGTGACAACGAATTAGGTGGAGATGACTTTGATAACAAAATCATCGACTTCTTAGTAGCAGAATTCAAAAAAGAAAATGGTATTGATTTATCGAAAGATAAAATGGCAATGCAACGTCTGAAAGATGCAGCTGAAAAAGCGAAGAAAGATTTATCAGGTGTTAGCCAAACACAAATCAGCTTACCATTCATCACTGCAGGCGAAGCTGGACCATTACATTTGGAAACTTCACTATCGCGTGCTAAATTTGATGAATTAACGGACGATTTAGTAGAACGTACTAAAGTACCAGTACGTCAAGCAATTAAAGATGCTGGTCTTTCAACATCAGACTTAGACCAAGTAATCTTAGTAGGTGGATCTACGCGTATTCCTGCAGTAGTTGAAGCAGTTCGCCGTGAAACTGGTAAAGAACCAAACAAATCAGTTAACCCAGACGAAGTTGTAGCAATGGGTGCAGCTATCCAAGGTGGAGTTATCTCTGGTGACGTTAAAGATATCGTATTATTAGACGTTACACCATTATCATTAGGTATCGAAACAATGGGTGGCGTATTTACGAAATTAATTGACCGTAATACAACAATTCCTACATCTAAATCACAAGTGTTCTCTACAGCAGCGGATAACCAACCAGCAGTAGATGTTCACGTATTACAAGGTGAACGTGAAATGGCAGCGGACAACAAGACTTTAGGTCGTTTCCAATTAACTGACATTCCAGCGGCACCACGTGGTGTGCCACAAATCGAAGTAACTTTCGACATCGATAAAAACGGTATCGTAAACGTTTCTGCTAAAGATTTAGGTACAGATAAAGAACAATCAATTACAATCAAATCATCTTCAGGTTTATCAGATGAAGAAATCGAACGTATGGTTAAAGACGCTGAAGCGAACGCAGAGGAAGACAAAAAACGTCGTGAGGAAGCTGACTTACGTAACGAAGTAGATCAATTAATCTTCACTACAGATAAAACTCTGAAAGATTTAGAAGGTAAGGTATCAGAAGAAGAAGTTAAACAAGCTCAAGATGCTCGTGATGAATTACAAGCAGCTGTTGAAGCAAATGATACTGAGCAAATGAAAGAAAAACGTGATGCTTTAAATGAAATCGTTCAAAACTTAACGGTTAAATTATATGAACAAGCAGCACAAGAAGCCGAAGCTCAAGGTGGAGCTGAGTCTGAAGATAATGATGGTGTCGTTGACGCTGACTTTGAAGAAGTAGACGAAGAAGAATAATCAAACGCCTTTGAGTAAAACATAGCCGAGGGGTATTCCCTTGGCTTTGTTTGATAAGAGAGAAATAAATTTAAGCTATATATTACTATTGTTTGAAAATCAGTGATATTATAGTAGATACTACATTATTTAAATGTTTAATTTAAAAGAAGGAGGAGTTTGATGGCTGGTAAACGCGATTATTATGACGTCCTCGGCGTATCAAAAGATGCCTCAGAAGCTGAATTAAAAAAAGCATATCGTAAACTGTCTAAACAATATCATCCAGATATTAATCAGGAAGAAGGGGCAGAAGAGAAATTTAAAGAAGTTACTGAAGCGTATGAAGTGTTGAGTGACCAACAAAAACGTGCAGCTTATGACCAATATGGTCATGCTTCAACCGATCCAAACTTTGGAGGAGGCGGCTTTGGCGGCGGCTTCGGAGGATTCGGTGGCGGCGGTTATTCTACCGGTGGCTTTGGCGACTTTGAAGATATTTTCAGTACGTTCTTCGGTGGCGGTGGAGGAGCTTCTAGAAATCCTAACGCACCAAGACGTGGAGCTGATTTACAGTACCGTGTTAAGGTAACTTTTGATGAAGCGATCGCTGGTAAAGAGACGACAATCCGTTACAATCGTAAAACGGAATGTGCAACGTGTCATGGTTCAGGTGCTAAAGAAGGTACAGAACCAGTTACTTGTTCGAAATGTTCAGGACGTGGAACAGTTAACGTAGAACAAAACACACCATTTGGTCGTGTGATGACTCAAACAGTCTGTGACGTATGTCAAGGTACTGGTAAAGAAATCAAAGAAAAATGTACAACTTGTCATGGTTCAGGAATTACAGAAGAACCTCATTCAGTTAAAGTAAAAGTGCCAGCAGGTGTTGAAGATAATCAACAAATGCGTCTGTCAGGACAAGGTGAAGCTGGAACAAATGGCGGCCCTTATGGTGACTTATACATTGTTTTTGAAGTTGAAGAAAGTGATATCTTTGACCGCGAAGGCACAGAAATTTTCTATGAATTACCAATTTCATTTGCCCAAGCAGCTTTAGGTGATGAAGTATTAGTCCCAACTGTATCAGGTAAAGTAAAATTAAAAATACCTGCAGGAGCGCAAACTGGAACCACATTCCGTATGCGTGGCAAAGGCGCACCTTCAGTGAATGGAAACCGAATTGGTGACCAACATGTTACTGTCAAAGTTATTACACCAAACAAACTATCAACAAGAGAGCGCGAATTGTTTGAAGAGTTAGCGAAAGAATCAGGAGCTGACATCAAAGAACAACAAGATAAAGGTTTTTTTGGTAAAATGAAAGATATGTTTGACTAAATGACATTGCGATAGAGTGATGCACAGATTAAGCAAATTATAACGAAACAGCGGCCTACAGTGATGTAGGTCGCTTTTGGGTACAAGGATAAATACTTAGAAAAATTGTCAGTAATATTTTCAATTTGACTCATTATTTGGTATTATGAACTGTGAGTATTTTTAGATAGAGTTGAGGAAGTGAACGAATTTGAATAAAGAACAAATGCGTGCGCGTCAAGATAAAATTCGCAATTTTTCAATTATTGCACATATCGACCATGGAAAATCGACATTAGCTGACCGTATGTTACAAAGTACTAACACTGTAGAAGACCGTGTTATGAAAAATCAGTTATTAGATTCTATGGATCTTGAACGTGAGCGTGGAATTACAATTAAATTAAATGCTGTAGAAGTAGAATACAAAGCCAAAGATGGCGAAACATATATTCTTCATCTAATTGATACACCAGGACATGTCGACTTTACTTATGAAGTTTCTCGTTCGTTAGCAGCGTGTGAAGGGGCTATTTTAGTCGTAGATGCCGCTCAAGGTATCGAAGCACAGACGTTAGCGAATGTTTATTTAGCACTCGATAATGACTTAGAAATTTTACCGGTGATTAATAAAATTGACTTACCGGCAGCAGACCCGCACCGTGTCCAACAAGAAATTGAGGATATTATTGGTTTAGATGCATCTGAAGCAGTTCATGCATCAGCTAAAGCAGGCATCGGGATTGATGAAATTTTAGAACAAATTGTAGAGAAAGTGCCAGCACCAACTGGTGATATCGAAAATCCACTGCAAGCATTAATTTTTGACTCGGCTTACGATAATTACCGTGGGGTTGTCCTGAATGTCCGTATTATGGACGGGATGGTTAAACCTGGGGACGAGATTATGATGATGAGTAATGGTTCAAAATATGAAGTGTTGGAAGTAGGAGTATTCTCACCTGAAGCAATGCCACGTGAACATTTGATGGTTGGTGATGTTGGTTATATTACTGCAGGAATTAAAAATATCCAAAACACGCGTGTTGGTGATACGATCACTCATGCCAAGAATCCAACATCAGAACCATTAGAAGGTTACCGTCAATTAAATCCAATGGTCTTTGCTGGTTTATATCCAGTAGACTCTTCGGATTATAATGATCTGCGTGAGGCATTAGAGCGTCTCCAACTGAACGATGCATCCTTACAGTTTGAAGCAGAGACATCTCAAGCACTAGGGTTTGGTTTCCGTACAGGATTTTTAGGACTATTACATATGGATGTTATTCAAGAACGTTTAGAACGCGAGTTTAATTTAGATTTAATTATGACGGCTCCTTCAGTTATTTATGAAGTCGAGAAAACAGACGGTGAGAAACTACGTATTGATAATCCATCCGAGATGCCTGACGCAACTGAAGTGGATAAAGTTTTAGAACCTTTTGTTAAAGCTGAAATTATGGTACCTAGTGAGTATGTTGGTGCAGTGATGGAACTGTGTGAACGTAAACGTGGTAATTTTGTGACAATGGATTATCTAGATGAATACCGTGTAAATGTAATTTATGAATTACCAATGGCTGAAATTGTCTTTGATTTCTTTGATAAATTAAAATCAAATACAAAAGGTTATGCATCACTAGATTACGAAGTAATTGGATACCAACAATCAAACTTAGTGAAATTAGATATTTTACTTAATAATGATGCAATCGATGCATTCTCAACAATTGTTCACCGTGACTTTGCTTATGAGCGTGGTCGTGCGCTAGCAAGTAAATTAAAAGAAATTATTCCACGTCAAATGTTTGAAGTGCCTGTTCAAGCTGCAATTGGGAATAAAATTATTGCTCGTACAACGATTAAAGCTTACCGTAAAGACGTAACAGCTAAATTATATGGTGGTGACGTTTCACGTCGTAAGAAATTATTAGAGAAACAAAAACAAGGTAAAAAACGCATGAAATCTGTTGGTAGTGTAGAAATTCCACAAGAAGCATTTATGGCAGTTCTATCAATGGACGAAGACGAGTAAATTTATCGAAGGGGCTGGGCAAAAAGTCCCTAAAATATCAAAAACGGGATGCACAATAAAAATTGTGGCATCCCGTTTTTACTTGATTTCGATTAAAATGAAAGCCCTCTCATGGTATAATAGAAGTAACCACACGACCACATATCAAGGAGGAACTTTCATGTATAAACAGTATAACACACCCGAAACCGCTTTCGTACTTAATTTAGATTTTGATATCTCTCCCACTCACGATGCCCGCTTCATCAGTCTATTTGTTGATTCAAAACCTGATGAAGAACTCTTCCCAAAACCTCACACACTGGCCGACCCGCTCACCATCCACGGATGTTATTAAAAATGATTCTCTTTGCTTACTCACGCAAAGTGTTCAGTGGCCGTAAAATTGCTCAGCTGAACGAAGAATCCATTCCAATGAAATGGCTCACTCGGGATGAGTATGTGTGTTACCGCTCTATCAATGCTTTCCGTGTTCACCCTGAAACATCGATATTGATTCAAAAAGCATTTATTTATTTTACCTTTTTACTGAGTGACCACGATTTGATTAAAGATGATGCTTTATATATCGACGGCACAAAAATCGAAGCGGATGCCAATCGCTATTCCTTTGTTTGGCGTAAAGCAGTGGAACGTTACGAGGCGAAATTAGATGAAAACATCCAAATAATGTACGACGAATGAGTGGAACAGAAAGTAAAACTAGCCATCGCGGAGGATGAATTGGATACGAGCGACGGGCTGAAAGAAATGATTCAAGCCGTTGAATCCAGGTTAGAAGAATTGGAAGAAGCGATCGAGGAAGAACCCACTGTGATTGAAGGTGGCTCGCAAAATAAACGCGACCGTCGTACCCTCAAAAAACATCACAGAAAACGAGTGGAAGATTTTTTACCGCGTAAGAAAAAATATGAAGACTATAATGATACATTTAATGGTCGGAACAGCTTTTCTAAAACCGATAAAGACGCCACATTCATGTGTATGAAAGAAGACGCCATGAAAAACCGTGTGCTAAAACCCGGTTATAACTTACAAATTGGGACAAATAATCAGTTTGTGATTGGGTATGACATCTTCCCTAATCCCAGTGACTCAAGAACACTTCGACCATTCCTCGAATCGATTGCGACATTAAATTTGTTTTCAAGTATTGTAGCGGATGCAGGATATGGTAGCGAAGAAAATTATGCTTATGTGGTAGATGAATGGGAGAAAGATGCCGTCATTGCTTATGGTATGCACCATAAAGAACAAAAGAAAGCATTTAAAAACGATCCCACTCGACGCGAAAATTGGCATTGCGATGAATAGCTAGATTGTTATGTTGATCACCATGGCGTTCAGTTTAGTTTTAGTCGTTATGTTCAACGAACGGATAACCACGGCTTTACGCGTGACTTTAAATTATATACGGCGGATAAAGCACAAGCAACACCCGAACTAGACGCACTTGCTTTAACAGAAAAGGGAAATCAACGGACAACGAGTGTCAATCCTGTTTGGGAATCGTTCAAGGGACAGGCCAAAGAAACATTAGCCAGCGAATCAGGCAGTCAAAAATATGCTCAACGGAAAATAGATGTTGAGACAGTTTTCGGCCGCATGAAGCGTAACTTTGGTGTGCGCAGAACGCATGTCAGAGGAGAAAACGGGGTTAGAAATGACCTCGGAATCCTCTTAATGACCATGAATCTAATGAAGTTAGCAGAAATGATCCGAAGGGGTGTCGTAAAAATGAGAGAAAACACCTCAAAAAATTCAACGCATAAAAACAACCATCGAACTCGATTGATTTTGAGTTCGATGGTTATCTATTTGGGACTTTTTGCCCAGCCCCTTTTTTTATTAATTGATATAATTGATGAACTATCAGTAATTTGATTCCATAATGCTATAAGTTAGCGAAAGATGCATCGCTATGTATGCGTCAACAAGATTGCGGTTGTCACCTTTTGGATAGTGTATCTTTTGCCATCATTTATTTTATGTGAGATAATATAATTAACAAACTGAAAGGATGATGTAAAATGAAAAAGTTTAGCAAATGGCTATCGGCAATCGTATTGGCATTTTTATTTCTATCTAGCACTTTATCCGTAGGCGCGCAAGCAGACTGGAAAACAGTTTTACAGAATATTAATGAAGCGAGCCAAACAATTCCATCAATGTCTGGAACTGGAGATTTAACTTTTAATGTCTCAGCAGAAGGTGAGGAGCAAGCATCGGGACAATTTGGATTAGACTTCAAATATAACGTAGATCCTCGTTTTAGTGGTGAATTTTTACTTGATGGAAATATAGCATATGCCGTTCCAGAATATGATGATGAGTGGAATGTTGTAGCAACCAATATGGAAGAGGAAGCTCTACAATTTTCAGCAACAATTCTTGATGGAATTGTTTATGCTTTTGATGGCGCTACTTGGACAGTAGAAGAATTAGGTGAGACTGAGTATGAAGTTTCAGAAGAAATTAATACTGCATTAGAAGAAGCAAATGCAAATCAAGCAGAAGTAACAGATGATATGGTTGCTTTATATGAAAAATATTTCGATTTATCTGAAACAGATACTGATTATGTTATTTCACTTAAACCAGATATTGACACCAATCAATTATGGACTGACTTAGAAGAAATTTCTGGTGAAGATTTGGAAGCGATTAAACAAACAGCTATTGATGAATCACTTGCGAGCATGGAAGAATCTACGGGAGAACCAGTTTCTGAAGAGGACCGTGCGATGTATGAAGAAATGTATGATCAGTCATTTGATATGGCTCTAGGTTTATTACAAAATTTAACCATTTCTTATAATAAAGAAAATTATCTAATCTCTGGAATCTCATTTGATTTAGATATCAATTCAGAAGATATTGCTGGCTTATATGGTGAAGAGGTAAGTGCAGAAGATTTAGGTCAATTCCAAATTACTGCTGCATTAAATCTAACATTTGCGGAGCATGGTCAATCATTTGATATTCAAGTTCCTGCGGATGCACCAACATTTACTGAATCAACTGAAGAAACTGGTGAAGAGACTAGTTCCGAATCAGAAACTACTTCAGAGACATCATCAGATTTAACTTCTGAATCAGAAGTAGAATCAGATACAACTTCAGAATCTAGCTCGGAAGAATCTGAAGATTCTTCTCCAGCAGGAGCAGATTTATTTAATTCATCATCTAGTGATTCGGAAGAATAATTTTAATTAAATTTGTAAGCTTATAAAGAGTCAGCGTGTCTGGCTCTTTTTTATATGCTGAATACTTTTATAAAATTCTATGTTGATGCTTTGGAGAGCTACTGATTCATGTTATAATATCATCAATGAGGAGGGCTGATTTTGGATAATATATTAGTAGAAAACTATCAAAATGATACAAATGAAGAAATTAAACAATCGATGGTTGAAGAGTGGTTAAATGAAGCCCAATATAACGAGCAAAGATATGATCAATTAATTGGCTTTGCTGATTTTTATTTTTCATTAGGGTATCAAGAATTTGCTTTAATGATTTATTTAAGATTACACACAATAGAACCAGGTAATCATATAGTTTACCGAATCGCCAAATCATATGCGCATGTATATGAGTTTGAAGAGGCTTTAAAGTGGTTTAATTTACTACCAGAATCAGGTCGGACTAAAGAAATGATTATGGAACAGGTAGAATGGTTGCTTGAATTGAACCAACAAGAAGTAGCAAGAGAACTCTTAACAAAGTTGATTCAAGAGGAGCCAACATATGGTCCACCTTATTTTAAATTATCAACATTACATGAAATATCAGGTGATTTAACAAGAGCTATATACTTTGTTCAAGCAGTATATGATTATTTTTCAGATAACAATGATCGGTCATTAGCTCGTCAACAGATAGTGCAACTTAAATTACAACAAGAACAAATTGATTTAATTGAGATTCGTGAGTTGCTGTTAGACGATGAATTACCGCTTCAAGATAGTATGGATTTTTTCTTATTAGCGAAAATATATCAATTAGCCGACGATTACGATGAAGCTATAAAAGTGAGTCAAAAGGCACTTGAATTGGATCCAGACAATAGCTCTGCTGGGCTATTACTCGTAGAATTATCAGGCAACGCGTCTGGTGAAAACTTTGAAGAATCACTCCAATGGTTTGAAGATAAAATACCTGAAAGCGAAATGTCTCCTATTGAGATAGCTGAAATAGCTGAATCAAATCAGCAATTAGATTTAGAAATGATCCAACGTTTAGAAGGTTATTTCGCATATACTTCTGATACTGAAGAACAATATCATATTATTTCATTGGTTTTAAATTATTATATTGAAAAAGACGACACTCAATCATTTACAGCATTTTTAAATAATCATGCATTGGCTTATTTTACGGAAGAAGAGCTGGGTTACTTTATTGGTAAAATGCATTTTACGAAAGAAGAGTATGAAGAGGCGATTGTTCATTTTGAATCTGCCTTGGATTATTTAGTTCCGGAGATGGATTTAGTTGAATTACTTATTAAATCATTATTTAATATTAGACGGAACCAAGACGGAAAAGAGTTAGCTGAAAAATGTGAAAATAGTGATTATTACACAGCGTATATTCAGGAGATAATTGAAGGAGTTAAAAATGAGTTCAAATAAAAATCTTAAACGAGAATTCATTCGACGCATACTAGAAAAATATCGACACGATGATCGAGGTGTTAATTATTTACTAAAATTTATTTTAGAACATGATGAATTATTAAATAATATTGAATTCACTGAACATAGTAACTATGCACCACGTGGACTTTATATTTCTTTTTTACTTGACGGTGAACAGTCATTTGTCTATTTTAAAGATGAATTAGCTTACTTCTACCAAGAGCAAGCATTCCATGATTTACGTTTACACCAGCAAGAACAATATTTCGTAGAAATTGTTTTACCTGAACGTGATTTGGACGAATTGCATGGTCAATTAATAGTAGCCAATCCTTATTCACCAGATTATATTATTCAGCAAAATCAAGTTGAATCATATTTAGACCATCTAACTCAAAGTGTTTATATACAAAAATTAGAACGACAAATTAACAAAGCGCTAGAAACCCAAGATTTTGCCCTTATGGATAAATTAGTTCTTGAACTAGAGCGTTACAGAGGAGAAGTACATGATTATCGAACTAAATAATCCATTATTTAAACAGGCATTACCAATTTTAAAACAAATTGAGTCTCATGGTTATGAGGCTTATTTTGTTGGTGGATCGGTACGTGATTACTTATTAGAATTGGAAATTCATGATATTGATATCGCCACAAGTGCTACACCGGAAGAGGTAAAAGAGATTTTTCCAGTGACTATTGACGTTGGAATTGAACATGGAACAGTTATTGTACGTTATAAAGGAGAATCTTACGAAATTACTACATTTCGTGTTGAAGGAAAATATTCAGACTTCCGTAGACCAGATACAGTGGATTTTGTCCGAAATTTAGAAGAAGATACCTTACGACGAGACTTCACAATTAATGCATTAGCAATTGATAAAGAAGGACAAGTTTACGATTATCACGGGGGAATTGCCGATTTAAATAAAGCTTTAATTCGTGCGGTTGGAAATCCAAAAGAAAGATTCAACGAAGATGCGTTGCGTATGTTAAGAGCGATTCGATTTGCATCTCAATTAGGCTTTGAAATTGATTCAAAAACAATGGAGGCAATTAAAGAACTTGCACCACTTATTGAAAAAATTGCAATGGAACGAATTTTAATTGAATTTACTAAATTTCTTAAAGGAAAATTTTTCACAACCCAAAGTCATACACTAGTATCAAGTCAGTTATATCAGTATTTACCTTTTCCTAAGACATTAAATATTGATGACTTAGTAATTCGGTTAAATAATGATTTTAAACCTTTCGAGGATAATAATATAGAAAAGTCAGATGTTTTAGTTTGGGGTAATTTACTTTTTCATTTGGGACAAATTTATGAGCAAGATGATCGTCAATTGATGCGGCAATGGAAACAAAGTAATGAAACAACTCAACAATCTATTGTTTTCAAAGAACTTCGAAAGATGTCTATAGATGATATATTGGAACCGATGAATTTATATCGTTATGATACAAAAATTTTAAAGTTAATTGAAAAATTTTATCTAATCCATGGTTTCTTAACTACACCTTTGATTACTGAAAAAATAAATCAATTACCCATTCAATCTAGACAAGAGATGCAAATGAATGGTCAGCAACTAATGACTTTATTAGAAATGGACCGAGGAGGCCCTATCTTAGGTCAATTATTAGGCGAAATAGAAGAAGAAATTGTGAATTCTAGATTAGCGAATAATTATCACGATATTAAAAAATATGTGCAATTAAAGACACTTTAGGAGGATTGCTTTGATTGAAATGACTCAACGTTATGCTGTCGTCGATATTGAAGCGACAGGACCCAATATTGCTGAGGGCGATAGAATAATTCAAATAGCAGCAATCATTTTTGAAGATAATGAAAAAGTTCAACAATATGAAATGCTTATTAACCCTGAAATCCCCATACCAGCTCAAATTAGTAAATTAACAGGTATTTACCAAAAGGATGTTGAAAAAGCGCCTAAATTAGAAAGTGTCATTAATCTTTGGTATCAACGATTAAAAGACTGCATATTTGTAGGACATAATTTAGCATTTGATTTAAGAATTATGAAGGAAGTATTTGCTGAGAATGATTTTGGATTCGATCCAATTGCAATTGATACTTTTATATTAAGCAAAATTATCTATCCTACGTCAAAAGGGTATGGTTTGTCTGATTTAGCTGATGTTTTTGGTGTGGAATTAATTGATGCACATAATGCTTTAGTAGATGCATCATTTACAGCAGCGTTAGTTAATAATTTAGCAAATGAAGTTCAAAATCTGGAAGCTAATTGCTCAGATGCTTTGTTAACTTATGCGAAACATTTACCATATAATGAAACTTTATTTTTTGAACAACCTGAAATTTTTATTAATAAAGAATCATTTGCAGATCCAGTCGATATAATTGATTCGATTGATATAAATGAGAAAGATAAATTGCTTGGTAAATACTTGAATGATGAATGGAAAAAAATGCCTTCAATTGTAGTTGAAGACGAGGTTTACCCCGTTCAACCAAGTATCAAGGCACAAGTAGTTGCAGAAGCCGTAGAGGTGAAACCAACATTATTTGTGAGTCAACCTAGTGATGAAACAAATCGTTATGTTAAATATTTACAAACTGTAAGCAATAAAAAAATCGTGGCATTGAAGAATTCAGATGCCTATCTCAATGTAGAATTAGTGGAAAAAATTCAATCTAAGATGAATCCTAGTCTATTGAATCAAACTGAATTAATTACTTGGATGGGGATTATTCGATTTAAATCATCGTCACAAACATATGATATAACCGAAATAAATCGTGAACATCAAATTAAAACACTCTTAACTAAATTATCTAAGCAATTAAATGTGGCTGTTATGAAAAATAAAACATATCGTAAACAATTCAAGAAAGCCCAAAATGCAGATTTAGTTATCTTATCCTATTATTCTCTACTTTATTATCAAAAAGAAAATATATTAACTGAGTTATTTGCAAATTTCCGTCAGATAATTTTTGAAGACGGTCAAGATTTATTAACAGCAGGATTGAATTTCCAACAAAAGAAAATTGCTTTATCTTCGGCATTTACACAGATTCAGTCAATATATGATCAATTAGATTTCGAGTGGACGCAATCAAATTCTGAACATACTCAATTGTTAGAGACACTTCAAAATTTAATTTCAAATATTAATCTACTCAATTTGATGATAGAAAAAGAATTATTACAAAATACCAAAGCGACACATCGTATTCATCAATATATATCGAATCAGAACGCACAGATGCTGAAAATATTAGATGAGTTACAAAGACTCAGTGATAAAACATTGCAATTGAGTAAGAATCTAGTTATTAAAGAAGCTTTTAAAGAAACATTAACTCATCTTAATCAAGATCTACATATGTTTATGAAATATTCTAAGGAGTATTTTTGGTCAGTTAGAGGACGAATTTTAAATAATCGCTTATATCATATTGAACTTTTTGCTAATGCGCTTAATTTTGATGAAAGCTTTTGGCCAAGTATATCAGCAAATTATAGTTATCTGGTTTTCAGCCCAGGCAACTTCAATTTCAAAGAACATTATGGATTGTATTCAAGTTTAGGAAAGCCAAATATTAAATATATCCCATTAAAGAAGAACAATTATGAACGAAAAGTCATTAAAGTACCTGCTGATTACATACCTCCAGCAAATGCTCAAGATATCAATGCAGAATTAGTTAATTTAACAAAACAACTTATTCAAGATGAGAAAGCAAATCAATATTTGGTCATTTTAAATCACAAAGAGACAATCACAGAATTGTATCATCAATTATTAAATGATTCAGATATTATTAGTGACTATCTAATCCAAGCCAAGGGACATCACGGAAGTGTCAGACGAATGATTAATCGGGTTAAAGATGAGGATAAATTTATCTTATTAGTATCATTGAATGATTTAGAAAATTATACTGTTCATCAATTGCCAGATAATATGCGAGTTGTTTTACTTAAATTACCTTTCTATTCACCGGAGTATCCTAGACTTAAGGCATTAAATGAAAATGAAGAGGATGAGCAAATTGTTTTTGAAGAAGTTAATTTGCCACTGATGATACAAAGATTAAAAGAATTGCTAGCACTATTAGGATTACAACAACATTATTATTTAATGGATGACCGCATTTTTACTAGATTTTACTCAAGGCAAGTTCAAAATAACCTAAAACCGATTATTTCATTCGAAATGACAATTTTGGATACTTTTATTGACGAAAAGGAAGAATAATAATTTAGGTAATCACTTTGAATTATGTTAAAATATACTATGCTATTAAGAAAATAATTAATTAAAGGGGAATAATTATGCATTTAAGTCGCAGAACAGTGAGCATTCTAACAGTAATAATCGCTGTGATTTTATTATTCTTATTATCTGTGTTTATGTTTTCGCAAAGACCGATTGAACAAGCACGTGAAGAAACAACAAGTTTAATAAACATTGAATATCCGGTAGAAGATACCAGTGATTTTTATTGGTTAACTACGCCAGATGAAACATATTTCTCGTTAGAATTTACTACAACGGATGATAAACAAATGTATGGCATTGTAGCTAGAGATAGTGGAGAAACAGTTTATTATGATTACAATGAATTAATTACGAACGATGATGCTTTAGCAATTACAGTGAATGATTTGGACCCGTTAGAGGTTCAACAAGCACGTCTAGGATTGGTTGAAAATGAACCAGTCTGGGAAGTGACTTATACAGATAAAGAATCTAGAATGGGGTACTATTACATAAGTGCTAAGGATGGTTCGTGGATTCAAACTATCAGTAATTTGTAATCATTATTTTTAATATTACTAAGGAGGTCATCAATTGAGCACCATATATGATTGGATGAAAGATGGCTCGACAAGCATACCCAATATTTTATTTAACCGTTTTGGACAATTAGGACTTACTAGTGATGAAATGGTTTTGGTTTTATATATTTTGTCGCAGATGAATCAACATAAATCTGTAAACAACTTTCAAAAAATATCAAATCAGTTAGGTTGGTCAATAAATAAGACGATGGAAATGATTAACCAATTGATCGAAAAAGATTTTCTTTCGATTGAATTGGAAAAAGACGAAAACGGCAAACAGAGTGATCATTATACATTACGTCCATTTTTCACTTGGCTCGATGAACATTTTTATCAAAAAAACGATGCTCAAAAATCACAAGAACCAACTCCGGAAGAGTTAGGAGCGAATGCAGGTAACTTAGTGACTATTTTTGAACGAGAATTCGGACGTGTTTTAACACCATTAGAATTACAAACAATTAGCCAGTGGCTAAATGAAGATAAATATTCATCTGATTTAATTCAATTAGCATTAAGACAAGCTATGATGCATCAAGCATTAAGCATGAGTTATATTGATAAGATATTATTGAATTGGCAAAAACAAAATATTAAGACACCTTATGAGGCACAACGAAATATAGATGAATTTAATCAACGACGTGATAATAAGAGTGCATCTCACCAACAAACAAATGACTATGATCATTTAGAAATACCATTATTTGAATGGAATGATTAAATGAATTTGACTTATTTGTAAGTAAAAAAAAACATCCCAAGAGGCATTGAAATAGGCCATTTGAGGTGTTTTTAGATTTCAGTTGTAACCCTTTACATATTATTACAGGATGTAAGTCAAATCGTGATATAATAGTGTTAACAGATCTAAGGAGGCGTTGAATGTGAAATGGGAAGATTTACGTCGAAGTAAAAATGTACAAGACCGAAGGGGAAGGTCGAGTGGATCAGGGTTAAACAGTTCAGGTGGTGGAATATCGCCATTATTATTAATGCTCTTATCCGGTCGCGGCGGAAAATTCGGTATCATTGCGATTGTTTTATTATTAATATTTGGTGGTGGCCTTAGTGGGTTATTTGACTCCCAATCTACCACTACAACTGACAATTCAATAAGTTATCAAGAATCAAGACAAGTTGATCAAGATATTTATCAATCTGACTCAAATACAACCACTCAAGCTACTGATTCTGAAGTAGGTTTTTTATCTGCAGTATTAGGGTCAACAGAAGATTTTTGGGGAGAAATGTTACCTCAATACGGTATGCAATATGAACCTGCTCAATTAATTATCTATTCTGATTATCAACAGACTGGTGGGTGTGGACTAGGTAGTGCTGCGGCGGGACCATTTTATTGTCCGCCAGACAGTAGCATTTATATAGACTTAACGTTTTACCGTGATCTGTCTAATAAATATGATGCGCCTGGTGACTTTGCTATGGCATATGTTTTAGCTCACGAGGTAGGTCATCATATTCAAAACGAAACGGGTGTAATGGATAGTTATCAGCAAGCAGTGAACCGTACAAGTTCTGAAGCGGCACGTAATCAACTCAATGTTCGACTCGAATTGCAAGCTGATTATTTAGCAGGTGTTTGGGCTCATTATGCTGAAGAGCAGGGGTTACTAGAAGTAGGAGATTTAGAAGAAGCGATGCAAGCGGCCCATGCAGTTGGTGATGATACACTTCAAGAACAAGCTTATGGACGAGTAGTGCCAGATAGCTTTACACATGGTACTAGCCAGCAAAGACAAGCTTGGTTCATGCGAGGATATGAATATGGTGACTTAGAACATGGGGACACATTTAATACACTATTACCAGGAGAAGAATACTAATTAAAATAGTGTAAATTACAAATAGTCGAATAACTCACTCATTATAAATTAGTATCAGTATGTAAAAAGCCAAAGAAAAAAAGAACACAGTTTATGAAAAACGCATTAGAATAATCTTTTCTTGCAATTTTATGCAAA
The DNA here is from genome assembly GCA_015863195.1 of Aerococcaceae bacterium DSM 111022. Classification (GTDB taxonomy): domain Bacteria; phylum Bacillota; class Bacilli; order Lactobacillales; family Aerococcaceae; genus DSM-111022. The sequence goes on along the minus strand of JACBXO010000002.1, from coordinate 117,077 downwards.
AGACTGTATAATTGACCTGTAAATGACTGGACGGAGGCAGTAAGTGGCGACACTTGCTGTCTTTCTATTTACAGCAAAGTAAACATTTATATATTATAAGTAGAGGTGAAATATGAGTACAATTATTGAGCAAGTGCAGCCTATCATTGAACCCATTGTTGAGGAGCATGAGTGTGAATTAGTTGACCTAGAATATGTTAAAGAGGGTCCAAATTGGTATTTACGAATTTATGCAGATAATGAAGCGGGTATCAGCTTAGAAGAATGTGCCAAGATTTCAGAAGATGTGAGTGATGCATTAGACAATATGGAAAAAGATATTTTCCCCAAAGCTTATTTTCTAGAAGTCAGCTCTCCAGGTGCAGAACGTCCTTTAAAAAATGAAGAAGCGATCGTTGGTGCAATTGGAAGCTATGTGCATTTTGATTACTATGTGCCTCAATATGGAGAAAAATTCCACGAAGGAACATTAGTGGATGTGACAGATGATTTTTACATTTTGGATGTAATGATTAAAACACGCCAAAAACAATTGGAAATCGAAAAGAAATCTGTTTCAAATGCACGTTTAGCAATTAAATTTTAATAGGTAGGTGTTAAAATGAGTAAACCAAATGTTGATTTAATCAAAGCGATGGACGTTCTTGAGGAAGAAAAAGGAATTTCTCGTGAAATTGTTAAAGAAGCGCTAGAGTCAGCACTAGTTTTAGCTTACAAGAAAAATTATGATCAAGCTCAAAACGTTGAAGTTACTTTTGATATAAATACAGGTGCGATAAACGTATTTTCAGTTAAAGAAGTAGTTGAAACTAACTTTGATAGTACATTAGAAATTAGTATTGAGGAAGCACAAAAAATAAATCCTCATTATGAAATTGGCGATAAGATTAAGTTCGAAATTACGCCAGAAGACTTTGGACGTATTGCGACACAAACAGCGAAACATGTAATTTTACAGCGATTACGTGAAGCTGAACGCGAAAGTGTTTATAAAGAATTCGTTCAATATGAAGATGAAATTATGACAGGTGTAGTTGACCGTCAAGATCAACGTTTTATCTATATTGATTTAGGACGTATTGATGCTGTGATGCCAATTCGTGAACAAATTCCCGGTGAAGAGTTCGAAATGGATGAACGTGTTAAAGTATACGTATCTAAAGTAGAACAAACAAACCGTGGTCCACAAATTACAGTGACACGTTCGCAACCAGAATTTCTACGTCGTTTATTTGAACAAGAAGTACCAGAAATTTACGATGGTATTGTTGAAATTATGAGTATTGCTCGTGAAGCGGGAGATCGTTCTAAAATTGCCGTTCGCTCTCGTGATAACCAAATTGACCCAGTAGGTACATGTGTTGGGCAAGGTGGTTCTCGTGTAAATGCTATTGTTAACGAGTTAAATGGTGAGAACATGGATATTGTTGAATACAGTGAAGATCCAGCAATTTTTATTGAAAATGCAATGAGTCCATCACAAGTAGTAGAGGTTATTTTCAATGAAGAAGAAGAAAATAGTACAATCGTAGTTGTTCCTGATTATCAATTATCCTTAGCAATTGGTAAAAAAGGACAAAATGCGCGTTTAGCTGCCCGATTAACAGGACACAGAATTGATATTAAATCAGAAACAGCATATGCTGAGTATTTAGCTGAAAAAGAAGCGGCTGAGCAAGAAGCAGCATTACTAGTAGACGATGCAGGTATTGAACACATTCCAACGGATGATGCTGAAGACGTAGAAGCATATACACACGGTGATGTAGATTATGACTCGGTTGAAGATGCGGATGATTTAATACGTGTCAACGATGAAGAGAATATGAGTCCCGAAGAAGTTGAAGAAGCAATTGCAGATGTAGAAATCGATGGCGAACAAGACTATGATGAATTAGTTGAAGAAACTGCCTATGATGAGTTAGCTGAAATCACTGAAGAAGATGAAGCTGAGCTTTCGACTGAAGCACTGTTAGACGAAAATGATGAAATTGTTGAAGAACAATTGGACGCTGAAGAATAATATTGAGGAGACAATGAATGGCTAAGCAAGCAAAACAACGTAAAATCCCCATGCGTAAGTGCATTGTTTCAGGGGAAATGTTTCCAAAAAAAGAATTAGTTAGAATTGTAAAAACAAAAGAAGATGAAATCTTTATTGACCCAACAGGCCGCCATAATGGGCGAGGAGCTTATATTGCTTTAGTGCCAGAATTAGCCGAAAAAGCTAAAAAAGAGAAAACTTTTAATAAAGTATTCTCGATGGCCATAGAAGATAGTTTTTATGATGAGTTAGTGGAATATGTTACTCATCAAAAAGCGCGTCAAGAATTGTTTGAGAATAACTAACATGAATAAAACACAAAAAGCATTAAATATGATCGGACTTGCCCAAAGAGCAGGTAAATTGATCAGTGGAGATGAACGTGTAGAAAAAGCCATAAAAAATGGTCAAGCAAAAATAATAATCTGTGCTGATGATATCAGTGAAAAAACTCTTTCGCGTTATCAGAATTACAGTGAAAATTACAATACACCAATGCTACTTCCTTTTGATTCAATAGAAATGAGTCAAGCACTAGGGAAGAAACGTTCAATCTGCTGCATTACCGATCACGGAATAACTAAGAAATTTTTATCATATTTTGCTGAAAGTGAGGGTAAATTATGATAAATCATGAATAGGAAAGGTGATTGAATGACAAAACGTATCTATGAATTTGCCAAAGAACATAATATGTCGAGTAAAGCTATTCTAGACATTGCGTCAGAACAAGGACTTGATTTTGGAAGTCATATGTCTTCTATTGATCAAAAGGATGAGAAGAAATTGCTACAAGCAATGAAGAACAGCAATTCAAAATCAAAACAAAATAACAAAAAAGAGGACAATTCAAAACAAGTGCAATCTAAACAAACAACAAACCAAAATAAAGCTAGTAAATCTGGTAACAATAAAAACTCAGAGGGCTCTAATAAGACACAAAATAATTCAAATAATCGCGGTCAAAAGACTAACACTAATAATAAGCCACAAAATAATAACCAGCGTTCGAACAATAATGACAATAAATCAGAGAGTTCAAACCGCCGTGGAGGACGTCGCCGTAATAATCGTCGTCGTGGTAACCGCCGTAACACCAATGAAGGTAAAGGAATCACACAACGTAAACATAAAGACTTACCAGAAACATTTGAATACTCAGAAGGTATGAACATTCAAGATATCGCGAAACTATTTCACCGTGACGCTAGTGAAATCATCATGAAATTGATGGGATTAGGTATTATGGCGAATCAAAACCAAGCTTTATCTAAAGATGTTATCGAATTAATCGCAATTGAGTATGGTGTTGAAGCTATTGAAAAAGAAGTAGTCGATGTGGCTGACTTAGACCGCTTCTTTGAAAGTGATACTGAAGTTGAGGGTGAGTTATCAAAACGTCCACCAGTTGTTACTATAATGGGACACGTTGACCATGGTAAAACTACTTTACTTGACCAATTACGTTCTTCAGCAGTAACTGCAGGAGAAGCAGGTGGAATTACTCAACATATCGGTGCTTACCAAGTTGACTTAGAAGGTGAAGTTATTACTTTCTTAGATACACCTGGACATGAGGCCTTTACGACAATGCGTGCTCGTGGTGCAGATGTAACGGATATTGCGATTATTGTAGTTGCAGCTGATGACGGAGTAATGCCTCAAACAGTGGAAGCTATAAACCATGCTAAAGCAGCTGATGTACCAATTATTATTGCTGTAAACAAAATTGATAAACCAACAGCAAATCCAGACCGCGTTAAACAAGAATTATCTGAATATGGTATCATTTCAGAAGACTGGGGTGGGGACAATATCTTTGTCGAAATCTCAGCTAAATTCAATCAAAACATTGATGAATTACTAGAAATGATTTTATTAGTTGCTGAAGTACAAGAATTAACAGCTAACGCAGAACGTTTAGCGATTGGTTCTGTTATTGAAGCTCGTTTAGATAAAGCACAAGGATCAACAGCTACTTTATTAGTTCAAGAAGGTACTTTACATGTTGGTGATCCAATCGTAGTTGGTGAAACTTACGGACGAGTGCGTACAATGACAAATGATCAAGGTCGTCGAATTAAACAAGCTGGCCCAGCTACACCAGTAGAGATTACTGGTCTAAATGGCGCTCCTCAAGCTGGAGACTTATTCGTTGTCTTTGAAGATGAAAAAACAGCTCGTCAAGCTGGTGAAGAACGTGCAGCACGTGCCCAAGAACATCATCGTGCACAAACTAGCAAAGTTACATTAGATAACCTATTTGCAACAATTCAAGAAGGCGAATTAAAATCGATTAATGTGATTATTAAAGCGGATGTTCAAGGTTCTGTTGAGGCGCTTGGTGCTTCATTAGAAAAAATTGAAGTTGAAGGCGTACGTGTAAATATTGTCCACAAAGCAGTTGGAGCGATTAACGAATCAGATATTACTTTAGCGAATGCTTCGAATGCAATCGTAATCGGATTTAACGTCCGACCTACACCTCAAGCGCGACAACAAGCTGAACAGGAAGATGTAGATATTCGTGGATACCGTGTCATTTATGATGCTATTGAAGAAATCGAAACAGCAATGAAAGGCTTACTAGATCCTGAATATGAAGAGCAAGTACAAGGTCAAGCTTTAGTACGTGAAACATATTCTGTATCTAAATTAGGTACAATTGCAGGGTCATTTGTAACGGATGGTTACATTGCTCGTGATAGTCTAGTACGTTTATTACGTGACAATATCGTAATTTACGAAGGCGAAATTTCTAGTTTGAAACGCTTCAAAGATGATGCAAAACAAGTAAACAATGGCTACGAATGTGGTATTATGTTAGATGGTTACAATGATATTAAAGTTGATGACATTATCGAAGCATACCACATGGTAGAAATTGAGCGTAAATAAGTTTAATTAGGAGGACACATATGGCTAAGTACCGCGTACCTCGAGTTCGTCAAGAAATTTTACGTGAAGTTAATAATATTTTAATGCGTGAAATTAAAGATCCTCGCGTTGAGGGGGTTACGATTACAGATGTTGATTTAACAGGAGATTTACAACAAGCTACGATTTATTATAGTACAATGTCAGATTTAGCTGGCCAACGTCAAAAGACACAAGCTGGACTTGACGCTTCGACTGGTAAAATTCGTGGTTTATTGGGTAAAAAACTATCTATTTACACAACTCCGGAGATTAAATTTGAACGTGATCCATCAATCGATTATGGTAATCGTATTGAGGATATCTTAAGACAAATTAATAATGACGAAGATTCTGATACTGATGAAGTTGAGGAATAATCATATACAAAAGAGTGCCGTGAGGTGCTCTTTTTCTTATTTCAGAGACTCATTCTTTCGCATTCGAAAGAAATAGGTCTAGCGACGGATTTGGTAATAAAGACTTCTTGATATAATAAGTATGTCGCTAAGGAAGAACTTAGGAGGTTATTTAATGAAAAAAATTAATAATATTAATAATATCAAGAAAAAGTTATCGCTATTTGATAAATTGCCAATCTTTTTTAAATCATTCCTCAATAAAGAAACGCCACTAATGGCAAAAACTTTAATTTTACTAACATTCTTATATATTGTTGTTCCGGTAGATTTTATACCAGCTATTGGAGGGCCTTTGGCTTTAGTTGATGACGCTTTAGTGTTATCATTTATGACGAATTTAGTAGTTGGAATGTTACCTGGAACAGTTATTGTGAGTGAAGCTGATCCGGAAGACTTAATCGAAGCATAAAATATTAATATTCTTCTGATATGTCATATATCTTTAACTTTGGGACTTTTAAATATTAATGTAAAAATTTTCAATGATTTTAAATCAGTTTAGTTTGAAAATCATGATAAATGTAGGAATAACAAGTATTTTGGTTTACAAATGCCTTTGAATGAGTTAGAATAGTTTAGTATGAAAATCGTAATGTTGGAGGTTACAATTAATGACAGTAAATTTTGAAGAAAAAGACAATAAAGGAATTATTACATTTGAAATTCCTCAAGAAGAAGTTAAAAAAGGTTTAGACTTTGCGTTTAACCGTGTTAAAGGAACTCTAAATGTACCAGGTTTCCGTAAAGGGAAAGTTCCTCGTCAAATTTTCAATAACTTATATGGTGAAGAATCATTATATAACGATGCTTTAGATCATGTATTACCAGCAGCTTATGAAGCAGCTTTAGAAGAATCAGGTCGTTCTGCTGATATTTTTGGTCAGCCTCAAATGGATATCAAATCAATTGAAAAAGGCCAAGCTTGGGTATTAGAAGCAACAGTTAATTTAAAACCTGAAGTAAAATTAGGTGACTATAAATCTTTAGAAGTAGAGAGACAAGACACTGAAGTTACTGATGAAGAAGTTAACGAAGCTATCGAAACTGAACGCCAAAACTTAGCTGAATTAGTATTAAAAGACTCAGCAGCTGAAGAAGGTGATACAGTAGTAATTGACTACTCTGGATCAGTTGATGGTGAAAAATTCGATGGTGGAACTGCTGAAAATCATTCATTAGAATTAGGTTCAGGTTCATTTATTCCAGGATTTGAAGAACAATTAGTTGGAGCAGAACCAGGTGCGGAAGTATCAGTTAATGTAACTTTCCCTGAAGATTACCATGCAGAAGAGTTAGCTGGTAAAGAAGCAATCTTCGAAACTAAAGTTCACGAAGTAAAAACTAAACAATTACCAGAATTAGATGACGACTTTGCTCAAGATGTTGACGACGAAGTTGAAACATTAGAAGAATTATTAAACAAAAAACGTGTTCAAATGGAAGAAGCTAAAGCAGCTCAAGCTAAAGAAATCGAAGACGACCAAGCATTACGTCAAGCGGTTGAAAATGCTGAAGTAGTGGGCGGAGTTCCTTATGATATGACACATGAAGAAGTTCACCGTCAAATGGATTACTTCTTAAACAACTTAAGCCGTCAAGGTATCAATCCAGAAATGTACTATCAAATTACTGGAACTACTGAAATGGACTTACACGAACAATTTGAAGAAGATGCAGAATTACGCACTAAGACTAACTTAGTTTTAGAAGCAATTGCTAAAGCTGAAAACATCGAAGTTTCAGATGCTGAAATTCAAGAAGAAGTTGAATCATTAGCTGTTCAATACGGCTTACCAGCTGATCAAGTTCGTAATTTTGTAACTGAAGATATGTTATCTTCAGATGTGAAAATGAAGAAAGCAATGAGCACAATCATTGACACAAAAGTACAAAAATAAGATAATTGATAGAGTAAATAAATAATGTGAGGGATTGCAATTAGTCGTTGATATTTGGCTCAATTGCGTCCCTCTTTCTTATTAAATAGCGAAGGGAGAGTCATATGGTAAATACTGACTTTGAAGAGTTCCACTGTTCATTTTGTGGTAAATCACAAAATGAAGTAAATAAAATTATCGCTGGTCCGGATGTTTATATTTGTGATGAGTGTGTTGATTTATGTAGCACGATTATTGCTGATGAATTAAGATCAGAATCATCTTTTGAAGATTTCCAAATGTTAACACCACAAGAAATTGTGAATCATTTAGATCAATATGTTATTGGGCAGGATGAAGCTAAGAAAAACTTAGCTGTCGCTGTTTACAACCATTATAAGCGTATTACATATAATACTGATTCGAAAGATGTTGAATTGCAAAAAAGTAATATTGCTTTGATTGGTCCAACAGGTTCTGGGAAAACCTTCTTAGCACAAAGTTTAGCTCGTATTTTAAATGTGCCATTTGCTATTGCGGATGCAACAACATTAACTGAAGCTGGATATGTTGGGGAAGACGTTGAAAATATCTTACTTAAATTAGTACAAGCTGCTGATTATGATGTTGAACGTGCTGAACATGGAATTATTTATATTGACGAGATTGATAAAATTGCTCGTAAGAGTGAAAATGTATCAATTACTCGTGATGTTTCAGGTGAAGGTGTACAACAGGCTCTATTAAAAATATTAGAAGGTACAACCGCAAATATTCCACCTAAAGGTGGTCGTAAACATCCAGGGCAGGACTTTATTCAAATGGATACTTCACAAATCCTCTTTATAGTTGGTGGAGCATTTGATGGCATTGAAACAATTATTAAAGAGCGTTTAGGATCAAAAGTAATTGGTTTTGGAGCGGATAACACACAATTACAAGACAGTGACGCAGTGATGCAACAAGCAAGTCCTGAAGACTTACTAAAATTCGGTTTAATTCCAGAATTTATTGGTCGACTTCCAATATTAGCTGTATTAAATAAGTTAACTGAAAAAGACTTAATTGCTATATTAACTGAGCCAAGAAATGCTTTAGTAAAACAATATCAAGAGTTGTTATCAATGGAAGATATTGAATTAGAATTCGAAGATGAAGCGTTAACAGCAATTGCTAAGTTGGCGATTGAAAGAAATACTGGGGCTCGTGGTTTACGTTCTATTATTGAGTCTGTAATGTTAGACATCATGTTTGAAGTTCCGACAAGAGAAGATGTTGTAAAAGTTCAAATTACAAAAGACACTGTTGATAATAAAACAGCGCCAAAGTACTTTGACGTCGACGGTAATATTATAGAAGAAAGCAAGTGATAAAATGCATGTCCATACTGCAGAAATAACAACAAGTGCAGTTGATCCTAATTCTTATCCAGAGGCTACATTACCTGAAATTGCACTTGCAGGTCGTTCAAATGTAGGGAAATCGAGTTTCATTAATAAAATGATTCAGCGCAGTGGATTAGCAAGAACGTCGGGTCAGCCCGGTAAAACACAAACTTTAAACTTTTATACAATCAATGAAGCATTTAGATTTGTTGATGTACCTGGGTATGGATATGCTCGTGTATCTAAGACAAGCCGTGAAAAATGGTTTGGTATGATTCAAGAATATCTTGAGACAAGAGATAACTTAGAATTACTCTTATTATTAATGGATGCGCGTCATGAACCAACGCAGTTGGATAAGGAAATGTATGCTTATGCTGAGACCTTAGATATTCCATACGCTATTGTATTGACAAAAGTAGATAAAATTAAAAAAAGTCAGTTGAATAAACATTTATCTATGTATAAAAAAGCACTAGATTTACCAACGACCGATGCTTTATTCATGTTCTCTTCACAAACAGGTGAAGGAGCTAAAGATGTCTGGGATGTTATTGAATCAATTGCTTTAACTGATGAAGAGTAAAAAGGAGTGAGGACATGAGTCGTATTCCTGAAGAAACGATTCAACAGATTAAACAAAGCGTTGATATTGTTGACGTTATTAATCAATATGTCCATTTAACTAAACGTGGCAGTAACTATACTTGTTCTTGTCCATTTCACGAAGATAATAATCCATCTTTTTCTGTATCACAAACTAAGCAGATATTTAAATGTTTCAGTTGTGGTCGTGGAGGGACAGTCTTTCGATTCCTCCAAGAAATTGAAGGAATTAATTTTGTAGAAGCGGTTCAAAAAACTGCTGAATTTGCAGATTTACCATTCCAAATTGATACTTATCAAAAACCAATTGAACCTTCTCATCAAGTTGTGTTGGATATTCACCGTAAAACACAAGAGTTTTATCACTACTATTTGACTAAAACTGTTAGTGGTGAGACAGCGCTCAATTATTTGTTGAACCGAGAAATGTCTATTGAAACAATTGATACATTTCAATTAGGTTTAGCGCCACTCAATTCAGAGGTATTACATCAGTTTTTACAAAAAGAAGGCTTTAACGATATTCAATTATTAGAGTCGGGTATTTTTTATCAAACAGATGATAAAAGAATGGTAGACCGTTTTAGAGGTCGGATTATTATTCCATTACGTAATCCAAAAGGTGAGGCCATTGCCTTTTCAGGTCGGATTTATGATGATAAAGCACCGCAACAAAATGCAAAATATTTAAATTCACCACAAACAGCTATTTTTGATAAATCAAAATTATTATTTAACATGGACTTAGCTAAGCCTAAGATGCAACAGACTAAAGAAGTACTGGTCTGTGAAGGATATATGGATGTCATCGCTTTATCTCAAGCTGGTTTTGATAATGCAGTTGCGACAATGGGGACAAGCTTAACTGAACAACATTTAAATCAACTAAGTCGCTTAAATAATAGTATCTATTTTATTTTTGATGGGGATGCTGCAGGGCAAAAGGCGACAATGCGTGCCTTTGAAATTTCAAGCCACTTTCCTCAAGCAGAATATAAAGCAATTATTATTCCACAAAATATGGACCCGGATGATTGGATTAAAGAACGTGGGACGGATTCGTTCCAGCGTTTAATAAACCAGTCTTTATCCGGTTACGATTACCAAAAAGAATATTATAAATCGACTTATAATTTAGATGACGAACATCAATTAGCAAAATATATTGAGCAATTGGTTCAATTAATTTTAACGATTGATTCACCAATTGAACAACAACTGAGAATTATTGATATTAGTGATGAATTTAATATAGACGAATCGATTTTAAAGGAACAAGTCGCACGCCTGAAGCAACAAGATTATAATTCAGCACCAACATATTATGATGAACCCACTAATGATTACTATCAAGAAGTAGTAACTCCAGAGCCTGTTACAACTCAAACAATCTGGCAAATTACTTCGCAAGCTGCTTTTCAAAGTGAAAAGTATTTCTTGTTTATGCTTATTTATCAAGAAGGCGCTTGGAATTATTTAGGAACGCTTGATTCACCGGTTCTTTTAATCAATGATATCTCGTGCGAAGCTTATGCTGCTTTACAAAACTATTATTATGATGAAGGACATCAAATACCTTTGACTGGTATTAGCCATTCAGTTGAAAATGAACAATTGCAATACTTTTTTAATCAATTATTATGGGAGTATGAACTTTTTGAATTTGATGAACAAGCAATCATTGATACTTTACATGCTATAGAGAAAGAATTTATTCAGATTGAAATTAAAAAACTAACTGAGGAATTATCTAGAGCACAAATGTCTCAAGAATATGGACGTTTAAATGAAATAATTATAGAAATTAGTCGATTAAATCACCAAATTAAACATTAGGGGGAGATTTTATGGCAGATAACAAAGAAGCAAAAACAGATTTAACACTGACCGTTGATCAAGCGACGAAAAAGTTGATTAGCGCTAAAAAGCCATTAGGTCAAATTCACTATGATGAATTGACAGATACAATTGCCACACCTTATAAATTAGATGCAAACGCGATGGATAAACTTATCCAACAAGTAGAAGACCAAGGAATTGCGGTTGTAGGTGATGATGGCGGACCAACTAAACAACAAATGGTCAGCGCCGAACAGTCTTCAATGCAAAATGATACAACGGCTTCTAAAGCGACTCAATCAAAAATTAAAGTAAGTGACCCAGTCCGAATGTACTTAAAAGAAATTGGACGAGTGGACTTATTAACGGCTGAAGAAGAAGTTTCAATTGCAAAACGTATCGAAGAAGGCGATGAATTAGCTAAACAAGAACTAGCGGAAGCAAACTTACGACTAGTAGTTTCAATTGCGAAACGTTATGTTGGACGTGGTATGTCATTCTTAGACTTAATCCAAGAAGGTAATATGGGCTTAATGAAAGCTGTCGAGAAATTTGACTATACTAAAGGATTCAAATTCTCAACTTATGCAACTTGGTGGATTCGTCAAGCAATCACTCGTGCGATTGCTGACCAAGCTCGAACGATTCGTATTCCAGTGCATATGGTTGAAACGATTAATAAATTAATCCGTACCCAACGTAACTTATTACAAGATTTAGGCCGTGAACCGACTCCGGAAGAAATCGGTGCAGAAATGGATTTACCAACTGAAAAAGTACGTGAAATCCTAAAAATTGCCCAAGAACCAGTATCATTAGAAACACCAATTGGTGAAGAAGATGACTCACATCTAGGTGACTTTATCGAAGATGAAGGGGCAATGAGTCCTGAAGCATTTACTTCTAGTTCACTATTACGCGAACAATTAGAAGATGTACTAGAAACATTAACTGACCGTGAAGAAAATGTTTTACGTTTACGCTTCGGACTTGATGATGGCAACATCCGCACATTAGAACAAGTAGGTAAAGTTTTCGGTGTAACCCGCGAGCGTATTCGTCAAATCGAAGCAAAAGCGCTACGTAAATTACGCCACCCATCACGCTCAAAACAATTAAAAGACTTCTTAGAATAGAAGGAATCTAGCTAGCCTCATTTAAGGGCTAGCTTTTTTCTTTCTTTGGAAAATATGGCATTCAACTTAGTTATGAGATAAATTTTTATTGTTCAGTTTAATCTTTAGACTCCTTTAATCGTTAATTTAAAAGTAAAAGCCCCGTCCAAAATATCTTGGACGGGTTTATTTCAAATATTCAATTTAATCTTCACCAGATAATTTCACTAAGATTTTAGCTTGAGATTTATTATTTGATAATTCTTCAAATCCATTTTCAACAATATCTTCTAATTCAATGAGTCCTGTTATAATTTCATTTGGATCAATTTGCCCTGTTGAAATTAAATGTTGAGTAATTTTAAAAATATCATCTTCATATGCTAATGAAGATGCGATATTCACACCAGTAGCAGTTAAAATCATTGGATTAAACTCGAATGGTTTCTCGAAAATTGAAACAATCGTTACTTTGCCACGTGGTCTCGTTGATTTTATTGATTGCTCCAAAGTAATCGGAACGCCTGCGACTTCAAAGGTACGATCGACACCAAATGGGTAATAATTTTTGATAAATTCAACCGGGTCAGTTTCACCTGAATTGATTGCATGGGTAGCACCAATTTTACGTGCAATTTCTAAGCGTTCCTCTGATAAATCAAAAACAAAAATATCTTTTGCACCAGCTGCTTTAACAGCTAGTATTTGGGCTAAGCCAATTGGACCCGCACCATAAATCGCAACGGATTCTCCAAATTTCATTTCAGATTCTCGTACTGCTTGAACGGCTACAGCAACAGGTTCAACGGTTGCTGCAAGTTTAAGTGGTGTATCACCGACATTGATGACATTTTTAGCGTCAACCACACTATAATCAGCAAAGCCACCTTCAGCACCTAGACCGTAGAAAGTGAAACCTTGGTACATATCAGTAAGCCCGTCTTCAGCAATACCTCCAGTAATTAATGGGTTTACTGCAACTCGGTCACCGATTGAAATGTTATCTACATTAGAACCAATTTCTTCTACTACTCCAGAATACTCATGTCCCATGGTAATAGGGCGATCTTGACCTGTTAATGGGTCAGGACCATCTCCAGGAATAGTCATAGGTCCGGCCAAGTATTCATGTAGGTCTGAACCACAGATACCTGTCCATGCGACTCTAATTTTGACTTGATTTTCTTTAAGTTCAGGAACATCAATTTCTTCGACACGCACATCTTTTTTATTATAAAATCTTGCTGCTCTCATTAAATCTCTCCTTTACTTTTCAATAATTAAAGATTAACAATAAATATGAGATTAATCAAATAATATGATGCTGTTTTAATTGTAAAATCGTTACTCACAAAATTTGATAAACTTTTTAGCCCGATTAGCGTTAATCTTCAATTAGTCAAACCCTAGTGAATATGCTAAAATTGAATTAGAAATGAATCATGTGAGGAGCAATTTATGAACTCAGAACAATTATCCAGTCGCTTACAATCTGTTAGCGATTTTATTATTCAATATGGTCCAAATCCCATACGTTTAGCTGACATTGGAACAGACCATGCTTATTTACCGAGCTTTTTAGTCCAGCAAGACAAAATCGAATTTGCGATTGCTGGAGATGTTGTTAAAGGTCCATATGAATCAGCGGTTAAAGAAGTTCAATCACAAGGATTATCTAAGCAAATTTCAGTGCGTTTAGGAGATGGCCTTGAGGTAATCCATTCAGAAGACAATATTAATACGATTTCGATATGTGGTATGGGTGGAACACTCATTCGAAATATTATCGAGTCAGGTTCAGCCCATTTACCAAAAGAACACTTGCTTGTTTTGCAACCAAATATAGGTGAAGCTGGACTTCGTGAATGGTTAAGTGAAAACCAATATGAAATCATTGACGAGACTGTGATTATCGATGGCCGTCATGATTATGATGTTATGGTAGTTGAAAAAGGAACCACTAATATACCATTATCTTATGAAGAAAAATTATTTGGTCCGGCAAATTTAGCTAAACAGACTGATGAATTTTATTTAAAGTGGGAACGTGATTTAGCACACCGTGAAAGAATTTATGAACAAATCAAACAAGCGGATCAGCCCAACCATGAGAAGTTAACTGAATTAGAACAAGCAATAACTGCAATCAAGGAGGTATTAAACCGTGACGCAAATTAATTTTCAAACCTTAATCGATTTTTTAGAAACTCAATTCCCACCAGAAATTGCTGAGGATTGGGATAAGATTGGCATCCATTTCGGTGGGCGTAAACAAGAAGTCAAAAAAATTATGACCGCATTAGATGCCAGACCAGCAACTGTGAGAGAAGCCATTGAAAAAGGCATTGATACACTTGTTGTTCATCATCCGCCTTTATTTAATCCGATTAAACGATTTGATTTAGATGACCATCCTGTTGAAATGTATGCAGACATTATAAAAAATGATCTTAATATTTATGCGATACATACAAATGTAGACCGTGCTAAGGGTGGGATGAATGATTGGTTAGCAGAAGCACTTCAGTTAAAAGATATTAAACCATTCAGGGACTCTGAAGATTCCAAGGAAGTTTCACTTGCTCGAATCGGAAAATTAGAGCAGGCATTAAATCAAACAGAATTAATAAAACATGTGAAAGAAAGTTTTGAATTGGAACATGTTTTATTTGTTGAAGAGGAAGAGAAAGAAACTTATCAATCAGTCATGATTGTTGGTGGTGCAGGTTCTGGGTTCCTAAGCCAAGCACTTGAATCGCAGTCAGACGTCTATATTACCGGAGATGTTACTTTTCATGACGCCCAAGAATATTTTGAACAAGGTATTACATTGATTGATGCAGGACATTATATTGAACGTATTTTCAATACAAAAATGGCAGAGATCCTATCAGAATGGGCAAAAGAAAATAATCATCCTGTTGAAGTCATTGTTTCAGAAGCTTCAACAAATCCCTATCGTATTGTTTAGAAAGAGGCAATTTATGTTAAATCAAGAATTAGAAACACGTTTTATTCGTTATGCGAAAATTAATACTCGTTCGGATGAAAATAGTCCGACGACACCTTCAACTGAAAGACAATTTGATTTATTGAATTTATTAGTGGAAGAATTAAAAGAGATTGGATTGTCCGATGTTCAATTAGATCCTGAAAACGCCTTTGTAACAGCGACTTTACCGGCTAATACTGATAAAGATGTGCCAAGTATTGGTTTTATTGCGCACGTTGATACGGCGGATTTTAATTCAGAAAATATCCAACCACAAATCGTTGATAATTATAGTGGTGGAACAGTAGTTTTAAACGAAGAGTTAGACATTAAGATGACACCAGAAGAGTTTCCAAATTTAGCTAAGTATCAAGGTCAGCGTTTAATCACGACGGATGGAACGACTTTACTAGGAGCAGATGATAAATCAGGGATTGCGGAAATAGTTGTAGCGATGAAATATTTTATCGAACACCCTGAAATAGAACATGGGAAAGTACGTGTTGCTTTTGGGCCGGATGAAGAAATTGGTCGAGGGGCAGATTTCTTTAAAGCGGATGAATTTGGCGTGGACTTTGCCTATACATTAGATGGTGGTCCAGTGGGTGAATTGGAATATGAATCATTTAATGCTGCTGCGGCAAAATTAACAGTTAAAGGAATGAATGTTCACCCCGGAACTGCTAAAGATAAAATGATCAATTCAACCGGTGTGTTACGTCGTTTTATGAATTTACTGCCAGAAGATGAAGTGCCTGAGAAAACAGAAGGGCGCGAAGGATTTTACCATGTCACTTCGATGGAAGCAACAGAAGAACACGGTAAATTAGATATGATTATTCGTGATCATGACCGTGAAAAATTCGAAGCACGTAAACAATTTGTTCTAGATGCAATTGAAAAAGTGAATGCTCAATATCCTTATCCTATTATTGAAGTTGATTTATTTGATCAATATTACAATATGGGTGAAATTATCGAAAAAGATATGCGTTCAGTCGATTTAGCGCACAAAGCGATGGAAGAGTTGGATATCACGCCTTTAGTTTATCCAATTCGTGGGGGAACTGACGGTTCGAAAATTAGTTTTATGGGGATTCCAACACCAAATATTTTTGCTGGTGGGGAAAATATGCATGGCCGTTATGAATTTGTAGCGGTGGAATCAATGGTTAAAGCCACTCAAACCGTCATCGAAATTATTAAATTAAACGTTGTGGACAATGCACAATAATCTCACTTAACGAAGAGCGCGTCTCTTCGTTATTTTTTAAAGATATGGTAGAAAAAATTTAGAAAGGGGCAGATTATGGGCTTTCAATTTGTTTTAGGCGACCTCGCAGTCGACAAAAAGACAGCAATTATCAAACATGTGCTCAAAATATATCAGCAAAATCCGGATGCAACGATTTATTATATTGTCCCAGAACATTTGAAGTTTGATATGGAATCATTTGTATTAAAAACAATTCAAGAAGAATTCGGTATGGAACAATCTGCGATGATTAATATTCAAGTTGTTTCTTTTTCACGTTTACTATGGTTTTTAATGCCGAAAAATGATAATCGTCATATTCAAATTTCAGAAACGGGTTTAATTATGTTGGTGCAACAGCTATTAACTGACTGTGCTGATCAACTAGTCGTTTACCGTGGACAAATTCAGTATCAAGGCTTTGCCAAAAAATTAACACAATTATTTAATGAATTATATGAAGGGCATATTAAATCAGACGATTTAGAGCACTTACTTACTGAAGAACAATTACCCGAAGCAGATGAAGCGATGCCATCTATTCAAGACCGCCGAATTAAAGAATTAATGTTTCTTTATGATCAATTTATTGAGCGTGTGCATGATTTAGAAATTGCAGATTATCAGATTTTTGAAGATTTACACCGCTATTTAGAAGGTGTAGGGCATTTGGCAGATCATTATATTGTTATTGACCATTATTACTACTTTAATGCGCATCAAATGAATACAGTGATTGATTTAGCACGTGTAAGTGAACATGTTTGGATGACATTACCAATTACTCAGGAGCACTTGAAACTTTCCGGATATGAACCACTTTATGAAACCTTCAAACAAACATACCATCAAGTTTCATTATTATGTCAACAATTTGGCATCGAAATTTTACCAAATATCACGGTAAATTCAGCTGCTACTTTTAATTATCATGAAAATATGTTAGCAATGGCCGAGCAGTTTAAAGTAAATCAGTCCATCGGTTTAAACTCGCCACAAAAACCGGTTCAACAAACAAGCCAAACACACCATCTGACACAATACGACCATATTCAATCAGAAGTTAAACATGTCAGCAATCAAATTCACCAGTTAGTGACGACGGATGGATATCGTTATCAAGATATTTTAGTTGTAACGCGTGATATGTCATTGTATCAGCAAGTCATTCCTGCCTTTTTCAATATGAATCAAATACCTTATTTTTATGACCATGAAATGGCAATGGCAGAACATCCCTTTGTTCAGCTAATTGAGACCATTTTTAATTTGAAAGCTTATCATGGTCAAATTACAGATATTATATCGCTCCTTAAATCTGTACTTATTCAAATACCGCTTCAAGAGTCAGGGGTCGAGTACGATGAAACACAAATAGCTGCTGAAGAAACGCATCGTTTAGCATTATTTGAAAATATATTGCTAAAAAATGGTTATCAATCTTACCGTTTCACTGATTCATCATTTCGGTGGTATGAAGCCGAGGAAACGCTCTATACAGATGCATTTGGCCGACCAACAACACTCACACATCATCAGCTAGCTAGTTATTACCGTGAATTCGTCAATAATACTGTCTCTAATGCCTTGAAAACATTAAGTAAGGCATTTAATGGAGTAGATGCAGCAAATTGGTTATACCAGTTAATTAATCGCTTACAATTACGTGAAGCAATGATTCAATTACGAGACACAGCGATTGAAAATGGTGAAGTGGAATTATCAAGACGTCACGAACAAGTTTGGGAAGTGTTCATTGGACTATTGGATGAATTTCACACTTTGTTTGGGAACATGGAAATGAATTTTGATGGTTTTAGAAAATTAATTATGACCGGCTTAGATGAAGCGACTTACCATATTATTCCACCAACGCTAGACCAAGTAGTCGTAACGAATATGGAGTCGCCACAAACACATCCAGCAAAAGTTTGTTTTGTTTTAGGACTAGACGATAAAACATTACCAAGTCGCAGTGAAGACCAATCGTTACTATCTTCCCAAGAGCGAATTTTACTGCGTGAACATTTATTACCGCATCAAGTTTTAATTGATACTGCCCAGTTTAATAACAGCCAAGATACATTTTTAATGTATCAATTAATGCTCAATGCGACCGAACAAATCTATTTATCCTATAGTGTTGGTAACTTAGATGAGATGCGGGAATCGTCGCCTTTTATTAATCAATTAATTCAAACAACGCCATTAAAAATGCATATTTTAACCGATCAGTCACAAGGAACAAGACCACTTGCTCAAACTGATTTTGGTCGTTATCCGATGATTCAACAATTAGTGATGCAATTATATCAATATGACCGTCAAACGGGGGCCGCACCAAGGCCTGTTTTAGTGCATTTAATTAAATTATTAAAGCAGTTCCAGGAAAGTGGTACACGCTCTATTTTTAATATTTTAACGGCAACAGAAAAAGCGACAGAACTACCAACAAATATTAAACCAGAAACAGCCCAGGCTTTATTTGGTGAGCGTCTAGCATTATCTGTTTCAAATATTGAACAATATTATCAAGACCCTTATAGTCATTTCCTACAATATGGACTGAGATTACGTGAACGGGAACTCTTCGAGGTAAATACTCAAACAACCGGAGATTATTTCCATGATTTTATGGATTATTTTACACAAAGTTTGTTAACGAGAAATATGTCACTGGCACATTTAAGTGAGTTAGATATTCGCTCAGAAATGGTGCGTTTGACCAGAGAATTAGCGGATAATTATAAATACCGTATTTTGACGAGTCATCCGCGATATGAAGCAATTCATCAGCAAATGAATCAAGAACTCTCAAGGCTAATCAGGATTCTGAAAGTCTACGATACACATGTGGATAGTAAAACAATCGCAACTGAGGCATTATTTGGGGATAATCCGCAATATCCTTTGAGAGGTTATACTTATCAATTGTCGAGTGGTGGGGTTTTAACCATGCGTGGTAAAATCGACCGAATTGACAGGGTGACTAAAAATAGTGGTTCCTATTTAGAAATTATTGATTATAAATCAAGTAAACGTCCATTTAATTTAACGGATGTTTATTATGGCTTAGATTTACAAATTTTGACTTATTTAGATATTGCCTTAAAAAATTATCAAGACGCCAAACCATTAGGTGGTTTTTATCAAGCAATTCGTCAAAAGGAAATTAATGGGACACAAGAAACATTAACTGACGACGAAATATTAATGGAACAATATCTAGACGAAAATCGCTTAACGGGGCTCGTGACAGTCGATGAAGAAATATTACAATCAATCGATGGGACTCTGGCTGAATCGAATAAGAGTCAAATTTTCCCTGTTTCACTGAAAAAAGATGGGAAATACATGGCATCTTCCAGCGTTTATACAGAGGAGACACTGGAAACAATACTTGCGTATGTCCGCTATTTAATTAAACAAGCAGGTGAAGATATGCACGCAGGTAAAATTGCACTACGTCCCTTTAAATTGGAACGATTTACACCGTCAGTGTCTTATCCATGGAAAATTATTGCTGGATTTGACCCAACGATACATTATAGTGCTTACCGCGAGAAAAATGTCGATAAAAAGCAAGCAATTAACAAAATGCGCGAAGCGCTAGAAACCGGAGAGGAGGATGAATCATGATTCCTGTAAAACCAAGTAATTCACCATTTAACGAAGAACAGTGGCAAGCAATCCATCAAAAAGGCGGCAATATCCTGATTTCAGCCTCTGCTGGTTCAGGTAAAACAACCGTTTTAATTGAACGCATTTTAAACCATATTAATTCGGGTTACGCCGAAGTTGACGAAATGTTGGTTGTGACCTTTACCGAAGCGGCTGCTGGCGAAATGAAAGAGCGTCTAGAAACACGTCTCAAGGCTGCTGTCACTGAATCTACTGGAGAAGAACAGGCCAATATTCTCGAGCAACTTCGGAAGGTAAAGTCTTCAGATATCCGAACACTACATAGTTTCTGTTTACGAGTGATCCAGCAATTTTTTTATTTGAAAGATTTAAATCCTAACTTCGATTTAGTCACAGATAACACTCAATTGTTGATGATTCAAGAACGCGTGTGGGAAGATTTAGTAGCGGAAGTAATGGAAGATAAAACTACACGAAATAAATACCAACAATTATTAAACATTTTTGGTAGTGGACGATCAGATGAGCCATTATTTGAAATTGTGTTGAGTATTTACCGTTTTGCTATGTCGCATCCAAATCCTGATCAGTGGTTAGAAACCGCAAGTAAGCAATATGCTAACTTCGATGCCTTTTTAGAGTCAGAATTGTATGCTGCAACATTAAAACCGCAATTACTAGCGACTTGTTTTAGTGCGAGTCAATTATTAACAGAAGCTCAAGAAATTTTAGCGGGCTGTCAAAATGATATCATCGAGAAATATGCACCCGTTTTAGACAATGATCAAGAAATGACTAGTTCCTTATATGAGGCCTTCCATCAAAATGAGGTGGCACGTGCCATTCAAATTGTCCAAGCATTTACCTTTGATAAATGGCCAAATAACAGTAAAAAGAATGATGATTATGATGCAATCAATGAGATGAAGGGGTTAAGAGATCAGGCGAAGAAAATGATTGAAAAGGATATCCTTTCAGTGTTTCCATATTCATTTGATTCACAAGCTGAAATTGAGTCTCGTGTCTTCCCCATTTTGGAAAGTTTAATCGCATTATCTAAGCGTTATATGACCGATTTAGCGGATTATAAATCACAGATGGAAATCATCGATTATACTGATTTGGAACATATGACTTTAGATTTATTAACGATTCAAAATCCAGAGACTGGAGAACGAGTAGCAAGTCCTGCTGCTGAATTTTACCAGCGTCAATTTGAAGAAGTGCTTGTTGATGAGTATCAAGATATTAATGATATTCAAGGAGCTATTTTATCGTGGTTGTCCAGAGAACGCGTGGCTGACCAACCAGGGAACTTGTTTATGGTAGGAGATGTGAAGCAGTCGATTTATGGTTTCCGGATGGCTGAACCGCGTTTATTCTTAGAACGTTATCAAGCCTATGAAGCTGATCCGAATAATCATTTGATTTTACTTAACCGCAATTATCGTTCACGTCCGGAAGTGCTTCAATTTACCAATTATATCTTTGAACGGATTATGGATGAAAAAGTAGCGGAAATGGATTATGGACTCAATGAATTTTTAATTCCGGGTAATGGTGAATTTATTGAACAAGCAAGTGTTAGTCAATTAAAGACACAGTTGTTGGTTAATGTTTCTGAAGATACCTCTGAAGAAGATGATGAGTTAAGCGAATTAACCGGATTAGAAGGTGAAATTCATATTATTGCACAAGATATGATGCGCCGTGTTAAAACGAAAGAGCTGATCTATGATAAAAAACTAGGTAACTTTAGACCAATCGAGTTTAAAGATATGACCATTTTATCTTCAGCAAAAAATAGTTTTATTCAAATTCAACAGATTTTCACACAATATAATATCCCGATATTATCGCAAAAAATTGAGAGTTATTTCCAAAGGCAAGAAGTACAAATTATATTAGCGCTACTCCGAATTATTGATAATCCAATGCAAGATATTCCTCTTGTTGCGGTATTACGTTCTTATTTTGTGGGATTAACCGATGAAGAATTAAGTCAAATTCGTATCCATCATAAAAAAGGTGATTTCTATGAAGCAGTTCTCGATTTTGTTGAAGCAGAGTGGGTCGATGAAGTGTCTCAGCAATTAAAGGAAAAATTAGTTGATTTCTTAAGTCAGATTAATAAATGGCGCAGTCAAGTTCAAACTGAACCGATTGTGGATGTAATTTGGCAAATATACTTAGAAACGAACTTTTTGGATTATGTAGCAGGACTAAGTAATGGTAACCAACGTCAAGCCAACTTACATGCCTTATACCAAAGAGCAGCAGATTTTTCTGGTGGTCAATTTAAGAGTTTATCTGGATTTGTTCACTATATTGAACAAGTGATGCAGTCTGAACAAGATTTGGCTGAACCAGTATTAATCGATGCAGATCAAAATGTTGTACGTTTAATGACTGTCCATGCTTCTAAAGGTTTGGAGTTCCCAGTTGTTTATTTAATTAATACCAATAAGAAATTCAATTTAATGGATACAAGGGCGAAAGTGATGATGTCTAAAAATCATGGTATCTCGAGTGATTATTATGATAGCGAACATCATGTGCGTTATTATTCATTGATTAAAAAAGCGATGAAGATTGAACAAGAGAAACGCTTAAAAGCTGAAGAAATGCGTAAATTATATGTTGCTTTTACAAGAAGTGAACAACAATTAATTATCGTGGGAACGATTAAAACGGAAGAGAAATGGGAAGAGGGAACTGAACAGGTTCGGGAAATGACTTCAAATCAGCCACTCTTAGCCAATGATTATCTTCGTCAATCTGCTGATACTTGGTTGAAATGGATGATGCAAGCCATTGCGGTTAATCGTCCTGAAAAAGGCCAGTCTGGCGTAAGTGTTGATGACATTGATATTCATTTTATTGATCAGTCATTAATCCAACAACAAATGCCAATACCTAGTTATCAAAATCAATTTGATAATTATCTAAATGAATTAATTACTGCGGTTAGAGACCCAAGAACGCCAGATATTAAAGGACTTCAAACGGTTGAACAATTAATGTCTGCTTCTTACCGCTTTGAACTTTCAAGCCACACGTCTAGCTATCAATCGGTATCGGAGTTGAAACGATTATATGAAGAGCCGAGAATTGAAAAGCTTTCTTATTTTGCTGACCGTCGGCCAAATCAAGAAGCACCACAAACGAGTCTTTCAGAAGGCATTCAGGGAATAAGATATACAGAAGATACTTTTAATGAACCGCAATTTATCAATCAACAACAAATTCAAACGACAGACCGCGGAACATTAACGCATTATGTCTTACAATTATTGGATTTTTCCTCATTTAAAGAAGCTGATTTAGAAAGTATCTATCAATCACAGATTGAAACTTTACTGAAAACACGTCAGATAACTGACTCGGATTTGAAAATTATCAATCAAAATCACATATTAAATTTCTTGTCCTCAAAATTAGGGCAGTTATTGATTCAACATCAAGAAAAATTAAAAAAAGAGATGGCATTTTCATATTCCATTCCAGCTCAAAAATTATTTAAGAGACAATTACAGAAAGAGCAATTAACTGAATTGGCTGACAATCAACTGTTAGTTCATGGTGTCATCGATGGTTACCTTGAATTTGATGACCATATTGTGATGTTAGACTACAAAACGAATCAATACCGCGCTTATGGTGCTTATTCTAAACAAGAACAAATAGCAAGTTTAGAAGAAACTTACCGTTTCCAAATGAGTTTATACCGTGAAGCGTTGAGTTTAGCGAAAAATAAACCAGTCTCAAATGTCTATCTAGTCTTATTAGATTTTGAAGAAGTAGTGGATATGACAGATTTCGTCAGTTTTAAAGCTTAAGGAAAAGTATGGTATAGAGAAAAGAACCAGATAAATATTTTATTTAGGACAAAAGATTATTATCGAAGATTTAATAAGTATTAAATAAAAAACTTCTAGCTAATGTTGAAACCAACTCAGCTAGAAGTTTTTATTTATTGTATTTTATTTAATAACCACTCTTTTAAAATGACAGCATTGTTATGATCTGTATCTTTGGCAGAGAAAAGAAGCGTGACATGACGGTCTTTTAGTATGTCTTTAACTTTTTCAGAGAAGTCGTTTGCAGCTGGATTATTGTTTAGTTCCTTGATATAAGCAGATTTAAAAGTTTTAAAGTCATTATTATCATGAAAGGATTGACGTAAATTTGAAGACGGTGCGATATCCTTAATCCATTTATCATGTTTTAGCGCTTCTTTTTTCACGCCACGAGGCCATAAGCGATCGACTAAGATTCTGATGCCATCTCCATATTCTTTATCATCGTAGCTACGTTTCAATTTTATCTCCTGCATACTTTTCACCTCGTATAAATCTTATCATAAAATGTTGGAAATAAAAAAACACTCGCTTTATAAGGCGAGTGCTTTAAATATTAATATTGTGAACTTTCATAAACAGGCATAGATTCTTCTGCTGCAACTTGTTGGTCAAGTTGTGGTGTGTAGTCAACGCCTGGTGTATAGTAACCACCGGCATTCCATAGTAAGAATTCATTGACGCCATGAAGTGCTAAGGCGTTAATTTGCGCTTGAACTTGTTCGGGACCATATGTTTGGTAAGTTCCTGCAGGTAGAGAAGTATCTGTAAAGTCTTGTAACCAAGGACGTGTGTTTACTTCATTTTCTACTGTACTTAAAGCATTATTTTCAGCATACATATAATTATCGACCACTTCAAATGGATAGAGGTCAGGGTAAGTAATTCCGAAGAACTCCATTCCCCAGTGAGAAGGGTATATCATTGCTGAAACGGTATCAACTTGCTCTGCCATTTGTGAGAAGTTTTGACCAATACCACGAACGTCATAAGTGTCTCTGGCGACGGTAGTATACCCAAAAATATCCGCTGAAACTTCTACTCCGTAAGGGCCTAATTGTTGTTGTGAATAAGCTAGGAAATCATTGATTGCAGCTACTCGTTCGTAACCTTTTGCTTCAGGATCTTCAGAAACAAATTTCTCATAGTAACCAATTTCATATTCTAAGTCTTCAGCCCATTCAAAGAAACCTTCAGGGAAACGAACATAGTCAAATTGAATGTCTTTGAATCCCATTTTTGCAGCTTCTGTCGCTACATCGATCACATAATCCCAAGTTTCTTGCATAAATGGATTAATAAATTGAGCACCATTTGCATCAGACCAAACGTCCCCAGTTTCTGGATCAATAAATGATAGGTCAGGGCGTTGATCAGATAATAAGTTATCTTTAAATGTTGTAATACGTGCAATTGGATAAATTTTGTGTTCTTCTAGGACTTCGAGAATAGCACGGTAATCAACTTCTTCAATGGTATTTTGTTGGACCATTGAGTTTTCTGAGCTATTAGGCGGGATAATATGTCCCCAGTCATCTTTAAAGTCAATAACTACAGCATTAAGATCGGTTTGATCAATATATGAGACAATTTCTTGGAAATATTCAGGGTCAGCAACATTGGCAGCCGTTAAGTAAACGCCACGCACACCATCTTCAGGATAAGGTATATTAATGCCTGAATCATAGTAAAGTGATTGTGGTAAGTTTTCTGGTTCAGTTAAATAACTATTTTGATTTAAAGTAATGTTTTCATAACGGGCAGTATCATTGATTGCTTGACGTCCGTGGAAATCATCCACTTCTGCTTGCTCATATTTGTAGCCAATTTCTGGAACTTGAACTTCTGATGTTGTTTCCTCAGAGTTTTGATTACTGCTTTGACAAGCAGCTAAAATTACAATGGATAAAAGTAATAGTAGACCGAAGCCAATCCTTTTGATAAAATATTTTTTTGGTAACATATAAGTCTCCTCTCTAGCTCGCTTCTTGCAAGTTAGCTAAATGAACTTTGATATTGATTAAAACGGTATTGATTGGTTCGACATATTGAATCACTTTTTCCAGATTCATTTGATTATTTGTCGTAATAATACTGATTTGATCAAATAGACTAAAGAATTGCGTATAGTCTAAGTCAGGGTTAGCTAAAGATTCGTATAATTGTTGCTCAATTTCTAAATTTGTCTGGTAATCATTGATATATGTTTCTAGATGACCGACTAATTGTTCAAGGTTTTGATCTACCTGAGTCACTTGATCGCTTGGTAATTCATCGCGTTCAGATTGAGCATTAATCTCTTCTCTTAAATCAACCAAATTGGTGCGATTTTCTTCAAGTTGAGTTAAATACTCACTTCTTTGATTGATATTAGTATAAATATTAGCTTCTTCATTTTGGAAGGCTTGCAACTCTTGCTCAGAATTTATCATTTCTTCAAATTGTTCTTGTAATCCTTGTTCATTAAATTGAATCTCACTGATAAGGTTTATAACACTTGTCATATTATCTTGAATTAATGTAATAGTTCTATCTGCTCGTTCAACAGATTGACTACAACCAGCCAAGATTAACAATACAATTGGAAGGATTATTAATTTCGTTTTATTTTTCATAATGACTCCTTAGTATGTCTCTTGTATTTTCTTTATAACTCAAACTAGTATATAATATAAATATTGTCAATTCAATTCTTTTCAATAAATTTCCATAAAAATAAAGGGGTTTCATGTTATGTTAGTCACAATTCTTACCGGAATTTTTTTGTTATTTTGTGATCAATTTCTTAAAATTTATATTCATAATCAATTTCAGCCCAATGAAACAAAAGCGATCATTGATAATGTCTTAAATTTCACTTATATACGTAATGATGGTGCCGGATGGGGCATTTTATCAGGTCAGCGTACATTTTTTATTGTTATCACATTAATTATTATCGTTATACTTATCCGAATTATTATTAAAAACAAAGAAAAGTCTTGGACTCAACTAATATGGCTTGGGATGATTTTATCTGGAGCCATTGGGAATTTAATTGACCGCATCATACTTGGATATGTCGTTGATATGTTTCATTTAACTTTTATTGATTTTCCCGTTTTTAATATCGCCGATATGGCGCTAACCGTCGGTATCGTCGGTTTAATGATCGTTACTATTATCACCCCAGAAGAGGAGCATGTCATTTGAATCATTTAGATAACATTGAACTACAATTAAACGGTCAAATTGGTCGTTTAGATAAAGTTTTAAGTCAAGAAGTAAAAGAATTAGATTTAAGCCGCACACAAATTCAGGATTTAATTAAACAAGATAATATCTTAGTTGATGGTAAAGTCCAAAAAGCTAATTTCAAATTACAAGGTACTGAAAAAATTGAAATTAATATACCTGCAGAAGAGTCACTAGATATCCAACCGGAAGATATTCCTTTAGATATTGTATATGAAGATGATGATGTATTAGTTGTTAATAAACCAGCGGGTATGGTCGTTCATCCTGCAAAAGGTCACCAATCAGGTACTGTTGTAAATGCATTAATGTTCTATTTAGGAAATAATTTATCTAAAGGAAGTTCTGACATTCGTCCTGGTATTGTTCACCGTATTGATAAGGACACATCTGGTCTTATGGTTGTTGCTAAAAACGATAAATCACATCAATCACTGAGTGCCCAATTGCAAGATCGTTCACTAGGGCGTACATACTTAGCGTTAGTCAATCAACCGATTGAAATTCCTCAAGGAATTATCGAAGTACCTATTGGTAGAGATGCTGGTCAACGGACTCGTTTTGCAGTAAATGCGAAAGGTAAATCAGCTTATACAATCTATGAAGTGATTCAAAATTATGAAAATGCTGCTTTAGTCAAAGCAGAACTTAAAACAGGGCGTACACATCAAATACGTGTTCATTTTGAATATATCGGGCATCCGATAG
This sequence comes from Aerococcaceae bacterium DSM 111022, assembly GCA_015863195.1. Classification (GTDB taxonomy): domain Bacteria; phylum Bacillota; class Bacilli; order Lactobacillales; family Aerococcaceae; genus DSM-111022. The sequence continues at coordinate 89,182 of JACBXO010000002.1, read as the reverse complement.
TTGGAGATCCAATCTACCGTCATGGTATATCTGAGATGCGAGGTACACTGGCTAAAGAATCAGATGGTCAATATTTACATGCTCATGAATTGCATTTTATACATCCAACTACCGGTGAAGAAGTAAATGTAACTGCTCCATTACCAGAGCGTTTTGAGCAAGCTCTAGAGAGATTAATAAAATTATAATTTAATTATACGTTTTCATTGAAAAAGCAGGTGAAAGCATGCTATTATAAGTATATTACCCATCGGGAGGAAGCAAATATGTCAGAAAATTCTAAAATATTAACAAAAATTAAAAATTTACTCACATTAGCTGAAGATGGCAATAATGATGAAGAGAGCCAGACAGCCCTCTTAATGGCGCAGAAACTGATGCTTAAATATAAGATATCCCAAGATGAGCTATCAGATACTGGTGAACAGAAGATAATTATAAAATCATTGTCTGTTTATAAACGCCTTTATTGGTGGGAAAAAGTGCTTGTTCAAATTATTGCTGATAATTTCCGCGTGTTATTTTATATTCAGAGTAATCGTTTACCACATCAAAACAGTGTCAGACGTAAATTAGTCTTGATGGGATATCCTGAAGATGTTGAATTAGCTTATGAAGTGTTTCATTTAGCAGCAGAAGCGATGAAGTTTTATAGTACAAAATATATCGAAGAAACAACCGATTCAAAAGATTCACCAGCGACTTTAAGAAAATCGTATTACCGCGGATTCTTAGATGGTTTGGATGAAAAGTATAAAAAACAACGTGAAGAAATGATTGCAGAAAATGAAAAATATGCTATGATCATTCAGACACCGAGTGATGTAAAAGAGAAGTTCGAACGAGATGTGAATGGTCATTTAGCATTTAAACTAGAAGAAACGAATGTACAATCTGATTCTTACTTACAAGGATTTGACCGAGGACAGTCGATTTCTCTTGATACAAAACATATTGAATAGAAAAAAAGTCGAAGGTTTATTCTTCGACTTTTATTTTGTCGATGAGTCAAATTAATGGCGAATAATCAATCAAACGAGGTGCAATATGATTGTTGGTATTTATAAATTGAGTGGTCGTATTGAAGTATTTTCTTTAAAAGAGAAAAGACAAATTATAAAAAGTTTAGTACATAAAATTCAAAATAAGTATCACATCAGTATCGCTGAAACAGGGGTACAAGATAATTTACAACAAGTTGAAATTGGCATGGCTATTGTTTCGAATAATAAGCCGATGATTGAAAAATCAATGGAGCAGATTTTAAGTTTCATTGAAAGTCATTATGCTATAGAAATTTTTGAATGGGATTTTGAATTTATCTATTTCGATAATTAGCTTTGTCTAGGACGAACTTGTGATACAATAGGAAAATAGTTGATAAAAGGAGAGGAGAGGATGACCATAATTGTAATTGGTGGAATGATTGGTGCAGGTAAGACAAGTGTGGCAAAAATTATAGCGGAGGCTTTAGGTAGTGAGGTGTTCTACGAAAATGTCGACGGTAATGATATTTTGCCATTGTTTTACACAGCATCTCCCGAAGAACAAGATAAAAAACGTTATCCATTTTTACTCCAATTGGAATTTTTAAATAGTCGTTTTTCAGATATAAAACAAGCGTTCCATGACCGTAATAACGTTTTGGACCGTTCTATTTATGAAGATTGGTATTTTAGTAAAGTTAATAATGATTTAGGTAATATTTCGGATATTGAATTTAAAATTTATGAAAAATTATTGACGAATATGATGCAAGAACTAGAGTCTCTACCGCAAAAGGCACCAGACTTAATGGTATATTTATCAGGTTCTTTTGAAACCATTTTAGAACGTATCGGTCAAAGAGGACGCGATTTTGAACAAGATCCAAGTCTTTATGATTATTATCATAAATTATGGAGTGGTTATGATGAATGGGTAACTAAACATTATAATGCATCTCAAGTAGTTCGAATTGATATTGATCGTTACGATGTCGTTAATCGTCCAGAGGACAGTAAAGCAGTTATTGAAATTGTACTTAACAAATTAGATGAAATGAATCACCAATTAGATAACTAGGAGGATTAAATATGACAACAGGATATAAAAATGTTTCATTGATTCGACAATTACATTTAGAGGTTTCTGACGGTCATTCACTGTACATTGAGGAGCGTGGTAATCCAGAGGGACAACCAGTTTTGTTTTTACATGGTGGACCTGGGGGAAGCATTTCTGATAAATCATTTCATTTTTTTAATCCTGATAAATATCATATTATAGCCTTTGATCAAAGAGGTACTGGACAAAGTCGTCCATTCTTATCATTGGAAAACAACACAGTCGATGCAAGTGTTGAGGATATTGAAGCGATTCGCCAACATTTAAATATCAATAACTGGATTATTTTTGGTGGTAGTTATGGATCTACTCTAGCACTTGCTTATGCCATTAAGTATCCCAAATCAGTTCAGCATATGGTACTTCGTGGCATTTTCCTTGGACGTCAAGAAGATATAGATTGGTTATTTGAAGGTGGTGCTGGAAACTTTTATCCAGAAGAATTTGCGAAGTTTAAAAACTTTGTACCCGAAAATAGACAGAATCATATCGTCAAAGGCTACTATGAAATCATGATGAATGGTGACATTTCGATGCGAAACGAAGCATCAAAAGCCTGGGCCGACTGGGAAAGTGGATTAACAACAATTATTCCTAATTTTAATGAGGATCCTAAAATAACTAACAGCGACTTATCACTTGGTTTATTAGAAGCTCATTATTTTGCAAATAATATGTTCTGGGATGATGATAATTATTTATTGAATAATATGTCTGAGATTGCAGATATTCCCATTGATATTGTCCATGGTCGTTTAGATGTGGATTGTCGTGTTAAAGGAGCTTATGACTTAAAAGAGGCTCATTTACTCAATCAACTTCATGTTGTTGAAGGTGGGGCTCATAGTCCATTTGAACCAGTGATGATGGAAAAGTTAGTATCAATAATGGATCGTTTAGCTAGAAATTAAATTGGAGGCAATTAATTATGATGTATAAGAGTACTCGTGATGAAAATAATGTCGTAACCGCTTCTCAAGCTATTTTACAAGGTTTAGCAGAAGATGGTGGTCTTTATGTCCCTGTAGAATTACCTAAACTGGAAATTAATTGGCAAGAAATGAAAGATTATACTTACCAAGAAATGGCTTTTAAAGTATTGCGCGAATTATTAGATGATTTTTCAGATGAACAATTGCAAGCTTGTATCGATGGAGCATATGATGAAAAATTTGATTCAGAATTAATTGCGCCATTAAAAAAAGCAGACGGCAATTATTATTTAGAATTATTCCATGGCTCTACCATTGCTTTTAAAGATATGGCTTTATCTATTTTGCCTTATTTAATGACAACGTCAGGTGCCATTAATAATAATGAAAATGATATCGTTATTTTAACAGCTACATCGGGAGATACTGGAAAAGCAGCAATGGCTGGATTTGCTGATGTACCTGGTACTGAAATAATTGTCTTATATCCAAATGGTGGTGTCTCTTCGATTCAAGAGCGTCAAATGTTAACACAAACAGGTGATAATACTTATGTTTTAGCAGTTGAAGGGAACTTTGACGATGCTCAAACAAAAGTCAAAGAACTTTTCAATGACCGTGAATTTAAAGCCGAATTATTAGAAAGCGGTAAACAATTCAGTTCAGCAAACTCAATGAATATCGGGCGATTAGTCCCACAAATAGTTTATTACTTCTATGCGTATGCCCAATTAGTTAAACAAGAGGAAATAAAAGCAGGAGACTCAGTGGATTTTGTCGTTCCTACAGGAAACTTTGGAAATATTTTAGCAGCTTACTATGCTAAAGAAATTGGGTTACCAGTTGGCAAACTCATTTGTGCTTCAAATGATAATACTGTTTTATATGATTTCTTTGAAACAGGTGAATACAACGCAAAACGTGACTTTATCTTAACGATTAGTCCGTCGATGGACATTTTAATTTCATCGAACTTTGAGCGTTTGTTATACCATGCTTTAGGTGATGATACAGCGAAGTTAACTGAGCTAATGACTTCCCTAAAAGAAACAGGATCATATTCGGTAGACAGTACAACGCATGATAAATTCGCTGATTTCTTAGCACACTTTGCTACTGAAAAAGAAACGATGGAAGAAATTAAGGAAGTTCAAGAGGCGGCAAACTATGTGATTGATCCACATACAGCGGTAGCTGCCAAAGTAGGTCGTAAATTAGCTGACAAACGTAATAATCCATTAGTGATTGTTTCAACGGCCAGTCCTTATAAATTCCCTGAAGCGGTATTAAATGCTTTAGAAGTTGAAACTAGCGAAATGACTGACGAAGACATGCTGTCTCATTTAAAAATTAAAAGCGGTGTTGAATATCCAGAAGCAATCGTTGAATTGCAGGAAGCTGCTTCACGTGGTAGACAAGTTATCGCAGTTGCTGATATGAAAGACCAAGTTCGTAGTATCGTAAAAAAATAATTTATATAAATACTCCCAACAGATTTTAGATTTGGTGGGAGTATTTTTTTGGAAAAGAGTAAGAAGCTTTACGAATTGTTAAGGTTTGAGTTGTAAAAGCCACGAAACTTTATGAAACATCAATATTCTAGTTAGAAGAGACACGAAGCTTTATGAATCGTCAATGTCCGAGAAAAACAAAAAAGCTTCAAAATCGTTTAATCCTCGACTTGATTAATGTTACTGATATAAAGATGTCCCGACACGTATATAAGTCGCACCTTCTTCAAGTGCAATGTGATAGTCTTGACTCATACCCATACTTAATTCAGTACAAGGTGCATGTGCGAAGCCTTTTTCCGCTACTTTGGTTTGTGTTTCTTTTAATTTCGCAAAGTATTCATGTAGTTCACTATCTGTTGCATCAATGGGCGCCATAGTCATTAAACCAACGATAATAATTTTATCATATCCAGCTAATTCACCGACTACTTCGATTACCTCATCTGGGGAGAAACCAGATTTAGAATCTTCTCCCGAAACATTCACTTGTAAGAAACATTTTACTGGTTTTACCGCACGTTTTTGAATTTCTTTTGCCAACTTCATGCGGTCCAATGAGTGTAAATAGTCAATTTGATTAATCATATCCTTAACTGGACGAGTTTGTAGGTTACCAATAAAATGCCATTCAATTTCTTTTTGAATATCGGCGAGCACTGCTTGTTTTTCTAAAAGCGAAGGAACTCGGTTTTCACCCATTGCTGTAACACCGGCATTAAAAACTTCACGCATTTCTTGCTCGCCAACAGATTTTGTAACCGCAATAAGCTTTGCATTTGATTGTAATGATTGAATTTTACTTTCAATTTGTTGAATATTTTCTTTGATTGTCATAATAACCTCCGAGTGATACTTTTGTTTATTATTATATCATATCACGAATGAGACGATTGAATAGCCTTAAACCGTTTTCTTGGTTATAATAGTCATAAGACAATTTAGGAGGAACTGTATGACATTCACTTTAATCGAAACACAAGAATTAACAGATATCCATTCAACTGGGTATTTATATAAACATAATGCAACTGGAGCACAAGTATTACACTTAGATAATACAGACGAAAATAAAGCATTTGCCATTGCTTTTAAGACGCCTCCATATAGCGATAATGGAATTACTCATATTTTAGAACATTCGGTATTAAATGGATCAGAAAAATATCCATCAAAAGAGCCTTTTGTTGAATTAATTAAAAGTTCATTGAATACATTTTTAAATGCGATGACGTATTCAGATAAGACTGTTTATCCAGTTGCATCAACGAATGACAAAGACTATTTAAATTTAATGAGTGTTTATTTAGATGCAGTATTCAAACCAAATCTCATTAAAGACCCACAAATACTAGCGCAAGAAGGTTGGCACTATCATCTAGAAAATAAAGAGGATGATTTAATTTACAAAGGGGTAGTTTACAATGAGATGAAAGGTGCTTTAGGTTCACCAGACCGTGCCCTTTATCAAGCAATCTCAGAACAACTCTATGGAAATTCAATCTACTCGCATGAATCAGGTGGGGACCCTGTATCTATTCCAGAATTAACACAAGAAGAATTTGTGGAATACCATGAAAAGTATTATCACCCAAGTAATTCTTTAACTGTGGTATACGGAGATATTGACCAGGAAGTAGTCTTTAATCAAATTGCGAGTTATTTTAATAATTATGATGCATTGGAAGAGACAACAGATTTCACATTTGATCTAACCGTTCCTGAAAATAAGGATTTCCAAGGAACTTATTCGATTACCGATGGAGATAATCCTGAAAATAAATCTTACTTAGGTTTAGGTTGGCATATCGGCTTAGCAGATGATAATTTGGATATTATCGGTATGCAAGTATTGAATGCTGTTTTGTTTGGAAATAATGATGCACCTCTTAAGAAGGCTTTAATTGAAGCAGAAATCGGTGGGGACATTTCAGCCGGGGTTGATGAATTTGGTTGGCCAGTGGCTTATGTGATTGAAATTCAAGATGCTAACGAAGAGAAGTTAGATACCTTTAAAAAGGTTGTCAAAGAAACATTAGCAGAGTTGGTTAAGGAAGGGATTGACCTTGAATTAATCATAGCAGCATTAAATCGTCAAAAGTTTGCGTTACGTGAAGCTGCAATTTCAGAGAGTAATCCACGAGGAGTAGCATATGCTTTGACTGCATTTAGTACGTGGTTATATGATTTCTCGCCATTTAGTAATTTATCTTTTAATAATTACTTAGATGAATTAACTGATAAAGCGCAAAAAGGTTACTTTGAAAAATTAATTCAAGAAAAATTATTAAATAATAAATTTAATACTTCAGTAACCTTAATTGCTGAGCCTGGGAAAAACGACCGTATTGAAAAAGAACGTCATGCTAAATTACAAGAGTATAAAGCGAGTCTATCAGATGATGAGTTAGATCAAATTATTGAAGAGACGAAAGCACTAATCGTTCGTCAAGAGACACCTGATAAGACGGAAGATTTAGACAAGATACCAACACTATCTCGTGAAGATTTATCAAGAGATATTGAAACAGTACCATTTGAAACAACTGAACTATTTGAAGGAACAAAACTTTTCTATAGTGACCAATTCACGTCAGAAATTGATTATGTTACTTTTTATTTTGACTTATCTGATTTTGAAGCAGAGGAATTTAGTCAGATTTCACTCGTTTCTCATTTAATTGGTAATTTAGATACAAACAATTATAGTTTATCTGAATTAAGAAAAGCTGTAAATACTTATACTGGTGGTATTTATGCAAGTAATGTTGTTTTTACTAGTCAAGATGGTGAAGCCAAACCTTATCTTTATATTCGCGGAAAAGCATTATATGAGAATTCAGATAAGTTACTTTCTTTAATGACAGAATCATTTAAAGAAATTGTGATTAATGATAAATCAAAAGTTATGTCTATCGCTCAAAGTTTGAAAGCAGAATTAGAAGATCAAATTAATTATGGCGCCCATGTTCTTTCAAGTAACTATGCATTATCACAATTTAGTCCAACACATGCATTAAAAGACCGTACTGATGGTATTGGTTACTTCTATTATATTAAAGAAGTACTAAACCAACTTCAGGATGGAAAAGAAGCAACTGTCTTTGAAGCGTTAAATAATACATTGAAAATGCTCTTCAATAAAGCGCGAATTAATGTTTTATACGTCGGGGATGGTGAACGTGTGAACTTAATTAAGGAAAAAGTAAACCAATTGTTTGCTGATTTCGAATTAGATAGTAATTTAGCTAAAGTAACTTATCAAGCGAATCCAAAGGAAAGTACAGCATTTATCACTTCTCAAGATGTGAATTATGTTGCAGCCGCAACAGAATCTGAGTTAATGGCAGATAAAAAAGGTAGCGACTCAGTCTTAGCGACTATTTTACGTTATGATTATCTCTGGAATACAATTCGTGTCAAAGGTGGGGCTTATGGTTCATCATTCCAACACAGTCGCCATGGTCAAGTAGCTATGGCTTCGTACCGTGACCCAAATATTGTTGAGTCATTGGAAACTTACTATCAAGCAGGAGAGTATTTAAATCAATTATCTCTAACTGAAGAAGAAATTTTAAAATACATCATTGGAACTCTAAGTCCAATTGTGCGCCCTGCTTCAGCAATTGATAAAGGAATTCAAGCATTCGGCCGTTATCAAGCAGGAGTAACTGATGATGAACGTTTACGTATTAAACACGAAATTTTAGATACAACCGAAGATGAACTGAAAGATCGTGCTAAATTCTTTGCAAACTTTAAAGAAATTGCTACTCAAGTAGTTATCGGAAATAAAACGCAAATAGATAACTTAGCTGATAAATTCGATACAATTAAAGAATTATACTAATTAAGAAAGGGAGATTTAATGAAATTCAGTAAAGAGCAATTAACCGCTGTTACCGTTCATACTGTATTTGAAGGTGACCAATCAGGTGATTTACAACAATTACATAATCGCAAATTGTTTAGCGGAAAACCCAACACTACTTATGCGATGTTAAATGTGTCTGGTGAAGGTACTATTTATTATGGTTTGGGTAAAGAAGATGAAATTAATCCTTATTTAACAACGACTTATTTCCATCATTTAGGTAAATATTTAGAAAAAATGAATCTACCAAACGTTCATTTAACTATACCATCAAAAATACAAGAAGATTCAGAGATGAAAGCCAAAGTATTTGAAGGCTTATATCAAGCCGAATATAAATACAATGAATTTAAAAAATCCAAAAAAGAAGCTTTTGAATTAACAGTATCAGTTGAAAGACCAGATGATATGGAAGCAAGTTTCATCACTGTGGAACATGTTGTTAAAGGAGCGTTCGTAGCACGTGACTTTGTTAACCAGCCATCAAACCAGTTATATCCGGAAACTTATGCTGCACAAATTGTTGATTTGTTTAAAGATACAAATGTTTCCGTCGAAGTTTATGATGAAAAACAAATTGAAGAATTGGGAATGGAAGCTTTCCTAACGGTGGCGAAAGGTTCAAACCGTGCACCACGACTTATCGTCATGAAATACATGCCTTTAGACCAAGAAGAACATATTACAATCGTTGGTAAAGGTATGACATATGATTCAGGTGGTTATGCGATTAAATCAACTGCTGGTATGGTAAACATGAAATCAGATATGGCAGGATCTGCTGCGGTTGTAGGGGCGCTTTATGCATTAGAAAAAGTAGGTGTCCAACAAAATGTCGTCGGTGTCATAGCTGCGGCAGAAAATATGATTGATGGTAAAGCCATGAAGAATGGTGATATTATTGGTTCTATGAAAGGAACTACGATCGAAGTTAATAATACGGACGCTGAAGGTCGCTTAACTTTAGCAGATGCGATTTATTATGCTGCAACAGAATTAAAATCAACTGAAATCGTGGATTTAGCTACTTTAACAGGAGCTGCGATCGCAGCGCTAGGACCAAATACTACTGCCATGATTTCGAATAATGACGATTTAGCTGATGCAGTGTTAGATGCATCAGAAAAAGGATGCGAGCCTACACATCGTTTACCAGCATTCCCTAGTCACTATAAGATGATTAAAGGACAATTTGGCGAATTAAACAATGCACCTAAAGGCGGTGGCGGTGCAATTACTGCCGGTATTTTCTTAGAGCATTTTGCTGAAGGATTACCATGGGTTCATTTAGATATTGCAGGGCCTTCATTTGGTGGAAAACCATTTGATTATTTACCAGCTGGCGCATCTGGTACTGGTGTGAAAACATTGTATCGTTGGATTGCTGCTAAATAAGAATTGTAATAACTATTATCTTTTATGTGACTATTTATATATAAAGACTCCCTCAGGTATAAATTAATGAGAGGGAGTCTTGGTATATGTAGGAACAAATTTTACTGTTTTAAAATACATACGATCAATTATATTTAGAAAAATACTCCTTATTCCAGAAATGGACAAGGAGTATTTTTTTGATTAAAATTTTGATAAATCAATAATAGTATCACAAAATTCAGCAGCTAATTCTTCATCATGAGTGATAATGATTTGGATGATGCCTGAACTGGCTAACTTTTTGATTTCTTTACCGAAGGCATTCATATGGTAATAATCAAGACCAGAAGTAGGCTCATCGTAAATGATGAGTTCTTTTCCAGATTGAACGGCAGATGCAATCGCAACCCGTTGTTTTTCTCCGCCAGATAATGACATTGGGTGCTTGTCACGTAATTTCGTTAAGTTAAGTTGTTCCAGTAATGGCTTGATATCAGTATCTTCATCTAAGCCCAAAGTTATTTCTTCTTCAACAGATTCGGTGAATAATTGATAATTCGTATCTTGCATAACGACAAATGTACGTTTAGTCATTTGTCGAGCAGATTGTTTTTTACCATTCCATAAAATATCTCCAGAAAGTGCTGCTTGTAGTCCGGATAAAGTATTGGCAAAAGTAGATTTCCCAGTTCCATTCGGACCTAAAATGCCAATAATCTGACCACGATCAAATGATATATTGATCGGTTTCAAAAGGGCATCTTTATAGCCAATCACTAAATCATTAGTTTGTAATATCCCATCATTAGTGGCTGGTCTATTTAATAATTCGTTAATTTTTATACGGTAAGACTCCAAATTATTGGTTCTCAAACCATGATTATGTAATTTCAAATCGTCCATCTCACGCATTTCCTCATTAGACCAGATAGAATCAATAACACCATTTTCAAGGAAAATATAGCGGTCTACAAAGTCAAGTGACCATGCTAAACGATGTTCTGTTAGAACGATCGTCATGCCTTTTTCTTTCAAAGTTTTGATCATCTTTGATAGACGCTTTATTGCAGTTTGGTCTAAATTTGAAGTGATTTCATCTAATACAATCACTTTAGGCTCATGAAGAATCGCACTAAGGAAGGCAATTTGTTGTTTTTCACCACCCGATAATTCAAAGAGTGAGCGATTTAATAAATGTTCGGTTTCATAAATATCAGCTAATCTTAGAATACGTTTCCATATTAAATCTGGATTTATACCTAAATTTTCGCAAACTAACGCTATTTCATTTTCAGTTGTCGTTGCAAAATGCTGTGTTTTGGGATTTTGAAAGACGCTTCCTACAATAGGGACATACTCATTTAAGTTAGATTCACCTGCTAGTAAATCATCGGTTATGGCTGTGCCTGACAATTCACCTTCAATATACTCTGGTGCTAATCCATTGATAATTCTAGATAGGGTAGTTTTACCAGAGCCACTCATGCCACAAATTAAAATACATTCTCCTTTATCAATATCTAAATTAATATCTTTGATAAAAGTATTTTCACCATGATAAGAAAAAGAGGTGTTTTTTAAATGAATCATAATAAATGTCCTCCTAACTGTATAAGGAACGGTACTGTAATCGTAAGGATGAATATGAGGTCAAGTGTTTGCAAATTTAGCTTTGTTAAAGAGGATTTTGGTCCTCTAATCGAAAAACCTTTAGTCAAAGCTGAAATAGTTAAATCTTCGCCTACTTGAGTGGCATTCATTAATAACGGAATAAGAATATATTCAAACATTGCAACTGGATTTAATACCCATTGCTTCCATGACACTGCAATACCTCGTAATTTCATCGCTTGAACAATCTTTTGATAATCTTGGAAAATTGTCGGGAAGAAACGACCGATTACAGTTAAAGGAATCAGTAGGAAATTAGGAAAATGCCAGAGTTTAAATAAAGCGACCCATTCTGCCATCTTAGTTGTTCTAAATGTAAAATTTAAGCTAGCAACTGCAGGCATCAATTCACGGACGCCATTAACCAGAAAAGATAAACCAAAAATAATAAAAGGCTGATTAATATTAGGTAATACAAAGAGGTAACCCATCCATTGTAAAAGATAAATAACACTAATCCGAATGGCTGATTTTTTCTCATTGGCAATAAATAAAAAAATAATAAAGATAATCGTTGTTGTAATTTCGATAAAATGGTTACTGTAAGATGATGTAGCTAAAATAGCCATTAAAACACCCCAGAGCTTACTCCGGGGATCAAAACGATAATTCATTAGACAATCCCAGCTTTCTTGAAGTGTTTACGGACCATTTTTTGCCCGAACAATCCACCAATAATTGCTGCGATAATCGTACCAATAATAACAATTAACCATGTGTTATCTAATAAACTTGAAAAGGCGGCACTAATATAACTTGCATCTTTTCCACGGTCTGCTAATTGGATGGCGTAGCTTTCTGGGTTAATAATCATGGGAATAATTGGGCCAATGTTTGAAAAGGCAAAAACGACATAACTTAACAATAACCCTTTTTTACTTTTATATTTAAATATGTAAGCTATGCTATCTGCAAGTAAACCGAATAAAACAGCAGGTAGTATCGCATTAGGAAATAGGCCGGAAACAAAAAAGAATAAGCCCATGACCGTTGCCATAATTGTAATGGCACCAAACTTTTGAATGCGTGCTGCTGCTAGCATAAAAACAGTCCCAGATATCAGTGCTGTGGGTACTGGAATATATACATATGAATAGCCTGGAATAAGAAAAACACATATAAGTGCAGCGATTCCAACCATGACAAAATAAATAGCGGCATAAATACCGATATTAATTAAATCTTTCAATTTTAAACTCATAATAAACCCCCTCTAAATAAAATTATTATATCAATAAATAGTCTTTTAACAAAATAAAAATGCAAAATAAAAAGCATACCTAAAAGATATGCTCATTAATTAAATATAGGCATAGATTGAAACAAAAATTCCTAAGGCGCCTAAGATGACAAAGAAATGCCAAATAACGTGAAAGTAAGCAATTTGACGGTCATATTTATAGAAAATAGTACCAATTGAATAAGCAATCCCGCCAAAGAGTAACCAACCAATGCCGGCTGCCCCTAATGTTTCGACTAAATCAGGAACCATTAAAATTCCAGCCCAGCCCATTAATAAATAAATCCAAGTGGAATATTTTTTGATCCACTTTGCATTGGTAGCTTTAGCGGTTAAACCGATAGCAGCAAGTAACCATTCAAATCCCATTAAGGCCCAGCCATGCCATCCGCCAAGAAGAATTAAGGCGAAAGGTGTATATGATCCAGCTATGAGTAAATAAATACTTGCATGGTCGAAAAATTGGAATACTGGTTTAACCGTTGTAAAATATAAAGCGTGGTATATCATGGAATTGAAAAACATGACACACATAGAAATACCGAAAATGGCATAGGCGATAATGTGGGTTAAGTCCATTGTATTTAAACCTTTTTGAATCAGTAAATTAGTTGCATAAACTGATAGTAAAAAGCCAATACCATGAGTGATACTATTGAATACCTCCTGAGTGACACGATAAGAGGTAGAATTTAAAATCTCTTGATCGGTAAAAATCGATTTAGGTTGTTGCATTTCCATATAGCCCCTCCATTTCTTAATCGTATTATAACACAGTCTTAATCTGATGCATTCATTGAATTTTGTATTTCACTTCCAAGAATCTATTTGCTCGTTGATATGACAAGATATTCTACTAGAGGTTGCACTGGTGTGACGATTATTCTGTTTATAATCAGTATGAAAAAAGGCTCGCATTTTACAGTGCAAGCTGAATAAAGATTCGACCAAATTATGTTATACTAAATTTAAGTTTATGAGGAGGTCAGTATGTACGATATACATTCACATTTATTAGTTGGCATCGATGACGGACCTGCTACGATCGAAGATGCAATACTTTTAGCAGAAGCAGCGGTTTTAGAAGGTGTTACTCATTCAATAATTACCCCACATCAACATAACGGGATGTGGCAAAATGATAAAGCGACTGTCTTAAAGAAATTTGATGAATTACAAAAGGCATTACAAGATGTTAATAGTTTATTAAAAATTCGTCCAAGCCAAGAGATTCAAATTCAATCATATTTCATGGATGAGTTTAATCGAGGGGAGTATTTATCACTGGATGAGTCTGGGAAATATTATCTTATCGAATTTCCATGGCATGGGTATCCAGATTATAGTGAGCCTTATTTGCAAAATCTGATCGATCAAGGAATTACACCCGTAATCGCTCACCCAGAGAGACAACGTGCCTTTTCAGAAAATTTACCAAGGCTTGAAAAATTAATCGAGATGGGTTGTATTGCCCAATTAACAGCAACTTCGCTAGTTGAGCCAAGGTATCAACGAGCGTTAGAAGCAAGTCATAAAATGATTGAACGAGATTTGATTCATGTAATTGCTTCTGATGCCCATCATATTATCGAACGTCCCCATAATTTAATTAAAGCTTATGACGAAATTGATCGCCGCTATGGTGTTGATAAATTAGATCAATATAGAACTAACGCACAAGCCATTTATGAAGGAAACAAGATTAAAATATAGGAGTGATTTAGATGCGCTATTCAGATAATCCCATGTTGTACGTCACACTTTTATCTCCGGTTGTTGGATACGCGACCAGACGGATGAATAAAAGAGAAGCGACTGTATTAAATGTTGCCTTTACGGCATTTACAATTTACTCTGCATTTAAAGCAAGACAAAGTAAAATCGCGTAGTTATCTCCTCTCAACATTTCAATATTGTTGAGAGGTCATTTATTGTTTATATCTATTGTGTGAAAGGACTTATTATGAAAAAAATTATTTCAATATTTGTTTTAGCCATTATTTTATTCCAACCATTATCAGCAAGTAGTCAGGAGTTAATTTTACCTGAACGTGAAACAATTGAAGCTTATAATCCAGAATTAGATATCGATGAATTAATTGAAGCACTACCAGAAGACGCGAGTTTAGAAGATCCTTATTTATGGCTGGTGAACCGAGATAACCGTATTACAGATCCAACAGATATGTCATTAGCTTACACTGGCGGTGGCATTCCATATAGTGCTGAGATTGTCGAACCCTTTGAAGCATTAATTACTGGAGCGGAATTAGATGGGCATTATTTATATGCCGTTTCTGGATATCGTTCAGTTGCTCAACAAGCTGCTAATTTTGAAGCGCGTTTAAATTTAAATATGTCAGATGGTCTGGACTATGATACGGCTTACTACTATACTGATATGTTTGTGGCGCCTGCTGATGCGAGTGAACATTCTACCGGATTAGCGATTGATTTATTAGGTTATGATTGGGACCAGTATGGTGGTGATTTGCATCAAGCTTATGGTCAGTATCCGTCTGCTATTTGGTTAGCAGAAGAAAGTGATGCTTATGGTTTTGTGGTTCGTTATTTAGATGGAAAACAAGATATAACAGGATACGAGTATGAGCCATGGCATTTCCGTTATGTCGGGGTTGAGCATGCTGAATTTATGAATGAATATGATTTAGTGCTTGAAGAATATTTAGCATTGATTCAAATGCGTGATGAATCGAAGTCTGAAACTGAATAATTGTTCTGTTAATTCATTGGATATTCGCTATAATAACAAGAAGAGTTTATGAACAAAGAGAAGGGAGTGGCGATATGAAAAAGGGCTTTGATAGTGAAATCTATCTGAAAGAGCAGTCTGCCGAAATATTATCTCGTGTGAGTGATAAAGATAAATTATATTTAGAATTTGGTGGCAAGCTGATTGGTGACAAACATGCTAAGCGCGTCCTACCAGGATTTGATGAAGATGTGAAATTAAAGCTACTCACTCGTATTAAAGATGATGCGGAAGTAATCATTTGTGTTTATGCCGGAGATATCGAACAAAACAAAGTACGTGGAGATTATGGAATTACTTATGATCAAGAAGTACTTCGTTTAATCGATGAATACCGTGAACGTGACATTTTAGTTAATAGTGTATTGTTAACTCGTTACAGCGATCAAAATACCAATGCCAAAATTTTCAAAACTAATTTAGAACGACGGGATATTAAAGTATATACACACGAATCAATTAAAGGTTATCCTTTAGACATTGATACTTTACTGTCAAATGATGGTTTCGAAAAAAATGAGTTCATTGAAACCAGTCGTCGTGTCATTATTGTTACGGGTCCAGGAGCAGGATCTGGGAAATTGGCGACTTGTCTGAGTCAACTTTACCATGAGAATAAACGGGGGAATGAAGCAAGTTATGCAAAGTTTGAAACATTCCCGGTTTGGAACCTGCCTCTTAAACATCCGGTTAATGTTGCCTATGAAGCAGCCACTGTCGATTTAAATGATACCAATGTCATTGATAATTATCATTTTGAAGCTTATGACGAAGTGGCCATTAATTATAACCGTGATGTCCAAATGTTCCCTGCCGTACGCCGGATTTTAAAAAATATTACAGGAAAAGAATCGCCTTATAAGTCACCGACAGATATGGGTGTCAACTGTATTAAATCAGGTATCATTGATGATGAAGTGGTTCAAGAAGCGGCTCGTCAAGAAATTATTCGTCGTTATTTCCAAACAGAAACAGATTATAAAAAAGGAACTGCGACAGATGAAGAACGCTCGAATATGCATTTAATTATGGATGAAATTGAATTGAAACCGGAAGATCGTACACCAGTTTTAGTGGCTCGTGAATACGAAAAAGTGGTTCAAGAGCGTCTCGGTGACGATTCAGTTCAGTCAGTCATTGCGATTGAATTACCAAATGGTAAAAGCATTACAGGTCGTCGTACCGAATTGATGGATGCTTCGAGTGCGGTTGTAATGAATGCGTTAAAAGAATTAGCAGGCATTAATGACCGAATTGATTTACTTGCACCAATGATTTTAGAAACGATTCAATCATTAAAAATGGAAGAGTTAGGCAGTAAATATCCTACTTTAACTTTGAATGAATTATTAATCGCATTAGCGATCTCAGCAGTTACCAATCCAACGGCTAAACTTGCCTATGATAAATTAGAAGAACTGGTAGGGAGCCAGGCTCATTCTACGGTTATACTTTCTAATGAAAATGAGCAGATTTTAAAGCGATTAGGAATTGACACAACATCCGACCCGGTTTACTTAGGAAATCGTTTATCTAATCTAAATTAACTATGAATTACTTTTAAAGAAATTCAAGAAAATGAATAATATAATTAGGGGCTGGGCAAAAAGTCCCTAAAATATCAAAAACGGGATGCACAATAAAAATTGTGGCATCCCGTTTTTACTTGATTTCGATTAAAATGAAAGCCCTCTCATGGTATAATAGAAGTAACCACACGACCACATATCAAGGAGGAACTTTCATGTATAAACAGTATAACACACCCGAAACCGCTTTCGTACTTAATTTAGATTTTGATATCTCTCCCACTCACGATGCCCGCTTCATCAGTCTATTTGTTGATTCAAATCCTGATGAAGAACTGCTTCCCAAAACCTCACACACTGGCCGACCCGCTCACCATCCACGGATGTTATTAAAAATGATTCTCTTTGCTTACTCACGCAAAGTGTTCAGTGGCCGTAAAATTGCTCAGCTGAACGAAGAATCCATTCCAATGAAATGGCTCACTCGGGATGAGTATGTGTGTTACCGCTCTATCAATGCTTTCCGTGTTCACCCTGAAACATCGATATTGATTCAAAAAGCATTTATTTATTTTACCTTTTTACTGAGTGACCACGATTTGATTAAAGATGATGCTTTATATATCGACGGCACAAAAATCGAAGCGGATGCCAATCGCTATTCCTTTGTTTGGCGTAAAGCAGTGGAACGTTACGAGGCGAAATTAGATGAAAACATCCAAATAATGTACGACGAATGAGTGGAACAGAAAGTAAAACTAGCCATCGCGGAGGATGAATTGGATACGAGCGACGGGCTGAAAGAAATGATTCAAGCCGTTGAATCCAGGTTAGAAGAATTGGAAGAAGCGATCGAGGAAGAACCCACTGTGATTGAAGGTGGCTCGCAAAATAAACGCGACCGTCGTACCCTCAAAAAACATCACAGAAAACGAGTGGAAGATTTTTTACCGCGTAAGAAAAAATATGAAGACTATAATGATACATTTAATGGTCGGAACAGCTTTTCTAAAACCGATAAAGACGCCACATTCATGTGTATGAAAGAAGACGCCATGAAAAACCGTGTGCTAAAACCCGGTTATAACTTACAAATTGGGACAAATAATCAGTTTGTGATTGGGTATGACATCTTCCCTAATCCCAGTGACTCAAGAACACTTCGACCATTCCTCGAATCGATTGCGACATTAAATTTGTTTTCAAGTATTGTAGCGGATGCAGGATATGGTAGCGAAGAAAATTATGCTTATGTGGTAGATGAATTGGAGAAAGATGCCGTCATTGCTTATGGTATGCACCATAAAGAACAAAAGAAAGCATTTAAAAACGATCCCACTCGACGCGAAAATTGGCATTGCGATGAATAGCTAGATTGTTATGTTGATCACCATGGCGTTCAGTTTAGTTTTAGTCGTTATGTTCAACGAACGGATAACCACGGCTTTACGCGTGACTTTAAATTATATACGGCGGATAAAGTACAAGCAACACCCGAACTAGACGCACTTGCTTTAACAGAAAAGGGAAATCAACGGACAACGAGTGTCAATCCTGTTTGGGAATTGTTCAAGGCCCAGGCCAAAGAAACATTAGCCAGCGAATCAGGCAGTCAAAAATATGCTCAACGGAAAATAGATGTTGAGACAGTTTTCGGCCGCATGAAGCGTAACTTTGGTGTGCGCAGAACGCATGTCAGAGGAGAAAACGGGGTTAGAAATGACCTCGGAATCCTCTTAATGACCATGAATCTAATGAAGTTAGCAGAAATGATCCGAAGGGGTGTCGTAAAAATGAGAGAAAATACCTCAAAAAATTCAACGCATAAAAACAACCATCGAACTCGATTGATTTTGAGTTCGATGGTTATCTATTTGGGACTTTTTGCCCAGCCCCTTTTTTTCTGGAAAGGTATGGAAAAATCATTTTTTAAATAATCAAAATGATATTTTATGCGAATGACCCAGAAAACGAACATTCAGATGAAATTGATTTTCTAAAAGCTATTTCGATTGACAAAAGGTCCTATCAATTCATATAATGAGATATCAATGTGAAAAGAGGGATTAAATGAAGAAAATACTTAAAGGATTATTAGCTTCGATGCTATCAGTCTCAGTATTAGCAGCAGGTACATTCACTGGTGCTGCTCAAGAGAATGAGTTTGAAGGTGAAGAAGTGCGGGTTGGTGTTGTTGGTGAAGAAGCGGAAGAAATTTGGAAATTTGTTGCCGAAAAAGCAGCTGAAGAAGGTATTACGATTGAAGTAGAAATGTTGACAGATTACAATATTCCTAATGAAGCATTAAGTGACGGTTCACTTGATATGAATGCTTTCCAGCATGATGATTTCTTAGATAACTGGAATAACGAAAATGATGGTAGTTTAGTGAATATTGGTTATACGAATGCAGTGCCTATTCGTATTTATTCACAGGAATATGATTCGTTAGATGCATTACCTGATGGCGCTAAAATTGCTGTTAATTCAGCTCCGACAAGCCTTTCTTACAACTTAGAAACATTAGAACGTGCTGGGTTAATTAAATTAGAAGAATCAGATGAATTATTACCGACACCTGAAAATGTCGTTGAGAACCCAAAAAACATTGAATTTGTTGAGTTAGATGGTGCACAAATTCCAGCTGCTTTACCAGATGTTGATGCGGCGTTCATTGATGATTCTTTCCTTGAAGGAACAGACTTTGTACCTGCCGATGCGATTTATGTCTTCGGAGATACTCCTGAAACGATTAACTTACGTCGTGTTAACAATATTGTTGTTAGAGAGGAAGATAAAGAAAATCCTTTATACTTACATATTGTTGAATTATACCAAGCTGAAGATACTGCGGAAGTTATTTCTGAAGTTTCTAAAGGTGGTCAAATTCCAGCCTGGGATATTGTTGCCGAAGCATTAGAAAATGAATAATAATTTTAAAAGGACGCTGAGGCGTTCTTTTTATTTTGATTATTTTCCTGACCCTATTAATGAAATGCTATGTAAACCCTTGTTAAATATGATAAAATAGAATAGAGAAAGGGGCGAAAGCGATGCAAGTTTCAGAAATTATGAATATTTTAAAGGACGATATGGGGATTGCGGTTATTTCTTCAGTTGACGCTGATGGAAAACCACATGCACGCTACATTAATATTGGTGTAGCAAATGAAGAGGGTGTTTTCTTCATGACCAGTCCGAAGACGAATTTCCATGCTCAATTGGAAGTAAATCAAAATATTGCGTTAGTGGGATTAAATAAAGAAGAGTATTTAATTCAAGTTATCCGTATTGAAGGTAAAGTTCGTAAATTAGGTAAAGACATGTTAGAAAAAGTACTTGAAGGTAATGAATATGTTAACATGGTATATCCTGATGCTGATGAACAAGCTAATGTACAAGTTTTCCAATTGTATGAAGGGGAAGGGTTTTATCAAAGCCTAACTCAAGGACATAAGTATGTGTTCTCGATTGGAAAATAGATAAGTTTTATAGACAGTTGAAAATGCCGACCGAGTGGTCGGCGTTTTCCATTCTGGTCCCTGTTTGATACGTTTTCGAACCTTTTAGATGCAATTATTTTAAATAACCGTTAAAATATACTTTATGGAAATTAAGGGAGGACAACAATTTGTTTGCTATTTTTAAAAAGCTAGCTTGGTTTTTCAAATTAAGGTGGAAAGCTTATTCAATCGCTGTTGGTGGTTTAGTTGCGTGTTCAATTTTATCTGCAATTATTCCATTAGTGATCGGTAATACAGTCGATTTAATGGCCACAGGAACACTGACTTGGGTCAGTTTACGAAATAATGCCTTAATTTTATTAGTTATTGGTCTAGTGATGTATGGACTACGTTATATGTGGCGTAGTAATTTATTTACTAGTTCTACTTTATTGGAATCATTAATGCGTAATCGATTATTTGATCATTTCACAAAAATGGATCAACAATTTTATAATAAATACCGTACTGGAGACTTAATGGCGCATGCGACGAATGACTTAAATGCGATTAAATTTGTAGCTGGTGGAGGAATTATTACTTTAACGGACTCGATTTCAATTACTATTGTTACATTATTTAGTATGTTTTTTATTATTGATTGGCAATTGACTTTACTGACGATTATTCCTTTCCCTTTATTAATCTTTGTTTCACGTTATTTAGGTAAAATGATGAATGAAACTTTTAGAGGATCTCTTAAAGCTTTCTCGAGTATGAATGATCGTGTTCAAGAGAGTGTCGCTGGTATGCAAGTGATTAAAGGCTTTGGTGAAGAGGAAGATGATTACCGAGACTTTACAGAGGCGACTGATAATGTTGTTGAATCTAACCGCAAAGTAAACCTAATTAATTCAGCATATACACCGACAATTGAAATGATCACTGGATTAACTTCTGTTTTAACCATCATTTTTGGTGCTTACTTTATATCGCAAGGGCGAATTTCTATCGGGGATTTAATGGCATACTTTTCCTATTTAGGGAATTTGACATGGCCTCTATTAGCGGCAGGGCGTTTGATGAATACGATGGAGCGTGGAAATGTGGCGTATGATCGTATTGATGATTTATTAAGCCAGGAAGCGAAAGTTCAGACACCTGTAGGTGGAACGGATCAATTGCCTTTTAAACATTTAGATGTAAATATTGAATCTTTTACTTATCCTGGTGCTTCAAGTCCGGCATTGAAGAATATTCAATTTAAGTTAGAGGATGGTCAAACTTTAGGGATTGTTGGTAAAACAGGGTCTGGTAAGACGACGCTTTTCAATTTACTATTACGTTATTTTGATGTTGATCAAGGTGAGATTAAATATGATGGCGAAAATGTGAAGGATGTTGATTTAACTTATCTGCACGATCATGTTGGTTATATTTCACAAACAAATTTACTGTTTTCAACATCTGTTCGTGATAATGTGAGTTTTGGGCGTCCAGAAATGGATCAAGATGGCGTGGAGCATTATACGAAACTGGCTTCGATTCATGATGATATTTTGGAGTTTACCGAAGGTTATGATACTGAAGTTGGTGAGCGTGGTGTGAGTTTATCAGGTGGACAAAAGCAACGTATTTCGATTGCTCGTACTTTAGCGATGGAACCGGATATTTTATATATGGATGATGCGATGTCTGCCGTTGATGCGAAGACTGAACAAACGATTTTAACGAATTTTAAAGCTGAGCGTCAAGGTGGTATTTCGTTAATAGCCACTCACCGTATTTCTTCAATTATGCATGCGGATTTAATTATCGTTTTAGAAGATGGTCAAATTTCTGAGCGTGGAAATCATGAAAGTTTACTTGCTGAAAATGGTTGGTACGCAAATATGTATAATCAACAACAATTAGAACAAAAAATCACTGAAGGGGGCGAATTAGATGGCACAATCTAAGGCAAAAGAGCGCAAAACGAGCTTTAGTATTTTAGAACAATTTTCAATTTTAAAATATTTATTCCAATTTGCCATTGCTCAGTGGTGGCGTTTTGGTTTATCGATTATCTTAATGATTGCTTCGTCTTCTATTTCAGCTTATTTACCTATAATTATTCAGCGTTTTATTGATGAGGAATTGGCAAGCAACTCAGTTACTTTACAGGTGACTTTAACTGTAGCAGGGACATATTTGGGGCTCATAGCAGTTCGTATGGTGCTTGTATATGTTAAAGATTACCTATTCTTCATGGCTTCAGAATATACGGTCGCAGATATTCGTAATAAGATTTATCATAAATTAAGTCGCTTGAATATGGAATACTTTAACCAAACACCTAACGGTGAAGTTGTTTCTCGTGTGACGAATGATACAGAGACGATTAAAGAATTCTGGAATGTCTTTCTTTCATTCTTTGATGGCTTTATTAATGCGGCGACGGTTGGTGTTGCGATGTTTAGCTTAAATTCTGATATGGCTTTAGTATTTATGGCTTTTCTACCCTTTATATTTGCGCTGATCTATTTTTACCAAAAAATTTCAACGGTCGTTTATCGCCGTATGCGTAGTGCTTTGGGCCGAGTGAATGCTAGACTAAGTGAGTCAACTTCTGGAATGTGGTTGATTCAACAATTTAACCAATCTAAACGTATGAAGGAAGAATTTAAAGAAATTAATGATGAATACGTTGAAGCGCGTGTAAATATGTTTAAAATGGATGCATTATTATTAATGCCAGCGATTAGTTTAATTGAACAAATCGTATTAGTCATTGTTATTTGGATATTTGGGACACAAATTTTAAATGGTACGGCATTAGATATTGGAATTATCTATGCCTTTACTTCTTATTCAAAATCTTTCTTTAGACCTATTGGTCATATGATTAGTAGTTTAAGTATTTATCAAGATGGTTTAGTGGCGGCTTCTCGTGGTCGTGATTTATTAGCCAATGATAAATTAATGCCAAAACAGATTGGTATTGATTCTCTGACTGATATTGAAGGTTCGGTGAGTGTTAAAGACTTATCATTTACTTATGACGGTGTTCAAGATGTCTTGCAACATGTTGACATTGAAGCTGGAAAAGGTGAAATGATCGCCCTAGTTGGTCATACAGGATCTGGAAAATCGACCATTATTAATTTATTAATGCGATTTTATGAGTATAATCGCGGTGATATTCGTTATGATGATTCAAGTATTCGAGACTATCCATATGATGTACTACGTGAAGATATTGCCTTAGTGCAACAAGATGCCTTTATGTTCTATGGCAGTTTCAAAGATAATATTCGTCTCCACGGTGACTATACGGATGAAGAAGTGATTGAAGCAGCGAGATTCACAGGAGCAAATCATTTCATTGAAGCATTACCAGATGGATATGATACCATTATTAGTGAAGGTGGAAGTTCTTTATCAGCAGGGCAAAAACAATTAATCAATATTGCTCGTTCAGTTATTCGTAAGCCTAAAATTTTAATTTTAGATGAAGCAACAGCGAATATTGATACTGAAAGTGAAATGTATATCCAACAAAGTTTAGCTAAAATCAGAGAAAATGCGACAATGATTGTGATTGCTCACCGTCTATCGACCATTCGCAATGCGGATCAAATTTATGTCTTACATAAAGGTCATTTAATTGAACAAGGTCGTCATGAAGAGTTAATTGAACAAGAAGGAACTTACTTTAATATGTATCAATTACAAACACTTCAAGGTATTCAATAATAATATTTATACCGACTTCGATTCTTGAAGTCGGTAATTTTATATAAAAATAAGGAGGTTCCAGATGATAGAAAGATTTGAATTTAATTTTCCATTTAAAGATTCTATGCGTAAAATTCATTTATATGTTCCACCCTATTATTACGAGACAGATGAGCGTTATCCTGTGATGTATATGTTTGATGGTCATAACTTATTCGATGATAATTATGCTACTTATGGTACTTCTTGGGGGCTCGAGTCTCATTTAGATCAATCTGATTTAGACATGATTGTTGTGGGTATTGAGTGTCCACATGAGGGTGAGTCGAGACTTTCAGAATATGCACCTTGTCATTTTGAAAGTCCATGGACGAGTCAGATTATTAATGGTTATGGCGATAAGTTTATGGATTGGGTCATTTATCATTTAAAACCTTTTATTGATGCCAATTACCGGACACTTCCAATGCGTGAAACAACAGCAGTGGGAGGTTCGTCCATGGGCGGATTGATGGCTTTATTTACAGGAATTGCTTATAATCGATTTGTATCAAAAGTGGCATGTTTGTCACCATCGATCGGGTTTTGCCGTGAATATTTAAGACGCGGTATGCAACAAGTGGATGTCTATCCAGACACACGCGTTTATTTTTCTTATGGTGAAGAAGAAATGAAAAATCACAATATGACATTGGATGATGCCCAGTATTTTTCCCAAGCATTTCAAGAAGAGGGCGCTGAGACAATGATTCATGTGCAGCCTAAAGGGAAACATAATGAGGCGTCATGGGCAAATCAAAATCAAATCTATCTAGATTTTTTATGGAAAGAAAATGCAACTGAAGGAATCTCATAGTTTAACTCGGACTAAAGTCTGAGTATGAACAAGTGAGATTGCTTTATAATTAGTCTATTAAGGGTAATGATGAAATAAATCTGAAAACGAATTATTCTTGCATTCTATTTTAAAACTATGTATAATACACAAGATTATAAGACTGCGTAAATAGCGTAGGTTAAGAAAGAGGAGTATTATGCGATCAACAATAGCTGCAGCACTTGGTTCGGCCGTTACTACATTTATTTGGGTTTATATTGCATCGTTATTAAACTTACCACCTTGGGCTGGTTTTCTTGGTTGGACCACTTATTTTATGACAGGTACAGACGCAGAGGGGATGAAAAAGTCTGCTGCTGCTTTAGTATTCGGTGCTGTAATAGCATTTTTATATGTGACCGTTGATAGTATGATTCCATCATCAGGCTACTTAGTTTCAACTTTATTAGTAGCAGTTATGGCTTTTCTAGTGACTATGGCGGGCGCAACATCTTTACTGCAATTAGTTGCGGTGTCATTTGTTGGCGTGAATATTTACTTTGCTAGTGGCGTATTATGGATTTCCATTGTGTTACCATTAGTAGGATTACTGATTTTAGGACCAGTATCTAGTTATTTTACTAAATTCTTTGAAAGAGTATTAGTTAAATAAATTAAAAGTATAACCTTCGCACTGATTAGCTTGCGGAGGTTTTTGCTTTCTTAGCAACTTATGTGTTTAATATAAAGGGGTGATTACTATCGAAACACAACAATCATTAGCAATCGAACATTTATCCGAAGAGTTAAAGGGACTGGGACTAACACTCGTAATTGATAAGAAATTATATAATGACGGGAATGGTTTCCATTACTTTACACCGATCTTCGTGTTATCTGGAACAACTTTAAAAGCTACCGTTGAAAGAGATGGTAATATCAGTTATGCTCTGTTACCTGAAAGTGACGGTTTCCAAGAAGCGGATTATCAGGAATTGCACGATATCGTTGAAGAATATTATGGTGTTTTCATGATATATTTAGAAGCGATGACACGGAGTATTACAATTCAAATGCCCTAAAATGTAGGATAAAGATCTAGCTCATATTGAGTTAGGTCTTTTTTGTTTGGATTGGTAATTGGCAGAAAAACTCGGAGCTATTTTTTAGTAGCTTAACAATTTATCAATTTCCTGCTGAAAAGGAGAGAGAAGAGTGACAAATTGTCATTCTTCGCCAAAAAGAAATGAAGAAGAGTGACAGATTGTCCCTCTTCGTCATAACGAAATGGAGAAGAGTGACAAATCGTCTCTCTCCGCCAAAATAAAATGAAGAAGAGTGACAGATCGTCTCACTTCGCCAAATAAAACGGGCCACCATCACTCTTCTGCTGAATCAATCGAAGTCATCAATACTTAATAAAATCAGAGTTACTTTCTAATCCAACTGATTAAACTATTTAATCCATAAAAAAACTAGTCCAGTTAAAATAAACTGAACTAGCTATACTTTCTACATATTCACTTTAGTACCTCGTTGAATGATTTTTTCAGGTTCGAGGTAGTCATAAACGTCTTCTTCGATGACATTACTGTATTGTTGCATCACTTCAAGTGACATATCATGTAACTGGCTACCGTCTTCGATTGCTCCTTTAACCATCGCACCAACGACGCCGTGGGCTTCTCGGAAAGGGAGGCTTTTACGTACAAGGTAGTCGGCTAACTCAGTGGCATTTAAGAAGCCATCATTGACGGTTTCATTTAGACGGTCTTCGTTGACAATTAATTCTTCAACGACCCCCGTTAAAATTTGGACACAAGCAAGTGACGTGTCATATGCTTCGAAGTAAATGGCTTTGTCTTCCTGCATGTCTTTATTATAAGTTAATGGAATGCCTTTCATAATTGTGTACATGCTATTCATGAGGCCAATAATTTTACCGGATTTACCACGTATTAATTCCAAAGCATCGGGATTTTTCTTTTGTGGCATCATTGATGAACCGGTTGAAAATGAGTCGGAACATTCAACAAAAGCAAATTCTTGACTTGAATAGATGATAAAATCCTCGGCAAAACGACTCATATGAATCATTAAATTACTAAATACTTGAAGTCCGTCTAGAATAAAGTCACGGTTTGAAACAGAATCGAGTGTATTAGATTGAACACTCGCAAATCCTAATAGGTCAGTGGTTAGTTGACGGTCGATATCAAAAGTTGTTCCAGCTAATGCGCCAGCGCCCAGAGGATTTTCGTCAGCAATATCAATAGCGGCGTCAATTTTTTTGATATCACGGGTAAACATTTGGACATAAGCGTCTAATAAATAAGAGAACTTGATGATTTGAGCGCGTTGCAAATGTGTGTATGCTGGCATTAAACAGTCGACCGCTTCGCCTTTAGTGTTGAAGGCAGTAATCATTTCTTCGACAGCTGCTTTTAATTCATTCAAGCTTTCGATTACATAGAGCTTCATATCAACGGTTACTTGATCATTACGACTTCTTGCGGTGTGCATTTTCTTACCAGTATCACCGATTTTATCAATCATTTTTGCTTCAACAAAGCTATGAATATCTTCATGATTACCAGATAAAATTGAAGGATCTGCTTCAATTTCAGCATAAAGTTCTTTCAATGCTGCTTGTAAATCTGCAGATTCATCTTTCGTAATGATATTTGTTTCCCCAAGCATCGTTACGTGTGCAATTGATGCGGTAATATCTTGGCGCCAAAGTCTTTTGTCAATTGAAAAAGATTCATTAAATTGTTCCATTAATTGGGACGCTTGACCTGAAAAACGTCCACCCCATAAGTCTGCCATGTAATAACCCTCTCTATTTGTCTTCTAATAATCCCATTTTTCTTTGGATTTTTGTTGGTAAAGTTGTGATATTGATGAAACCTTCAGCATCGTGGTGGTCAAATAAATCATCTTCACCAAATCCTGATACATCAGCGTCGAATAGGGCGTAGTCACTTGTTACGCCGGCAGGCGACATGTTTCCTTTGTATAATTTCAAACGAACGTCACCGGTTACTGTTTGTTGAGTAAAGTCGATGAATGATTGGATTGCTGCATTGTGCATTGAATACCATTGACCGCCGTAAATTAAATCTGCTAATTCACTAGATAAGTTTTTCTTAATACGTAAAGTTTCTTTTGTTAAAGTTAATGCTTCTAGGCGTTGGTGTGCTTCCATTAAAACAGTTCCACCTGGTGTTTCGTAAATTCCGCGTGATTTCATACCGATAATACGGTCTTCGATAATATCGTCGATTCCGATGGCGTTACGTCCACCGATTTCATTTAATGTTTGAACGACTTCATATGGAGATTTTTCTTCGCCATTTACCGCTACAGCTTGACCTTCTTTAAAAGTAATTGTTACATACTCAGGCTTATCGGGTGCATTTTCAGGTGTGTTCACATTGTGTAAGATTTTTGCATAATCCACTTCATTTGCGGGATCTTCGATGTCGCCACCTTCGTGAGAAATATGCATCAAGTTTTCGTCTTCAGAGTAAATTTTCTCTTTTGTTGAAGTCACAGGAACGCCTTTTTCGTTAGCGTAATCAATCGCATCTTCACGTGATTTAATATCCCAAATTCTCCATGGCGCGATGACTTTCATATCAGCGTCGTAAGCGGCAATACCCATTTCGAAACGAACTTGGTCATTTCCTTTCCCAGTACAGCCATGACAAATCGCATAAGCGCCTTCTTTATGAGCATATTCCACTAAAGTTTTAGCAATTAATGGACGAGCTAGGGCAGTTCCTAATAAATATTGCCCTTGATATTTCACATTCCCTTTAACAGCAGGGTAGATATAATCAGCAGCAAACTCTTCTGCTACGTGAGGTGCGTAAAATTTCGCTGCCCCAGAAGCGATGGCTTTCTTTTCTACCGCATCCCAATCTTCAATTTGACCAACATCCACACAAACCGCGATGATATCAGCATCATAGTTATCTTTTAACCATGGGATTGTAATTGATGTATCAAGTCCACCTGAATATGCTAAAACAATTTTATCTTTTGTCATTTTTAATTTCCTCTATTCTTCTTATTGTTGTGCTTTTTCTAAGTTATCTTCAAAAATTTGATCGATTGTACCGTCTTCTAAAGCCTGTTCGATAATTTGATTCACTTCTTCAGTTAAACCTTCATTATCTTTCGTCATCGCAACTGCAATACCGTCAGACTCGAAAGTAACGATTAAATCAGTAATCGTCATATCATCAGCGTAGTTATTTTCAAATTGATATAAAGTAATTTCGTCCATTAAAATTGCATCCACTTTATTTGCTTTCAAGCTTTCAAGTAAGTCACCATTTGCCGGAATTGAAACAATTTCAATTTCAGGATAATTCTCTTTTAAATAAGTTTCTTGTACTGACGCTCGTAAAACGCCCACTCGTTTACCGTTAAAATCTTCGATTGAAGTAAATTCTCCATCGGCATCTTTTTGAACAGCGAAACGACTTTGTGAGTTGTAATAAGGAATTGAGAAATCAACTTGCTTTTCACGTTCTTCGGTATAAGACATACCTGAAATAATTGCATCAATTCGTTTTGAATTTAAAGCAGGGATTAAGCCATCAAATGAACGATTATCAATCACTAATTCAACATCCAACTCATCTGCAATCAATTGTGCCAAATCAATATCAATCCCTTGATACTCAGGGCTTCCGTCGATCATTTCGACCCATTCAAATGGGGCAAATTCTGCGTTCATTCCAACAACAATTTCACCTTTATCTTGAATCTCTTGTAAAGTTGACGCTTCGGCTGTTACAACCGGTGACGCTAAGGTAACTGCTGCCATTGATATAATTAATTTTTTTAGTGATTTCATATTTAACACCTCTTTGTATTTTCCTAATAAATAAAAAAACTCCGTCTCTATGACCCTAACGGTCAATAGAGACGGAGTTGAATTCCGTGGTACCACTCTAGTTAACGCACTTATAAATAAGTGTATTCACTCTTTTTGATAACGCTCAGACAGCGAACCTGGCTATGTATTCACCAGATTATCCAATAAGTGCGATGTTGGTCAGGCTTCTTTGGCAGTCTTCCACTCTGTACTACCTCGCTGGAAAGGTTCCTTAACGACATTTCTTATTGCTCGATTCATTTATTAAGTTAAACCTAGTTTATCAGGAAAAAAACGAAAGTCAACAGAATATTAAAAAAAGATTAGTTTAAATCCGAAATAACTCATTCTCTTCATATAATGCAACTGAAAACAAATGCTTTTTGAGAACCTGGCATTAAATATTTTACAGTCGTAGATAAATAATAAAATTTATAATTAATTTTAAAAAGGCTTTGTGTAGCTGTTAGATGGCAGTGTAATGTGCCAAATTTAAGTCAATTTTGATGTTTTTTTTACATAAAAGTTTGACAAATATTTTTTAAAAGAGTATAAATTGTGTAATTCGAATTATTAAAAATGAATGAAAAAAAGGAGCAATTATTATGACATTATCTGTATTTCAAGGACGTAGTTTCCTCAAAGAGATTGATTTTACCAAAGAGGAACTCAATTATTTAATTGATTTTTCAGCTCACTTAAAAGATTTAAAACAAAAAAATATTCCCCATCGTTACTTGGACGGGAAAAATATTGCCTTGTTATTTGAGAAAAGTTCAACACGGACACGTGCCGCTTTTACAGTAGCAGCAATCGATTTAGGTGCTCATCCAGAATTTTTAGGTGCCAATGATATCCAATTAGGCAAAAAAGAATCGGTCGAAGATTCAGCTAAAGTATTTGGGCGTATGTTTGATGGGATTGAATTTCGTGGCTTCAGCCAAGAAGTGGTTGAAGATTTGGCTAAATATTCTGGTGTCCCCGTATGGAATGGTTTAACGGATGACTGGCATCCGACACAAATGCTCGCTGACTTTTTAACGATGAAAGAAAATATCGGTCATATCGAAGGGATTAATTTAGTGTATTACGGAGACGGGCGTAACAATGTTGCAAATTCACTTTATGTGACAGGCGCAATTTTAGGGGCTAATGTTACCATTTGTTCACCAGAATCATTATTCCCTGATCAATCAGTCCAAGACTTAGCTTCAAAGTATGCTAAAGAAACAGGATCAATCTTAAAACTTGAGGCAGATCCAAAAGTTGCTGCTAAAAATGCTGATGTCCTTTATACAGATGTTTGGGTTTCAATGGGTGAAGAAGATAAATTTAAAGAACGGATCGATTTGTTACTCCCATACCAAGTTAATATGGATATCATCAATGCAACAGAAAATGAAGATGTTATCTTTATGCATTGTTTACCCGCATTCCATGATACTGAAACAGTGATTGGTCAGGAAATGGCTGATAAATATGGCGTTAACGAAATGGAAGTATCAGACGAAGTGTTCGACTCAAAATATGGTCGTCAATTTGATCAAGCTGAAAATAGAATGCACACGATTAAAGCTGTTATGGCCGCAACTTTGGGTAATTTATTTATTCCGAAAGTTTAATTGTCTTGACATTGAATAGAGACTGGGACTATAATGAGTCCAATTAATGAGATTAAAATATTATGAGAAAAAATAAGGACGACCAAATTGTTTCCAGTGAGCTTTGAGAGTGAAAAAAAGCAACAGTCCCGTCCCCAAGCGCATCTCATTTATGGATTATTAAAGAAATTTTGTTAGATAATCCCGCTAGCAGCGTTATATGCGTACTCTTAAGAGTATATAAGATTAACTTCCGTGAGGAGTTAATGAATTTGGGTGGTAACACGCACAGCGTCCCTAGTTTGTGAAAACTAGTGGGCGCTATTTTTATATAGTTATCTAAAATTTGATAATGATTGTTGTTTTAGATAACTAATTAAAGTAAAAGATAAGTATCGAAGTGTTTTAGATAAAAAGAAAGGGCGTTTCTATGATTAAAGTAAGTATCATTGGCGCGACAGGATATACTGGCGCTGAATTAGTTAGACTTTTAACGATGCATCCACACGTTGAATTGGCTCATTTAACATCACACTCTTATGTTGGAGAAAAACTACAAGACCTCTTCCCCAATTTATATGGGTTTGTAGATCACACTTTGGTTGAAATGGATTTAGATAAAATTGTGAGTGATTCGGATGTTATTTTTGCCGGACTACCACATGGCCATTCGGTGAAAATTGGCGAGGCAGTGATTAACGCTGGAAAAATATTTATTGATTTAGGGGCTGACTTTAGATTAGATGACGCCGTGGAATATACCCGGTGGTATCAAGGGGTTCATGATGATTTAGATTTACTCGACTCCGCAGTTTATGGTTTGCCAGAATTGAACCGCGAAGCGATTAAAAAGACGAAATTAATCGCCAATCCCGGTTGTTTTCCCACTTCAATTCTCCTTGGTTTAGCACCACTGATGGCAGATAGTAATTTCAATGATAACCATATTATTATTGATTCAAAATCAGGTACTACCGGTGCCGGTCGTAGTGGTAAAGTGGCTAATTTATTTTCAGAAGTAACAGGGAATTTTAAAGCTTATAGTATTGGTAGTCACCGCCACACGCCAGAGATTGAGCAAGAATTATCAAAATTAGCAGATAAAGAAATGACAGTATCTTTTGTTCCGCATTTACTGCCAGTGGACCGTGGTATCTTGTCGACGATTTATGTTAAAGCGAATAGTGATTTTAATTTGAAAACACTCTACGAGAAATACCACACTTTTTATGATCATGAGCCATTTGTCACTGTTTTACCTGAAGGGGTTCAGCCAGAAATTAAAAATGTACGTGGAACAAATAATTGCCAGATAGGCTTAACTTTAGATCAACGAAGCAATACTTTAATTATTGTTTCAGTGATTGATAATTTGATGAAAGGTGCATCGGGGCAAGCGGTGCAAAATATGAATATTTTAATGGGGTTAGAAGAAACGACTGGCTTATTATATCCAGGACTAAGACCTTAGGAGGTAATTATGCAAGATAATACAGTAACACATGTACCGGGATTTAAAGCAGGTGCAATTAAAGCAGGTATAAAAAAAGATAAATTGGATTCCGCGATTATTTATTGTCCAACAGGCGCAACTTGGGCAGGTGTTTTTACCCGTAATCAAGTAAAGGCAGCCCCTGTTTTATATAATCAAGCACTATTAGATAGCCAAGAAACGGTCAAAGTCATTTATTCAAGTTCAGGGAATGCTAATGCGGTGACGGGTCAACAGGGATTTGAAGATACACTCGCTATTGCTAATGAAATTGCGTCTGTTTTTAATTGTAAAGCGGATGATGTTTTAGTGAATGCAACTGGTGTGATTGGCGTGCCACTTCCGATGGATGTAATTATTCCGTCTATTGAACAATTGCCTGAATCACTGAGTGAAGATGGCGGTAAATTGGTTAGTAAAGCTATTTTAACGACCGATACTAAAACTAAAACAGTGGCTCATACCTTTGGCGTCAGTGATGTCGAGGTACATATTGGTGCGATTGCTAAAGGGTCTGGGATGATTCATCCAAATATGGGAACGATGTTAGCCTATATTACGACCGATGTGGCGATTGAAAAAGCGCTATTACAAAAAGCGCTGAGTGATGCGGTGGAAGTTACTTTTAATCGGATTACTGTGGACGGGGATACTTCTACGAATGATACAGTTCTCGTTTTGGCGAATGGACTGGCTGGGAATCCGTTGATCGCAGATACTAACAGTGTTGAATACCATACTTTTTACGAGGAATTGTTGTTAGTGTGTGAGAATTTAGCAAAACAAATTGCGGCGGATGGTGAAGGTGCGACGAAGTTTGTGACGGTTAAAGTGGACCGTGCGGCGAGTGAGCCAGAGGCGAAAGAGATTGCGATGGCGGTGGCGACGTCGAACCTTGTGAAAACGGCGATGCATGGGAATGACGCTAATTGGGGCCGGATTATTGCGGCGATTGGTTATTCGGGAGTGCCAGGTGTGGATGAAGGCTCGATTTCGATTGCATTTGAGTCGAGGGTTGGCTTGCTGCTGGTCTTAGATACTGGTGTGGCATTAGATTTCGATAATGATGCGGCGGTTGAATTGTTGGATGAGGATGATATCGTGATTCATATCGACATGGGGCAAGCGGATGGGAATTGTGAAGTGTGGACTTGTGATTTTTCACAAGACTATGTGAAAATCAATGCGGATTATAGGAGTTAATATGGGATACGAAAAAGTGGAGTTGGCGAATGTTTTGATTGAAGCATTGCCTTATGTTAATCGGTTTAGAGGGCATAAAATTGTCATTAAATATGGCGGTAATGCGATGGTGAATGAGGATTTGAAGACTTCGGTGATGCAAGATATTCACCTGATGCATTCGGTTGGGATGCATCCGATTTTAATTCATGGTGGTGGGCCGATGATTTCTCAGATGATGGACCGTTTAGGAAAGCCGTCTGTTTTTATTGAAGGACTGCGGGTAACAGACGATGAGACGATGGAAATTGCGGAGATGGTTTTAGCTGGTCAAGTGAATCCGGATATTATTGGGAAGTTGAATCATATTGGTGGCCGTGGCGTGGGGCTTTCTGGTAAAGATGGTAACTTAATTCGTGCTAAAAAAATTGAAATGATGGATAATGAAGGCAACTCGGTAGACTTAGGGAATGTTGGCGAAGTGGTTTCTGTGAACCAAGAATTAATTGAAGAATTGATTCGAGATGGTTATATTCCTGTTATTTCTTCTGTGGGAATGGATGATGATGGACAGGCGTTAAATATTAATGCAGATTATGTCGCATCAGCGGTTGCGGAGAGCATTGAAGCGGATAAGTTTGTGTTGTTGACCGATGTGGCGGGCGTTTTTAGAGATTTTAATGATGCTGAAACTTTAATTTCTCGGCTTTCTTTATCTGAAATTGACAATTTAATTGAAGAGAATATTATTTTAGGCGGGATGTTGCCGAAAATTCAATGCGTTGTCGAAGCGTTGAAAGGTGGCGTCGCACACGCTCATATCGTAGATGGACGGGTCCAACACTCATTATTACTCGAAATCTTCTTTGATGAAGGTATCGGCACAATGATTACGCATTAGGAGGTAGAGAAAATGAAAAAAGAAGAAATTATAAATTTAGGTGAACAGTATTTCATGCCCGTTTTCCAAAGAGCGCCCATTTCGATTACGCATGGTGAGGGCGTTTATCTTTATGATGCGGATGGTAATAAATACCTCGATTTTCTTTCTGGGATTGCAGTTAACGGTTTAGGTTACAATCATCCGGCTGTCGTTGAAGCGATTGCGGAAGCTAACCGCACCGTTTTACATATTTCAAATTATTTTTATAGTGAATCTTCTGTAAAACTAGCCCAACATTTAGTGGAACATTCCGTTTTTGGGAAAGTATTCTTTGCCAATTCAGGTGCTGAAGCGAACGAAGGGGCGATTAAACTGGCTCGTAAATGGGGCCGTGAGGTCAAAGGGGAAAATGCCGTTGATATTATAACCATGCAACAATCTTTCCATGGACGCACGATGGCGACACTTACGGCGACGGGTCAAGATAATTTACACCAAGCTTTTGGCCCCTTAGTTCCTGGTTTCAAATATGTGTCATTTAATGATTTAGAGGCACTCACATCATCGATTGACGAAAATACCGCTGCGATTTTTCTTGAGTTGATTCAAGGCGAAGGCGGAGTAATTGTGGCGGACCAAGATTATGTTGATGATGTGGTTAAATTAGCGAAAGAGCAAAATGTCTTAATTATAGTTGACGAAGTGCAAACTGGGAATGCCCGAACTGGGAAATTATATGCCTATGAGCATTATGATTTTGAACCGGATATCTTAACAACCGCCAAAGGAATGGCGAGTGGCGTCCCGATGGGTGCGGTACTTGCAAAAGAAGAAGTCGCAGAGTATTTCAAACCTGGTGACCACGGTTCCACATTTGGTGGAAATCCATTAGCGTCACTTGCTGCTTTAGCAACGCAAGAAATTATTGCTGAACCTGAGTTTTTAAATCATGTTAACGAAATGGCGGATTATTTAGTCGAGAAACTGGAAGCATTGAAAGAAAAGTATCCCGTTATTAACAGCATCCGTGGTAAAGGCTTGATTCAAGGCCTGGTATTAGGCGGCGAAAGTAAGCCAGTTTTTCAAGCATGCATGGATAAAGGTTTGTTTGTGAGCGCGACAGCGGGGAATGTCTTAAGAGTGTTGCCACCATTAATTATAGAAAAAGAACATATTGATGAAGCCGTTGCGATTTTAGATGACGTGTTTAGTGAAAAAGAATAATATTTAAGGCCATCTGAAATGGTGGTCTTTTTTTGGGGATTATCCATAGGAATA
Source organism: Aerococcaceae bacterium DSM 111022 (assembly GCA_015863195.1). GTDB lineage: Bacteria > Bacillota > Bacilli > Lactobacillales > Aerococcaceae > DSM-111022. The sequence continues at coordinate 52,865 of JACBXO010000002.1, read as the reverse complement.
TTGTGCTACTGCTTCGATTTCCAAACGAGAAGAGAGAGAAGGATTGTCTCACTGCTTTGATTCACAAACGAGAAGAGAGAAGGATTGTCTCACTTCTCAAAATCTAAAGAGAAAAGAAAGACAAAATGCGACTAAACCAATACTAACATCGCAGTTACCATCCAAAAATTACTACCATATTTTTCCTTTTCAGAAATCGTATTCATTGGGTAAGGTATTGCATTGACTTGAAAAATAGTTACAATTTACTAGACAAACAATTTAGGGGGGATTTTATGCACAATTATGAAGAATATGGGCTGAAGAAGAGCTATAATGTTGAAAATATTTTATTACAATCCAGCGTGGGGATGATTGCTGGGGCGTTGATGGCGTTTATTGCGAGCTATTTGGTTTATTTTGGCGCAACGAGTTGGATGATTGGGCTGGTTTCGGCGCTGGCTAGTTTTCTTGTTATTTTTTTGTCACCTGTTTTCGCGAGATGGAATGAGACGTCTGATGCGGTAAATAGCGTGAAGCAAATTAAATTAGTGTCTGTTATAGGGATTATTTCTGCCATTATTTTATATTTTACCCAAAATTTATGGATCGTTTTGATTTGTTTTACGATTATTTCGATTATTATGTCATTGATTATTAGTTTAATTAACACATTAACGGGAGAAATTAGTTACCGTGGATTTAAAGTTAACTTTGGGATTGCGCGTGCGGCAAATGCTTTTGTCTTTGCGGTGACAACACCGATTGTTGGCTATTTGGTAGCAATTTGGTCGATTGAAGCAACGGTTATCGTTGGGATTTTTGGCTTTGTATTTATGTTTATTGTGGCCAGCCAAATTCCCATCGAGCGCATCCAGTCAATGCCTGTGGTAACGGTCATCAATGACCCTGATGAAGGTAATGTGACGGTAACCGAACATGCGCAGAAAACTGGTTTCGACCGAAATTTCAAATTCTTTTTACTGGCGGTTGTCTGCTTATTCGTTTCGCAACAATATATTAACACTTATATGCTGCAGATGATGCAAGATGTTGGTGGTGGAACGTCAGAGATGAGTATCGCTTTTAGTATCGGTGCTTGGATGGAATTGCCGATTATGATTTTCTACGAACGCATCAATAAGAAATTCTCAGATGAGTCGATGTTAATTTTCTCAGGTTGGTCATTTTTCGTTAAAGCACTCGTGACCATCTTTGCGGCAAGTGTCATGCAGATGTATCTGGCGAATTCACTGCAATTCTTTGCCTTCACAATTTACATCACCGGTAGTGTCTACTATATTAATAAAAAATTTCCATCTTCACATGTCGCAACAGGTCAGGCTTCGGCTGTATCTGCCATGACTGCCGGAATGGTTATTGGGTCGCTATCTGGAGGCGTTCTAATCGACTTATTCTCAGTCAACACCATGCAAATTGTTGGTGCTATTAGTGCCTTACTGGGCGCAATTTTCATGACAATTGCTTTAAAAGATTTTAAGAAGACCCTTTAATTTTCGAAAATATGGTTTAAATATCGATAAACAGGAAAGTTAATTCACACAATTAAGTGTGTAGTTGGCTTTCCTGTTTTTGTATCTTAGTTTGGGTTGAGGGGTTCTCAATTAAACTGCTTATTTTGATCGGAGTTTCTTTTTAATATATGGCTGGCATTCTTTTAAAAGAGATGTATTGAGCATATCAGAGGGGATTGGATGGGGATTCGTGTAGAATAGAGGTGAAGAACTTTAGGGGGGGTTTTTTTATGGATATTGGTGTGCATGATTTGATTGCGTTGAAGCCGGGGGAGAGTACGGTTGAGGCGTATCAGCGGACGACGGAGTTTGTGCAGGAAATTGAGAAGTTAAATTATAATCGTTATTGGTTTGCGGAGCATCATAATTCGCCTAATTATGCGAGTGTGTCGCCGGAGTTAATGGTGAGTTATATGGCGGCGATTACGGAGAAAATGCGTTTGGGTACGGGTGGTACGATGATTATGCATTATTCGCCATTGAAGATTGCGGAGGATTTTAGAACGCTTGAGGGATTAGCGCCTGGGCGAGTTGATATTGGATTGGGGCGTGCGCCGGGAAGTGGGCAGCATGAAATTGTAGCGCTGGCTCAAGGGCGCCCGAATGCGTTTGATGATCAGTATAATAAGATTGAGATTATTTTAGACTATCTAAAGGATGCGCCGGCTGAAGGTTTTTATGGACGGACGAAAGCGGCACCCCATGATATTGAGACATTACCTGAACCTTGGATGTTAGGGTCTTCGGGTCAGTCAGCTTTGAAAGCGGCTGAGATGGGGCTGGGATATAGTTTTGCGAAATTCTTTGGGATTGAAACGGATCCGGAAGTGTTTGAATTATATCGTCATCATTTTGAGGCGTCTGAATTTTTCAAAGATCCGAAAGTGATGGTCAGTTATATGATGGTTATCGCAGATTCAAAAGAGGAAGCGGAGTATCTGGCTAAACCGATTTTGATGCAACAAATTGGTCTGAGATTAGGTAAGATGCGTCCAAATAATGATCCTGAAACAGTGAAGGATTATGAGTTTTCACTTCAAGAAGAAGCGTTGATTAAGCATTATAAAGAAAAGCGTTTTGTATTAATTGGTGATAAAGAAGAAGTAGGTAAAGTATTAGAGGATGAACAAAAAACTTTAACGATTGATGAAGTGCTAGCTTACACACCAATTCATAGTGATGAGAAGCGTTTGGCATCTTATAAATATTTAGCTGAAATTACAGGGAATCTTTAAATAATATGGTTCATATCACTCAATTGTTTTCTTAATAATCCTTAAAATGGTATAATTAATAAAATAGGAATTGTAGGAGTTGATATGATGAACCAATTAACTTATCCAATTACGGAAGATATTATCTATATTGATGCCCGTGATGCTGAGGCTTTTAGACAAGGTCATTTAACAAATAGTATAAATTTTACAAGGTCGAATATGAATAAATATGGATATTTAATTCCCGATTCTAAAGCGCATGTATTAGTGATTGATGAAGCACTGGAGGAAGAAGTTTCAGCGCTTAAAGCGCAAGTATTCCATGGTGATATGCGAGGGTATATATTAGATACAGACATACCTAAAGCAGATTTAGTCGAAAGTAAGACGATTTCTGCAGCAGACTTTTTGGCATTACCAGGCGGTGACTATATTTTACTAGATGTGCGTCATCCTGGTGAAATTACACGTCCTGCACCAGAAAAAGCCTTGTTATCGCTGCCTTTAGAGACGTTTAATTTTCAGCATCCGTCTTTTTCGAGCGAAAAGACCATTTATACGCTTTGTGGATCAGGAAACCGTGGTACTTTAATTGCGTCATTATTAAAACTTCGAGGTTTTGATGCGGTCGTGATTGAAGGTGGCATAAAAGCAATTCAAGAAAAGCAAGCATAAGACACTATCTGAAAGAGGGGGTAATCATGAAAAAGAAACATTATATGAAATTACTAGAAAGCCTAGAATTGGCCAAAGAAATTACAGCAACTTTACCCGAATTACCAGAGTCAGTGAAACCGAGTTATTTATATGTCTTAAATTCAGTGATAGATACGGATGAATCAATGCGCATTAAAGACATTTCAGAAGAATTAACAATTGCGTCACCCAATGTGACGGCATTAGTGAATGAAATGTCTGATATGAATTTAGTTACGCGTGAGACATTACCTGAAGATAAACGGGTTACATATATCAGAGCTACAGAAGAAGGACGCAATTTACTTGAAAAATATTATACGAATTTCCATGAAGCAATTATGGATTCGATGGATCTGAAAAAGAAAGATATCAATCGAACACTTCAAACTTTAACACATCTCAAAGATATATATGAAGAGACGGCTATTAAGATGAATGAACAATATAAAGACGAAGATGCTTAATTAAAAATAAAGAAAGAGGGATTTCGTGAAAGAATATAAATTACATGATGGATTTAAGATTCCTAGTATCGGATTAGGTACTTATACCCTTAAAGGGTCAACGGGTGTCCGTTTAATGGAAAGTGCTTTAAACCAAGGTTTCCGTTTAATAGATAGTGCCTATAATTACGAAAACGAAGGTGCTGTAGGTCGTGCCATTCACAATTCTTCTGTACCACGCGACCAAATTACGATTACGTCTAAATTACCAGGACGCTATCATCGCTATGACCGAGCATTAGAAGCAATTGAAGAATCAATTATGCGTTTAGGCGTAGATTATATCGATTTATATTTAATTCATTGGCCAAATCCAATTAAAGACCGCTATGTTGAAGCGTGGGAAGCATTAATTACTGCTCAAAAAGCGGGACTTATCCGCTCAATTGGAACAAGTAACTTCCTACCTGAGCATATTGATCGTTTAGAAAAAGAGACAGGCGTACTCCCAGTTGTTAACCAATTGGAATTACATCCACTTTATAATCAAGAAGAAGTGTTAAATTATCATAAAGAAAAAGATATTTTGATTGAAGCTTGGAGCCCATTCGGCCGCGGCGATATCTTTAGTAACGAAACACTGGCTGGTTTGGCTTCTAAATATGATATAAGTGTTGCTCAACTCATTATGCGCTGGCATTTACAACGAGGTATTTTACCAATCCCACGTTCATCAAATGCGAGCCGTATCGGTGAAAACTTAAATGTTTACCATTTTGAAATTACCGCAGAAGACATGGCGTTAATTAGCGACTTATCTAAACCAGATGGTCGTCTATTAGACCAAGACCCTGCAATTTATCAAGAATTTTAATTTTTGGAAAGTATTCCACCACAATATATGTTTGTGGTGGGATTTTTGTTTGGGCTGATTTGAGGGGGCGTTGTTATTTTAGTAATGGTGAATGTTTACGTGGGGTATTGGTATGGATGATGCGACGGAGATGTGCTTTTACGTTTTGGAATTTTTGTCAATTATCATTTCGCGAGCACCAGACTCGAATTTTGATAAAATATGTCCGATTATTATCATTTCAGCACCATTATGTTTGAATTTTGATAATCTACATCTAAATCTCGATCTCTTTGCCGACTATGGGTCAGAAGGTAGAGTCGCCAAGACTCTCACCTCATTCTTTTTATGATGAAGCTTTTAGCCTCTGGCTTAAAAGCGACCTTTTATATGATGTCGTCAATTTCTGAAGAAATTGCCTGTTTTTAATTCCGCGGATTGGTTTAGAAATGGAAATTTTCTTAATGTAATTAAGTTGGACTCGTTCGGAAAATATAATGGAGAAAGTTTTCTTAACTCATCACTGAACCGATAGTTAAGAAAATATAATGACCAAGATTTTCTTAACTCAGAGGCTGAGCGGTCATTTGGAAAATATAGTGGTGAAAGTTTTCTTAACTCATCACTGAACCGACAGTTAAGAAAATACAACGACCAGGATTTTCTTAACTCAGAGGCTGAGCGGTCGTTCTGAAAATATAATGGAGAAAGTTTTCTTAAATTGGCCCTGAACCGACAGTTAAGAAAATATAATGACCAAGATTTTCTTAACTCAGAGGCTGAGCGGTCATTTGGAAAATATAGTGGTGAAAGTTTTCTTAACTCATCACTGAACCGATAGTTAAGAAAATACAACGACCAGGATTTTCTTAACTCAGAGGCTGAGCGGTCGTTCGGAAAATATAATGGAGAAAGTTTTCTCAAGTCGGAGGATAGACGTTCGTTCGGAAAACATTTCAGTCAAAGTCGATTGCCGCACACAGTGGTCGCACAGCTTCTAACCAAACATTATCATGGACACATGTCTTCAGCCAGCCACTCAGACTGGACACATAGCAACGACAAAAAACGAGCAGCTCACCAAAGATGAACGGCTCGTTAATTATATAATATTTTTAATATCTACTTCATTTTCCCGTCTAATTCTTTTAATTCAGGGAAAATGGCGTAGACAACATGTAAACCAATTGGGCGTTCTTGACCAATTCCAGGGAAACGGTGTAAGGTGATCATTGGATTGAAATTTGCTTCGATAATAGCATAGCGATTTTCTTCTGACACTGGTTGAGTCCAGTCACCAATCATCATATCTACCCCGCAGTAATAAGATTCTAATGCTTTTGCTGCTTCAGCGGCATAAATTTTATATTCTTCCAATACTTCATCGGTACGGTCAATTGAGATACCACCGGTTGAAATATTAGAATTTTGACGGAGGAATACTTTTCGTCCATCTTCTGGAATTGAATCGAAGGTTAAGTCCTGATCTTTTAAAACAGTTTCTTCTTCACGACCTTTAGCAATCCAAGTCAGTGGCGCAAAGTGTGCTTTACCACGAAGGGGATGTTTGTTTTCAATGTCAACTAATTCTGAAACAGTATGTTTACCGTCAGCTGTGACAAAAGCTGGTTGGCGCTCAACGATTGCGAGTACTTCGCCATTTTCAATATAGAAACGTAATTCTGTTCCTTCGATAAATTCCTCAACTAGGACAGTATCGTCTTTTTCAAAGGCAAAATCAATCGCAGCATTATAATCTTCCTGACTTGCAGGATGGTTGAAAATAGTAATACCAATCCCATAATTTGTGTTTTTAGGTTTCACCACAATCGGCATATCTTTGACTAATGGGTAATATTGTTTTGCTTTTTCGGCTAGATTGAATTGTTCACCTTGAGGTACAGCAATCCCGTTTTCGTCTAAAATGTCTTTGGTAACTACTTTGTTTTCCATCATAAAATATGATACTAAAGAATCTAAACTTGTCATATTTCCGTTGCGAACATAATGAACTTGGTCTTTGAAAGTAAAGCGTACAAAATTATCGACAGCGTCAATCACATCGATTTTAACACCTAATCGCATCGCTTCTTTTAAAACGTCTTGTGTTGATAATTCAAAGTTTTCAAAACCATGCATAGTATAGTTATCTTTCAAATATAATTCTTGGTACTCTTTTGCTAATTCAATACCATATTCTAAAAAGCTTGGTGCGGTTTGGACATTTTTGAAAACACGACCAGAAAGCGTCAGTTCAGGGCGTTCAATTTGTTGGCGCTTGTCATCAACAATTTGTAATAAATAATCTGCATTTGGTAATTCCGCAGCCATTTCAGTCATTAAATCTAATAACATATAAGCTTCATCTTTATCCGCTATGGGCGCTAAAACATCTTCTTCTGCAGTTTGTTGATTTAATGCATGACCATAATTAACATCGTCCATCGTAGTTGGTTCGTTTTTAAAGAGTAGGGCGATTGTAAACAATTTTACAAAATCCATATCTTCCGTAGTCATGCCGTAAGGGTGCAGTGGGTTAATGTCGAAATTTCGGAGTTCGATGTAATCAATCCCGTCGTCGAGCATTTCGCGAAGTGGGGCACCGCGGCGGAAGCGGACGTCTGAGTAAAATTCTTTTTCTAACATTAAGTAATCTTCTTCAACGTAGCGTTCGATATCTTGGACGAATTCCTCGAGTGAATTAAATGATACTTGCACTTCCGGGTGATTGCGGTAGCCGTAGCGGCTCTGGCGAATCGAGCGCATGCCTTGTTTGTGCGGTTGGCCGTACAATTCAGTCCCGTAATTATCTGAAACATAAGGTGTCGCTGAATTTAAATAAGTCAGTAACCAGCGGTATCTTAAATAACGACGACCGAACTCAACATAATAGGCTGACTTCGCTGTTTTGAAATCCGTATCGCTCCCTGCAATCGTCTCTTCAATACGTTGGTCCATAATTTGCGGATTAAATTCGATATTATAATGAATACCTGAAATTAATTGCACATCTTTCCCGTAGTATTCCGCTAAATGTTCACGGTAAGCTACCTCAGCCGGATCCGATAATTGCGCTACTTTAACCGTATCGCGGTCTTCCGGAATATAAGCCGGCGTTGAAAATGGCCATAATAATTCACCGTGCTCATCATTAGTCGTCGCTACAATTTGGTGGCTCGCTGCCAACCAATTTTGGACTTCCTCACTTGATTTCAAAGGGGGCGTAATCAATTCTAACTGCGCCTCCGCAAAATCCGTTAAAATATAGGGGTGATAGCTCCGGTGCCCCCATTGATCTGAATGCGGGTTTTCAGAAATGGTACCATCTTCATTAACGCGCTTCGTCTCGCGCTCAATACCCACCGTCGAATCCCACAATAATTGAATATCTTCTTTTTTGAATAAATCTGTCATTTATAAATGCTCCCAACTATTCTAGTCTCAGCTAGGTCTAATTTTCTATCATCCATTATAATACAAGTTCGAATAATTTGTTATCGCTCTGCTCAAATACAACGTTTTCATTTGGAAAGTATAGCAGAAAAGATCGAAGTTAAAAATTCTATGCAAAAAAATAGACCCATCCAAGAGGACAGGCCATTTAAAAAGTGCTTAGTAATAATAGTAAGCGCCTTGAGTAATGATATTCGCGATATCATGAATACTCATATCACTATTTAAGTCATAGTCACCAGCTCCGATAACTGTTTCTAGACCCCATTCTTCGATTAGGGCAGTGAAGTCATCAGCTGACTCAATATAACCGGCATCTTGTAATTGTTGAGAAATCGTTGCTGTGTCGCTACCTTCAGCAATTGTAAAAGTACCAGATTCAGCAGGAGTTGCTAAACCTTCTTCATTTGTTTCAACATTTTCGTCTGTTGTTTCTTCTGTATCAGTTGTATCTTCTGTATCAGTTGTATCTTCTGTATCATTGTTATCCGTATTGTCTGCTGACTCAGTTTCTTCATTTGTTTCTGATTCGTCACCATTTGATTCAGTGGAATCTGCTGAAGTTGAGCTAGCACCATTACTTGATGATGAAGATGCTGAACTTTGATTGTTGTTATCTTCGCGTAATTGAGCAATTTCATCATTCAGTGATACTTGATCTGATTTTAATTGTGAATTTTCTGATTCAAGGGAAGCAAGTACTTCTGTGTTTTCACCTTCGGTATTTGTCGTATCTCCATCCGTGAAGAAAGCATAACCACTTAGTAAAACAGCTGAAATTAAAATACCTACACCCATTGAACGCATTGCATTTTTATTCATACTAATCGTCCTTTCTTAGCGATTTTCGATATAATCATCGATAATAGCTTGAACGGTGTTTGTTGAAATTCCTACATGGTTACTAATTTCATGCATTGTATAACCTTGAGCGTAATCATTGATAACAGATTCGCGCACGTCATCTTCGATACTTTCAACATTAACGGGTTCAACTTCTTCTTCGGCTACTACATAAGTATTACCTTCTTCAACTGTGTCGAATTCACCGTAAGATTCTTGTGAAGCATTTGTTGCATTGAATACAGCATGTTCTAATTCAGAAATGCGCGTCTTCAAAGCGAATAGTTCTTGAGACTGGTCTTCAGTTAAACGGTCCAATCTATCCTCTAGTTCATTATTTGTGTTATCTTTTGTAAACACAGAGATTAATAGTAATATAATGGCAATAACAAATAGGCCAATCACCAACCACCATATATTCATTAAATCCACCTCTTTCTCAAATTTTATGTCTAACACAATTTTATCAGAATTGACTGGATAATCAAACATTAGACTGTTACGTTACTACAACAATTGTAAGAATTTTTTGTGAATTTCAAAAAAATGGCTTAAATTATATTTTATACTAGCATATTTAATTTTCACATGGTACAATATTCAAGTATTGTCTTAGCAGACAGCAATTAATTTGAGTTTGGAGGGATACACATGCGCGTAAATATTAATTTAGAGTGTACAGAATGTGGCGAACGCAATTATTTAACGAACAAAAATCGTCGTAATAATCCAGATCGTTTAGAGAAGAAAAAATACTGCCCACGTGATCGTAAAGTAACGCTTCACCGTGAAGTTAAAAAATAATCACAATTAACTCGGCCTCGGTCGAGTTTTTTTGTACAATATATTAATTTTGGGGGATTCGTTTAAAAGGGGATAGGGGAATTATTGAAGTCAGGCTGCTAGGTTGAGTAGGTTCGTGAACTGTTAAGGTGCGTCGAGACAGATTAGAGTAGGTTCGTGAACTGTGAAGGTTCGCTGGGTTCAGTAACGCACCTTCATGATTTGAGAAGCTACGTTGAAATTCATTTGAGCACCTTCGTAATCTGCGAAGCTACATCATGCACAACGATAAATCATAATGTGGAAAGATTTGTTTAGTTTCAATAAACGTTGTTCATTTCAATTAAAAATAAAGAAAGTTTAAGTTTTTAATTCTAAACTTTCCACAAAACCAGCTGAAATGAGGAAAGTTTGAGTTAAATGGCCAGAACTTTCCATTTACCTAACCTAGATCGCTTTTATATAGAAGAAACAGACAATAATTCAGAAACCAAAAAAATTACCAATTATTTTCCATAAAATTGTTAGCGCTTTAGTCGGATATAGTGTAAAATGAAGATTGGTAATTGATCATCAGACAACTATTTGTGATGAAATGAGTTATTTGTTAGCTGAAATTTTATCTCTATGGAAAAATAGATGTTCGAAACAGCTTCTTATGCTACAATTAAGAAAGATTATTCTGGAAAAGGGTGCATAAAATGACTCAAAAAGTAGAAACACGTAATGCGGTGCTAACAAAAATGGCAGCGATTAATTCGGATGATCGTTCTAAATATGAAAAAGCACTACACAATCAAGTGCTCAATTTCATTGAAGAGAATGATATACAAACGATTGCAATGTATTTTAGCTTTGAACCGGAAGTGGATACACATCGCCTAATTGAAGCGCTCATTCACTCTGGCCGCACAGTACTGTTACCAAGACTATATCCAAAACGACAAATGAAATTTCACAAGTATCTTTTAGAGGATGAATTGGAAACAGTTTACCGTTCTGTCGTTCAACCTATCGAATCAGCGCCTGTCGTTGAAAAATCAGAGATTGATTTGGTTTTAGTTCCTGGCGTTGTATTTAGTGAAGCAGGAAATCGGGTTGGTTTTGGTGGAGGTTATTACGACCGTTTCCTAGCTGATTATAAAGGAAAAACGGCCACTCAACTTTTCCCGAGTCAAATATTTAAAAAACCAACTTGGACGGTAGAAGAACATGATATCACCATCCAACAATTATTTAAAATTTAAGGAGGGCTTATGAAAAACAAAAATTTTGAGGAAATAAAGAAATTATTTACTTGGAATCAAACACTCGTTTCAACTGTTTTAGTTATTTTAAATCTGATAATGTTCCTATGGATGCAAATCACATATGGGACAACAACAGAAGCAGTGCCATTAGTTGAAGCAGGCGCTAATTTTGCGCCCATGATTATCCAAGGCGGTGAATGGTACCGTCTAATAACAGCCGCATTTATTCATATCGGTGCCGCACACTTATTAATGAACTTAGTGGTACTTTTCTTTTTAGGAATCGAATTAGAACCAATCATGGGTAGCTGGCGCTTTATTATTTTATATTTCGTCTCAGCAATCGGTGGAAATTTAATGTCATTTGCCTTCAGCAATAGCATTTCAGCCGGGTCAAGTACAGCATTATTCGGAATGTTCGCTGCGATGCTCGTATTATCTTATGTTTACCCAGATAACCGTTATTTACGCCAACGTTCGATGTCAATGGGATTTGTTCTATTACTAAATGTCATTCTAGGAATGATCAATCAAGGTGTCGACAACTTTGGACATATCGGAGGCGCACTCTTTGGTGCACTCATTACTTTAATTTTACAAACACCTTTAAAATCTGATATAAAAATATCGCACAAGGTTATAGCCGGCGCTGCGATTATTGTGTTAGCATTTTTCTTTGTATACTATGGCTTTACATCTAGAGGAGCAGGATTAGGAGGAATTTTTTAATGAGTAAGTATATTGTTGCGATTGATTTAGGAGGAACATCTGCAAAAATGGGCGTTTTAAATGAAAATGCCGAAATTATTGATCGCTGGTCAGTACCCACAGATATTTCACAAGAAGGAACACTCATCGTTCCTAATCTGGTAAAAGCAGTTCAAGCATTTTTAAACCGCGAAAATATATCCATCGAAGAAATCAAAGGGATTGGTTTAGGTACACCAGGAACGATTAATCATGAAGAGGGGACGGTTGTGAGTGCCTATAATTTAAACTGGGATAAAGTACAACATGTCCGTGATCAATTCCAAAAAGCATTTCCAGTGCCATTCTTTATGGATAATGACGCCAATGTTGCAGCTCTTGGGGAACAATGGCAAGGGGCTGGTGAACAAGCCGATAATGTTGTCATGGTAACACTTGGTACAGGTGTTGGTGGCGGAGTGGTAATTGATGGCCAATTAGTTCACGGAATCAATCAAGCTGCCGGTGAAATTGGTCATATGACTATTGAATTCCACGACCCAATTGATTGTACCTGTGGTAAAAAAGGGTGTCTAGAAACAGTTGCCTCTGCAACTGGTGCGGTTAATTTAGCGCTTAAACATATAGATGACTTTGATGGGCAAAGTGAATTAAAATCAATGATTCAAGAAGGCAAAGACATTTCAGCTTATCTCATCTTCAAAACAGCAGAAGATAATAAAGATGCTTATGCACTTTATGTTGTCGACTTATACGTTGATTATTTAGCCCGTGCATTGTCACATATCGCGAATACATTAAATCCTGCAAAACTAATACTAGGTGGCGGGGTTTCGGGGTCTGGTGAATTTTTAAGATCGAAGGTAGAGAACTACTTTAAACTGTATACTTTTTCTCAAATTAAAGAGACGTCAAAAATTGTGATTGCACAGTTAGGAAATGACGCGGGTATGTTTGGTGCGGCGCAAATCGTTAATAATGGATTAAAAAAATAGAATAGAGGTTTTCAATTGTTACAAGGAATTTTAATTTTTTTAGGAGTTGGGCTCTTAATTTATGGAATTTATCAATTGGTGATGTATGTTTTTCGTAAACGATCGGCAAATATGGCTGAGGCTTATGAACTATCTCCGATTATTCGTCGCGTTCAAGTAGTGGATGTTCGTGAAGAAGCGGAATTTAAAGCTAAACACATTTTAGGTGCTCGTAATATCCCTTACTCACAATTTGGTATGCGTGCTCAGGAAGTGCGCCGTGATACGCCAGTTTATCTTTATGGAGACGGTATTTTCGCGGTATCTCGTGCGGCGAATGCATTACGTAAAAATGGCTATGATAAAGAAAAAGTCTTCATCCTCAAAGGTGGAATGGAAGATTGGCCAGGTAAAACAAAATCGAATTTATAATTAATTTTTGACTCGCAAAGTATATTTAACACTTTGCGAGTCATTTTTATTATAATTAAAGAGTGAAAGTGAGGCGGTAGAATGAAAACGGCGATGATTATATATAATCCAAATGCAGGTGGTGGGATTGAATTAGCGCGAATTAATGAATTGGAATATCGATTAAATCAAGATTTCAACTCGATTACGATTCATGAAACAAAATCCCCTGGAGATGCGACAAAGTTAGCTAAAAAAGCGAGTATGGATCAAATGGACAGTGTTTTTGTCATTGGTGGTGATGGAACTTTTAATGAAGTGGTTAATGGGATTGCGGAATTCGATTATCGGCCTAAGTTAGGTTTACTTCCGGGTGGTACGAATAATACTTATTTAAGAACACTAGAGGACGAAATTGATTTAGAAAAAGCAATTGAACAACTTGATTTAAATACAACAGATCGGATTGATATTGGGTGCTGTAATGAGGCCTATTTTATTTATTATGTTGCTTTTGGTAATTTAATTAATGCGACTATGGAAACGAGTAGCGAAGAAAAGGAACAAAAGGGAAGTTTAGCCTATATTGAAAATATTATTCGTGAAGTACCAGATGATCAATTACATCAGATTACTTTAAGTATTGACGGTGGTGAAGCGGAGAAATACCAAATATCACATTTCTTTTCCTTACTCACGAATTATTATGGTCAAGTGCAAATCACTGAAGGTGAGAATGCCATCAATGATGGTAATTTGTATTGTGTTTTATTATTAAATCAGTCGACTGGTGTTAAATTACAAGTGATTAAAGATATCATTTTTGGTGATATTGAACAAAATGAAAATATCAAAGTAATAAAGTGTCAATCTTATCATCTAGAAATCGAAGAACCGGTTGATTTAAAAATGGATTTAGACGGAGATGTCGGACCAGATCAGCCACTAGATGTGAAAGTTTTACCAAAACATATTGAAATATACCGAACATATGCTTAATAACATGTGAAACAAAAATTAAAGTCTACACATTTATTTGACATTTTTAATTAATAATGAAAACAAGGTCTGCTTTTTCACAAAAAAGTTGTAGTGATTACTTATTGGATAGGTTTTAGAGGTTGTCTCAAAAAATAAATAATATTTAGTAAATAAAACAAACAACTTGAAAACGTTGACATATTAAAGTTTTTACCGACTTTCTTGTTCATTTCAATTTGTAATCGATTGCACATAATTATTAATGTGTTAATATTTATTCAAATATTATTTAAGGGAAAGAGGAAGAATTATGACAGATTATAATGCACCTAACAATGTAAACGAATTGGAAATTGTAAACACTTACGATTTGCGTGACGCAGCTGAGGAGGTAATCCCTCATGGTGGGTACCACTATATTACAGGTGGAGCGGGAGATGAATTTACGTTAGAACGTAATGACTCTGCTTTTAGACAAAAAGGAATTGTTCCACGTGTCGCTCAAAATGTTGAATTCCCAGACACAAGTACGAAAATTTTTGAACATGAAATTAAAGTACCATTTATTATGGCACCAATTGCTGCTCATGGTTTAGCACATGAAACGAAAGAAGCGGGTACTGCTCGAGGAATTCGTGAATTTGGTGGAACGATCATGTCTATTTCTGCTTATTCTGGAGCAACTTTTGAAGAGATTCAAGAAGGATTACAAGACACACCTCGTTGGTTCCAAATTTATATGTCTAAAGATGATGAATTCAACAAAAATATCTTAGACGAAGCAAAATCTGATGGTGCAACAGCGATTATCCTAACAGCAGATTCTACAGTATCTGGTAACCGTGACCGCGATGATAAAAATAAATTCGTTTATCCATTTGGTATGCCAATTGTATCTCGTTATTTAACAGGTGACGGTAAAAATATGTCATTAAATAATATTTATGCTCAATCAAAACAAAAAATTAGCTTAGATGATATTCGTTTCATTAAAGAATACACTGGACTTCCAGTATTCTTGAAAGGTGTTCAATCTCCTGATGATGCATTAGCAGGAATCGGTGCTGGCGCGGACGGAATTTGGGTTTCAAACCATGGTGGTCGTCAATTAGATGGCGCTCCAGGTTCATTCGAAGTATTAGAATCAATTGCTGAAGCAGTAAACAAACGAGTGCCAATTGTATTTGACTCAGGTATTCGCCGCGGTGAACATATGTTTAAAGCATTAGCATCAGGTGCAGATATTGTAGCGATTGGCCGTCCAGCATTATGGGGCTTAGGTTTAGGTGGATGGAAAGGTGTTCAATCAGTATTTGAATACTTTGAAAAAGATTTAAAACGTGTAATGCAACTTGCAGGAACTCAGACAATCGAAGACGTGAAAAACGCGAAATTAATCGATTTAAAATAAAATCATTTACTGAGGGGACTGCCTAAAGCAGTCCTCTTATATTACAATTGACTCTATAGGGAGGTTATTATGAAAATCATTAAACAATTATTTTGGATTTTTCTTTTTTCATTATTAGGTGAAATTCTATCAGCAATTATTAGAAATATTGTGGCGATTCCTGGGAGCGTTATTGGTATGGTTCTCTTATTCTTTGCTCTTCATTTTGGAGTTGTTAAAATGGAACAAGTTGAAGATGTTGGAACTTGGTTAACAGATAATATGGCGATTTTATTCGTACCAGCGGGGGTTGGGTTACTCACTCAAATGGACGTCTTAGCCTCAGTTTGGTGGCAATTACTTATAATTATGGTTGTAACAGTGGTTGTTTTATTAGTTGTTGTTGGGAAAGTAGTTGAGTCAATGACTTATAAAGATGCTGCTCGAAATAAGAGAGAGGAGAATAAATAATGATCGATATTTTATTTAACTCACCAACAATTTGGATTGTTTTAACTATTGGGGCTTATCTAGCCATTGCAAAAATCCAAGGACAAGTAAAATCAGCCACCATTAAACCATTTGTCAATCCATTATTATTGGCCATTGTCGTTGTTATTGTCATTTTATTAGTCTTTGATATTCCTTATGATACTTACAATAAGGGTGGCCAGTATATAGGTCTTTTCGTAACGCCTGCGACAGTAGCTTTAGCGATTAAATTAGAGCGTAACTTTAGCTATTTAAAAACTTATTACAAAGCAATTTTAACAGGAATTGTAACAGGTGTTGTCGTCCATACAGTGATGATTGTATTATTTGGATTTTTATTTAATTTCGATATGCAAATGGTCGGAACGCTTTATCCAAAATCAATCACAACTGCGATCGCAGTTGGTGTCTCTGAATCTATGGGTGGTCTTGTATCATTAACGGTTGCAATTGTTGTTATAACTGGGGTTGTTGGAAATGTGTTTGGGGAAACGATCTTCAGAATATTTGGTATTAAAAATCCGGTTGCTCAAGGGATTGCGTTAGGGAATGCGGCTCATGCGATGGGTACGTCTAAAGCAATTGAAATGGGAGAAGTTCAAGGTGCAATGTCTGGTTTAGCGATTGTCGTGACAGGTATTGTGGTGGTGGCTTTAGCGCCATTTGTTGAGCCTCTATTACAATTAATGTTTTAATCTTATAGGGAGCTGAGCCGAGGATGGCTCGGCTTTTTATTTTGGCTAAAAAAAGAGGATTACCGAAGTAATCCTGAACATTTATCCAAAGTAGTTTGCCAATGAGAATAGTAATGAGATGGCGAGTGAACCAACAAAAGAAAATACTATTAAAATGACAAATAAATTAACAAATCTATTTTTGCGTCTCGCTTTTTTATCTTTTTTCTTCATTTTTATTTCCTTTCACTGAACAATAGTTGTATTTTACAAAAGATAGGGTATAATTGCAATGAATTAATAAGGTAAATTAATAGATTATTACATGACTATTAAGTTGTGAAAATAAGATGAGACCTTTTAATAGAAAAGTGGCATTCAATATTAAAATAGTGTAAAATTAGAATGATATGAATAGCAATTTGGGAGGAATATGGTTTGACTGAAAAAGATAAACAACGCGTATTAATTATAGAAGATGAGACAAACTTAGCAGGTTTTGTTGAATTAGAATTACAACACGAAGGTTATGAAACAGCGGTTTGTCATGACGGACGTACTGGTTTAGAAATGGCATTAGAAGAAGATTGGGATGTTATCCTGCTTGATTTAATGTTACCTGAATTAAATGGACTTGAGGTTTGTCGTCGTATCCGTCCTGTAAAAGATACACCGATTATTATCATGACTGCACGTGACAGTGTAATGGACCGTGTATCAGGATTAGATCAAGGGGCAGATGACTATATTGTAAAACCATTTGCAATTGAAGAGTTATTAGCACGCTTACGTGCGTTATTCCGCCGTATTGATCACGAAGAAGAGCAAAGAGCGCAACAACAACCAACGGTTAATTACCGCGATCTTTCGATTGAAAAAGCGAACCGTATTGTTAAACGTGGTGAAGAAGTCATTGATTTAACAAAACGTGAATATGAATTATTACTTTTCTTAATGGAAAATGTCAATATGGTTATGTCACGTGACGTATTATTAGAAAAAGTATGGGGCTATACATCAGAAGTTGAAACAAATGTTGTTGATGTATATATTCGTTATTTACGTAATAAAATCGACTTACCTAATCAGGACTCGTACATCCAAACTGTTCGTGGAACTGGATATGTAATGAGAACTTAGCATGGCTGAATTACGTAAAAAAATCAAACACCCCATTTCCTTAAGATGGAAATGGGGAATTTTATTATTTGTTATCGCAACACTGTTAAACATCATTTTAATGACGGTTTTATATACGTATTCTTCCGCGAACACTAAGGATACTTTGGAAGTAGAATTAAGTCATAATATGGATAGTGTTGTAAATTATTTAGAAACAACCAGATATCCCATCGTACCTTATGAAAGTTATGACGTTTCATCCGTTGGTTTACGCCAAGCGACTGAGCAACAGGACTTTTTAGCTGCACTTAATTATTTGGACATGGATAAGTATGGTTATTTTCTTTATTCTATTTCGGGCGACCTGGTATATCAATCAAAAGAAAATACTTTGGATGAAGTTGATTTAGACCGTAATATTCAAATGATGCTAGTTAATGGTCAGGAAACGATGGGTGGCCAAGTTAAATTGTCATCTTCAGTAACTGGATCTGAAATTGGTCATATTGTGGTAGTTATCAATCCTCGGACTTATGATGCGGCGATGAGTAGCGAAAATCGAATGTATTTTGTGGCAGCTATTATTATGATTTTTGTTCAACTGATTGCTTCATTTTTAATCAGTCATTATTTCTTTAGACCACTTTATTACTTAACTAGTGCTTTAGACCGCGTAGAAGAAGATAGTTTATCTGATATACGTGTCCTAAAACCGGCCAGTGATGATGAGTGGAGTGACTTGAGCCTTCATGTTAACCGTTTATTAGATAAAATCGATCTTTATGTCACGAATCAAAAACAATTCGTGGAAGATGTTTCTCATGAATTAAGAACACCCGTTGCAATTGTAGAAGGTCATTTGAAGATGCTAAATCGTTGGGGGAAAGATGACCCTGAAGTATTAGATAATTCAATTGAAGCATCCCTACAAGAAATTAGCCGTATGAAAACGTTAGTTCAAGAAATGTTAGACCTATCAAGAGCGGATCATGTTGATGTTGATTACCGTGATGAAATTACAGAAATTTACTCAGTAACAAAGCAAGTTTTCCATAACTTTGATATGTTACATGAAGATTTCGAGTTTTATTTAGATATGGATCAAACAATGAACCAACCTTTATATGTCCGTATGTATCGTAATCACTTTGAACAAATCTTGATTATTTTACTCGACAATGCAGTTAAATATTCTAAAGAAGATCGTCACGAAGTTCATATTTCGGTCAGTGAATCAGTCTCTCAAGTTGAAATTGCGATTCAAGACTTTGGTGAAGGTATGACAGACGAAGATAAAGAAAAAGTCTTCGGTCGTTTTTACCGAATTGATAAAGCACGTTCGAGAGATAAGGGCGGTAATGGTTTAGGATTAAGTATTGCTAAACAATTAGTAACGAGCTACCGTGGTAATATTTGGGTTGAGAGTGTGGAAAATGAAGGATCAATTTTCTATATCAATTTCCCAATTATTAAAGACGAAGAAAAGATTAAAAAGCTAAAAAAAATTGCTAGTGAGAAAGAAATGTTTTAATAAATTAAGCTAGAGTAGAACGTGAAAGTGCGTTTTACTCTAGTTTTTTTGTGTTTATTGGTGGGAAAGTTGTCTAATTTAGTAAAATGGATGGGTTTAGTGTTTGTTGAGTGGAGTTTCGTTAACAGGGATGAGTTTTCTGAAAATAATGCAAGTTTGAAGATTGAAGGTTTGTCAAAGTGTGGGAGCTAGTAATGGAGAAGCTTGGTGAATTGTAAATCTTCGGGGGATTGATTTTGAGTAGATTGGTGAATTGTTAATCTTGTCTGTATTTTCAGGAAGGAGATTAACGATGTGTCAATGTTCACGGACTTCAATTTGAGAAGACTGACTCTTTGTTAATCATTTGCGGAATGAATATGAAAAGATTGACGAACTGTTAATGTGCATAGAGCAGAAGTGGGGAAGATTAACAAACTGTCAATCTGTGCGACGACAATCACCCAAACAAAAATTCCTAATGCTACCATCAATAAAATTGAGTAAACAAAAAGCCCTGACCGGAGTCAGGACTTGAATTACTCAATTATTTGCGTTTTCTGTTTTGTTTTCCAGCATTACGCTTACCGCTACCAACATTTTCTTTAGTAGGGATTAATCGGTCGGCATTATCGACTGTTTGAGCTTTTTTCGGTTTTTTAGCGCTTCGTTTGTATTTTGGAAGACTTTCATATTTCTTAACTTCTTCTTCCATCATTCTTGTCACACGAGGGCGAATGATGTGGTTCATGATTAATTGTTGAACTACCGCGAACACTCCACCTGTCAAGAAGTATAAACCTAAACCAGCAGCTGCTGTCCATGAAATCCAACCTAACATAATTGGGTTCATTAACATCATTGATTTTTGCTGTTGAGCAGCTTGTGGGTTATCACTAGACGGTGTTCCTTTAGTAGTTAACCAGCCTTGTAATGCATAAACTACAACTACCGCCACCACAACCGCGATACTACGTTCACCTAAGTTGATACCTAGGAAGGTAGCATTTTGGATTTGTTCAGAAGAACGAATCGCAGCATATACCGCTGAAATGATTGGCATTTGTAATAATAATGGTAAACATCCTTGACGAAGGCCACCCATCATATCAATGTCATATTTCTTGTAAACTTGTTGTAATTCAGCGTTTAAACGCATTTGTTCTTCTTGAGAATCTGTTTCTTTGATTTCTGCTTGAATTTCATCAATTTCTGGCTGAGCGAATTTCATTTTCGCTTGAGTCATCATTGAACTCTTTGTCATATTAATTGATGATGGCATCATTAATAATCGTGTCAGAATCGTTACGATAATAATCGCAACCCCATAACTTCCACCAAATAATGTTGCAATCCAGTCAAGAACCATCGACGTTGGTCGACCAATATATTCATAAACCCAACCCGATGGATTACCAGCCGAGTCATATGAAACACAGCCCGAAAGTACTAATACTGCAACCAGTAACATACCAATAAAGGCTATTTTCCTGTAATGTTTTTTCATTTACTTCACTCCGATTATTTTTCTCATACTTAACTACTATATAAAATATCAGAGTCAATTTCAATACATTTCCAATATTTATTAATATATCACTTTGAAATTATTGTATACTTTATCTGAGGCGTAATCTTCGATCTCAATATCTTGGATGCTCATCAAACGATGTTGGGGTACTTTTAAGTTTTTAATGTAATTTTCGAGATTTTCAGCGGACCCTTGGGCGATGATCATCACATCGCCATTCGACTGATTTCTTACTGTGCCATTAATCGAATAATCAGCTGCGAGAAGTTTTGAGTAATTTCGGTAGCCGACGCCTTGAACTTTACCTTTTACAATCAGTTTATAAGTTTTCATAGTGTCTCCTTTTTTATTCGAAAAGTATTTGTATTAATGATATAATTAAGGTTGCGAGTGTGTCAAATGTTTAGAGGAGGCGAAGAATTGGCGAGAGCAAAAAAACAAACAAACACGAAGAAAAAAGAAACGAGAGACTATCAAGTTACGAGTCTATTTCTTGGCCTAATTTTATTTTTTATTAGTATTATTGCCTTCTTCCAGTGGGGAATTATTGGAAGTTTTATCGTAAACGGGGTTAGATTGTTAATTGGAGAATATTATCCAATTGCATTTGCCTTTTTAATGCTAGTATCGGCGCAATTAATTATTCGGGGGAATGCACCTAAATTTCATTGGCGTCCTTTCATTGGAATTATTTTATTGACAATCGTCTTAACGACTTATCTTCATTACCGAGACTTTTATCCTAATTCAGGGAATATCGGTTATTTAACGTCAGATATTTATCAAACATTCCGCAATGAATTATTAATGAATCAGATAACGAGTCCAATGGGTGGCGGTTTAATTGGAGCAGTGTTTTATGCGTGGACATTAAATTTATTTGGCGATTATGGAACTTATTTATTATTATTCATTCTCTTTTTTATTAGTTTATTTATGACGATTAATATGCCAGCAGGTAATTTTGCATCTGCTGTCAGACAGTCTTTTAGAGTGGTTCGAAATTTCTTCAGAAATTCAATTCCAAATATGGAAGAAATTCGTGAAGTTGTCGCAACTCATCAAGATAAAAATGAACCCGTGGTTGAAGAACCGAGTCAGGAAGAGATTGAAGAAAGCTATCACCAGTTCACTGAACCGATGGAAACAGAAAAAGAGACGAAGCGTCCAGTTAAAAAGGAACGTAAAAAAGAAGGACGTTTGTTATCAAAACTATTTAACCGTGACAATGACCGACCTGCGGTTGATTATACGATGGATTATCAACCGGTTTTCGAAGATGAGCGGGTTGAATTTGAACCTTATGATGGTCCTGCTTTAGGCAAAAGACGGGATAATGATATTATTTTAGATTTAGATTATTTTGATCAAATGAATAATAAAGAAGAGTCTGTTTCGGAGAAGGTGCCATCACGCATTTCAGTTCAATCTTATGATTATACTGAAGAAGAAACTTTCGGTGAACCACTACCTGAACCACCAGTTGAGGACGAGCCGGAAATAGAGTATGAACCTGTTTTTGAAATTGAAGCTGACCAAGATGAAGAGCCGGTACAGAAAAAGGCACCGGTCATCGAAGTTGCTGACATGGAGCCTGTAAAGCCTACTTTCGCCCAAGAGGCAAGTCATTGGCAAGAGCAGGCCACAGCGGCGCATAACTTGACGGATGATGAGGTTGAGGCGGCGTTAGCGTCGGCGGAGAAAAATCAGCCGAAGGTGAAGAAACCGGCTGGGAATAAAAAGTCGGCTTCTGGTAAATACAAATTACCGACAAAAAGCTTATTGACGAAAATTCCGCCGGTGGACCAATCGGAGGAATATGAGCGTATTAATGTCAATATTGATAAATTGGAAATGACATTCAAGAGCTTTGGTGTTGATGCGTCGGTGGTCAAGGCGAATTTAGGGCCAGCCGTTACTAAATACGAAATCGAACCTGCTGTGGGTGTTAAGGTGAGTAAAATTGTGTCGCTTTCTGACGACATCGCATTGGCATTAGCGGCGCGAGATGTGCGTATTGAGGCACCGATTCCAGGTAAATCGTTAATCGGGATTGAGGTACCGAATACGCAAGTTAGTCCAGTTTCGTTTTGGGAGGTAATTGACCCGGCACTTAAGAGCGATAAAATTTTAGAAGTGCCTTTGGGGCGTGACGTATCGGGAACGGTATGTTTGGCGGATTTAAGTAAAATGCCTCACTTACTAATCGCAGGTGCAACGGGTAGTGGTAAGTCAGTGGGAATGAATGTTATTATCGTTTCACTATTGATGAAGGCGAGACCGGACGAGGTAAAATTCTTAATGATTGACCCGAAAAAGGTTGAGTTGACGATGTACAATGAGTTACCTCACTTATTATCACCGGTAGTGACGAATCCACGAAAAGCGGCGAAAGCATTAAATAATGTGGTTGAGGAAATGGAACGACGTTATGAATTGTTTGCTGCGACATCGGTGCGTAATGTGGACGGATATAATGACTATATTAAAGAAGTGAATGCCGAAGGTAATGAGCAATATGAATTGTTACCGAAAATTGTGGTATTCATTGATGAGTTAGCGGACTTGATGTTAGTGGCATCGAATGAAGTTGAAACGGCGATTATCCGTTTAGCGCAAATGGCTCGTGCGGCCGGAATTCATATGATTATTGCGACACAACGTCCTTCGGTTGATGTTATTACAGGGATTATTAAAGCCAATGTTCCTTCAAGGTTAGCTTTTGCGGTATCGAGTGGGACAGATTCGCGGACAATTTTAGATTCGGTCGGCGCGGAGAAATTACTGGGCCGAGGGGATATGTTATTCCAACCAATGGGCATGAATAAACCGGTTCGTGTTCAAGGGGCTTATATTTCGGATTCTGAAGTTGAGCGCATTACTGATTTCATTAAAGACCAAAGTGAACCGGAATATGATGAAACAATTGTAGTTACGGAAGAGTCAATGGAAATGGCGGCAGCTTCGGAGGATGAATACTTTGAAGATGCGATTGAATTGATTAAAGAGCAGGAAACTGTAAGTATTAGTCAATTGCAACGTCGTTTTAGAATTGGTTATAACCGTGCTGCTCGTCTGATTGATGATTTAGAAGCAATGGGATTTGTTTCTGAAGCTGATGGTAGTAAACCAAGACAAGTTTTGATTGATTAAATATTATTTTCGAGCACCACTTCTTGATGAGGAGTGGTGTTTTTTGTATTGGTTGGGGGATTTTGGTGTGTGATTGGGATTTTCCGGTTCACTAGTCCAAACTTAGTTTGAAAAAGGCTTGGAGTTTGTACTTTTCGGTTAACTAGTCCAAAGTTGATGTGGGACTTGACTGGAGTTTGGACTTTATTGGATATTAGTCCAAAGTTGAAGTGGTAATGGCCTGGAGTTTGGAGTTTGTTGGTTATTAGTCCAAAGTTAGTTTGGAAAAGGCTTGGAGTTTGGACTTAATTGGGTATTGGTCCAAAGTTAGTTTGAAAAAGGCATTGAGTTTGGACTGATCAAGTTATCCATCAAAACGGAACCGACTCGAAGTCTTGCCACAGAACAGGTTCCCGTGGCAAAATAGCCTGCCGAATTTTGTTTTTACTTTTGACGTTAACTTATTTTTATCAAAACTAGAGTCTGATTCCATCTGAAGTTTTGACATAATTTACTAAGATAGTTCAACTAAACGTGTAAATCCGAGAATGGTTTAACGTTAGTTTAGTTTTAGTGAAAGTTGTTTAAATATAATGCGTGACTTTCACTGTAAAGTTGATTTGAGAGAAGGATCTATGGATAAACAGAGAGACTTTCACTATTCAGTTGATTTGGGTGAAAGTTGCGGATGAATTTTGATGAATTTTCACTATTTGAGTTGCAGTTTGGCTTTAATGGCATTTGATTATTTTTGGATTAGTAATTTTGTCTGCTGTTTGGTTTTTGTGTAATTTAGTCTTTTAGGTGAATAATGATTCTTATTGCCATTTTTAAATTGTACTGAAATAGTATGAACTTTGAATTTATTTTCTTAAATTTGTATTTTGTTTGAATTGTGCCATACTTTTGCAAAAGTTGAGGTGGGTTGGGGTATAATTGGGGTAATTAAGTACGAAGGAGTTTGAGATGGGGCGTAAATTGAAGAGGTTGGTCGTGCTGGCGGCGGTGGTGATGAGTTTTCCGTTGTGGAGTCCGGTGGTTGACGATTTGATGGATGATATTCAGTATAGTGCGACGAATTATTTGAAGTATGATTTGAAGGTGCTGCCATTGTCGCAGCGTGAGGCGAGCATGATTGATGTGAGTGCAGAAGAGCCGTTGCGTGTGGGTGGTATTGAGATTGGGGATAATCGAGAGCAGGTTGAGTATATTCATCAGCAACAGGCGGAGTCGGTGAATGAGTATGGTTTGAATTGGACGACTTATCATCAGGGCTATGGGAATTTTATGATGGTGATGTATGATGAGAGTAATGCGGTGCGTGGGTTATTTTCGAATCAAGATATTTTTCAGTTGCCTTATGGGATTCAAACGGGAACGAAGCAAGAGGAAGTGCGTGAGTTGCTCGGGGAGCCTTTAGAGTTTATTGAAAAGGGGAATACGCATTATATCATTGATAGCGAAGAGGCTTATGATGTATACTTATTAAATAATCAATTTGTGACTGTTTTTTATGACACCTATCAAAATAATACGGTGGAGGCTGCGCAAATAATTGATTATGATACTGAGATGAATTTTGATTCTTTATATAGTGAAGGAAATTTGGATTTTAGTTATGCGTTAGAGGAGCAATTGTTTGATTTAACGAATGCGACGCGTTTGAAATTTGATTTACCTTTACTTGAGTGGTCGCAGGAAGCGGCTGATACGGCTTATAATCATAGTCAGGATATGGCGGTGAATCAGTATTTTGATCATGTGAATTTAGAGGGGCAAACACCATTTGATCGGATGACTGAGGATGGGATTGAGTTTTTGATTGCTGCGGAGAATTTAGCTTTTGGGCAAAAGAGTAGTATCTATGCGCATCAGGGATTGATGAATTCTAGGGGCCACCGTGTTAATATTCTGCAGGAAGATGTGACTAGGTTAGGAACGGGTGTTACTTTTGACACTGAAAATCAGCCTTATTATACAGAAATTTTTTATAGTAATATTATGTGGTAATCGTTTCCAAAAAATAGTACAATAGTAATTGGCAATACTTTGAAATGTTGAAAGTATTTAATTTTTACCGGTGAGTAAATAAAATTTAGGAGGCATTGCAATGAAAAAGCATAGCAAGTTAGTAAAGTACACAATGGCAGGTCTAGCTCTTTTAGGAGCGTTAGCACCAATGGCGGCAAAAGCACAGGAAGAAGAAAATGATTTAGCTTCTGTTGTTATGATTACAGATATTGGTGGGGTGGATGACAAATCATTTAACCAGTCTGCTTGGGAAGGTATTACACAATACGGTGAAGACAATGGTTTAGAGCGTGGAGCTGAAGGATATGATTATATCCAATCTGATAGTGACTCAGATTTTATTAATAATATTAATACAGCAATGCAAGCAAACTTTGACTTGATTTTTGGTATTGGGTATAAATTAGAGCCTGCAATTAACCAAACGGCTCAACAGTTCAGAGATAAAAACTTTATCATTGTTGATGCAACTTCTGAAGAAGAAAACGTTGCGACAATCAACTTTAAAGACCACGAGGCTTCATTCTTAGCAGGTGTTGCGGCAGCGATGACTACTGAAACTGATCATCTTGGTTTTGTTGGTGGGGTTGAAGGTGTTGTTATTGACCGTTTTGAAGCTGGATTCGTTGCAGGGGCTAAAGCGGTAAATCCTGACATTGAAATTACTGTAGAATATGCAGGTAGCTTCGGGGATGCATCAGCTGGTAAACAAATCGCAGCTGCTATGTATGCTAATGACGCAGATATCATCTTCCACGCTTCAGGAGACACAGGTAATGGTGTATTCTCAGAAGCTAAAGACTTAGTTACGAACGATCCTTCACGTAACTTATGGGTAATCGGTGTTGACCGTGACCAAGACGAAGAAGGTATTGTAGAAGTTGACGGCGAAGAGCGTCACTTAACTTTAACTTCAACATTAAAAGAAGTAGGTAATGGTATTTTAACATTCATCGATCAAACAAATGAAAATGGCTTCGAGGCAACTCACGCTGTTTATGGTTTAGAAGATGGTGGTGTTGATTTAACTGAAGGTCAATTAACTGATGAAGTTAAGGAAGCTGTTGCTGAATATAGACAACAAATTATTGATGGAGAAATTGAAGTTCCTGAAACACCAGAACGTTAATTTCAACTCTTAAAAGATAACCTCTATTATCCCGGAGCTTAATTGCTTCGGGATTTTTTGTGTGATAGGCTGTGGAAGGTCAAAAAATAAATAAACCGCATAAGATCAACATCTTTAAGACATTGATTTCATACGGCTCTATCCTGATTGAATTTTAAGATATATTACGAAATCGGCTCTTTTCCTCAGCAGCTTGGTCAAAGGCGGGAGTGGTTGAATAATAATTACACGCGTATTTTTTTATTAGTATTACTGAATTTCGTCTTCCTGACCGTTATATTTCGTCATTTCGGATCTCGTAATTCTACATCACTACTTTTCATCTATTTTTCTGCCTTAATCACTTTTTGGCCTGTTTAGTTAAAGTTTGATGAAATGGATTAAAATGGCATCATTGTGACATATTCTATGATAAAATACATGAGTTGAACTTTTAAAATAGAAAGGAAGGTATTGATGACAATAAAAAGTTTGGAAAAAACAATCCCTCAATTGAAAGAGTTATGCCAGATGGAGGATGTTTTTTGGATTAATCCCAATAAAGAAACGGTTGCAGAGGCGAACACTAAAGTTAAATATTCAATGAAAGATATCCATGATGCTTCGGATCGTTTAGAACGCTTTGCGCCATTTATTAAGGCAACTTTTGAAGATACTGTTGAAACAGATGGTATTATTGAATCATTTATTACCGAAATTCCTGAATTCAAATCTTATTTAGAATCATTTTATGACACAAAAATTCAAGGAAATATGTATTTAAAACGGGATGATTCTCTGCCAATCGCTGGAACGATTAAGGCGCGTGGAGCAATTTATGAAGTTTTAAAACATGCAGAAACAATTGCGATTGAAGCAGGACTACTGTCAGGTTTCGACGATGACTATACTAAATTTGCTTCTGAGGAATTCCGTGAATTCTTTAATGGACGTCAAATTGTGGTTGGTACTACTGGGAATCTTGGTATTTCTGTTGGAACTATGGCACGTGCACTTGGCTTTGAAGTGGTGATTCATATGTCGGTTGAAGCTAAAGAATGGAAGAAAGAATTCCTAAGATCTCGTGGTGTTAAAGTGGTTGAACATAACACCAACTTCACTGAAGCAGTTAGACAAGGGCGTATGGAGTCAGAAGCAAATCCTGCTTCATATTTTGTCGATGACGAGCACTCGGTCGATTTATTTATGGGTTACACCGTTGGTGGGTTACGATTGAAGAAACAATTAGCGGCAGCGAAAATTCCTGTAGATTCAAATCATCCGCTGTTTGTCTACTTACCATGCGGCATCGGAGGTAGTCCAGGTGGCATTACCTTCGGCCTAAAACAAGTATTTGGTGACAATGTTCATTGCTTCTTCGCGGAGCCGGCGCATATGCCATCGATGTTACTTGGCTTAATGACGCAAGAATACGATAATATCAATGTTACTGACGTGAATATCGACGGTAAAACAGTCATGGACGGTTTAGCGGTTCCGCAAACGTCTGGTTTTGTCGCTGAATTGATGGAACATTATTTCGACGGCGGTTTCACCGTGAGCGAGCATGATTCAATGCATTTACTTGCTAAAATGCACGAAATCGAGGATATCCAATTAGAACCAGCCGCTTTAGCCGGAACTCCTGGTCCAAGTCGCTTATTCCAAAAAGCTGAAGGGAAGCAGTTCCTGGCCGATTTAAATATCGCTGACCACTCTAACATCACCCACATCGCTTGGGCGACGGGCGGTTCGATGGTCCCAGAGGCTGACATGCAAGCCTTTATTCAAGCCGGTTTAGAAACCTATTAATCTTTTGTAAAAGTATAGCGTCAAAATGCATTCTATTAAAGTGCATTTTGACGCTTTTTGTGTGGAGACGAATTGAATTGAGTGGGAAAGTGGATGAATGGTCGCTGGCTAGTTGGTTTTATTTTAGAAGAGTAACAGAGAGTCTCTGTTCAGGTTTTTGGATTGGGGAAGAGCGAAGATTCGCCTCACTTCTCTGTATGCGATTTGGGAAGAGAGAAGGTTCGTCCCTCTTCTTGGTTTGGGATTTGGGAAGAGAGAAGGTTTGTCCCTCTTCTTGGTTTGGGATTTGGGAAGAGAGAAGGTTCGTCTCACTTCTTTTAGGAAAACTGGAATAGATTGACGAACTGTCAATCTTCTCGGGAGAAATACTGAATAGATTGATGAATAGTCAATCTTCTCGGACAGATTTTTGAGTAGATTGACGATTCGTCAATCTTTGGGCTCAAATCGATCAGAATAGCTTCGTGAATCGGGAAGGTACTCGAGTCGGAGTCAGAATAGCTTCGTGATTTGGGAAGGTAGTTGAGAATTCACAGCTGAATTGCGATATTTATGAACTTTTTGATTCCTTGTGCCATACTTTTAAAAAGGGGTGAAAAAATAGTGCTGGTGATTTCTCACCAACACTATGAATGTTATTAACCGGCGTTACTGGCCGAAGGCGCTTGGGCTCCGTCGGTAGCAGGTGGGGTGGCGGGTTGTCCGGTTGCTGGATCCTCGGTTCCTGTTTCAGGAGTGGTTGGATCGGTTGGCGTTTCGCCTTCAGCTGGGGCGGACTCGTCGCTGATTGATTCGTCTGTCGATTCATCGGAGCTTTCGCTTGTTTCGGATGTTTCTTCAGATGAGCTTTCTTCGGTGAGTGTTAACTCAATGACCATTGTGTCGGAAGTTGAGTTGCCACTTACGATAGATAAGCGTAAAATGTATGATCCCATTTCTGGGGCTGCGATGGCGAAGGCTGTATCTGTTCCTTGATAGATCATTTGTCCGTCTAAGTTTAATAGATAGGTTGCGCCTTCTGGTAAGTTACCTGACCAGTTTGCAACGATTTGTTGATTTTCTTGGTCATATGAAGCGTTGAATGATGTTGGTGGGTTCACATATTGACCAAATTCTAATGATTGATCTTCTGGTTGTGTTCCTTCAATGAATAATTCTTCGGACTTCATATTTGATGGTGTATATGGACCAGGTAATTTAACTGGATCCGTATATTTTTCAATTTCCACTTCAACAACAGTGTCTGGTTTTTGCCAGTCAGTGACAGGGACATCTTGCATTAAGTAAGTCATCATTTCTCTGTAGATGGCTTGTGGAATGGAAGTGTCCTGTAATGTTAAGTAATTTCCAGGTTGATAAGGATCATCGTATCCAACCCATGATGCAATGGCATATTGTGGTGTCATACCAGCATACCAACCGTCTGGTGCAGCATAAGTAGATGCATCGATACCTAATTGTTGTAATTGTTCATCAGTATAATTTGTTGTTCCTGTTTTACCTGCATGATGTAGACCTTCGATGTCGGAACGTGACGCGAAGTTTCCAGGTACATCTTTTAAGATATCAACTAACATGTAAGCAGTTGATGATTTCATTGCTTCACGGGAGACAACTTCAGTTTCTAACACAGAACCAGCGGTTGTGACAACGCGTGACACTGAATATGGTTTTGTGTAAGTTCCGTAATTAGCAATGGTTGCATAAGCACCTGCTAATTGGATTGGCGTCATTTCTCCACCGATAGCGTTAGCTTCAACTAATTCTTTTTCATTATTATTTAAAATTTGAATATCCATCTTTTGTAAGAAGGCATAAGAATTATCTAATCCCACTTTTTGAAGTACTTTTAAAGCAGGTATGTTCCGTGAACCGGCTAGGGCTTCACGGATTGTCTGATTGCCTTCATAACTAAAGTCATAGTTATAAATTTCAGCGCCATTTGAGTATTCATACGGCTCATCAACAACAAGTGTTCCTGTTGAGAAGTTTAAATACTCAAAAGCTGGACCATAAGCTGATAATGGCTTCATGGTTGAAGCGACTGAACGATTCAGTGTATTCGCTCGGTTAAGTCCCATAATGGCATCTTGTTTACGGCCACCAATAACAGCGACTAACTGTCCTGTTGAAACGTCAATAATCGAAGAGGCTGTCTGCATTTCATCATCCGTAAAGCCGATTTCTGAATTATTATTCACCGTATTGTATAAATGTTCTTGGGCGTCTAAGTCAACATTTGTGTATACTTCCACACCGTCGGTATAGATATTCATATTGAAGTTTTCTTGTACTTCATATGCGACAACGTCTAAGTAAGAATCCATCACGAAGTCGATATCTTGTACAGTACCGTCGTCTAAAGGTTGTAACATCGACTCAATCGAAGTATTAACCGCTTCGTTATATTCTGCTTCCGTAATCATTTCACGGTCTAACATAACGCCTAAAACTAAATCACGACGTTCTTTAGCGTCTTCAGGATTACTGTATGGGTCGTAATCTGAAGGAGCTTGGGGTAGGCCGGCTAATAGTGCAGCTTCAGCTAAGTTAATTTCTGAGATGTCTTTACCAAAGAAATTTTGTGCGGCTGTTTTGGCACCATATGTATTATTTGAGTAGAACATTTTATTGAGATATAAAGTTAAAATTTCATCTTTACTTAATTCTTGCTCAATTTGTAAGGCTAGCCAAGCTTCTTGTGCTTTACGTTCGAGAGTTTGGTCTTGGAAATCGGTTGAGAAGACGGATAATTTAACTAATTGCTGAGTGATCGTTGATCCACCTTGAAGAATTTCACCTGCTCGTAAGTTGGCAATTAATGAACCAACAATACGAATTGGGTCAACTCCGGTATGTTGATAAAACCTTGCATCTTCAATAGCTAAAACCGCATCTTCTAATACTTGTGGAATTTCATCTGGTGTCATTAAGTCACGGTTTTGACCACCTAATTCCTTAATTAATTCACCGTCACGGTCATAAATTTTACTGGATACTTGACCTACTAAATCTTCTTCTGTAATTTTTGGGGCATTAGAGGCGTAATAGCCAAACAATGCAGCACCTGAAATGATTGTTAAGAAGAAAAGTAAAATCATCGCGATGATGGTGTTTTTAATCCAACGACGTGGTCGTTTTGAATTGTTTTTTCTCTTTTTCTTACCAGATTTATTTGGTTTGTTATACTTCTTTCTTTCTATTCGGCTACCTGTGCTCATGGGTGTCCTCGCTTTCTATATTTGTTATATAGCGATCGATTGCATCTATATAATCTAAAGAGGGGGCATAGCCCTCGTTAATAAGTAAACTGATATCCTTAATTGTATCATAAGGTATGCTTTGTTTATCCGTTGAATTTAAATAATTTAACAATTCTTTAAAAGGCACTAAATAAGTTTCGCCGTGTGCTTTAAAAGATAATATGATAAAAACTAAACCACCTTGTTCTAAACAGTTTTCCATATGTTTAATTTGATGGTCGGGTAAATTACTTAATGGGAAGCTCGTTTTATTACGTACTTCTTTGGCTTCAAAATCAATATAATAGCCTTTGTAGACACCATTATAATCTGTTGTTGAAGCATGACGGTAGTAAGCTTCCGTAATTTTTGCGGCACTTCTTTTTGGATAGTTTACTTTTACTACTTGAACCGGTGTCGGTTTTTTATGAATCACCGCGACATCATGGTTTAAATAGTATTGATTTGATTTATTAATTTTATCTTCCAATGACATACCTCGACTCCCGTATTGAACGGATTGTTTTGTACGCCGTTGAATTTTATTTGCCTTAGGTCTTTGACCGGCTGGGTACTTGACCATTTTATCACCTCTGTATCAAGTTATATTATACACTTTAGTTTTGGATTTTGTGTGAAAAAATCTAGTTAAATGCAATGCATTTTATTCTACCATACTTTTATTCTTTTCTGGCAACGACCTTCACTTTGTGACGATTAATTAATCTGACCGTAAATCATGTGAAAGAGTTAGATATCTGTTATGATATATATTATAAATAATAGTAAAGGGGTATAATTATGTCAAAAAATCCAATGGATAAGAATAATATAGAATATGGGTCAAGTCATAATACAACAACGGGTGAACAAACGAAAAAGTTACACACTAAAGCAGGGGCACCGGTCGTTAATGATTTAGATACAATGACAGCTGGCGCACGTGGACCCGTTGCTTTTCAAGATGTTTGGTTACAAGAAAAGTTAGGCCACTTTAACCGTGAAAATATTCCTGAGCGAATAATGCATGCCAAAGGATCAGGGGCATTTGGTACATTTAAGGTAACAAATGATATTACACAGTATACTAAAGCAGCAATTTTTTCAGAAATCGGGAAAGAAACTGAAATGTTTGCCCGTTTCTCAACCGTTGCTGGTGAACGGGGTGCTGCAGATGCTGAACGTGATATCCGTGGTTTCGCACTGAAATTTTATACTGAAGAAGGGAACTGGGACTTAGCCGGAAACAATACACCAGTCTTCTTCCTACGTGAACCGCGTCGTTTCTCAGATTTAAACCATGCGATTAAGCGTGACCCAAAATCAAATATGCGTTCACCGCATATGAACTGGGATTTCTGGACATCAATGCCTGAATCACTTATGCAATTAACGATTACTATGTCTGACCGCGGAATTCCGTCGTCATACCGTTATATGCATGGCTTCTCATCACATACATATTCAATGATTAACGCAGCAAATGAACGTGTCTGGGTTCAATATCATTTCCGTTCACAGCAAGGAATCCAAAACTTAACAGACCAAGAGTCAGCAACCGTTATCGCAGACGACCGCGAATCACATCAACGTGACTTATTTAATGCGATTGAAAAAGGCGAATTCCCTAAATGGAAAATGTATATTCAAGTCATGACTGAAGAAGAAGCGGAGAATTTATCATTCAACCCATTTGATTTAACAAAAGTTTGGCCAAAAGCAGACTTCCCATTAATCGAAGTAGGGGAATTTGAATTAAATAAAAACCCAGAAAACTATCATGATGACGTTGAACAAGCAGCTTTTGAGCCATCAAATACCGTTCCAGGTTTAGGATTTTCACCAGACCGCATGTTACAAGCACGTTTGTTTGGTTACCAAGATGCGGCTCGTTACCGTTTAGGAACAAACTACTGGCAAATCCCAGTTAACTACCCACGCGGTGTCAAAGATTTCCATCCATATCACGCACGTGGTGAAATGCGTATGAAAAATTCTGGATCACAAATGCATTATTATCCAAACTCATACGGAAACTGGGAAGATTCACCTGAAAAAGGCGAACCATCACTTACAGCAGCAGACGTTGATTACTATGACTTCCGCGGTGACGACTCAGACTATTATTCACAACCTGGTCAATTATTCCGTAATATGACACCGGAGCAACAATTAGTTTTATTTGAAAACACAGCGCGCAATATGGGCGACGCGTCACTTCAAGTGAAATACCGCCACGTGGTGCATACATACCAAGCAGATCCTGCTTACGGCGAAGGGGTTGCTAAAGCATTAGGCTTAAACATCGAAAATATCGACTTAACGCCAATGAAGTCAGATTCACGCGAACAATGGTTAGAAGACTTGAATCGCTTCAACGACTTACAAGACCCCACTGAACCTGCAAATCCAAAATCTGCCCAAGACTTAGGACCAGAAGGCCGCGACACCAACGTCCAAGACCCAACGTCACTAACAGCTTGGGAAACAGACCCACACTTACTATAAAATTTTTTGAAAAATATTGTATAGATGAAAGAGACACTAACTCCGATGTTGGTGTCTCTTTTTGTTTGGGGCGTACTATGATATATACAGATTATATAGGAGAAACTGGGTTTCAGTTATTGAGGGAATGGTTGCTGAGGAAAATGCCAATTTTAATTCAGGAATTTTTATTAGTTTGTCACATAATTGAAATAATGTGTTGTTTACTTATGCGATATACTTCTATACTTTTCCCGTTAGGGAGGTGTTTGTTGTATGTTGAAGTTAAAATTATGATATTTAATGTACTTTTACGGGAGTATTTCCAAAATAAAACGTTTAAATCGACATTTTCTGTTAAATTATTTGGGTTGAAGGCTATTTTGTGGTAAGTTTATATTTATAAAGAAGAAAGGAACTGACACGATGATAGAATTTAAAAATGTTTCAAAAACTTATCCAGATGGAACTCGTGCCGTTGACAATCTTTCAATGATGATTGATAAAGGTGAATTGGTCGTCTTTATCGGAACTTCTGGTTCAGGTAAAACAACTTCAATGCGTATGATTAATCGTATGGTTGAGTTAACTGATGGAGAAATTTTAATTAATGGACAGAGCATTCAAGATATGAATGCAGTCGATTTAAGACGTAAAATAGGCTACGTAATCCAATCAACAGGATTAATGCCACACATGACGATTTATGAAAATATTGTTATGGTTCCTAAGTTATTAAAATGGGACGAACAACGTATGCAGGATACTGCAAGACGTTTATTGAATTTGGTTGATATGGATCCGGACACATATATGGATCGTTATCCATCAGAATTATCAGGTGGACAACAGCAGCGTATTGGTGTTATTCGTGCACTCGCAGCTGACCAAGAGGTAATTTTAATGGATGAGCCTTTTAGTGCATTAGACCCAATTACAAGAGAAACTTTACAAGACTTAGTCAAAGAATTACAACGTGAACTAGGTAGAACGGTTGTCTTCGTAACGCACGATATGACTGAAGCTTTAGATTTAGCGGATAAAATTGCGATTATTTCTGAAGGAAAGTTAGTACAATTCGATACACCAAAAAATATTATGCAAAATCCAGCGAATGATTTTGTGCGTTCATTTATTGGTGAAGACCGTTTAAATCGTTCAGAAAACGAACAAATTGTTGAAGACGTGATGATCACTAAACCAGTTACTGTTCAACGTGGTACTTCACTACGTAACGCGGTTAAAGTGATGCGTGACGCGCGTGTCGATTCATTATTTGTAGTCGATGATTTCAACGTTTTATATGGATTGGTTGACTTCAATGCAGTTAACCGTAACCCCATTGATAAAACAGTCGATGATATTATGCGTTTACCAAACTTTTATGTACGTAAAGATACTTTACTACGTGATGTGACACCGCGTATGTTGAAACATGGTTTACATACTGTAGTTGTTTTAGACGATGAGTATAAATTAGACGGTATTTTAACACGTACTTCTCTCGTTGATGTATTATATTCGTCACTATGGGGTGATGATGAAGTATTAGCACCTTCAGAGGATGGTATTGAGTCATTTGATGTTAGTCAGATTGATCATTTAACTCAAGACGCAAAATCTGTAGAACCAGTCTAAAGGACGTGAAAATATGAATACAATAACAGAATTTTTCGCTAATTATGGTGGACAAGCTGTTGAATTAATAATGGAACATATTTATATCTCAGCGATTTCTTTAATCATTGGCGCTGCTTTAGCAATTCCTATTGGCGTTTTACTGACTCGAATTCCGGATAATATTGCGAACTTCATTATTGCACTTGTTTCTGTTTTACAAACATTACCATCGTTAGCTTTACTTGCATTAATGATTCCTTTGTTTGGTATTGGAACAACTCCAGCAATTGTCGCTTTAATCATTTACTCTTTACTACCAATTTTAGGTAATACTTACCGTGGGATTAAAGGGGTAGAGTATGATTTAATTGACGCCGCAAAAGGTATGGGGATGACAGACTTTCAATTATTAACGAAGGTAGAGTTACCTCAAGCTGCACCCGTAATTATGGCAGGTGTTCGTTTATCAGCAACTTATGTCATTGCTTGGGCAACACTTGCTTCATATATTGGAGCTGGAGGATTAGGGGACTTCATCTTTACTGGAATGAATTTATACCAACCTGACTTAATTATTGCCGGTACAATTCCAGTTATTTTATTATCGTTAATTGCAGATTTCATTCTGCGTTTGGCGGAAAATAAAGTAACGCCAATGAACTTGAAATAAGAAGGGAGTATTAGTTTGTTATCTAAAAGATTCATCAAAATTTTATTAACATCAATGTCCCTCTTATTACTTGCAGGTTGTAGTTTACCTGGTTTAGGTGGGAGTGCAAATACTGACAAAGAACCCATTATTGTTGGTAGTGTACAAACAACAGAAGGTTTAATTTTAAACCATATGATTGCATTATTAATTGAACATTATATTGATACAGACGTTCAATTAGTTCAAAATATGGGAACGTCTCCTATGTTAAATGCTGCGATGGTTCAAGGTGACGCGAATGTGAGTGCGGTAAAATATACCGGTACTTCATTGACGTCTGAATTAATGATGGACCCAATAACGGATCCTGATTTAGCTTTAGAAACTGTAGTAAAAGGGTTCGCAGAAGAATTTGATCAAAAATGGTATCCTGGTTATGGTTTCGAAAACTCATATGCATTCATGGTAACCCGTGAGGTTGCAGAAGAATACAATTTAGAAACAATTTCAGATTTAACAGATATTGCCGATACACTTGAAGCAGGGGTTGACTCTTCATGGATGGAACGTGAAGGGGACGGTTACCGTGCCTTTTCAGAGACATATGGTATTGAATTTAACAATACATATCCTATGCAAATTGGTTTAGTCTATGATGCGGTTGCCAATGGTGAAGTAGATATTGTTTTAGGATATTCAACAGATGGTCGTGTGGCATCTTATGACTTAGTGGTTTTAGAAGATGATTTAAACTTCTTCCCACCTTATGATGCGAGTCCAACAGCTAATGGTTACATTTTAGAGGAATATCCAGAATTAGATGATATCCTTCTTAAAATGGAAGGAACAATCCCAACTGAATTGATGCAACAATTAAACTTTATTGCCGATGATTATTTATTAGAACCAGCTACTGTTGCGGAAGAGTTCTTAATTGAAAATAATTACTTCGAAGATAAAGAGCCATACGTAGAGCCAGTTGATAGGGAGGGTGAAAATTAATCATGTTTGAAAATTTACCAAATATTTCAGAACTCTCTCTTTGGGAACAATTTATACTGTATTATCAACAAAATGGTGGCTATGTTTGGGACCAATTTACGCGTCATTTCTTAATTTCGATTTATGGCGTATTATTTGCAGCCATCATCGCAATTCCATTAGGATTTTATATTGCGCGTCACCACCGCTTAGCGGACTGGGTAATTACAATTGCTAATATTTTACAAACAGTGCCACAATTAGCGATGTTATCTATCTTAATGTTAGCGATTGGTATCGGAACAAATACAGTTATCGTGACTGTATTTATCTATTCACTATTACCAATTCTTAAAAATACCTACGCAGGTGTAAAGAGTGTAGATAGTAATGTATTAGACGCAGCTAAGGGAATGGGAATGACAAGATTCCAAATGACGACAAAAGTCGAATTCCCGCTCGCTTCATCGGTCATTATCGGTGGATTGCGTAATGCATTAGTTGTATCTATCGGTGTAACAGCAATTGGTACCTTCATTGGTGCTGGTGGTTTGGGAGATATTATTCAACGTGGTGTCTCTGCAACTGATGGTACAGCCATCATTTTAGCAGGTGCGATACCAACAGCCTTTATGGCAGTTATTATCGACATCGTCTTTGGATTTATCGAGCGTAAGCTTGATCCAGCTTCAAATGCTAAACGTTAATTAAGATAAATAAATAACCGTTTTGGATAATGCCCTTGAGGGCATTCCGAAACGGTTATTTTTTGTGTCTTTCTACTGTTAATTAAACATTCGCGGAATTGTTTTGTTCCAAGATTTGAAAAAGACTCGACTGCCTTCATTATAACCAATAATTTCGTTGTATAAATAGAAATTATCAGCGTCACAAGACATTTTAGAATGAGTAACTGTTCTTGTATCGATATCGCGGTCACTTACGGTGATATCCCAATCACTTGTAACCGTTGCTGAAAGAGGATCACCATTCTTTAATGCATAAGTATTATGGTTAACTGTTCCATAAGTAATACCTAAATGTGGTAAAGTTCTAAGACCTTCTTTTGCGTAATCATCAATGGTCCAAACGTCATTGACTAAATCGTGGCGTATTTCTCTTGTTCTTGAACCTTCCTCTATGACTTCTTTAGGGAGAGGGGTAGCCATTTCAATTTTTTCAAATTGTGGTTTTATTTCATCAAATTGTGTTAAATGAGGGATTAATAACTGTGAGCCACCTAAATCTACTGTTAAATCAGCAATTTCTTTAGACGGCCACATTAATGGCCAATAACTTGGTGAGAGTGAAATTTCTAATTTATGATCTTTAGGTAATACATAACCAATAATATCCAATTTAAATTCAACATCTATATAACTATCTATCGGTAAATCTTCTGGAAATTCATGACTCTTATAGTGGTTTAAATTCAATTGACCTTTCGTAATGAGCGTTCTTTGCCCATCAGGGTGAACATCGGTTAAACGAACGTGGATATTCGCTTCTTTAACATTACTCTTTAAGCGTAGCTTAGCAATTGGTTGACCACCAATACGTAATTCATCGCCGAAATCAACTCGCAATGTTGTTGCCAGACCATTTTCACTCGTTTGATCTCCAGGCATTTCACCGTCTTGTCCAAATGGACAGAAGACACCTCCATACATACCATGTTCAATATTATTTTTAATCCGGATTATTTCATTTTGTGGACCCAATACATCGATATTTTGTGTGGTCGCATTTTTATAATCTAACCATACGCCTTCTCGGTAGTCGTATGAAGTTTGTGGTTTAACTGAATTTTGTAAGTAAATAGAATACGTATCCGTATGTTCAACAGATGACTGATCGTCAACGAACCATTTTTCAAACCAAGCAATACATTCTTGTAAGTACCCGAAATTTGGTCCAGGAATCGCAATATCAGGAAACTCATGTGCCCATGGCCCAATGATTGCTTTTTTAGGACTCTCTAAATTATTATATAAGCGATCAACAGCATTCGTATAACCGTCTGCCCAACCAGATAGAGTGAGAACAGGTATTTTTACCTTAGAATAATCTTCACAGATTGAGCCATGTTTCCAAAATGCATCGCGCGTTTGGTGAGACACCCATTCTTCAACATATGGGGGAGTTTGATCCATACGAGCAAGCCAATTTTTATACCAGTCGCCACCCACAAATTGGTGGAATGCAGGACGACCGTTATAGGCAAACATCGTTGAAGCCCACCATAACATTTCCGATGCCATTAATACACCACCGCGGTAATGAACATCGTCAGCATATCGGTCATCAGTTGAACATAAACTGATAACTGCTTTTAGTGCTTCAGGTTGTCTGGCTGCAAGTTGCAGACCATTAAAACCGCCCCAAGATTTCCCAATCATTCCAACATGTCCATTAGACCAAGGTTGTTTGGTGATCCAATCAATGACTTCAATACCATCTAATTGCTCTTGTTCAGTATATTCATCAAATAAAATACCATCTGAGTCTCCAGTACCTCGGATATCTATGCGAATAGAAGTGAATCCATGACCGGCAAAATATTTATGACGAATTTCGTCACGTAAAGCAGTAAAATCGTCTTTACGGTAAGGCAAATATTCTAAAATTGTCCCTTTAGATTGCTCCATACCGTGTGGTTGCCAAATCTTTGCGGATAATCTTGTTCCATCAGATAGAGTAATCCATTTATGATCGGTAATGTCTACCGAATAGGGCATATAGTCTAATTCTTTTACTTTGCTATAATCAACATCAAATACTCCCATGCAATCACCTCTCATTTATTCTTAATACTAGGATAACAGAGAATAAAATAATATGCCAATATTAGTATTTTGGATAGTAAAAATAGTTTTTTTGATAATATACAGCTAAAAAATCAAGAAATTTATCTAAATGAAAATGCGTAAATTTTTAATTAAGATAAAAAGATTTTTGTTTTTCAAGAATTTTTAAGAATTAACTATTATTGATAAAAATTTATGAGCAGATGTTTTTTAAGATAAATAATTTAATCTAAGAAAAATGTCTGATGTTTTTAAAAACTTTTAGTAAAACATTTATCTTTTTGTGAAATAGAAAAACTAATTGTACCCCGAAAGTTTGTTCTTATAGGCTTTCGAAAATTTTAAGATTTATTGAGACGAAAAAAAAGTAAAAATAAGTGATTCTCCCAATATATTGTGCTATACTCGTAATTGTCATCTAGATGTGGTGCGGAATGTTGTTTTAACACTACATCTAGTATAACGTAAGTGAATTAAAGGAGTGGCTTATCATGTCAAGAGTTAAAGTTTATACGAAAACAACTTGTCAATGGTGTGACAGATTGAAATTATGGTTGAATGATAATGAGATAGAATTCGAAGAAATTAATGTTGAATCAGATCAAGATGCTTTAGATTTTATTCATAGTCAAGGATTCAAGACAGTACCTCAAGTGTTCATCGATGGAATCCATCGTCCACATGAACCGGTGTATTCTGGACTTTTACCATATATTAATACCCCTGCACCAAATGTTAAGGGGGCACCAAATGTTACTAAACGTGATGGTAAAGTTGTTGAGTTTGATGGAGAAAAAATTAAAATTGCCATTCAAAAAGCCAACAATGAAACAAATGAATTAACGAATGACGAAGTGATCGCGGTTGCGGAAGCAGTCATTGCTAAAATCGATAAAAATCCAGTGCATGTTGAAGAAATTCAAGATTTAGTAGAAATGGAATTAATGCGTCAAGATTTCCCAGTGACAGCTAAAGCATATATTTTATATCGTGCGGAACAAATTCGTTCTCGTAAACGTGATATTTTTAAACCACGTAAAACATTAAAACCATATGAATATCCAGAATTAGAATCATATAAAGAAGCAATTCAACATTCATATTGGCTACATACTGAATATAACTACACATCAGATATTCAAGATTACAAAATTAATGTTAAACAACATGAACGTACTGCCATTCGTAATGCAATGCTAGCTATTTCTCAAGTTGAAGTGAGTGTTAAAACGTTTTGGGCTAAATTATATGATCGTTTACCAAAACCAGAATTAGCTAATGTAGGGATGACTTTTGCTGAATCAGAAGTGCGCCATTCAGATGCTTATTCACATCTTTTAGAGTTACTTGGTTTAAATGAAATTTTCGAAGATATCGATTCAATTCCAGCATTAAATCGCCGCGTTGATTATTTAAACTCACACATTAAATATTCTGAATCGGGTGCTAACCGTGATTATGCGATTTCTGTGTTATTATT
Organism: Aerococcaceae bacterium DSM 111022; assembly: GCA_015863195.1. Lineage (GTDB taxonomy): Bacteria > Bacillota > Bacilli > Lactobacillales > Aerococcaceae > DSM-111022. Next base: position 10,665 of record JACBXO010000002.1, on the reverse strand, counting down.
TTCAGCATTTATCGAGCATATTTCACTATTTAGCCAATTCTTAATTATTATGTCATTTAATAAATACCAAAACTTATTCTCGGGTATTTCAAATGTGATTGAAGCGACTTCTAAGGAAGAACAATTACACGGAGAATTTGGGATTGATCTGATTAATACGATTCATGAAGAAAATCCTGACTGGTTTGACAATGACATGGCACAAGAAATTTACGATTTAGTTAAACAAGCCTATGAATCTGAAAAAGAAGTGTTAGCGTGGATTTATGAAGATGGAGACATTGACTTTATGCCACAATATACCGTTCAAGAATTCATTAAAAACCGTTTAAACAACTCATTAGAAGCCATTGGATTAAAACGTATTTTTGAAACAGATACAGCTGAAGTTGAGAAAACTTTATGGTTTGATGAAGAAATTGTTGCGACGAAACATGTTGATTTCTTTGCCAAGCGCTCAGTAAATTATACAAAACGTTCACAATCAGTGACAGCAGACGACTTATTCTAATTTAAACAATCAACGAGTCCATTGGATTTGTTGATTGAGTTAATTGTATATATCGAATTCGAAATAAAGGAGCAATATACCGTGTCAACAGAATTAAAAGAAAGAACTTATGAGCCATTTTATTGGTTAACAGACGATAGTAAAACATTTTTATCACGTGGTTACTTACAAGAAGGCCAAACAGCTGAGGAACGTATCCGCATTGTAGCGGATCGTGCTGAAGAATTATTAGGCATTGAAGGTTTCTCAGATAAATTTTATACATATATGAGTAAAGGATTCTACTCATTATCAACGCCCGTTTGGACAAACTTTGGTACTGACCGTGGTTTCCCAATTTCATGTTTCGGTTCAACTCCGGACGATAATATGGCATCGATTCTTTATACTGCTTCAGAAGTTGGAATGATGTCTAAATATGGTGGTGGAACGTCCGGTTATTTTGGTAACTTACGTGCGCGTGGTGCTTCAATCACGAATAACGGTACTTCTAGTGGTGCTGTGCACTTTATGAAATTATTTGAGCAGATGACAGACACAGTCAGCCAAGGCTCAAGTCGCCGTGGTCGTTTTGCACCATACCTTCCTATCGACCATCCAGATATTGAAGAATTTCTTGAAATTGGGGTTGAAGGAAACGATATTCAGGATTTAAACCATGCCGTAACAGTTTCTGACGAGTGGATGCGTGAGATGATTTCGGGTGACCGTGACAAACGTGCGATTTGGGCGAAGGTATTGCAACGCCGCGTCGAAATGGGATATCCATACGTCCTATTTACGGATACTATCAATAATAATAAACCAGCTTGGTACAAGGATAATCCAATTACACACTCAAACTTATGTAGTGAGATTATGTTACCTGACAATGACCGTTGGTCATTTGTATGTAATTTATCTTCAATGAACTTATTACATTATAATGAGTGGAAAGATACAGATGCAGTGGAAACGATGATTTATTTCCTAGATGCTGTGATGACTGAATTTATCCAAAAATTAGAAGCGTTACGCGATTCGAATGATTTAGAATATACACAAGCTTTCCACTTTATGGAGCGTGCTTATAACTTTGCGGTTGAAAACCGTGCGTTAGGTTTAGGTGTTCTAGGATGGCATTCGTTATTACAATCAAATATGATTGCCTTTGAATCGGTAGAAGCTAGTTTATTAAATGAAGAAGTGCATAAATTAATTAGCGAGCGTGCAGATAAAGCGTCTCGTGAATTGGCTGATATTTTCGGTGAACCAGAAGTTCTTAAAGGAACAGGGCGCCGTAATTCAACAACGATGGCCATTGCGCCAACAACTTCTTCAGCATTTATTATCGGGCAAGTGTCGCAATCAATTGAGCCATTATTCTCTAACTACTATGTTAAAGATATGAGTAAGATTAAAACGACGATCCGTAATAAATACTTAGTAGAATTACTTGAGGAAAAAGGGAAGAATACGCCAGAAGTTTGGGAAGATATTAAAAATCACGATGGTTCAGTTTTACATTTAGATTTCTTGTCTGACCATGAAAAAGATGTGTTCAAGACTTTTGCGGAATTAAACCAATATGAAATTATTAATCAAGCTGCAGTTCGTCAACGTTTCATTGATCAATCACAATCATTAAATATTATGATTAACCCTGCGATGACAACGGCTAAAGAGATGAACCAATTACATATTTATGCTTGGGAAAATGGTATTAAATCACTTTACTACCAACATTCAACATCAGCAGCACAAGAATTCTACCGTTCAAGTGTTTGTCTAGCATGTGAAGCTTAAAATAGAATGATTGAGATGCTAATACTATATGTGTTAGCATTTCTTCTTAATTTATTATGTGAAAAGTGTACTTAATAATGATTGATATCAATAAATTGGAGGAGAATTGAAATGGAAAAATATACGGCTTATCGTCCAGTTGATGCGAATGGATTTGTAACTTTTTTATCGGTTGATATAGATAAATACGGAGAAATTCGTGGCGTCGTATTGGATGCTTCAAATGAAGAAAATGAATATAAATCAACGTCAAAAGACTATAATGATAAAATGTTTGCCGAGTCGAATACTTATTACCGCCATGCGATTCGTCAATTGGAAAAGCAAATTCTTCAAAATAAGTCGAAATTAGATGCTGTTTCGGGTGCGACGGTCATTTCGGAAGATGCTCAGTTGTTATTGGATAATGTACGTGAGCAGTTTGAGGCGAAAAGGGCAGTAAGTCCACTTGATGATTTAACAGATAAAGTTATTACCGAATTAGATAACAATCAAATTGATTTAATGGACTTTATTGGCGCATTAATTCAAAAAAGACAAGCGAAATAAAAAGTGTAAAAGCGTGATTTTATTGAATTGTTTGAATGAACGAGTGATTGAACGCCAATATTCATAAGAAAAAGCTCAGATTTTGATTTACTGATTTCAGCTATACAAAAAAAGAGAGCCGAATTATTTTCGGGCTCTCTTTCTTTATATAGCTGTTATTATTTCATGCCGATTAATCCTTTGACGCGGTTAGGATCGGTGTGTGGTGCTTGATTGGTTTGCTTTTTGTCGAGTGCTAAAATGAGACTCATTTCTTCAGATGATAGTTCAAAGTTGAAGAGGTCGATATTTTCTTTCATGCGACTGACTTTAACGGTTTTTGGAATAACGATAATACCACGTTGAATTAAATAGCGCATTGCTACTTGGGCAACGGATTTATTGTGTTTTGCCGCAATTTCAGTTAATACTTCATTTTCGAAGAAGCCTTGTTGACCTTGAGCTAGTGGTCCCCATGATTCTGTAATTGTATCATATTCAGCAAATATTTTTTGCGCTTCAACTTGTTGGTTAAAGACATGTGTTTCAACTTGATTGACATGAGGGACAATGTCATTGTAATGAACTAAGTCTAAATAACGGTCTGGGCTGAAATTACTTACACCAATGGCACGTATTTTTCCTTGGCGGTAAGCTTTTTCTAGTGCGCGGTAAATACCATAGTAATCACCAAATGGTTGGTGGACTAGCATTAAGTCAATGTAATCTAATTGCAAGCGGCGCAATGTACCGTCAATTGAATCCATGGCGCGTTTGTCTCCGCCATCTTTGTGCCAGACTTTACTAGTAACAAAGATTTCATCACGAGGGACGCTACTATTTTTGATTCCTTTACCCACACCTTCTTCATTATTATAGACTTGTGCGGTATCAATTGAGCGGTAGCCAGTGTCTAGAGCTTGTTTAACGATTTTAGCTGTTTCTCCTGAGGGAACTTTGAAAACACCAAAGCCAACGATTGGCATTTCGACTTGATTGTGTAATGTAACATTATTCATGAATACGCCTCCAATATTGTTTTCTTTATTCTACCACAAGTAATCATCTGATGTTAATAAAGTGAATATTAAAATTCAACCGCTTAATCAGCACTTTTTTGATAAGATGTCTGATGTTTTTGTCGAAAAAGAATGTACACGTTTCCAAAATATGGTAAAATATAGAAAGAATGACATAGAGGAGGAAAGTTATGACAGAAGTTGTAATAAACACAATTATTGGTCAACCAGATGGTTTGTCACAATATGATGTGATCCAAGAACTCGTAAAATTAAATGATTCAAGTATTACGGGAATAGAGTATCGTTTAGAATTGTTTAACCCAGATAAAATGTTAGAAGAAATTGATGAATACCTAGAGATTCAAGAAAAAACAGGGTGGAAACACTATTTATCGGTGCCAGAGGATTTTATTATTGAAGACGGGATTAACCCTGCTTTTGAAAGTTTTGTAAAATTGACGAAGAAGTTAAACTGCGATAATGTCAAACTGACAATCGGTAACCATGAAGTAATTGCTGATTTAAATTTTGAAAGCGTTAAATCGCTTCTAGATGAAGCTAACATTACCTTAACTTTAGAAAATGATCAGTCTGAAACGACTGGATTTGCGGGTACGGTCAAAAATGTTTTGAATACGCTTCATAATAAGGGACTAGCTGTGGGTCATACTTTTGATATTGGGAATTGGTATATTTCTGGTGAGAGTATTGATAAGGCATATGATTTACTGAAAAATGAGATTTCTTTCCTCCATATTAAGAATATCCATGAAGATCATACGACGTCATTATTTACGGATGGGGTAGCGGATGCACCGAAATATTTCGGGGGATATCCGGCAGTTATTGAGTATGCGATGCCGAAGGAAGTTTGGGCTGATGAGATTAGTCAAGTTGTTGCTGCATTTAAATAAGAAAGGGAGAATTAGATGAAACAACCACATTTAGAAACGCGTCATAAAGAGATTATTGAAGTTGATGGGTTAAAATTTAAAGACTTAAACGGAAATGGGAAGTTAGATGCTTATGAGGACTGGAGATTAAGTCCTGAGGAGCGTGCTAATGACTTGGTTGCGCAAATGACTAAGGAAGAAAAAGCGGGTATGATGTTGAACTATCAGTTACTGCCTGGTTACGCGCACAATGAAGAAGGCGAAACCGAAGTTCTTCACGAAAAATTTGTTAAAGCAGACGGATCTGTTCAAAAACGTACGGACCGTTTCCCAACAACTGAAACAATCGAGCGTTTAAAATTACGTCATTTTATTTTCCGTGACAATATGCCAGCCAAAGAAACGACTGAATGGGTGAATGCGGTCCAAGAAGTTGCTGAAAAATCACGTTTAGGTATCCCAGGATTGTTCCTTTCAAATTCACGTAATGAAAATTCTGAAGCGACTTTAGAAGGCGACAAATCTGAAGGGGCATATACATTATTCCCAGGAACATTGGGCGTTGCGGCTGCTGTGATGGGGACAGGCGACTATACGATTGCGGATAAAATGGCAGAAGCTGTTCGTGAAGATTTCAAAAACGTGGGTGTACGTAAAGGGTATTTCTACATGGCTGATGTTGTAACCGACCCAAGATGGCAACGTACTTATGGTACATTTGGTGAGGATCCTGAAGTTATTGGTGAAATTATTGCACGATTAGTTAAAGGAATTCAAGGTCCTGAAATTTCATCTGACTCAGTAACAATGACTGTTAAACACTTCCCGGGTGGTGGGGCGCGTGAAAACGGATTTGACCCGCATTATAAAGAAGGTAAATGGAATGTTTACCGTACACCAGGGGCTTTAGAAGATTATCATTTAAAACCATTTGAGCGTGCGATTGCTGAAAAACCAGCTTCAATTATGCCTTATTACTCTGCGCCATCAATTGATAAATCAAGTTTCCAAGAATATAAAGGAAAGTTAATTCCATTTGAAGAAGTGGGAATGACATTTAACCATTATATCTTAAACGATCTATTGCGCGATCAAATGGGATTTGAAGGTTATATTAACTCGGATACCGGTGTAACTGACCAAACTGGTTGGGGAATGGAAGATAAATCTCAAGTTGCCCGCCACGCTAAAGCAATTAACGCAGGAACTGACTTAATTGCAGCACATAATGAACCTCAAAAAATCGTTGAAGCAATCGATAATGGTTGGGTTTCAATGAAACGCATTGATGAAGCGAATGTCAGTTTATTTAAAGAAATGTTTGCTTTAGGTATTTTTGATAGTGAAACTTATGTTGATCCAGATGCAGCTGCTAAATATGTTGAAGATTCTGGTGAAATGAAAGCTTACGCTCATGAAGTTCATCAAAAATCAGTAACAGTCCTTAAGAATAAAGATGTATTACCTTTATCTGAATATAAAAAAGTTTACATTGCTGGTTTCCATAAAGAGGCTGAAAAAGCGGTAAAATACGGTGAGAACGCAGTTAAAGCAGCTAAAGATGCTGGCTTTAATGTGGTTGAAGATTACAAAGAAGCGGATGCTGTTATCTTCATGATGTATCCAGTGACAGGTGATTATTTCAGCGCAACGCCTGGATTTTTAGAGTTAACTTTATGTGAAGAAAAAATTAATATTGCTTTAAACGGTGACACTTATCAAGAAACAACATTAAGTGAACAGGTTAAGCGTGAGGAAATTGTACGCCATGCTGAAGCAAACGACATTCCGGTTATTTCTGTCGTAAACGTCACAATGCCATGGATCATGGGTAATGTTGAACCATATTCAGATGGTTTAGTAGCAATTTACGATACTGACCCAACTGCGACTTTAGAAGTACTATTCGGACGCGCGAAAGCTGAAGGTGTTTTACCAATCACATTACCTAAGAACGAACAAGTGATTGCAGTCGACGAGCACGGTGTTTCTGTCACTCGTAATGACGTGCCAGGTTATGACAAAGACAAATACTTGCGCCCAGGGATGACTTATGGCTACGAAGACTCAGAAGGCAACAAATACTATAAAGGCTTTGGATTAAAATATTAATTTTTAAAAAGTATGGTATCGAACGGCAGGGGAACCTGCCGTTTTTGTATGGCTTGTTATAGGAATTATTGTTTTGTTATGGTTCGATGAGGCTGATGTTGATGGAATAGGGATAACTTTGGGATTTGCATTTTTTGATGATGATTTTGTTTGCTGAGTGGCTATTGCAGATTTTTGGCAATGAGTTCGTTTGTTTAGTGCTCCATTGCAGTTTTTTGGCAATGAGTTCGTTTGGTAAGTGCTCTATTGCAGTTTTTTGACCATGAGCTAGTTTGCAGAGTGCTCCATTGCGGATCTTTGGCAATGATTGAGTCTGTTTTTAGCAATACAAGAGAGTGGTAAAACATACCCAATCATCTCAATTTTCGCCACGGAAATTTGAAAAGTTATTACTCAAAAGCTACTTAAATATTTAATAACTTTTGATTTTGATCGATTTGTTACTCAAAATAGTAAGAATTACAAAACTTTGAATTTAATGAGAACAGAATTTCAACGAAGTAAATGATAAAAAAATCCTTGATAGAAATTTTTACAAAGCGACTTTGTATTTCGAGAAAGTTTATCAAACGTTTGTGTAAAGTATGTGTTAGCTAGTAAATATATTGATGGCGTTTTCGGTATGAAACATATTAATAAAAATGGGACAAAATTACGATTTTTTCGTTTTTAAACATTTTTAGCACCATCATAATTGTCTTGGTATTTGAATGTTGTTGTTATATATGAACTGTAAGCCTTATCAGATATTGACTTACAAATCTGATTATTGTAATTATATTGAACTACCTGAAAAATAGTGTGTAAGGTAATGTTACAAAATTCACAGAAAAATCAAAAAGACCTTGAGATTTTATAACAAAACGCTATAATTGTTTATTAGAAGACAAATATTAGAAATCTCTAATTATAAAAAATAGCCATGGGCTAGTAAGGAAGTGAAATAAATGATTGCATTTATGGGATATTCTCTTATTGTAATTTTTATGATTTTAATTATGACTAAAAAGGTGACGCCTTTTGCTGGTTTAGGATTCTTGCCAGTTGTATGGGCGATTGTTGGTCAATTATTTGGTTTGTGGTCGATTGATATTGGTCAGGCGGCATTCGATGGTCTGATGACTACCGCATCTACTGGGGTAATGTTATTCTTCGCCATTTATATGTTCTCAATTATGATTGACGCAGGATTATTTGATCCATTATCAAATGCTATGATTCGTTTCGCCAAAGGCGACCCGTTAAAAGTTATGTTAGCAACCGTCCTCTTAACCATTGCGGTGTCTTTAAATGGTGACGGAACGACGACAATGATTATCGTGGCGACGGCGTTTGTGCCGATTTATAAGCGATTAGGTATGAAAACATTGGACTTGGCTGTTTTGACGATGACGTCACACTCGATTATTAACTTACTGCCGTGGGGTGGACCGACAGCGCGTGCGATTGCGGTGATGAATGTTGAGACATCAGCGGTAATGCGTGGTTTAGTGCCATTGATGATTATTGCTTCAATTTATATGATTGCTGTGGCGGTCATGATGGGGCGTAGCGAGCGCAAGCGTATTGGTGTTGTTGAATTGACAGATGCTCAAATTGAAGAAATGACAATTATCGATGATCCAGATACATTAGCTTTACGTCGTCCGAAAAATGTGTGGATTAACTTTATTATTACAATTGCAGCGATTGTTTTATTAGTAATGGACGTGATTCCATCAGCGATTATTTTCATGATCGGGACAATTTTAGCGTTAATGGTTAACTATCCAAATACTGCGGATCAAAAAGCGCGTATCGACGGTAATGCTTCGGAAGCGAATAATGTTGTTTTAACCGTATTTGCGGCTGGGGTATTCATGGGAATTTTACAAGAAACAGGGATGTCTGACGCGATTGCAATGTCGTTAGTTAATATCATTCCAGAATCTTGGAGTGCAATTTACGGATTTATCGTGGCGTTAATTTCTGTACCAGGAACATATTTCTTAAACAACGACGCATTCTATTACGGAGTAATGCCAGTTTTAGCCGAAGCAGGTTATACAATTGGATTTACGCCATTACAATTAACATTTGCGTCACTATTTGGACAAGCATTCCACTTATTAAGCCCATTAGTACCATTCGTGTACGTTTTACTCGGCATGACAGACGTAGAAATGGGACCATGGCAAAAGAAAGCCGGTATTATCTCATTAGGTATTTTCGTTATCTATGTGATCTTCGGACACATCTTTGGTTTAATGCCTATCGTTAATTAAGGAGGATAATTATGCAAAGTGTAACCTTAATTCCTGGAGACGGGATTGGTTTAGAAATTTCAAAATCCATGCAACAAGTAGTGGAAGCAACAGGAGCTCCGATTAAGTTTGAAGAGGTAGTTGCTGGCCAGATTGCGTATGAAACAACTGGTGAATTACTACCAGCAAATGTATTAGAAAGTATTTCAAGAAATAAAATTGCCATTAAAGGACCAATCACAACACCAATCGGTAAAGGATTCCGTTCAATTAATGTCCAATTACGTAAAGAATATGATCTTTATACAAATATGCGTCCGGTTCAAAGTCATGAAGGTGTAGAAACACGTTATGAAAATATTGACCACATTATTTTCCGTGAAAACACAGAAGATTTATATGCTGGTAAAGAAGAGAAGATTTCAGATGACGAAATGCACTCAATCAAAGTCATTACACGTCAAGGTTCTGAACGTATCGCTAGAAAAGCTTTTGAATATGCTGAAAAGACAGGCGCAGAAAAAGTAACTGTCGTTACAAAAGCGAATATTATGAAATTAACGGATGGTTTATTCTTAGATGTCGCTCGTGAAGTAGCTTCAGAATACACTGAAATCGAATTAGAGGAAGTTTTAATCGATAATATGTGTATGCAGCTAGTAATGTATCCAGAAAGATACCACATCATTTTAACTCAAAACTTATATGGTGATATTCTATCTGACTTATGTGCTGGTCTAGTAGGTGGACTTGGATTAATTCCAGGAGCTAATATCGGTGACGACATTGCGATTTTTGAAGCAGTTCACGGTTCAGCACCAGATATTGCTGGTCAAAACAAAGCAAATCCAACCGCTTTAATTTTATCAGCAGTAATGATGTTAGAACATATGGACCTACAAAAAGAGGCAGATATGATTCGTACCGCTCTTGAAGAAACACTCAAAAATCCAGCAACGCGCACAGCGGATGTAAATGGTACAGCAACAACTACTGAATTTACTGAAGCGCTGATCGGGAATTTGAAAAAATAATATTATTTATGGTAAGCAGGGGAGTTTAGCTCTTCTGCTTATTTTTTATGTTGTGGGGGTTGGGGTAAGGGTGGTGGAGAGATTATAGTGTGTGTAGCTCCGATCGAGGTGTTGGTAGGGATTTTGAAACCTGGTTTTTAAGATAATTACGGCAGACTTTTGTTGTGGTAATACGAGCGTATAATAACTTGAGTTTGTTTTTGGCGAAGTTATACGTTTGTATAACTTCTCGGTATTTAGAGCGGAGTTATTATACGAATCAGCGATATTGTATAATAACTCAAGTATTTTCTAGGCGAAGTTATACGTTTGTATAACTTCTCATTTTAAAGAGGGATGAATTTATACGAATCAGCGATATTGTATAATTACTCGAGTGTTTTCTGGACGAAGTTATACGTTCGTATAACTCAGACCGTAGACAAACCCGAGTTGAAGCTCATTCAACTCGGGTATTTTGTTGATTAAAATTAATATTGGCATACAAATAAAAAAACGAAGCCTATTAGCCTCGATTATCTAGTAGTATTGCGAGTT
>JACBXO010000028.1 GCA_015863195.1 Aerococcaceae bacterium DSM 111022 | reverse complement strand
CGTTCCTTCATCTTCTAAATAAGACGAGGTTGGCAATACTAAATCAGCGAGTTCCGCTGTTTCCGATAAAAATAGATCGACGACGACTAAACATTGCAATTTTTTTAACGCTCTTTTTACAAAGCGAGCGTTCGGACTAGATACAACGGGGTTGGAACCCATCACAAACAAGCCCTTAATTTCCCCTTCATCTATTTTTTGTATCATTTCATAGGCGGAAACCCCCTTCCTCGGCAGTTCTTCTTCAGGAACTCCCCAAACGCTTGCAATATATTTCCTGTGCTCCGGATTTTCGATCGAACGGTAGCCAGGAAGCTGGTCAGCCTTTTGCCCGTGTTCCCGTCCCCCCTGTCCGTTGCCTTGCCCAGTAATCGCCCCACAGCCGCAGCCAATTTTCCCAATTTTTCCTGTTACAAGCGCCAAATTTAGAAAATTACGGACAGTCATATATCCGTTTGTTTGCTGCTCAACGCCTCTTGCGGTAAAGATCATACCGGTTGGTGCCGTGGCATACTGCCTTGCCGCAAACTGAATCACTTCCGGAGCAATTCCTGTCATCTCCGCCATTTCATCTAGCTGAATTTGCTCAATATGTTTCTTTAACTCGTCGTATCCTTCTGTTCTTTCTTTAAC
>JACBXO010000027.1 GCA_015863195.1 Aerococcaceae bacterium DSM 111022 | reverse complement strand
GTATGGCCCGGGGGATCCGCTCGCACTTAGCCTGTTAAGGGGTTCGCGCTCGTCTAGTCTGTGCTGTTGCCTGGATAGTAAATTATCATGGTACAAACTTTTAAGAGCCAGTTAAATGGAGATGGATTTAAAAAGAGTTATTGTAAAGTCTCCCCAGGTGTGTCATTAAATATCCCAACAGATTGCCCTGGCCTGACCCCCTAAATGCAATTTTGGGATTCCCTTTTAGTTGCTTTCATTAAAATGTACCAGCGCAGTAAAAAAAGCACAAAGTATATTGTTTATGTAACTCACTATCTCATTTGCACTGGTTACATGGCAGCTTCAGACTGACTAAAACTACACTTTTCCCACCATGGTTCAAAGATCAACAGAACTGGGCCAACAAAAGCAATTTTTTCATGTGGTCTAACTACCAACTTATTATGAGTTAAGTTACTTTTAGGTTTAAAATCACAGCAGTTTTTCCCTCCACACCTCCCAGAGATACTTTCAGGGTGGCTAAACTTGGCTAAAGGCTTCCGGACCAACCCTTGTTTCTTTATGGTGCTTGTGTCCTGACAACCGCGTAAGGCATGGAAATTCAGCTATTTATCCGATCGTTTATATGGGCGTGCGGCCGCGATATCCTGCAGATGCATC
>JACBXO010000026.1 GCA_015863195.1 Aerococcaceae bacterium DSM 111022 | reverse complement strand
GCTTCAAATGTCTTACTATCAGCATCTCGGGACATCATGTTAATCACCCATTTTATTTTTATTATACAGGAAAAACCCCTTGAAATCACTATATATCAGTGTTTTCAAGGGGTTTGTCTACAGCCTGGGGAGTCGCTGAGCGACTCCTTTTTTTATATGTGGAGGATTATATTGTATTAGTTGTTCTTATAGGTGGCAGTTTTGAAGGCTTAAAAGGTGTCTAGCTCATTTAGTAGTACGAATTGTGCTAGTTCGTGATTTGAAATTAGAGTAGTGACACAAAAAGTGCAATGACTAAAATTTTAGATGCTTTTGAGTGTGAATTTTGTATTAAGTGCTGGAAACACTGTTGGGGCGGTGTTTGTGTAGATTAAAATGAGATGATAAAAGCCTAAATAATATTATCTATAAGTAAAGGTTATGGAAAAAGAAGGGGCTGTTATTGAAAGCGTTCACAGCTAAAGGTAATATAAAGGCATTGAGAGATTACAAGAGACAGGAAAGTAATCATGATAATTCAGGAGGAGATATATTGAAAGAAGTAGTTATTGTATCCGCAAAAAGAACACCCGTTGGCGCATTTGGTGGCGCACTTAAAGGAATCGGTCCAGTTGAGTTAGGTGTGATCGCTGTTAAAGGTGCAATGGAAGCCATTGGACTTGATGGTAAAGAAGTAGACGAAGTGATTTTAGGTAACG
>JACBXO010000024.1 GCA_015863195.1 Aerococcaceae bacterium DSM 111022 | reverse complement strand
TAGATTTGGCAAATTCCTTTGCTTGAATGGCCGTCCCTTTTGGATAGAGAATCCGATTCGTCTTCAGCATCGCGATGACGTGGAACCCTTTTTTCAAGCAGGCTCCCACGAGGGTTTTCGATGGATACCAAGAGTCCATGAGCACATAAACGGGGCGACTCACATCCAACGAAGAAAGCATCTCGATCGCGAGTTCCCCTTTGCTTTTCCCCGCCGTCTTGTCGTAGAGGCGAAAGGCAAAAGGAAACGCTTGAGTCATCGTATGAACCATGAGCCAAACGAGAGAATGTCCCCAAATCGATTTTTTCTCTGCGTGACAATAGTGCCAATCACACCCTTGAATTGCGTGTGTTGCCCGTGACGAAGGCTTGGTTTTTTGGCAAATCGTATCATCGATCGAAACAAAAAAGGGTTGATTCTCCTGTTTGGCGATGCGTTCGAAACGACGAAGGATCCACTGCTGGAGGTTATGGAGCAGCGCCTCTTCCTCCCATGGGCTTTTCGTGAAAAAAGGGCTCAGTGTCGTGCGATGGTTCGGATGAAAACTCCCGTGATGTAGATCGGTCAGCGTTCCCGAAAAGCCCTTTGTAATCATCGCATCCACGATATGAACGAGATGCTTCATCACAGGTTTCGAGAAATAAAGCGCCAACCCTAACGTTATGAAAAACTTGTGGATTCCTTGATGATGTGCTAATCTATTCATGAGACATGAACCTCCTTGTGGATAGTTGTGGCACATCTATTTTAACCAAGGAATCGGGTTCATGTCTTCTTTT
>JACBXO010000023.1 GCA_015863195.1 Aerococcaceae bacterium DSM 111022 | reverse complement strand
CTGTTCCGGCACCGGATCAAACAGTTCTTCCGCTGCCGGACCAACCAGCGCCACGCTATGTTCACGCGCTTTGGTCAGCAGAATGGCCAGATCGATATCAATGGTCGCCGGTTCAAAAATGCCGGCCAGAATATCGTTACGCTGCCATTCGCCAAACTGCAGCTCACGTTTCGCCGGATAACGCCACGGAATAATGTCATCATGCACCACGATGGTCACTTCCACCGCACGCAGAATTTCGCTTTCACCCGGGCTCGCACTGGTTTCCAGCAGATCGTTAATCAGCGCACGACGGGTGGTTTCATCCAGACGCACGGTCACGGTCACCAGCAGATCAATATCGCTATGCGGTTTCAGGCCGCCATCCACCGCGCTGCCATACAGATGCACGGCCAGCAGGGTCGGTTCCAGATGACGTTCAATCACGCCCACCACTTCAGACAGCTGGGTGCTCACTTCCGCAATCACCGCTTCACGCATAATGTTCAGTTTGGTTTTCGGACGGCTGCCCTGCTGGGTCACATCGTTGCTGCTCCACAGCATCAGGCAACGGCCCACCGCATAACGCGCCTGCTGTTTGCTCGCACGCGGCATGCTCTGCACGCCAAAAAAGCAATCATAGCACGCCATAAACACCGCCACCGCACCATTACCGCCGCTACGTTCGGTCAGGGTACGGCTCCAATTACGGCTACGCATACTCTTCCTTTTTCAATATTATTGAAGCATTTATCAGGGTTATTGTCTCATGAGCGGATACATATTTGAATGTATTTAGAAAAATAAACAAATAGGGGTTCCGCGCACATTTCCCCGAAAAGTGCCACCTAAATTGTAAGCGTTAATATTTTGTTAAAATTCGCGTTAAATTTTTGTTAAATCAGCTCATTTTTTAACCAATAGGC
>JACBXO010000022.1 GCA_015863195.1 Aerococcaceae bacterium DSM 111022 | reverse complement strand
TGCACCTGTTCCACACTCGACATCTAATCCTGTCTGCTTTAACACTTCATACGCTTTCCATCTTGTCGAGTTGATAGCACTTGTATCCTTTAATGATTCTTTGACTTGCTTTTGAATGTGCGGATACCCGAATTCTTCTGCTGTCTTACTTCCTTTGCGCTGATTACAGTCATGACAGGCAAGACATAGGTTATCCACTCGGTCTGTTCCACCTCTCGATTTTGGAATGATATGCTCCACTTCAAGTGGAACATTTTCTTTTCCGCAATAACAACACTTCCGCCCAAACTTTTCAAGCAAATACTCCCGTACTTCATATCCTTGTAGCGTGCCTTGTTGATACTCTACACCATTGATTTCAGGATTTCGCATGAGTTGCGTGTCGAATTTGGCATTTTCGTATGATATATACCCAATGGGGCATAACTTCTTTAGGCGGTTAACCCATGTTTGGATATTTTGCACACGACTCTCTAGTGATGACGGCAACCACCCCTCCTTTCGCTTGCGGTTCAGAAAGCGTGGTTTTCTGTATCTTGTTTTTCGATTTCGTCTTGCTCGACGAAAAGCACGCCTTTTATCTATTCTTTCCTTGATGTCTGTGCGATGGTCAAGTTGCCCTAACCATACCACTTCTTGTCCTCGCAAAATCGCTAATCCTGTATGCCTGCTTCCATAGTCGATTTTTAGCCGATATGTTGCTTTAATTTCTGATTCGTCTACTGATTTTTTCAAGATGATGGTAAATGGAAATCGCCTGTAAATCGCCGCCTTCCCTTGTTTCAACAGCTTTCTTGCAACTGCTTCGTGACAAGGAGCAAGTGGACGTTTGTTTGTGTCTAACACAAAAACCATAGGGTTCTCCCCTTTCCTCTGCATAAAGCAGGTCATATTCTCCTCGACCATGTTATAGATGCTTGTTATGTGCAAGACACTAGCGCTACCCACCACGCTTGTTTAACCTTGCACGACAGAGGAACGGGCTGGAGAAGCACCCGAACGTGTCATGACATCTATAACGTAGGCTCTGTTTCAAGCCTTGGTCTGGTCAACATGGGGCTTACAAGCCCATGACTTTAGTCATTGGGTTGTTAACATAA
>JACBXO010000021.1 GCA_015863195.1 Aerococcaceae bacterium DSM 111022 | reverse complement strand
CATTGCGATCCCTTGTCCACCACCAATACATAAAGTAGCTAAACCATGTTGAACTTCACGTTTATCCATTTCATGTAACAATGTCACTAAAATACGTGCACCAGACGCTCCGATTGGGTGACCAATGGCAATTGCACCACCGTTAACATTCACTTTATCCATTTGCATATCTAAACCACGTGTCACACATAATGCTTGCGAAGCAAAAGCTTCATTCGCTTCGATTAAGTCTAAGTCATCCACGGTTAAATTCGCTTTAGCTAACGCTTTTTGCGTTGCTGGAATTGGACCTGTACCCATAATGGCTGGGTCAACACCCGCACTTGCATATGACTTGATGCTTGCGATTGGTGCTAAGCCTAATTCATCTGCTTTCTCTTTACTCATCACGATTAAAATAGCGGCCCCATCATTAATACCTGATGAGTTTGCGGCTGTTACTGTTCCGTCTTCACGTTTGAATGCTGGACGTAATTTACCTAAACCTTCCGCCGTTACCCCAGCACGTGGATACTCATCTGTATCAACAACTACTGGCTCACCACTACGTTGCGGTACTTCAACCGGTACGATTTCATTTTTGAAACGCCCTGATTCAATGGCCGCTTCGGCTTTGTTTTGGCTTTCTGTCGCTAATTGGTCTTGGTCCGCGCGGCTAATATCGAATTTATCCGCGATATTTTCTGCTGTGATTCCCATATGGTAACCTTTGAAAGCATCCGTTAAACCGTCACTTAACATGGTGTCGATCATTTTGCCGTCACCCATACGTTCACCCCAACGAGCACCTGGTAATACGTATCCTGCTTGTGACATACTCTCAGTACCCCCAGCAATAACGACCTCGTTATCTCCAGCTAAAATACTTTGAGCCGCTAAAGCCACAGTTTTAAGTCCAGATCCACACACTTTATTGACTGTGTATGCTGGTGTTTCAATCGGTAGACCGGCATTAACGGCAACTTGACGCGCCACGTTTTGACCATGTCCTGCGCTTAAGACGTTACCTAAAATCACTTCGTCTACTTCTTTACCATCAAGTCCAATGGCTTCCATTGCACCTTTAACAGCGATCACACCTAACTCAACTGGACCGATTCCTTTAAGTGCGCCACCAAATGCGCCAAC
>JACBXO010000020.1 GCA_015863195.1 Aerococcaceae bacterium DSM 111022 | reverse complement strand
CAGGCTGTAGACAAACCCCTTGAAAACACTGATATATAGTGATTTCAAGGGGTTTTTCCTGTATAATAAAAATAAAATGGGTGATTAACATGATGTCCCGAGATGCTGATAGTAAGACATTTGAAGCACGAAATCAAGTTGCGTTTTATGCACTGGAAGAATTGGTGCCGCAGGACCATTTACTACGAAAAATAGATAAACATATTGATTTTTCTTTTATTTATGACCTGGTTGAAGAGGTTTATTGCCAAAATAATGGACGCCCAAGTATTGACCCCGTCACTCTTATTAAAATCCCTATTATTCAGTATTTATACGGCATACCAAGCATGAGACAAACGATTCAGGAAATCAGCGTTAATGTAGCTTATCGTTGGTTTTTAGGGTTGTCTTTAACGGATGTCGTTCCGCATTTCTCCACTTTCGGAAAAAATTATAAACGTCGGTTTGAAGGAACTTCACTGGCTGAACAAATCTTCACTCATATTTTAAAACAATGTATAGATGCGCAATTGGTTGATGGTAGTCAAATTTTTATGGACGGCACACATGTTAAAGCATGTGCGAACGCGCATAAATACACCAATGAAGAAGTCGTCGTTTCTGCAAAGTGGATGGCTGATGAGTTAATGGATGCCATTCAAGAAGATCGGGAGGCTCATGGAAAAAAGCCACTAAAAAAACTAGAAAAGGAGCCCGAAACAAAGAACCAAAAAACAAGTAAACATGACTCAGAGGCTGGTTGGTTCCATAAGGGAGAACATAAGCAAGTATTTGCTTACAATGTTCAAACAGCCTGTGATCGAAACGGTTGGATATTAGGCTATACCGTACATCGTGGGAATGTACACGATACTCAAGCATTTCCATCACTCTATAACAAAATAAAGAAGTTTAATCCAACTTACTTGGTCGCTGATGCAGGTTATAAAACCGCGACAATTGCCCATTTTATACTGAATGAAGCAATAACTCCTGTCTTTCCCTACACACGTCCCAGAAAAAAACCTGAGAATCGCGATGTTGTTTACGATGAATATTACGATTGTTATCTTGACGAAAATAATGTTGTTCATCATTATCTGACTACCGCACGAGATGGTTATCGACAATATCGAGCTTCCAAAGAAGACCAAGAAAAATTTAATAATTATCGCGTCATTACACGCCATGTTTGGCAAGATGCGTTGGAAACATGCGAAGAAATTCGACACTCAGATGGTATGAGAGACTTGTATCGTCAAAGGAAGGAAACAATCGAACGCCAGTTTGGCACTGCTAAGGAACACCATGGCTTTAGATACACTCATTTAGTGGGTAAAGAGCTGATGGAGTTTAAAGCAGGGCTTACTTATGCCTGCATAAACATGAAAAAACTCGCAATACTACTAGATAATCGAGGCTAATAGGCTTCGTTTTTTTATTTGTATGCCAATATTAATTTTAATCAACAAAATACCCGAGTTGAATGAGCTTCAACTCGGGTTTGTCTACGGTCTGA
>JACBXO010000001.1 GCA_015863195.1 Aerococcaceae bacterium DSM 111022 | reverse complement strand
GCTTCAAATGTCTTACTATCAGCATCTCGGGACATCATGTTAATCACCCATTTTATTTTTATTATACAGGAAAAACCCCTTGAAATCACTATATATCAGTGTTTTCAAGGGGTTTGTCTACAGCCTGAGTTATACGTTCGTATAACTTCTCATTTTAAAGAGGGATGAATTTATACGAATCAGCGATATGTATAATTACTCGAGTATTTTCTTGGCGAAGTTATACGTCTGTATAACTTCTCATTCCCAAAACACAAGTTGTTTAACTCTTAACATAATAAACATAAGATTAAAGACGCTGATACATCGATAAGGTGCATCAGCACTCTTTTTTATGTGGCGATGCAACACTTTAGTGCATCAACAAACTTTTTAACACAACGATGCACCATTTCGATGCATCCACACAATTTTCGCCACACTAATGCACCACCACGTTGCATCACATCACTCTAAACAAAAAAGAAGAGGCAAATCTGCCTCTCCCTAAAAATTTAATTCCTATTTTCCACTTCCATCATCGTTCTCACAACAAGCATTGCGTATTCAATCTTTCCTTCGGGAGATAGATGAATATCATCGCCGTCATAATATTCAGGATGACCTTCTGAAAAAGCATACCAGTCAATAAGATGAACATTGGGGTACTTTTCAACCATCTGATCAATGACATCATTGACTTCTTGTCGGTGCTCGACTGCTGAGTTGGTACTCACTAAATAAATTTCGTGGTCTCCAACCATCTCAATTAATGTCTCCATACCAACATCATCCAGCCCGGCATTCGTTCCTAAATTAACGACCAGATTATCATTCAACTCGCCACTATCCATCAATTCCTCGATATAAGGATACGAATCCCACACTTGCAAACTCTCATATCCATAGGTATTTCCTTCGAAGAATAAAGTGTTGTTTGTATCTCCAGCCAGTAAAATCAACGAATCACCAAAGAATGTAACTGGTGTAGTTGCTGCAAATAGCACTTCGTTGTTGTCCAACAATTCAAAGAGGTCGGGATTATTTTTTATTACTGCCTCAAAAATCGCTTGGTTCTCCTCGCCCAATTCACTCGTTGCTTCCATTAATGGCTGGGGATCCCACTCAATCGCTCGTTCAACAGGGGACTCAAATTCATATTCATTCATAAAACTGTTTCAAGTGCTTCGTCCAATTCAATCAAATCACCTTGAACTACACTCATATATTCCATTTCAGGGTAAACTAGATTCCCCACATTCGGCTGGTTTTGATAAAAATTATATTCCAATTGCACTAATGCCAGAGGTTTATTATTCCCTGAAGCCTTGATACCTACAACAAACAAAGCTAGAAACATGGGGAACAACAAGTTATTAATTCTAAGAGGGTGTGATTTCACCCAATTAAAATCCTTTTTGAAATCCAACTGAGTTAAAAATGGAATGTATAGAAGTTTCTTTTCAATTATTAGATAAAACACATAGCTGACGCATAAAACTGCTACAAATGTAATTAGATGCAATACATTAACATTGTCAAATGCTCGTATATATCTAGAACCAAAAACAATCACAGGATAATACCATAAATAATGACTATATGTTGCATTTCCAAAATAAGAAACAATTTTATTATCAAAAAGCCGCTCAACTAAAGTATCCTGATACCTAGAAGCTAAAACAAAAATCATCGAGGCAATATTAAAATAGGACAGCCAAACTTGATAGGTCGTTGGATCCATATCAGTTATTACTAAAGAAAGACCAACCATCACAAGTAACATGAGCATTGTTAATACCATCATGGAAGTTTGCTTTAAGGCGTAATCGAATTCATTCATAAAGCGGTCGAAGAAAGGTTCAAAGTAATAAACTAAAATCCCACCCGCAAATGAGGAGAATCTCGTAATGAAACCATAATACACATTCGTTGGATCACTATTCGGGTCATACATCATAATATAAGTTAAGTGAGAACCCAGAACAATGATCATCCAAATTAATACTTTAAATTCTCTTCGAATCGGTTTGTAATTCGTGACTAAAATGATAATGACTGATGCTATTAAAGACTCTACATGAATCGCAATGTACCATAAATGAGTAAAAGGTGATTGCACTGCCATATCCGCAAAGTAAGAACGCTCGGACGCGAGCTGGAAAATATTACTCGTAAATATTAAACTCGAAATAATATCACCGCGTAGTGTTCCGAGTAGGCTTGGATTAAAATATAACAGGAAACCCATGATAATTAAAGTAATCCAAAATAATGGTATCCAAAGACGGTCAAGTGTTTTTATTAAATATTGACCTAGTTTTCTGAAATCATGTTCAAATGTTAATTGTTCTAATTTACTAGCGGCAAAGTATCCTGAAATAACTAGAAATGTATTTACAAATAAAAATCCGCCTGAAAAAATATGTGGCCACAAATGATAAAGAATAATAGAAATAATCGCAATCATTTTAACACCATCAATTGCATGGATTCGGCTCATGACATCCCTCCTTAAAGGTAGTATTTTAATAAGCATAACATAATGTTATTTTGATTTATACAATAAATATAAACGGTTGTTATTAAAATATTGTGGTATAATAATAAGAATAATACAGAGAGAGGGATAAAATTGAAGTTTTTGAAAAAGTTGAGTGTAATTCTATTTACACTGATTACATTAATTCAGCCGCAATTAATTACGGCACAAGATCAATTAATTGATGCCGCTGGTTTTTCAGTTTCAACAAAATTACCTGATAAAGCTCCAGCTGTTCCAGCATCGGAATTATATATTGAGGTAAATAATAATAATCCATTTTTCACAAATGAAGATATTACTCAAACTGATCCGTGGATTGAATTTACAAAACTGGATGAGTTAGGACGTGTCGGACCAGCCAATGCGGTATTAACGACTGATTTAATGCCAGCTGAACCCAGAGGTGATAATAGCTCAATTCAACCAACCGGATGGCAACAATTTGAGTGGGACGGCAAGTATTTATATAATCGTAGTCATTTAATTGGTCACCAACTAATCGGAGATGGTATCCCAAATTTAAATCTGATGACCGGTACGACGACGTTTAATCAAGAGGGCATGGTACCTTTTGAAAACTTTGTGGCAATGATTGTTGAGGGTGGCGAAACTGTTCGCTACCGCGTGACACCATATTTTGAAGGAGATAATTTACTCGCTTCCGGTGTCTTCATGGAAGGCTTCTCGATTGAAGATAATGGCGAATCATTATCATTCAATATTTATGTGCCAAACCGCCAGGATAATATTTCAATAAATTATGCAACTGGCACAAGTTCTGCTACTGAAACGCTCGAACAAACAACCAACCATAACTATCAAGCGAAATATCCCGGCGCAAATTTATACTATTCCTATAACCGCGACGGAACATTAGGCGTCGAAGCCGAAGAGCAAGTAGCCGCCATCGTTCCAGCAGTTCCCGCTACACCCGAAGAACCTGTGGTCGAAGTCGCAACAACGTCTTATGTCGCCAACGCGAATACAGGGAAATTCCATCACGCGCACTGCAGTAGTGTCGATCAAATGTCGGAGAAGAATAAAGTTTTCCTAGATGACCGCGACACAATCATCAACCAAGGTTACGTTCCTTGTAAACGATGCAATCCATAATTTTTAGGATAAGTATGGTATCTCGAACACAATGAGTAACTCCGATACATAATTATTAATAAATACTTGAACATAAAACCGCACCATATCAGTGTTTGTAAACATTGATTTGATGTGGTTGTTTTTTTATTGTTGAGATGTCCTATAATCCAAATCCTGAAAGAATTACTTCGTTTTCCCTAACAAATCCCCAAACACATTCCACGGATACTCTCTCTCGTTAGGAAGTGAAGTGAATGCCATTTTTTCTTTTAAAGTAGGGTGATCTAATCCAAGAGTATAGGCCCAAAGCGCAATTTGTTGCCCAACAATTGGACTAGGATGATATTTCTGGTCTCCTACAATTGGCATACCGGAGTGAGAGAGTTGAACTCGGATTTGATGTGGTCGGCCAGTTTCTAGTTCTACTTCAATGAGTGATAATCCTTGGGATTCTGCTAACACTGTATAATTGAGAATCGCTTTTTTTGCTTCAGCGTGTCCACTATCTACGACATAAGATTGATTCTTATTACGGTCTTTGTATAAATAGTCAACTAATTTCCCAGATTGTCGACTAACAGAACCATCTGTTACAGCTAAATATTTTCGCGTAATCGCATGACGGCGTAATTGATCTGATAAACGGGAAGCCGCTTTAGATGTTTTCGCAAAAACGATAGCTCCACCAACCGGTCGGTCTAAGCGGTGGACGAGACCTAAGAATACATTTCCTGGTTTATTATCTTGAACTTTAATATACTCTTTACCTTCTGTAAGTAAGTCTTTGTCAGTTGTTGCATCACCTTGTACAAGTTGATTGGGTTGTTTCTCGACAATAAACAAATGATTGTCTTGATATATTACTTTCATATTGGCTCCTTGATTTTAGTATTAGAATTATTGTATCATATTGCTGTCACATATAATACGATTGGAATCATTGGAAGGATACTTAATGGTAAATAAACCTCCATAACAATAGCTTGAAAAACGTTTTATTCTTAATAATATCAATTATTTTTGAAAATAGCTTGACTTAATTTTCAAGTAGTGTAATATATAAAGGGTAGTAAGTTATTAGTAACAATTTTTAAGTGTTTAATTCATATTTAAATCCTTTTAGATTCAACAAATTAACAACTGCAAAATATTATTTCGTGCAAAAGCACAAGGAGGATTCATTTATGAATAAAGGTACTGTAAAATGGTTTAACGCTGAAAAAGGTTTTGGATTTATCGCTCAAGAAAACGGTGAAGATGTATTCGTACACTTCTCAGCAATCCAAAAAGAAGGTTACAAATCATTAGAAGAAGGCCAAGAAGTTACTTTCGATATTGAAGAAGGCGACCGTGGTTTACAAGCAGCAAACGTTCAATAATTCATTTAACTAACCAGCTTCGGCTGGTTATTTTTTTGCTCTAAATTTCAAATTACAACTTGAGTTGCTCAAAATGGTCATTATAGTGCCTATGAGGGGAGTATTTGCATTTAATATGATAAAATATAACTATAATTGTTAGCGCTTCCCGAATAGCAAAGGAGATTATTATGAAGAAATTATTGACCTCATTAAGTTTACTTGCCTTATTTTCACAAAGCACATTACCAATTGCTGCTCAAGCAGGAGCTGATTTATTTAATAATACTAATACAAGTGAATCAGTAGAGAGTACTGTCGAATCAGAAACAAATTCATCAGAATCAGTTGAAACAAATGAATCAGAGGAAACAACAGAGACAACAGAATCAAGTGAGTCAGAAGAAACAACAGAGACAACAGAATCAAGTGAGTCAGAAGAAAGTTCGTCGTCAGAAGAGGAAATTTCTAGCGAAGAGTCATCTGAATCAGAAACATCAGATTCAGAAGATGAAGAGACTCCAACGGATGACGAATCCGACTTTATCCCAGCCGATGTTGTTACATTATTTGAGGAACACCGCCAAGATAATACCAAACTGGATGTTGCTTGGGAAGACTACCAACAAGTGGCAGATTATACCTTTTACGATTTAACGGTCATGGATCCAACAGGTGTAACGACTTACGACGAAATTTTAGAAAATTTTGAAACAAGTGAAGAAGTAGTAGTGACGGATGAATTTTACGAAGGTGAATTAAGTGTGATTAATTTCCTTTACCAAGCGGAAGAAGGAGATTTTCACCCTGAGCGAGGCATTGAAGATTGGGCACAAATCGAATTTTATTTCGCTGGAGACTTATTAATCTACGCAGGTGTATCAACTATGTCATTTGAATTTGCGGATCATAATAAAACAGATGTCCAAGATATAGACGCTTTATCGCAATCAACTGATGCTGTGTCAGAGCTAGCGACACTCGAACCTTTCGAAATTAACGGTATTGGGCAAGTGCTTTCGGACGGTGAAATGCATCACGGTATCGCATTCCCAGTTACACCAATGACAGAAGACGAAGCTTTCGGTTCAGTTGCAGTACTTGATGTTGTAGACGACACGATTCTTTCTTCATACACAGCCGGATCACAAGACATCATGACTTACAGCTACACTACAGTCACATTCATCGGCTTAACAAATATTGTTCCAAATAATTTAGTCACCCTCTAAAAGCACCCATAAGGAGCTTCAGTATGAAAAAGTATTCATTCATCCTCCTGAGTGTATTATTTATATTCTCAGTTATGCCAGTAAAAGCAGAGGATAATTTAGCTGGTGCCGATTTGTTTTCTACGACCTCGAAATATGATCATACCTTTATAACGCCTACTCTCGCTGAAATGATGGAAGAGTTTGGACAAAATAATGAAATGTTACACTTGGCATGGGAAGATTACCAACAAATAAGTGAGTATGAATTCTTTGACTTAACGACAATGGAAGAGACAGGTGTGACAACTTATTTAGATGTTTTAAGGGATTTTGTCCCTAGTTATGATCCCATTGAACCATTTAATAATATTTATGACGAAGGTTATTCTTTGGTCAGTTTTGTTTATAAAGCACCCGAAGGTGACTTGAATCCAGAAAACGAGTTAGAAGACTGGGCGATGATTGATATGTATTTCTTTGAAGATAAATTAGTCTATTCAGGAATTACATCACTTTCATTATACTTTCATATGTATAATTCCTTTCCTCAAGAGGAGGTTATTTCCTTATTGAGAGAGGAAGCGGCAGTATCCAAATTAACAGATTACCAAGAACTTGAAATTTATGCGTTAGGGCAAATTAAATCTGATGGTGAGTTTTATTATGGACTAGGATTTCCGATGACCGAAATAGAATCAAACCATGAAACGTATGGAGGCGCAGCCAGTTTAATCATTTATGATGATCAAATTTACTCAGGTATCCCAACAAATTTTGACGAAGCAATAGATCAAGGCTTTACGACGATTATGTTAAATTCGCTAATTGATATAGTGCCTAATTATTACTTTAATATTCAAGAGGATTTATAACAGGGTAAGGAGGACAAGATGGAACCTAAGAAGAAGAAAACACGT
This sequence comes from Aerococcaceae bacterium DSM 111022, assembly GCA_015863195.1. Classification (GTDB taxonomy): domain Bacteria; phylum Bacillota; class Bacilli; order Lactobacillales; family Aerococcaceae; genus DSM-111022. Next base: position 357,719 of record JACBXO010000001.1, on the reverse strand, counting down.
TGGAGGTGTATCATAGGTGTCATTGTTATTGTCCTCCTTCTTCCTGTTGCATTTATTTATGGACCATGGATTTTCCTGGGGTTTATAGCGAGTACTTATCCTGATAAGGATGACGTGACAAGAGAAGCACAGTCATTTTTAACTAAATACGATAACTTTACCATTGAAAATGATGAAATGTTTCTCGCCTTTTTTGTTGAATTAGCGCCACAAACAGTGGAAGTGAATGGGTTCCCACATGATATTGATCCTTATATTGACATTGAAAATATATATGAACTATTAGGTGAACCCTCCATTGTTTATAAAGCGGATTTTGAAGAGGTTGCCAGAGATGAGTATATTCATAGTTATGACTACTTTCCTTACATAGCATCATTTGATAAAGGAAATTTTGATCGTGCGCATTTAGATTACTATACAGAGAATTATTATGAGCCAGAAGAATTGGACAATCTATTCTTTACTGCGATGAATGATTTTCGTGAAAATAACGAAGCAGATTTAAACATTCTAGTAAAACAAGAAATTCCTAGTAAAATTAAACAAACTACAGTTTTGAAAGATACTTATCGTGGCACCGTTTATTATTTAAATAGTCAAAATATTAATAGTAAAGAAGAAGTATCGATGCCGATAGATGATTCCATTTTTGATTATTACCCAGATATGGCTGAAATGGGTGACTTGAATGATCCAAAGTTTGAAATTAGTCGAGCACGTGAAGCAGACTCATCCGAAGTTGAACCATATTTGTCTTATTTAATGCGAAACAGTGATGCAAAAGACTATGATCTATTTCAAATAGGTACATCCATAGGAGAAATAAATGATTCTATAAACGGAGATCCCTATTATTTTCAATATAAAGAAGGTGACTCCGATTTACTGACTGTATATTGGAAAATTTATGATGGGAATGAATACTTTAGATTAGAAGCAACAATTAATTTAGATGATCAGTCCAATATAACGGAGGAGTCGCTAGAAGATTTGAAGATTGAAACTTTAGGCACAAATTATCCAAATTATTTAAATGAATGGCAAGAAATTGAATATAACCCGTCCTAAATTGAGGATGGGTTATTTGTCTAAAAACCGATAAAGGTGGAAAGATATGGACACTTGGGAAAAGAAAAAACGTTGGGGTTGTATCATTATCGTAATTATTATCCTTCTGCCTTATATTTTATTTTACGGCACTTTATTTCTGTGGGAATTGGAAATCCGTAGAGCCCCAACTGCGTATAGTGTCGAAAGAGGGGCTTTAAATTTCATTAGAAAGTATGAAGATGAGCCAATTGATAATGATGAAGAGTTTGTTGATCGCTACATTGAATTGGCGCCTCATCTGGAACAGGCTAGAGGTTTCCCTAATCGTATCCAACCATACCTTAAAGTTGAAGATGTCTACGATCTCATTGGTGAGCCAACTGCTATTTATAATGGTGTAACAGATGAATTAGACGATACGTTCGAAAAATATGTTTATGATTTTCATCCATATATTGCCGCAATTGATGTGAGAGGGAATACGAGCGTTCGGTTAGATTATTATACCGATATCTACTATGAAGCAACGGAATTAGAAAATATATTTTATGAACGTTTAAACGCCTCCCGAATCGGGGAGGAAGAAAGAGATTGGTCTTGGCTTCAATCTAACCAGCCAAGTAAAATTGAACAATTTACTTATTATAGAGATTCACCTAACGGGAAAATATATTTTTTATCGAGTCAAGATATCAACGATTTTGACCAATTACAAATGTCGATTGATGACACAATTTTTGAATACTACCCTGAACTTGTTGAAAGGGGAGATTTAACAACCCCTTCTTTTGATATGAGTCTTTTAAAAAGTGATAAACCACATGAAATTGAACAGCATTTATCTGAATTAATCATACAAAGTAACACAAACGATTATGATTTGAATCAATTAGGGACGTCGATTTCAGAAGTAAATGAGTCATTAAACGCGAACCCTCGTTATTATCATTTTAATGAAACTGAACCTAACTTACTTAATGTTCAATGGAAATTGACTAATGGAAATAGACTAATTGACTTAATTGCGGAAATTGATATAGAAGGACAAACAGAATTATCAAAGGAAAAAGTACATAACTTATCTATTTCAACAATAGAAGCTGAATATTCGAGTGAAGTAATTGGATGGCAATTAATAGGAGACGATTAGCTTTAAAAATTGATGGAGTTGAAAAGATGGAGGAGAAAAAGAAGAAAAGACGACTTTGGGGATGCTTGAGTTTTATTCTTTTAATACTATTATCGCCTTTATTGTTTTACTTTTTTGTTGGGTGGTCGATTGAGCGCTCTATGAATACGCCTGCTGGGTCTAAAGAAGCAGAAAGAGCAGCAGCGTCAGTCATTTCAAAATATGAATCAAATCCAGTTGATAGTGATGAATCATTTGTCGAACGATATGTGGAATTGGCTCCTTTAATACCGGAGATATTTGGTCATCCTATTGATAGGGGGAATTATATTGAACTAGAGGACATACATAATATACTAGAGGAACCAACACAAATCTTCCAAGCTATTACTATATATGGCGAGCAAGATGATATTAAATATATTTATAATCACTATCCTTATATTGCAGAAATTGAATTTGTTCAGTACAGAAAACCACACCTAGACTATTATACTGATATCTACTACGAGCCACATGAACTAGACAAAATATTTTATAAAGCATTAAATGAATACCGAGATAATAAGTCTAACAGTCCATCATCCTATTTAGAAAATGCTTCTCCAAGTAAAATTAGACAAAGGGCGCTTGGTATAGAGGGCAATTCAGGAAGTGTTCATTATTTAATGAGTCGAAATTTAAATGAATTTGAATCTTTAGAAATTACTGCATATAATTCAATATTTGATTATTTTCCTGATATTGCTAAATTCGGCAAATTGGATGAACATACTTTCGAAATAAGTCGAAGACATGATTATGATCCGATCGTACTGGATTCAACTACTTATAATTTAATTAATGGTGATCGTCAAGTGAATTATGAATTATTAAGAAACAATAGTATCGAACGCTTTGACATCAACCAGTTGGGAACAACCATAAACCAAATAAATGATACCTTCGACCAAGAACCCTATCTTTATAATTTCAATACTATTATTATATCGGAACCTAATATACTTTCTGTCCATTGGAAACTAACAGATAATGAAAGGTCATTTGATCTTGAAGCGGAGATAAATTTAGCAGGACAAACAAATTTAACCAAAGAAGTAGTACAAGAGTTACCTATTGAGTCTTTAGTGCGTAATCGTACGACCACAACAATTGAATGGCAAGAAATTGATGAGGTTACTTTTGAGATAGAAGATGATCTCGACTAAATCGTATAAAGGTGGGAGGATATGGAACCAAAGAAAAAGAATATACGTTGGGGTAGAATTATTGGCATTATGTTTATTGCGCTTCTTATTCCTTTATTGATTTATTTTGCTCCGATAATTTTCTGGGTATTTTGGGCGATGTCTTTTCCTGAACCCAGTGATGTAAGAAGGCAAGCAGCAACAATTATGACAAGATATGAGAATAATCCAATTGATAGCGATGATGAATTTGTGGAAAGATATATCGATTTAGCTGATTATATTGTGGACGTACAAGGATATGCTACAAAGATACCGCCTCATATTAAAATGCCAGATGTTTATGAGTTATTAGGGGAACCGAGTAATCGTTCTAGTCATTACAATTATACATTTTCAGAAAGGGTTATCGAACACATCTATGATTATTATCCATATGTCGGGATAATTGAGGAAGGTCAATCAAATAACGTTCGTTTAGACTATTATACAGACACTTATTATACGCCAAAGGAATTGGACGAAATTTTTTACGTAGCAATAAATGAATACCGTAGTAAACGTTTTTCACATGGAATGACTTGGATTGAAAACGACCAACCAAGTATGCTGAGACAATCAACAAAACTGAAAGATACATATACAGGTGAAGTATTATATTTAACGAGTGAGGATATAGATGACCCTGAAAATTTAACGATGCCAGCATTTAATTTAATGGTTAATTCTCAATCTGACTTACCATTAATGGGTAAGTTAGATGAACCAACATTGGAAATCAGTCGTTCTTATGACATAGAGCCTGAGCGAATTGATCCAGATATATATCTATCAGTTTATGAGGAGTCTGATGATCAAATTATTCTGGATTTCCTCGGAAATACTGTCTCAGAAATCAGTGACACTTTGAATTCTGATCCCAATCTCTTGCATTTTGATGGGGAGGAGCCTGAGATATTGAATGTATCTTGGCAGCAGGTTAATGTAAATTATTTTTTTACAATTACAGCACAAATAAATTTAGAAAATAATGATGAGGTAACGCCTGAATTTGTCCAACAGGCATCGATTGAATCAATCTATACACGTTAAATTTCTATTTATATTTACGTATCCAATAAAGCATCATACAGAAAATAATCTATTTGAGTGGGCGGTGTCGCGAGTCATTTTTTGGTTGGGGATATTTGCGAACATTATATGTAATTCATACTTTTAAAACCCTAATTGTTTGAAGTGGATGCGTGTTCATGAGAAAATATAAGTATCAATGCAGATAAAGGAGAATGTTTATGTCTATTAAATCTAAAGCAGCTGTTGCGTTCGAGCCAGGGAAGCCATTAGAAATTGTGGAAATTGATGTTGAGGAGCCAAAAGCGCATGAGGTAATGGTCAAAATTGACTTTACTTCAGTGTGTCATACGGACGTTTATACATTATCAGGAAATGACCCGTCAGGAATTTTCCCAGCGGTCCTAGGTCATGAAGCGACTGGAACGGTCGTTCAAATTGGTGAAGGTGTGACAAGTGTTGAGGTAGGCGACAAAGTTGTCCCATTATGGAAACCAGAGTGTGGGGAATGTGAGTACTGTAAAAAAGGATTAAACTTCTGTTCAGCGATTTCTGAAACACAAGGTAAAGGGGTTATGCCTGACGGAACACCTCGTTTCTCTTACAAAGGGGAACCAATTTACCATTTCATGGGAACATCAACATTCTCTGAATATACTGTTTTAGCAGATATTTCTGTTTCAAAAATTCCTGAAGGGGCGGAATTAGACAAAGTTGCTTTACTTGGTTGTGGCGTAACAACTGGTTTAGGTGCGGTTAAAAATGATGCTGATTTCCAAGAGGGATCTACTGCAGCGGTATTTGGTATCGGAACTTTAGGTTTAGCGTCAATTCAAATGTTGAAAGAATTAAATGCATCACGCATCATAGCGATCGATATTGATAATAACAAAGAAGCAATTGCACGTGAATTTGGTGCGACAGACTTTATCAATTCAAATGAAATCGACCAACCAATCCAAGAGTATATCGTTGATATGACAAATGGTGGTGTTGACTATTCATTCGTTTGTGTGGGCCACACTGGTACGATGAATGCTGGTTTAGAGGCAACGCATAAAGGATGGGGACTCTCTGTTATTATGGGGGTTGCATCTGGTCAAGATAAAATTTCGACACGTCCTTTCCAATTAATTACGGGACGTACTTGGAAAGGTTCTTCATTCGGTGGCGTTACTGGTCGTACTGAATTACCTGAAATAATTAAAGCACATATGGAAGGTAAAATTGATTTAGACCGCTTTATTACACACCGTATGTCAATCGATGATATTAACGAAGCGATTGAATTACAAAACAAAGGTGAATCACTGAGAGATATTATTACTTTTAGCTAGGAGGATTTCATGCCAAAGATTGAATTAATCGAAGAGATTATTGTACATGGTGGTACTCAACAACGTTTTAGACATCAATCTGATACGTTGAAATGTCCAATGGTATTTACTTTATTCTTACCTGAGAGAGCAAATGAAGGAACAGATTTAGTTTGGTTCTTATCTGGTTTAACTTGTAACGACCAAAACTTCGCGACTAAAGGAGCATTCCAACAAAAATCGAATGAACTTAATTTAGCAATTGTGATCCCCGATACGTCACCGCGTGGTGAAGAGATTGCGGATGATGAGAATTACGATTTAGGTCAAGGTGCTGGATTTTACTTGAATGCGACTGCAGAGCCTTGGGCTGAACATTTCCAAATGTATGATTATATTACTGAAGAATTATCAGCGGTGGTTAAGGATTTAATGCCTAACTTTACTGGGGTTGAGTCGATTATGGGACACTCGATGGGTGGTTACGGTGCATTACAAATTGGTTTGAAAAATCCAGACCGTTTCAAATCAATTTCTGCTTATGCTCCAATTTCTAACCCAACTCAAGTTCCTTGGGGCCAAAAAGCGTTCACCAATTATTTAGGTGATGACCAATCAACTTGGGTCGAATGGGATATTATTAATTTACTTGGGGAAAGTACGGCAGACACGCCTATACTGGTAACTCAAGGAGATAGCGATAATTTTTACCCAGAGCAATTGAAAGAAACAGCCTTCGTTGAAGCTGCTGAAAACTCAAACCATTCATTAGACTACCGAATGGAAACGGGTTATGATCATTCATACTATACGATTCAAACATTTATTGGGGATCATTTAGAGTTTCATAAAAATGCATAATTTAATGCGATTCCGTCCTAGAAATAGGGCGGATTTTTTGTGTGTTAGTTGGTTAGTATTGAAATTTTATTCGTTCAACTGAATGGTTGAAATGGGTTAGCAGTTGAATGGTTTAGTATTTTCGTTCAACTAGAGACCGAAAATGGGGTAGCAGTTGAACGGATTAGTGATTTCATTAAACTAAACACCGAAAATAGGTTGGAAGTTTAACGAATTAGTGATTTCATTAAACTAGACATCAAAAATTGCTTTGAAGTTTAACGAATTAGTGATTTCATTAAACTAGACATCAAAAATTGCATTGAAGTTTAACAGAATGGTGGTTTTGTCTAAGAAATATGACTGATTTTAGTTATTGAAGCTAAGTAGAGATGAGTAACATAAATACAACACACATATTCTGAGAACGAACATCCACCATCTTCTACCCAAAAGTTAACCGTTTTCATAAATCACTGGAGTTGTCATACCACTTTGTGTATAATGAAATTAATATGATAGGGAGGTTCGCTATGACAACAAGTAAGTTATTTACAAAAGATTTTATTTTAGTGATGTTCTTTGGCTTTTTCTTATTCATTAGTATGAATGCGCTAACAACAGTATTGCCGACTCATATAACGAATGTATTAGATGATCCTGTAATTGGTGGTATGACAACTACTGTATTTATGTTTGCAGCAATTTTAACGAGACCACTAGTAGGGTACTTTATCCAAAAAGTGAATATAAACATTTTGAATACTGTCAGTATTTTATTATTTGCGGTTTTAATTTTTGCATTGCAATTTACAACTATTATTCCCATTGTGATGACACTTAGAGCATTGCAAGGAGTACTATTTGGTATTTTATCCACAACAGTAGCAACACTTGCAACATCTATCGTTCCAGCTAATCGCCGTGGTGAAGGTGTCGGAATTTACGGAGCGTCACAATCAACCGGAGGTGCGTTAGCGCCGGTTATTGGTTTACCTTTACTGCAAAACTTCTCTTATCAAACATTTATTACCGCTGTATCTGTTGCTGCTTTTATTGGATTTATAGTCAGTTTATTAACTAGAAAACCTGAAAAGAAAGTTGAAGAAGTAACTGCGGATCCAACCGAGAAGGTATCTTTTTGGGACTATGCCTTTGATAAAAGGGCATTATTACCCTGTGCCATCGTACTATTTGTTTCATTCCCGCTTGGTGGGGTAAATACATTTATGGGGCCTTTAGCAGCAGAAGTTGGTTTATCAGAACATGTGTCGTTATTCTTCCTAGCTCAAGCTATCTTCAATTTGGTATTCAAAACAAATGCCGGTAAAATTATGGACAATCATGGACACTTAGTGGTAGTATATCCAGCAATTGGATTAGGCATTTTAGGTTTCTTAATTCTAACTCGCCTAAATTCATTGCCATTATTTATCCTTTCAGGTGCACTTATTGGTGCTGCTATCGGATCTTTATCAATCGTCTTCCAAACTTTAGCATTAAATTCACTAAGTGACGACAAGCATGCAACTGCCAATGCGATGTATTTCTCATTTATGGACTTTGGTATTGCAATCAGTGCGTCCATCCTTGGTATGGTCGCAAATGCATTCAACTTTAAAGCCGTTTTCGTTGTTGCTGCAATTTCACTTGTACTCATGTTCATCGTTTATTTTAGTACACTCGGCAAAAATAAGGCACAAGAAAAAGTCACAGAATCTTAAATTTTTCTAGGAAAAGTATGGTAAGGAGAATTCAAATGAGTTTCAAAATGTTAGGTCTCGATCATATCCAAATAACTGCTCCATTAAACAGTGAAGAAGAAGTAAGACATTTCTTCGTTACAGTACTAGGATGTCCTGAAGTTGAAAAGCCAGAATCAATGGCTCACTTTAAATCATTATGGTTTGATATTGGGACAAGTATTGTTCATGTTGGTTTAGACGAGCGTTACTTTGCAGAAAAGCGCGGTCACCCAGCTTTTATAGTTAATTCATTAGATGACTTAATGGCACGTTTTGATGAATTTTACATTGAATATGCGGAAGATGAAAATATGCCTGGCGCGCGTCGTTTATATACTTACGCATTTTTTGGCCACCGGATGGAATTTCTAGAATGGGTAAATAAACCAGATTCGGTTAAAGGAAGTTTAGAAAACTAAAGAAATTCTAATTATTTTGCCATAGAATTGACATAGGTCAATGCGTTATAATTCGAATTAGTATATTATGTATTTAGCTTAATTAATGCGAAAGCGGTCATTATTGGCAATATGCTAGATGACAGAGGCTTTGAAAAGCATGTATTTTTGTTTAAATAAATTAGATTATGAAGAGTAGAGTAAATTGTTAAATCACTTCACAGAAAGCCTGAATGATGAGAGCAGGTAAGTTAACACAATTGAAAATGGGCTTGGAATCTTTCAAAACGAATAATTTTGAACGGGTAATTGGCGTTAACAATTATGTTTTATAACATAGAGGCTTAGCGAGTGATCGTTAAGTAAATTTGGGTGGTAACACGGATAATCCGTCCCTTGATGCTTCGGTATCAAGGGACTTTTTTTATTCCAAATAAATACTCGCCATCCTTTTCCCGAATAAAAATTGATTTCAGAATTATTGAAACAAGTTTCCGCTCTATAATTGAGGTAGGTCAATGCTTTCATGCGGTAAGTGAGTTAGTATATTTGGTATACGTTTTCTCGATACGTGTTGAGCAGATACATTGCGAAACATAGCGCGGTTGCTATATACTTACGGCAATTGTTATTTAAGAGAAAATAAGGGATTCGTAATTTAATTTGGGAATTAATCCCTATAAAAAAATGACTAGAACGAGGAGGGGTTATTATCGAATTAAGAGGTATTAAGAAATCATTTGGCTCTAATTTAGTGTTAAATTCGATTGATTTAGACGTTGAACCAGGTGAAGTTGTTTCTTTAATTGGACCGAGTGGTACAGGGAAAACAACTTTGCTTCGAACGATTAATTTCTTAGATCCTGCCGATAAAGGAACCATTTCAATCGACGATTTAACGTTAGATTATGAAAATGCAACAGAATCAGAAATTATTAATTTAAGACGTAAAACGGCGATGGTCTTTCAAAATTATAGTTTATTCAAAAACAAAACAATTTTAGAAAACGTCACCGAAGGATTAATTATTGTACAAAATAAATCACAGTCCGAAGCAGAAGCAATTGCTAAGGAAGAAATTGATAAAGTGGGATTAGGGGATAAACTGAATGATTATCCATATCAATTATCCGGAGGACAACAACAACGTATCGGGATTGCCCGTGCACTAGCACTTAAACCACGCGTCTTACTCCTTGATGAACCAACTTCATCACTGGATCCAGAACGTTCTGCAGAAATACTTAAAATTTTACAAAATGTCGCTTTGAGTAGTTCAGATATGTCGATGTTAATTACAACGCATGAAATGAACTTTGCTAAACATGTATCCAATAAAGTGGTCTTCATGGAAAAAGGCGAGATTGTTGAACAAGGAACCCCCGATCAATTATTTAATCATGCACAACAAGAGCGTACACGTAACTTTATTCAAGAATTAGAAAACCCATTGTATATTCAATAAGGAGAATTTAATATGAAAAAGACATTTACAAAATTAGCTTTATCACTATTATCAGCGACTTTAGTCGCTTCGTTTGGAACACCTTTTGTTTCAGCTCAAGAAACAATCAGTGTTGCAGTTGAAAACAACTCTCAACCATTAAGCTTTACAGACAATACTGGTGAATTAGTTGGGTATGAAATTGACGTTTTAAATGCAATTGACGAACAATTAGAAGATTATGATTTTAACATTGAAGCAGTAAGTGCTGAAGCCACTCAAGTTGGTTTAGATGCTGGTCGTTATTCATTTATCGGTGGTGGATTATTCAAAACACCTGAACGTGAGGAACTATATGCATTTCCTGAGGAAAATACAGGTGCAAGTATTATTCGTATTTATAAACGTGCCGACGACGATTCAATTGCTACTTTAGATGACTTATCAGGTAAAGTAGTTCACCCAGTAACGCCTAACGGTGGTATCTTCAACTTATTAACACAATATAACGAAGAGAATCCAGATAACCAAATTGAAATTCAATTAGGTGAGAGTGGTTCATACGCACAACGTTACCAAGACTTACATGAAGGTGTAGCAGACGCAGTTGTATTACCGTCAAACTTAGGTCAAGACGTAATTATTGACCAATTAGAATTAAATGTAGCGCCTGTTGAAGAACCTGTTCGAGTTAACGGTACATACTTTGTATTTGCTCAAGGTCAAGACGATTTGATTGCTGCCTTTGACGAAGCAGTGGCTGCATTAAAAGAAGACGGTACACTTGAAGAAATTGCCAACGAGTGGTACGGTGAAAATGTCTTCGAATATGAATTAACAGAAGATTAATTTAAAATTTTCATAATCTCTTGACGGAGAAAGGGCACCTGCCAAACAGTCGTGCACCCGTCAAGAGAATTTTTATTTTAGGAAAGGAGTCTCACAGTGGATATTGGTTATATAATCGAAATTATTCCAACATTATTTAATACTTTACCTTTAACTTTGATGATATTTTTAGTGTCTTCATTATTTACAATTGTTTTAGGAATTATCATTGCGTTACTTAAAATTGCCGAGACACCATTTGTTAAGCCATTATTAAATGTCTATTCATCGTTTGCTCGGAGTAATCCTGGTATTGTTCATATTTTCTTAGTGTATTATGGATTGCCGGCTATTTTACAATTAGTAGGGATTGATATTACCGGGATTAGTCGTGTTATTTATTCGATTGTGGCTCTCGTCTTATATAGTGCGCCATTCTTCGCGATTGCGATTGAAGCAGCTTATCACTCAGTGCCTGAATCACAATTTAATGCCGCGAAAAGTGTAGGGATGACGCAGTCACAGATGATGCGTCGTATTGTTTTACCACAAGTTGTCCCTATTGCATTGCCGAATCTAGGAAATGCTTGGATTGATTTACTTCAAGATACTTCATTATTATTCACCATTGGTTTGATAGATTTAATGGGGCAGGCAGATATTATTATTGCGAATAATTTTGGGATCAATCAATTAGAGGTATATGTTGCGATTGCTTTAATTTATTGGGCATTAACAGGGATTATTACCTTTATTATCTCATTACTCGAGAAAAGAACGCGCAAATATGTCATGTAAGGGGGAGAGTTAGTTGAATTTAAATATTATCTTTGAAACATTTATTACTGTTTTAGGCGCTGTTCCACGAACTCTTGCCTTTGCACTAGTCGTAGTACTGATTGGTATTGTCTTAGGTGGGCTGATGGCATTAGTAAGGATGCGTAAAATACCAATACTCACACAAATCATTCAAGTATTTATTTCTTATGTTCGTGGGGTTCCGTTAATTGTACATCTATTTATTTTCCGCTTTGGTTTACCTGACGCATTTACCTCAGTGATGGGATTATTCGGGGTGAATTATAATGCGAATGATTTCCCAGATATCATTACAGCGCTCGTTGTATATTCTTTACTTGAAGCAGCGGTAGAGTCGGAAAATATCCGTGGAGCCTTTATATCTGTTTCAACGGACCAAATCGAAGCATCGAAGTCTATAGGGATGACGGAAAATCAAACATTAAAACGGATAATTATTCCGCAAGCACTTCAGGTGGCATTTCCATTATTCTTAAATAGTTATGTCAGAAACATTAAGAAATTATCGCTGGCTTTATATGTCGGATTCATCGATATTCTTGCTCAATCGAGGTATGCGGCAGCTTTAAATTATCATTATATTGAGTCATATATTGCTGCGGCGATTATGTATTGGTTACTTACTACAATTTTCCAAGAAATTTTTGACCGTGTCACAAAACGTGTCCAATTTGTGACAGAATAATTTACATTATTTTTAGTCCTTCACATTTCTGGTTTAGACTAGGTATGTGAGGGCTATTATTTTGTCATAAAATGAAACAAGTTTGTGCTTTTTTCATTATTTGTTTTGAATTAGTGATATAAAGTGGTAAGATAAGTGTAAGCGTTTATTAATATAATTGTAAACAAAACATGCTTTTATTGGAGGTTACGTTATGAGTAGAAGGATTCTCGTCACACTATTATTTTTATTGACAGTTGTCTTTGGCCAATTGATTGACCAGTCAATTCCAGCTTTTGGGCAGGATGTATTGTCAGTAGAAGAGATCGCTTCCTTCAAAGAAACGATTTTAAATGAGAATTTATCTATTCCTGATGTTGACGGAAAGACAATTTCAAGAGAAGAAGCTGAAATGAGTTTAGCGAACATTGAAAGCGAAACGTTAGCTAATGGTCCCTTAGAAGATATTGAGATTCAAGCGTACTTCCCAGAGTATCAATTAGAACATGCAACACAAATCACAATCTCTGATTATACATATCAATATTATGCAACATATACAACAGAAGGGTTAGCTGATCCAGCGAATGGGATGAGTTACGTAGAAGCAGTTCAAATGGCTGATGATAATCCCGATCAAGTAAAAGGCTTGTGGCAAATATTTCAGGATTCAATAACGAATGACAATGCATATGGTATTAGTTTGACACAGTCACAATTTGAATGGTTACCTGAAGATGCTGCTTATTGGACCCTCGTACATCATTATCAAATGCATGGAAACGGTGGTGATCCGTCTACTGTTTTATCTACATTAGTAGAGATTTACCCTGAAGTGCAAAATGTGACAGATTCAATTGATACAACTGTAATCGAAGAAGCTTTCATTCAAGACTACTATATTTTAAGACCAGGTGAAGGTGGAAATGAGTCTGAGGAAAATTATGTGTTTGCGGTTGAATTTAATGATGAATATCCAGTTCAGGACTGCTACGATCAAGTAGTAGTTTCACAGAACGGTGAATCTTTAGTTCGTGCTGATTATTCATATGACACAGGCAAAAAGTGTGTTTACTATATTTTATCCGACACCGAATCGGCTATTAATCTAACTCTTGGTGAACGGGTAATAGAGATTTATCCGACAACAGTATTCAATTTACCACCAGCAAGTGCAGCTTATTTATCAGAAGATAGTACGCAGGCGATTATTTTCGACTTTGGTAAAATGTATTATCTCACTCGTACCGCCGACGATTACTTGGATGGCTTTAATTTGGTAGAGGATTCACAGACAATTTCTGCTGAAGCGAGTGGAATAATGGAATCAATCAATGTAGTCACAGGTTCTGATGACTGGGTTGTATACGAATCGAATCTTAAATATCAATATCATTCTAAAACGGATGAGGTTTATGCGACAGCGATGAGTGAAACTGGTGAAGTAACGGACTTGGGTTACTTCTCTACTGAAACACAATGGCAAGGGATGATGTTTAATGAAATACCTTTTTACGGAGCGGCGTATTGGGGTGAGTAGGGATCACTAAATATAATTGATACGCCTTGGCTTTGAGCTGAGGCGTTTTTTTCTGATATTTGTATTAAAATGTATAAAAGTTTGAATACAATGTGGGTTATATCCAATTTTTTTATCGAATCTCATCGAAGTTTGAATGCGAAATCTTATTTGTAAATTTATTGTGTTAGAAACGATTAAAGTTGACCGTAATTTAAATTTCATTGAGATTTTTTGTGAAAATAATTTGACTGTTATACTTTTACCTGAGTTGTATTGACGGCAATATATTTAAAGTTTCACGAGATATATGGTAATATGTAATTGTAAGAGGTTTCAGAAATATCGGTTTTCTTAATGAAAGGAAGAACAACGATGAAAGCGAAAATTTTCTTTGGACTGTTTACTTTACTATCACCGATGGCAGGACAAGTTTTAAATGAAACAACTCAAATTAATGCCCAGGACACTGGGGAAACTACGACACCGGAAGGGATGACCTATGATGAAGCGGTTGCCCATGCGGATGCGAATCCAGATCAGGTTGCAGGATTTGACCAAATTTTCAGGGACTCAATCACTAATAACAATGCCTATGGTTACTCATTAACCCAATCGCAGTATGATTGGTTACCAGATGGCGCGGCTTATTGGGCATTTGTCCACCATAGTCAGGTCAATCCGACAGGTGGAGACCCGGGAACAGCTCTGGGAGCACTGTTTGAAGTGTATCCTGATTTAGAGACCGTTGATGAACCACCGACAACGATGACTTATGAAGAGGCAGTTGCTCACGCAGATATGAACCCTAATCATGTTGAACGTTTTGATGAAATTTTCAGAGATTGGATTGGTCATCAAGAGGGGAGATTTAACTTAACCCAAGCACAGTATGATTGGCTACCAGATGACGCAGCTTATTGGACATATGTTCACTTTTTACAGACGATGGGTTATTCCGGAGATACTGCTTCAGTTATAGAAGCACTGTTTGAAGTGTATCCTGAGTTGGAGACAATTACTGAAGAACCTGAAGGGATGACATACGACGAAGCGATTGCTTACGCTGATGCTAATCCAGATATGGTAGACGGTTTCTGGCAAATCTTCAGAGATTCAATGACTAATGATGGTATTTACGGCTACACGCTTACCCAAGCACAATATGACTGGCTACCTGAAGACGCTGCCTACTGGGCATTCGTTCACCATAGCCAAGTTAACCCTATGGGGGGCGACCCTGGTACTGCTTTAGCAGCACTATTCGAAGTCTATCCTGAACTTGAATCAGTAACAGCTGAGGAGAGTACAGAACCTGAAGAGGATCAAACTATTAATGAAAATCCACCGGCAGATTCAATGACCATCAATGAGACGGAATATATTGTCGATTCTTACTATATTCTTCGCCCAGGCGAAGCGGGTAATCAATCTGAAGACCAATATATGTTTGTCGTTGAATTTGAAGACGAACATACACTTCAAGAATGGTATGACAATGTAGAAGTATCACAAACACAATTGTTGAATCAAGCGGAGTATGTCGTTGAAGAGGAAGAATTAGAAATTGTTGCACCAAATGAGGTAACGGAAGAGGAAGAATCAGATACAGAAGAAACTCAATTCGTTTATTATGAATTAACTGATTTGACAACTCCTGTTCTAATGTCACTTGAGGACCAAGCAATTAAAGTTAATCCAAATGAAGTATTCAACTTACCACCGGCAAGTGCTGCATATTTAAATCAGGGAAATGTCCAAGGTTTAATCTATGATTATGGTACTGTTTACGGTTTAACACAAGGTGAAGTGAATGCGGAAGTATTCGAACCCGTTGCGGATGAATCAACCATTTCACCCGAAGCAACGAAATTAATTGATGAGATCAAAGCACAATCAGGCATTGAAGCTTGGTATGTCTACGAAATCGACGTTGACTATGAATACCGCGATGATACTGCTGATGTTCTAGCAACTGAAGATTTAGAAGATGATGATACAAATGAACCAACTGAAATTGCAGCTATTTCAACCGAATCAGACTGGCAAGATATGACCTTTGATGGGGTTGACTATTTCGGACTCCATGACTGGACTCAGTTAGATCTAGAAACAAACTAAATAATTAGTATTTGAAACGTCCCAGCTATTGGTTGGGGCGTTTTAGTTTTGAGTGTAAATATTTAGTGGTTGAAACAGCTTAACTTTTTACAGAAAGAGGTATGCGTAAAAATTTTGATTTTTTTTGGGTGAAAACTTGTACGGAATTGGGGTTAAGTAAAATTTGGACACCAGTTAATTTTTCTTTTATATGATTTTAAGTGAGACTTCTATATGGATGCTGTTCATCTATTGCCTATTGAAATGAAGTCGGTCATAATTAAATTGACAAAAGAACGCATTTTACTGAGAGGAGAGCGGTATGAAAATATTAATTTATTTGATGATGACGGCATTGATTTCCTTAAATATAAGTCAGTTCACTGTCATGACATCAGATTCTTCAAGTAGGGAGCAGGCAACAAATGTAGACGAGAGTCAGAATTATAAACTGCGTGACTTTTCGGGCGATTATGAGGAAGTTACGACAGGTATCATTAGGGTTGAAACCGATCATTATGAACCTCCATATGAAGATTTGGAACAAGCTTATCCAAAACTGATGGAATTTATAAATGATTATGACAATGAATTGGAAGATGGATATAACGGAAATTATGAAATAGCTGAAACAATGGTTTACGGACTTGGCCGATCGATTTCTCCCGCAAATATTGTAAGTAGTGTGCCATTATTTATCGTGGATAAATATAAAAATAGCGATACATTCTTTCTATTTAATGATGACTTTCTTTATGATATTGAGTATGAATTGAGTTTTGAAGTTGAAACTTTTCGAGTCACTAAATATGAAAGGACCTCTGATGATTCAGAGTCGGTCGAACCCGATGACGGCATTTTATATGACGACGTCGTCAATCTAGATATCCCAAACCGTCAACATTTCCACACTTTCATTGGCGTGGTGGAATTATATAGTGAAAATCCGGATCTTGGTTATACCTACGCCCATATTAACCGCGACGATAATCCTGAGCAGAAATATTTAATCGGGTGGCCGTATATTCCAGACTACCAATTAGAAATAGGGGATGAAATCCGTGTGACGGGGAGAGTGAGAACGACTACCGAAATTTTATTCGAAGAGGGTAGTATGGTTGTCCCAATTATGGATGTGGAGTACTTGGATGACATGGAATAAATTTTATGTGCACTAAATGCTATACTTTACCAGAATTACCATTTGGTGGTGTGAAGCGCTCAGGCTTTGGCCGTGAGATGGACACTTTTGTTAATGAGAAATTAATCCTGACGGCAGACGCCCCAGATATGGATAATCTATCTGGTGCTCTAATTGATGAGTATTCCCACGGAGTTTGCGTAGAATGATATGATTCTGCGTGGCTTGGTGGGAATTTTTGTTTTATCATTTATCTAAGTGAAAACAATGAATAATTATTTGAGTGTGTGGAAAGTTGATATTTTTAAGATAGAACTTTCTATGAATTCAGCGATTTTATGGAATGTTTGTTGAGGTTGAAGCCGAACTTTCTACGGATTCAGTGATTATGAGTGATGAGTATGCTTTTCGAATTATGGAAACAAAATATAAAACCTCCCAAACCTGTTATAAATTAATAACATAGTTGGGAGGTTAAGGTTTAAATAAAACTAAATATTAATTTCTTTCCTGCAGCTTCAGCAATATCTTCTAGTGTTATAATTGTAGGATTTGCATTTCCGTTTTCAATTCTCGCGATTGTTGACTGTTGCTTTTGTACTAATTTTGCGAATTCGTCTTGTGTCATACCGAGTGATTCACGAAGCTTTATTACTGCTATAGCATAATCTAATCGTTTGCTTTCATTTTCTAACTTTGTGTCTAATGTGGAATCTTTTAATTTCTCTTGTTCTAATTAATCAGAGAATTTAACAGTTTTTACTTTACTCATTGTTCTTCATCTTTTCATATTTTTTCATTTATATCATTCTATTCGCAATATTAATTGCTTCATTTGTACCATCGTTTTATACCATATATGATATAAAATGTCATCGAAATATTTAAGACAATTGAAAAAGATTCATTTCTTTAACAGCTTAATTTAGTTTAGAAAACTCCTTGAACTAATTAAGACTCATTCGGTTAACACAAAATAAACAACAGAGTTAACCGAAAAATCAGCATATTATTCGGCTAACTCACCTCTAATAACGGAGTTCCCCAAAAAATATTTGTATTTTTGTCGGCGTTTCGTGTCCTTAACAAAGGGATCGTTTTAATTGAACCAATCAAAAATCTTTTTATGTTCATTACTTAACTATCCTTTTCAAAATATGGTAATATATATATGTGAGCAATATATTTTGTTGCGTTACAATACAAAATGGAGGATAGATTATGGAAAGAAATAGAAAAATTCTTTTATCGCTGTTTATATTAATGTCACCGACTATTGCGCAATCTTACCAGGTGTCGGAATCTGTATCTGTTTCAGCGCAGGAAATTTATACAGAAAGCGATCTTGCTGGATATAGAAATGAAATTATCTCTCAAATATCAGCATATCCAGATGTAACTCATAATTCAATTTCTTGGCAAGAAACTGAAATGGCAATTTCACAAATTGAAAATGATACTTTAGCCATTGGACCTATAAGCACACTTTACATACATAACTATTTCCCGAATTATCATCTAGATCATAGTACAGAAATGTCAATCGAATATTATTCGAAAAAGTATTATGAAATTTATATGAAAGCACCTGTCGAATCTGTACCAGTAGAATCTGAACCGGTCGAAGAAGATCCGTTTAGAGAAATGACACACGAGGAAGCAATTGCATATGCAGATGCTAATCCAGACCTTGTTAATACTTACTGGGCAGTATTTAGAGACGCCATCATTCATGATACGGGTATTCCTTTTACCCAAGCTCAATACGATTGGCTACCAGAGGACGCAGCTTATTGGACCGTTGTTTATCACCGTGAATTGACTCCTATGGGTGGGGACCCTTCAACAATCATGCGTTCTCTCTTCGAAGTATACCCTGAACTACACAATATCACTGAAGAAAGTAGTGCACCTGAATCCGAAGAGACTCCGATCGAAGAGACACAAAAAGATGCGATTGTTATCGGAGACACTGAATTTATTTTAGAAAACTATTATATTCTCAGACCTAACGAGGCTGGTAATAAATTCCAAGAATCCTTCATGTTTGTCATTGAATTCGAAGATGAGCATGATTCTGCTATCTGGTACGACAATGTTGAAGTGGCACAAGATAAAACTTTAACTAAAGCAGAATATCAAATCGAAGAAACTGAAGTAGAAGACAATCAAGAAACTAATTTTGTATACTATGAGCTGTCAGATTTAACGACTACAGTTAACCTTACTTACCAAGAACAATCTGTTGAAGTTGTTCCTGAAGATGTCTTCAACTTGCCACCAGCAAGTGCTTCGTACTTGAGTGGGGACGGGACGTTAGCGACAATCTTCGACTTTGGGAAAATTTACGCATTGACGCAGGGTGAAGTAAACGCGCGAATTTTTGACCAAGTTACAGATGAGTCGACGATTTCACCTGAGGCGCAAGCATTGATCGAGGAAAGTGTGGCAGAATCTGGATTTTCGGATTGGGTCATTTACGAAAGCGACGTTGAGTTTGAATACCGTCCAGAAACGAGCGATGTATACACAATCAAAGACACGGAAAGTGAAGAAATCATCGAGATCGGCACTATTTCTACAGACTCAGATTGGCAGGATATGATTTACAACAGCGTTGAGTATCAAGGTTTACATGATTGGTCACAGTTAGATTTAAATAATTAATATCAAAATGTCCTAGCCAGTTGGTTGGGGCATTTTTTATTTACACTTATTGGATGTGAAAGGATGGATCCTAAATTCATCAAAAATCGGTTCATTATTTGCTAATATAACCAAAGTTCAAGAGTTTACCACCAGCATTAATAATTCAGGAAATTAAACCAGTACTCTCGCATTTTCCCACACAATATTGTATATTAGAATCCGAAAGGAGTGACGTTTATGATGCAAATTGTAATATTCCGAGAGGAGTATTCTAACTAGATACATCCTCTCAAATGTTGATATCGATTAACATTTTAAAATGGAGGAATAACATGAATAATAACAACTTAACAAAATTTGGATTTAACCCTCGCTTTGAAGCTGAAGCGAATATGTATGAAAACTTATACGTTGGCCGAGTGACTTCCCAAGCTAAACATTTATACCGAATAATGACGAGTCAAGGGGAGTTATTAGGAGAAGTATCCGGAAAATACCGCTATGAAACGAAAGATTTAGCAGATATTCCGGCGGCTGGCGATTATGTCATGATCGACCGCCTCGACGATAATCAAGGTCATGCAATCATTCACCATACGCTCACGCGTCAGAGTGCGATGGTCCGTTCAGCTGCAGGAACTGCGCACGAATCGCAAGTGGTAGCTGCGAATATGGATTATATCTTTATCACGGTGGCTCTGAATAACGACTTTAACGTTCGCCGTTTGGAACGATATTTGAGCAGTGCTTGGAATAGTGGGGCGACGTCTGTGATTGTCTTAACGAAAACGGACTTATCACAAACGCTTACCGAACAATTGATGGACGTGGAAGAAGTCGCTCTTGGTGTCGACATCATCCTCAGCTCGCCTGACGACGATTCTGGGATCCAACAAATTCACCAACTATTAATGCCGAATAAAACTGGCGTATTTGTCGGATCTTCAGGTGTCGGGAAATCAACACTCATCAACCGATTATTAGGGGAAAGTGTACTAACCACTCAAGGGCTACGTAACGACGATCGCGGTCGGCATACAACGACTTACCGTCAACTATTTACCTTACCAGGTGGCGGAGTGGTGATTGATACGCCAGGTATGCGTCAACTAAGTGTCGAAAATACCGATATTTCAAAAGGATTTTCAGATATCGATGAATTAGCAGCGCAGTGCAAGTTCAATGATTGTAGTCATACCAATGAACCTCAATGTGCGGTTCAAGCAGCCATTCAAAATGGCTCTCTCTCACAAGAACGCTATGATAGCTATTTAAAACTGAAGAAAGAAAGTGCCTATGAAAGTCTTTCATCTCGTGAAATTGAACATGTCAAATTAGACGAGATGTTCAAAGAAGTCGGTGGTATGAAGGGTGCCCGCAAACAGCTAAAACACAAAGCCCGTAAATAAACTGACAAGATTCAATCCACCCGTTATGATATGATGGTAGTACCAAAATATCTTTTCAAATAGAAAGAGTGGTTCATAATGAAAAATATGACTAAAGGTTCAAGCATGGGAATCGGAGTTGCCCTTGGCTTAGTATTCGGACTTTTAATGGATAATTTAGCCATTGGTCTTGCGATAGGAGTTGCGCTCGGTGCAGGTATGGGTTCACAATCAGACAAAGATAACGAGAAAGAATAAAAAATTAGCCAGCTGACGTGAAGTGAGTTGGCTTTTTAATTGTTCTTGATATACACATTATTTTAGATATGGTACTATAAAGATGACAAAGTAACTCTGCAAACAGAAAGAGAGTGGTCATAATGAAAAATATGAATATGGGAGCAGGCATTGCTATGGGGCTCGCATTTGGGGCTGCATTTGGTATGTTATTAGATAATATAGCCATGGGTATGGCATTAGGAATTGCATTTGGTGTTGCGATTGGCTCTACTTCAAATAAAGACAAAGACGAAGACGATGATGAAGAATAAATAATAAGCCAGTTCACATTTTGTGAGTTGGCTTTTTTTGTGGTTTAAAAATACTATAAGTATATTGACTCTGTGACTGACATTGCAACTAGTTATAGAAATAATTACCATACTTTTCCTTGAGTTTTTAAAGATTAATGATAGTAAATATGCTATACTATATGTGAAGAGAAAAACAAAAGAAAGGAGTGAGGAGTCATGACATTAGAGGAAAAATTAAATATATTAGCGGTAAATGAGGCAATCGGGATGTTTGAGGCGAAGTTTCCAAATTCAGATTGGAACAAATTACAAATTGAACCAGAAGGGCCGTACATTAAATACGAAATGGTTGGGGTAGAAGACGAATTTACCAACACGCTCGAAATCAATGCGCACACTGGCGGCGTCTTAAAAGAACGGCAGAAACCGCACGGTCGTAAAGGGTTGGATCCAGTTAAACGCGAGCGAAGAGCATTGAATATGGCGGGATTATTGCCGTTGACTGAAATCAACGACATTGCTCAAGCAAAAATTGCGGATGCAGAACCATTCCAATGGGAATTAGACCGACAAAAAGAGCGGACGGTCTGGAAGATAGAATTTGCAAACCAGTTGGGGACAGATATTACAGAATTTAAAGTTGATGCGCATGACGGAACGATCGTTCAGATGAAAATGAAGAATTAATTAAGTGATTTAGCCAGAGGAGACTCTGGCTATTTTATTTAAATTAAAATTTTTTAATCATTTCAATAAAAATGAAATATAAAAATTTACTCAGCAATTTAATCATATACACAACTATGACATCATAAATTTGAACAGTCAAAATATAGCAATAAAATCTAATGCGTAATTTACCAAATAACATCTGATTTCTCTTAATCCATCACGCATCATCCAACTAGAAGAAAACAGTCTAAATCAAATACAATCCCTATCCAAAGACAGACATTAGAATCATTATAATTTCAACATTATATAAATCATATGTATTTCCTCCCTTGAACTTTTCTAACGATTCAATCCCTCAATATGTTGAAAACTTTTCATAAAATTAGTCTGATAACATATGAAAATTTCACACAATAAAAATTTTATCCTAAAACTTTTTATCCAAAATAAAATATACTGAGAAAAAATGATTGAAAAATTACTTGACTGTTAAAATTGAATGAGTTAGGATTATAGCAAGTTAAAAAGAGATGAGGAAACACCCATGCAATTATTATCACAACAAAACATTATTATTATTATTAATAACAGGACTTAGCAAATTAATTTTCAAAAAATTAATTATAGCGAGTCCTATTCGTGATTGAATCAGTGAATGGGACTCCTCGAGAAGGCACCCATTCATAGATTGAATGGGTGCTTTTTTCATTCCTTTTAAAAAAGGAGAGATGACAAAACAAAAACTAAACGTTATCTGAAACCAATGACTAACAAAACTAAACTAACAAACACATAAGGAGATGCGTAAAAATGACAAACGAATCAAACAAATTAAACTGGGACGAATTAGACTTTTCATATACAGAGGTACCTTTCCGCTGGAGAGCATACTGGAAAGACGGAGAATGGTATAAAGCGGGACTAGAAACAGATCCAATGTTACCAATCCATGAAGCTTCACCAATCGTAAACTACGGACAAGGTGTCTTTGAAGGGCATAAAGCTTATGGTACAAAAGACGGCAACATCGTATTATTTAGACCAGACGAATTCGCGGAACGTTTAAACCGTGGTGCGCGTCGTTTAGGAATGCCAGAAGTACCAGTTGAGGACTTCATCCACGCATGTAAAGAAACAGTTAAAGCAAACCGTGACTTTGTACCACCATTTGGACACGATTCAGCTGCTTTATTTATCCGTCCAATGTTATTAGGTGTTGGGGATCATATCCAAGTTTCAGCTGCGGAAGAATACTTATTCACAATTTACGTAACTCCAGTTGGACCATTATATAAAGGTGGATTACAACCAAGTGACTTCGTTGTGGACCATGAAAATGACCGTGTTGCCGCAGGTGGTAACGGAGACGTTAAAGCAACTGCCAACTATGCAGCAACACTTGCGACTAAAGCAGAATTAGCTAAACAAGGTTACGCAGACGTTGTTTATTTAGATCCAGCAACCCATACAAAAATCGACGAATTAAGTTCAGCCAACTTCTTCGGTATTGAAAAGGGTACAAACAAATTCGTAACGCCATTATCAGATACTGTATTACCTTCAATCACGAAGAAATCTTTATTATGGGTTGCTGAAAACCGTTTAGGATTAGAAGTTGAAGAAGGTGACGTTTATGCTGATGACTTAGATCGTTTCGCAGAAGCGGGAGCGATGGGGAATGCGGCTGTTATCTCACCAATGGGGTCATTAACTTACAAAGGTGAAAAACATGTCTTCCATTCTGAAACGGAAGTTGGACCTGTTTCTCAAAAATTATATGACGAATTAGTAAAAATCCAATTTGGCGAAGTTGAAGCGCCAGAAGGTTGGTTAGTAGATATCGACGAATAAGACAAAACAAATAAATAGGAGGTGTAAAAAATGTCTTTATCAGTTAATTTACCGAGTCTAACTGTCGGAGTCGATGCATACGACGAATTGGGAAAATATACCCGTGACTATGGGAACAAGGTAGCGATTATTGGCGGCGAAACCGCACTTAAAGCAAGTCATGAAAGGCTGCAATCTGCCATCGACAAAACAACTTTGGAAGTAATCACCATGCTTGTTTACGGAAAAGATGCGACGTATTCAAATGTCGAGCGTTTGAAAGCCATTAAAGAAGTTCAAGAAGCCGATATGATTTTTGCGGTCGGCGGAGGACGAGCACTTGATACAATCAAAGTTGTTGCTCGTGACTTGAATAAACCCTACTTTACTTTCCCTACTATTGCTTCGGTTTCGGCTGCAACATCGGCTGTGTCGGTGATGTATCATGACAATCACGAAATGTCTGGTTTAGAATTTATGAACGCACCGACCAGCCATTGTTTTGTTGATACAAAAGTTGTCGCTGAAGCGCCGTCTAAATACCTTTGGGCGGGGATGGGTGACTGCATCTCGAAAGAGGTGGAGTCGTCATTTTCAGCGCGTGGCCAGAATTTAAGTTTCTCGAACCGATTAGGCGTGAATATGGTCAAAGGGACCAATGAAAAAATCATGGAACGAGGCCGTGAGGCACTAGATGCGACTATAACAGGTGTACCGAACGACGCTTTAACGGACGTTGTTTTAGAAATTATCGGTGCCACTGCTTTAACCACTGTCCTCGTCGACAATGATTTAAACTCAAACCTAGCTCATGCATTCTATTACGGCTATACCGTTTTACCGCAAGCGGCCGCGCATCTGCACGGTGAGATTGTGTCATACGGCGTCTTGGTGTTACTTACGATGGACGAGCAATTCGAATACCGTGACCGCCTGAAAGCTTTCATGGAAACAATCGACCTACCAACAATGCTTGCTGATCTAGAAGTTACAACTGAAGAGGAAGTAACACAAATTCTAGACAAAGCGATGACGATGGGCGACCTCAATATTTCACCTTACGAAATCACCCGCTCTATGGTTGAACAAGCGCTCACTGATTTAGAGGGGCTCTCACAGGCAACTGCGTAATTTCAAGATATTCATTTTTAGGCAAAAGTCGTCCATACAGGTTATGGATGGCTATTGCCTTTTTTGTTTGGTGTGAGCCAATGATAGTGGGGTAGAGGGGTTAGAGTTTACCGAACCGAATTTTTATTTATTTTATTGTATGATAAGGCTATAGAAGGAGGGGAAATAATGAACAATGAATTTAAAACGACAACATCAACATACGGTCAATTACCATTAAAAATAATTTCCAAAAAAGGAACTATTGTTGACAAAAGTTTAGAAGTAGAAGCAATAGTTGATCTGGATAACGGAGAAGTTAAATTGCAACTATCAGAAGAAAACTTAGGAGAATTAAAAAAGACGTTAAAATAATTTTAGGACCGTAGTATACTTTCATAACAAAAGTACTATACAATAAATGCGTTTAAACGTACTAAATATTTTAATGAATACAGAATTCTGTAAAACGAAAAACGAGCACCTAACCAATATAGTTAGCTGCTCATTTTTGTTATTTCTCTAAGTTTTCTAGTACTTGATTGTAATCTTTATCTGCTTTAATTTCGCGGTATTTATTAATAATCGCAAGCCATTGATCTTGATAAAATCCCTTCGAACGGTCAGTCGTTTCTGTGAGGGTAGCGGTATCGATGTATTTATCAAATTCTTCAAAAGTCTCTGGCCAGTCATTTAAATTTACTTGGATCAATTTCCCGTGGTGTTCATCTTGTTGGATGTAGTTTTCGAATGACTCTATGATGTTTTTATCTAATTATATATGTGATAATTTTATCCATTTGGTGTCATTATATATTATTATTTAATGTTATTGTTATTAATGCTTTTGTTTTTATTTCATAAGGAGGAAAATATAATGAAGAAAATGATCAAATCGTTATTAGTTTCAGGTCTTGTTTTAGCAAGTCCGTTAGCAGGTGTTGTAGGTGGACAAGAAGTTAATGCGCAAACATCTAAAGATACACCGGTAACTTTAACAGTTACTGATAGTTCAAAATTACAATTTTCAGATGGTGAAGACACTTCAGCAATTAATTTTAGTCTAGAAACAAGTTTTCTTGATTCAATTAGTCCCAGCACTACAGAATTTAAAACAGCCGACCCAAACACAGATAATACTTTTGAAATAAAATTTATAGATGATCGTCGTTATACACATGTTAAAGGACTGACTGCTCAGTTTGTTGCTAATACTATTGAATACCCCGAATTATCTCAGGTTACCATTAAATTAGATACACCTACTCTAAATAATATTGGTCAAATTGATTCTACGTATGAACCATATATTACAGAGCAGCCCATCGATATTAATGATAAGGGAGCATTTCCAGTTATTAATAATAAAGGAGAGTTCGCAACTGGTAAGGGTGAATGGGGCTTAAATTTCACTGCAACAGAATTATCTATTCCCAAATCAGCGGATATTAATATTGATGGGAACAACATTGGTAATATTAATTGGAAATTAACTAACGTACCATCATAATATAATTTATTACTCAAATAAAACATCTCTAATTTTAATTAATAGAGATGTTTTATTTTCAATTGCAGATGAAAGGAATAATTATGAAGAAGTTTTTACTAAGTATATTTATAGTACTTTTTATATTAATGTCTCCTGGTAATTATCAGTTTATTCAAGCAAGTTATGGCGTGCAAGCTATCTTACCAGAAAACCAAGTTAGTCAAGCATCATACTTTGATATTGAGTTAACTCCGGGAGAAACTCAGATTTTAGAGGTTAATGTTTTTAATGAGTTCGATGAAGAAATTACTGTTTTAATTGAAGCTCACCCTGGTGTGACTAATGTTAATGGATTAGTAGTTTATGATGGATCATTAGATATTGCGAGTTCGACTAATGAGATTGATTTCTATACAGTGGTTGAAGTTCTGGATAAGGAATTGACGATTCCAGCTAATAGTGAGACTATCGCACAAATTGAAGTGACAGCACCTGATAATTCATTTGATGGAGAAATCGGTGGAGGTTTAAATTTCAGTCTTAAACCTGATGAGGAAAAGGAGACTGCTGGTATTGGTCATACTTTTGGTTATGTGACGGGGCTTTATATTGTTGAAGAGGGTAATGATACAGAGGTTGAGCCTGAAGTTGTGTTAAATGATGCTAGTTATTTAATGTATTATGGGGACCCATCGGTTCAATTGGATTTTGAGAATTTACAGCCATTATTTATGTCTGATTTGGAATTTGAAGCGCGTGTTTATTCTGAGGATAATCCTGATGAACCAGTGTTTACTGATACTATTTCGGCACTTGATATTGCGCCTAGTTATGAGTTTTCTCTGATAGTTTCTTCTGAGGAAGAAAAGCTGGACGAGGGTGAATACCGCGTTGAGATTTCGATGAAGAACGATGACTACAACAACACCTTTGAAAAAGTCTTTACAGTTTCACATGATGAGTAATTGGGGAGTTTGTTAGTGAGGGCCTTGTGCATAGGTAGCGGGGGGCGCTGGCTAAAATTTTCTGATCGATTATAAATGTGGGATGTAATAATTTCAGTGGAAAGGAGAGGAATTATGAAAAAATTAACTAAATGGATGAATTTGTTGTTTATGACAAATATCATCACGCGTTTAACGGTGCCGGTTTTCGCGAATGAAAGTGAACTCCTTTCAATGGAACCAGAGGTAAGTCAGCCAGTGGAGAGTGTGGTTCCTGAAGTGAGTAGTTCAGTAGTGGAACCTCCTGCAGCGGTGCCTGAATCGGTTAGTTCTGATGCGGTAGATTCAGCTGTCGAGGAATTTTCAGAAGAAAGTTCACTTGTGGAGGAGTCGAGCTCAGGTGAATTATCACAAGAATCTTCAGAATTCGTTGAAGAGAGCTCTGACGAAAGTCGCAGTGAAGTTGTTGAGTTTGAAGTGACGGATTGGGTAGAGGTTGAGGGCGAGATTAAGGAATCAACAACTTCGATTAAGGGAAATATTGATTATATTTGGGAAGCGATGCGCCGCAATAATTTAACCGACGCTTTGTGGAAAGAATTATTGCAGGAAAATATGGTTGCGACAAATAAAACAATCAAATTATTATCGGATGATGGAACGGTCATTGCTGAAACTGAGGTAAATGCGGATTTAAGTATTAAGTTTTTTGATTTAAAGCTTGAAAATAAGCAAAATGTTACTTTTGTGATGAGTGATGTTGAGCTAAGTCATCAGGAAGATAATGTCATGACTGATGTGAAAATTATGCCTAAAGAGGATAAATTTGATGTTCAACCGGATGTGGATGCAATTTCTGGTGTAGCTACTAATGACAATAGAAACATACTTCTGATTGAGAGTGATAATCAAAATATGATGGCATCAAATATTTCTGATGAGAGCATTGCTTTTGATGCGGTCACCTCTGCTTCAGTACATGATTTTATTGGAAACTGGATAATACTGGAAAATGAAATAACTCAAAGTTCAAGCAATATTGCTGGAAAATTAAATGCAGAATATACTATTGAAATCCTTACAAAAAATAAATGGTACGTTAATCCTCCAGGACAAGGAACTGGTAATGAAGATATCAGAAGAGCGTTAGATGGAAAAATTATTAAGTTAATAGTAAATGGAGAAACTTTAAAGGAAAGTAGCCTAAAACAAAACGGACTTGATGTAACCTTTAATTTCGATGGAATCGATTTATCTGGTTTCAAAAACATAACTTTTTCTATAGGTTCTATTGATTTAGTATCGCCTCATATCGATAATAATATTGTGAATTTTACCTTTCACGATATAAACATACCTTTGACTAATAATGATACTACGCTTTCTTTATCGGCACCTGAATCAATCAACTTTAATGCTAATGTATCTTTTTTCAGTGATATTGTATCAGGAAGAAAAATTCCTTTAACCACAAACGCAGAAGAAGCGAAAGTAATAAACACAGATACTAACGAGATTCCAAACTGGACTTTGAATCTAAAACATTTTAGTCCAGAAGGTCAATCCTACGATATTTTCTACGAAGATATAAATATTTCAGATGCAGAAGGTGAGGAAGCTACTTGGTTAAGTGTAAATAATCCAGACGGAAATATTTCACTAAATAACGGTTTTTCGATTGATTCTAAAGATGCGACTTCTGGTCCTTTAGGGACTTTCGAATGGACTTTAACCGACACTAAACAATAAATAATTTCAGCACCATTTTACCAACAACCACTCCTAAATCTTGGGGTGGTTGCTTTGTTTTTCGATTCGTCTGCCATACTTTTCCTGAGGCATATTTTACCCGTTGGGGGTGAATTTTTGTTATAGTGGTTATGATGTTGAAAGCGTTTTAATTATTATGAGGAGGATTTGAATGGCTTATAAGACAGTTAATCCATATACGAATGAGGTTGTGCGGACGTTTGAGGATACGACGGATGCGGAGTTGGAGAAAACTTTAGAGACGGCGCATGCGTTGTATAAGACGTTTAGAAAGCAGGATGTGTCGAAGCGTGCGGATATGTTGCGCGAGATTGCGGCTAAGATTCGTGAGAATGCGAAGGAATTGGCTGAGATGTTGACGGTTGAGATGGGGAAATTGATTGGTGAAGCGGAAGGTGAAGTGGAGTTAACGGCAATTATTGCGGAGTATTATGCGGATAATGGGCCGAAAATGTTGGAGCCACAGGAAATCGAGACGGGTGCTAATGGGATTGCGGAGTTGCACTATCAGTCGACGGGTGTCTTGATGATGGTTGAGCCGTGGAATTTCCCTTATTATCAAGTGATTCGTGTGTTTGCGCCGAACTTTATTGTTGGGAATCCGATGATTTTAAAACATGCTTCGAATACACCTGGTTCTGCGGAATTATTGACTGATGTGATTTCTTCGGTTGCGCCTGAGGGGTCGTTGACGAATTTATTCTTAAATTATGACCAAGTGGAAAAAGCGATTGGCGATCCGCGCGTTCAAGGAGCGGCTTTAACGGGTTCTGAGCGTGGTGGTGCGTCAATTGGTGAAGCGGCTGGTAAGAACTTGAAGCAAGCGACATTGGAGCTGGGTGGAATGGATCCATTTATCGTTCTGTCGGATGCGAATATGGATATTGTGGCTGATGCGGCTTGGCGTGCGCGTATTTACAATACGGGGCAAGAGTGTACGTCGTCGAAACGTTTCATTGTGATGGAAGATAAATACGATGAATTTGTGGAACGCTTGAAGGACAATTTCAGCAAGTTAAAACCAGGGAATCCATTAGACCCTGAAACGACATTGGCTCCGATGAATTCGAAAGGTGCCAAAGAAGAACTGCAAGAACAAGTTGATGAAGCAGTAGCGGCGGGTGCGACGGTTTACTATGGTAATGAAAAATATGAAGATGAAGAAGGGCAGTTCTTCATGCCGACGATTTTAACGGACATTACGACAGATAACCCAGTTCACAAGACGGAATTATTTGGTCCGGTTGCGGTTGTTTACAAAGTTTCTTCTGTTCAAGAAGCAATCGACTTAGCAAATGATTCTCAGTATGGTTTAGGTGGTTCAATTTATACTGCTGATACTGAGCGTGGTTATGAGATTGCTAAAGAAATCGAGACGGGTATGATGTTTGTTAACACACCGCGTTATTCACTTCCTGAATTGCCATTCGGTGGTGTGAAACGTTCTGGTTTCGGTCGTGAGATGAGCCGTACTGGTATGATGGCATTTATTAATGAGAAATTAATTCTGAAAGCTGATGCACCGGATATGGATAATTTAGCTGGAGCTTTAATTGCTAGTCAAGAAATCTAATTTTTAGGTAAAGTATTCTCCCATGGAGTGGGTGCAGATGTTTGTCTGCCTGCTTCGTGGGAGTTTTTTTGTTTTTGTGGTGGATTTCGATTGGTAGGTGAACAATGAAGTGAATAGAAATAACGGTAATGGATGGCTCCCAGGTCGAGGTATGGTTATAGGTCTTGTGTTGGGAATTATTTTCATGAGCGCTTTGGATAATATCATCTTTGGTCTGGTAATTGGAATTATGTCCGGGATTGTGATTGATATGGCAGGGAAGGATTAAGTGTGCTGTGGAGATTTTGGTTGAAATTCGGTTGGTTTATTCCGAGCGGATTATCAAAACTTTTTAAAATAGGGTGTGAAATGATAAAAAACGGCTCAAAATTATCAAAATATTTTGAAATTGAGTTTGAAATGATAATAAACTGTCCAAAATTATCATTTCACTTAGTTTATCCTCGCAAGATGATAATCGACCCTAAATCGGGAGTTATAAAACTAACAGCAACTCGTTGAGTCAAGAAATCTATCCTAAATTTTAACCCCGCAGATGAGTAATGAATCTTAAGGTATATTGTTTAGCAATGCTTTTTATAAAAGTAAGTTTTGCTATAATGAATAACAAGTTAATAGTACAATTTTGGAGGTAAGTAATATGTCACAGCAAACCATCACATTTACAATTCCAAATGAAGAATATGACATAGTTTCAGAGTACGCACGCACACATGACATTTCAGTAAATGATCTATATCGAAATACTGTCTTTGATAAAATCGAAGATGATCTAGATTTAACTGAACTGCAAGATACTATCAGATATTCAATTGAAAGTAATGAAGTTGGAATCACTCAAGATGAAATGGAACAACTACTAAGTAAATAATTAAGTCCAAAAAATCCCCAAAACACAAATCCCAAGAAAGAGCAGTCCAAATTTCTGCTTTTTCTTATTTTTGTATTTGGGTTTACATAATATACATTATATTGTTTTTATTAAAACTAACCACCAACAAACAATATCAGCTAATTTCCTCAAATGACATTTTAAGCTCATTTCAGAATCAATTCTATATAAGTGTCTGTCTAACGATGAATTCAATCCATAATTATCTAACTTCAATCTTTATTTAGCAATTTATCATTTCAAAATATCCCCATCAACTGTTACACATATTTTAATTCCATCAGCCGCTTAACAATCTAATCCATAACACACAAAATTTCCACCAATGAATTAAATCTACTAACTTCAATTCTACACCTAACCATCCAACAACCAAATCCATCCATTCCATTTCCTTAGACGCTGTTTTGAGCTCATTTCAGATTTACTGCTAATCAAATACCCATTAACTAATGCTTGACATTCGATCCGTTTTAAACACTAGATCCATTCATAAAATCCCAAAAAGTTCTACCATCAATCAACCCAAGCTCGAGTTTACATAATTCCTAAAGCGAATTTCACACCACATCAATTCAAAATCCATCCATCAAACAATCACCCTTAAATTTCAACATCCCCACAACCAATTCCTCCCGGTAACCAACACAATTTTATATACAAATACAACAAAGTTCACAAATACATCTCCGCACAAAAAAATTTCATTCTTAAACCTAGCTACCAAGCTATCCTTGCTAACTATTAAGCAACCGTTTTCACTGAAAACCCACCCATTATTAACATCCCGTGATAACTCTCATCCAAATGTAATTTTACATGTATCTAAATTACTGTATACTTTTAGATAACTATTTTTTGAAGGATGAGGTGTGAGGATGCAACAAAAACTAACATTTAAACAACTATTAACGATTGGTTCAATGCTGTTTGGGCTATTCTTTGGTGCAGGAAACTTAATTTTCCCACTAATGCTCGGACAACAGTCTGGAAGCAATCTATACCCAGCCATGATTGGATTTATTATCACTGCCGTCGGACTACCATTACTGGGGGTCAATGCCCTAGGAGTCACACAACGCCGTGATCTATATGACTTATCGAGTCATATTATGCCGAAACTGGCTAAGGTATTCACTCTCGTCCTTTATTTAACGATTGGCCCCTTATTCGCGATTCCTCGTTTAGCAACGGTTTCGCATGAAATTGGGGTTGCGCCATTCATCGATGGTTCGCTGAGTTTATTTATCTTTTCCATCCTGTTTTTCGGGATTGTTTGGTATTTCAGCTTATCAAAGTCAAACATTATGAATATTATCGGAAAATACTTTAACCCCGCATTTTTAATTTTAATTGGTATCTTAATTGTGTTAGCTTTCCTCAATCCAATGGGTGAAGCAGCCAGCCAAACCCCGGTAGCGCCTTATGACGCACGCGCACTCACCACCGGTCTCCAGGACGGTTATAACACGATGGATGCGATCGCGAGTCTGGCTTTTGGGATCATTGTCATTCAAGCCATTAAACAATTAGGCATCAAAGACACGAAAACAATTAGTCGTTCCGTATTACAAGCCGGCATCGTTTCTTCGCTCTTAATGGTTCTGATTTATGCACCATTAATGTGGATGGGTGCCACTCAATTAGGTCAGTTCGCCCCATCAACCAATGGTGGTGAAATTCTGGCTAAAATTGCTAATCACTATTTATCTGGCTTTGGCTCGGTTATGTTACTGATTACCGTTACTGTCGCTTGTTTAAAGACCGGAATTGGATTAATTACATCCACAGCCGAAATTTTACAAGTCATGTATCCGAATAAATTCTCATATAAAACAGCCGTTGCTGTATTAATTTTTGTTTCAGTCGCTGTTGCGAACTTCGGCTTAGAAACAATCATTTCACTCAGCTTACCGGTCCTTGTTTTCATTTACCCATTCACGATTGTTATCATCATTCTAGCCAATCTAGCGCCAATTTTTAACGACCACACGCGCGTTTACCAATGGGCACTGATAGCAACAGCGCCTTTCGCGCTCCTAGATATGATTAACGCCACGCCGCTGGCCACAAATGGCATTTTCCAGCCCATTTTAACCGCGGCAACAGCGTACGTGCCTTTCTTCACTTACGGCCTCGGCTGGGTATTACCCGCTGTTATCGCAGCGCTAATCGCGTTTTTCACCACAAGAAATAAATATTTTTTAAAAGTATAGCACCTAAAATCGAAGTGACTAACTCCGATTCTAGGTGCTATATTTTTTCTAATAAAATGTTAGTTTCCGCTATTATCTTTAGCGCGTCGCCAAACTAATTGGTTATTAAATTTGGGATTTGAGACATACAAAATGTCGCCAACCACGCGGGCTTCGCGGACTTGGGAATCGCCGACATAATTTGGGAATAGTGAGATATCCATGAAGTGACGTAATTCTTGTTTTTCTTCGTCAAATTCAAAACGTCCTGAATAGGCGTGGTAGCCTCCGGCGGCTTTGGCGTATTCGTCGGGTTGGCCTTTGTGCATATTATTGACGGCAAATTCGGGACGATCTGGTGTCATTAATTGGGCGGACATATAGCCGTCGGGTGTATACATGATGATTCCTTGGGCGTTTTCGCCTAATGGGTATTCACGGTTTCCTTCGTTGTCTTCAATAAAGTAATCTTCTAATAGCCAGGCTCCAATGAGTCCTTTTTGGGTAATTTTTGACATTTAAACACTCCTTTTCCCCATTATACATCAATCATACTCGCTTGCATTTAAAAAGGCTTAGGACGCATCCTAAGCCGTATTTCTATTCAAATTGTGCCGATTCACGGCTGAAAATGTCGATATAGTTTAAATGAACATACACCATTACAAGTGGGATGGTGTAAATTAAACCAACCACGAAGAGTAATATTCCTGCCAAAACTAAGCCAATGCTTACGAAAGTGACTTTGAGTAATTGACCAAAATTGCGGTAAGCAATGCCGATTGAGCGTGTGAAAATTTGACCAAGTGATAATCTTGCTTCAATATCAAAGGCTAACATCGGTTCAATTAAACTTAAGATGATACTTAAATAGATCATTAGTAAGAAAGAAACGATGAATAGCGCTACAATCACGCCAAAGCTACCAAATTCTGGTAAAATCGCAAAACTGCCAATTCCTATCATTGTGAAAAGGAATAAGATTACCAGAAATGCCAAGACAGCAAGTAATCCAGAAATTAAACTGATTAACAGTGAATTTAAGAAAATACGTAACCATTCACTACCCGATGTTTGTAAAAACGACGATTCCCGCACTGTTATTTCTTGTGGGTTAACCAATTTAATAACAATGGCCCGCGTATAAATAACCGTAATGGTCGCAAGTAAAGTAGATTTAATATAGCCTAAAATATCCAATTCAAAAAATTCCTGTCCCTGAAAATTTTGAAAATCATCGGCTGGAATATCAATTGTTGTATCAAAAATTGCGGTGGCAAAAAACATAATCAGCATATGCAGTGCAATATACTTTAAATTATCGACTAAAGCCCGGTGGGCTTGTTGTACTGTTGGAGACGGTTGATTCATCATGATGGTTCGCTCCTTTTTAACACGCCACTTAATTATAGAATGGCGCTACTTAATGTTTTCGCAATTTCATAAACATGATCAGCATTGCGGCCTAATTCAAGTGAATAAGTTGGTTGCGTCGCACTTGAGATATAAATTTTCAGTTCTGAATCCGTATCAAACGTTCCTGCCGTTTCAATCGCAAAGCGACTAATTGAGTCATAAGGTACAATTTCATAGGTGCGTTTGCGTCCGGTTGTGCCTTGGACATCAATTAAAATTAAGCGTTTATCTGTAAATATAATTAAGTCACGCACTAATTTAAATGAATGCAATACGCTTTCATTATCTAAAATAAAGGGTCCAACATCTTTCAAAATGGCATCATTGTTAATTTTACCAGCGTTACCAGCAAGTCTATCGAATAGTGACATAATATCTCCTCCTTTGATTCCTTAACCTTATTTTACCATAGATGTAGGCGTTTTTTATAAGACTATGGATGTAAAAAAGATATGACACAGATGCGTCATATCTTGATAAACTAGAATTTTTTTACGGGGCAGCCTTTTTCGTCATAGAGATATTGGAGTAATTTTTGCCCGTCATGCATGGCAATGATTAAACGGTCTTGGTATGGTTGAGCTAATTCTTCAAATAAGTATAAGGCGTCGTCGATATTGTGTTGTGAGCGGATGCGTTGAATTTCCCCCGCTGGGCGTTTTTTCGGATTAGCGGCTGGGATATTTCCGTCGATTTCACGTTTTTCAACGCGGTAAACATATTGTTCTTCGCCATAGTTAATTTCTAAAGCACCTGTGTTCGTCCGTACATGTTCAACATTTTGATAATTATCTTTGTGTAATTCCCACCACGCTTCAATACCTGCTACCGCTTCTTCTTCCGAGTTATAACTTCCATGTTCCTTTTTTTGATCGGTATACTTATTTAACCAATAGTTTGTATAGACTGTTTTTGTCATAATTATCATCCTATCTATGTGTATTAAATCGATTGTAACCGATTACTGAAAAGTTTTCAATAAAAGAGACCTCCCGAAGGAAGTCTCAGATAAAAGGATTCGCTTTTATTAGTTTTTGTCAGCGTTTAAAGCTGCCATAGTTAAGTAGTTATATGGTTGGTTGAAGTGTGGTAAGAAGAAGATATCTAACAATTGTAATTTATCAATTGTTACTTGTTCTTGGATTGCTAATGAGTACATGTGGATTGCCATTGAGATATCATATCTTGATAACAATTGTGCACCTAATAAACGGTTTGTTCCTTCTTCATATACTAAACGAATTTTAACTTTTTCATTTTCACGCATGAATGATGGGAATTGAGTATCTTCAAAGTCAGATACTTTCACTTTGAACCCTTCTTTTTCTGCTAAACGCGCTGATAAACCAGTTGATACTAAGTTTAAGCCAAAGATTGAAATACCGTTTGAACCTTGGATTCCAGCACCTTCTAAGTGAGTGCCACCAATGTTATGACCGGCAACAATACCAGTACGAACCGCGTTAGAAGCTAATGCGATATAGTTTGGTTTATTTGTAACGTTAGAGAAGTTTGTCGCACAGTCACCGATTGCATAAACATCATCATCTGACGTTTTGAATGTACGGTCAACTAAGTAAGCACCGTTTCCAAATGTTTCTAAGTGATCTTTGGCAAATGGCGCATTTGGTAAGAATCCGATTGCGTTAATAATAACGTCTGCTTCGTATTCACCTTCAGTTGTTTTCAGACCAACAACATGACCATTTTCGTCTCCGATATATTCAGTTGCTAATTCACCAAAGTGCGTTTCAATACCATTGTTACGTAAGTTTTCGTCCATGATATGTGTTAATTCAGTATCATAGTAGTTTGATAATGACGTAGGCGCCGCATCAAATAATAATACTTTTTTACCACGACGTTGAGCCGCTTCAGCGATTTCAACACCGATATAACCCGCACCGATAACTGCAATCGTTTCTTTTTCTGGGTGAGATAATGCCGCGTCAACTTCTTGACCTTCTTGGAATAATTTTAAGAAGTGCATGCCTTCTAAATCAGCACCTGGTAATTTTGGCGCAATTGGACGAGATCCAGTAGCGTGGATTAATTTGTCATAAGACTCTTCCACTTTTTCGCCGTCTTTAGTTACTGCGTAAACAACTTTATTATCGTAATCAACATCATTTACAGTTGTTTCTAATAAAATTTTAGCGCCTTTACCTTCAAAGTCCTCTGGACGAGTATAGAATAAATGGTCATAACCATCAATTTGACGACCTACCCATAAAGCTGTCCCACAACCTAAATAACTCAAGTTTGAGTTTTTATCGATCATCACTAATTCAATATCTTCATAGTGGTCTAATAAAGTATTCGCCGCCGCAATACCCGCATGGTTTGTACCAATAATTACTACTTTCATTTTATTCCTCCTAGAAATTTATCACTTTTCTTTACATGCTCATTATAGCACTTGGAAATGTCATTACCATGTTATTTCTTATTAAAATTTCACAAGAAATGAGAATAATAGTAAAATAACGTTGATAATATGCTATTTCTAATTTCAAAACCATCATTTACACTTAACATTGTGTTTCACAAACTATCCTAATTAACTCGGATTACCTCTGGTTTTCAATGATCAATCCGCCACTTATCAACCTTTTTCACAAACTCATCCCAATTCGAATTATTAATAAATTTAATGCTAATATTATTTAAATCAATTTTATTTTTTTCTTAGGAAAGTATTGTTTTGTAATCTAATCACCAGCCAAAAGCTTCCAGTCCCCTATTTTGTGCTGGTTATTCTATGAAGAAATCTTAAAATAATATCAACTCACACAACAAAAAAAGAGCAACAAACCACCAATCTGAGATCGGAGTTTGTTGCTCTATTATAGGTTAGGTATACTTTTCAAAAAGTATTATTTAATGCCTGTGAAGAAGGCGTTGATTCCGTTTAATAATCCGTTGACTAATTTTGTTTGGTAATTAGTGTTTGTGATTAATTGGTAATCGGTCCAGTTGTCTT
The DNA here is from genome assembly GCA_015863195.1 of Aerococcaceae bacterium DSM 111022. Taxonomy (GTDB): domain Bacteria; phylum Bacillota; class Bacilli; order Lactobacillales; family Aerococcaceae; genus DSM-111022. The sequence goes on along the minus strand of JACBXO010000001.1, from coordinate 319,015 downwards.
GGAAGCCTAATTCAACCAACGCTGCTGGTACGTCTGTTACACGGGTTACGTGTAAGTTTTGTGGGCGGATGCCTCGGTTGACTGTACCAGTGCCTACTGTTGCGGCGATTAATTCGTCTTGTAATGCTTGTGAGAGACGGATTCCTTCTGGAATGATGTCTGTGCTTTCGTGGTGTTCGAGTGTTTCATATCCTGGTTCGTCAATTCTTGGGTCATGATATAAAACTTCGATTCCTCGGGCTGTACCTGTGTTTGGATATCCCATCGCATTATGGTGAATACTGATGAAGATATCTGGCATGATTTCGTTTGTTGCTTGTGAGCGGTCTGTTAATGATACTTCTACATCTGTACGACGTGTTTCATAAACATGGTAACCTTGGCCTCTTAATAAGTCGGCTAAGCGGTTAGAAATCACTGTATTTAAGTCTTTTTCTGCTGTACCAAAGTGGTAAGCGCCTGTTTCTGATCCACCGTGTCCTGCATCAAGATATACTGTTTTAACACCTTGTGGTACTTCAACAGCGGCTGATACTGGAACATATCCAGAAACGATGCCATTTTGAGTTAATTCTAAGAATGTTTCACCGCCGATAGTTAATTCATTCGTTACAGTGAATCGCTCACCAAAGTGGTCGACTACTGAAATTGGTGACGCTTCAGTTCCTAATGTCGAACGGAATGGTTCAACTTTACCATTTAATTTAACATCATAATTTACTGCCGTTACTTCCGCATTTGTTAAATCTGGTAAGTCGTCTCCTGTATAAGCATTTTCTTCTTCGTTTCCAGTTGGTGGTGTTACGACATTTCCGCCACCTGAAGTTAAGACTAATTGTTGACCCGGTACAATAATGTCGCTCGTTAAATTATTCAATGCTTTTAATTGAGCAACCGTCATCCCATTACTAATTGCGATACTATAAAGCGTATCGCCTCTTTGAACCGCATAATCACCTGTTGGTGTTTCTGGAACTTCAGGAGTTTCAGGTTCTTCAGGCGTTTCCGGTTCTTCCGGTGTCTCCGGTTCTGGGTCCGGAGTTGGCTCTGGTTCTGGAGTTGGCTCTGGATCTGGTGTAACCACTGTTCCTTAACTAACTACTAAAACTTGGCCTGGTGTGATTAAATCACCTGTTAAATTATTTAATGCACGTAATTCTGCTACTGTTAGACCATTCGCTGTCGCGATACGGTATAAAGTATCACCACGTGAAACAGACACTGTTTTTGCTGGTGTTTCTGGTTCTGGTGTCGGTTCCGGAGTTGGCTCTGGATTCGGTGTTGGTGTTGGTGCAGGTGTTGTTGTGCCTGCTGAAACAACCAATGTTTGGCCAGGACGGATTAAATCACCTGTTAAGTTATTTAATGCACGTAATTCAGCCACTGTTAAACCATTCGATGATGCGATACGGTATAAAGTATCTCCGCGTGAAACAGACACTGTTTTTGCTGGTGTTTCTGGTTCTGGCGTTGGCTCTGGTGTCGGTTCCGGAGTCGACTCTGGTTCAGGCGTCGGTGTTGGTGCAGGTGTTGTTGTGCCTGCTGAAACAACCAATGTTTGGCCAGGACGGATTAAGTCGCCAGTAATATTATTTAATGCACGTAATTCCGCTACTGTTAGACCATTCGCTGTCGCGATACGGTATAAAGTATCTCCGCGTGAAACAGAAACTGTTTTAGCTGGTGTTTCTGGCTCTGGTGTCGGTTCCGGAGTTGGCTCTGGATTCGGCGTTGGTGTTGGTGCAGGTGTTGTTGTGCCTGCTGAAACAACCAATGTTTGGCCAGGTGTGATTAAGTCACCGGTTAAGTTATTTAATGCACGTAATTCCGCTACTGTTAAACCATTCGCTGTAGCGATGCGGTATAAAGTATCACCACGCTGAACTGAAATAGTTTCTGCTGGCGTAGACGTCTCTGGTGTCGATGTTTCACCGTCGTTTGTATCTGGGTTTTCAACTGCCATACTTTCCCCAACTTTTAATACTTGACCTGGGAAAATTGTATTGCCCGAAAGGTTGTTTAATGAACGAATCGCTTCAATGGTTGTGTTGTTGCTTTGAGCGATGCGATAAAGCGTGTCGCCGCGGTTAACAGTTACAGCATTCGCAATTGTTTTAGCGGGGGTATCTGCTACTGGACCAGCAATCTCTGTTGGTTCAGTTGTAACATTTTCAATTACTTTTGATGGCGCAACAATGCTAATGATTTGGCCATTTTTAATTAAATTACTTGTTAAGTTGTTCGCTTCTTTTAATGCTTCCACAGTTGTGTTGTTGCGAATCGCAATACTATAAAGTGTTTCACCTGTAGAGACACGGTATTCACCTGCCGCAAGTGGTTTATTGTATTGTGCCGCTGTTTCCGCACGGTCTTCCGCTAGGTCATTAGCTGATTTCCAAGGGAAGTTTGAGTCTGGTGTAAAGTAAGTATTTCCACCAATATCATTGTGGCCTGTCACATAACCTTCTAATGATTCGCCTGCTTTATTGCGTGGTCCTGTCCATAACTCGTCGTCATAGAAGTAGCCAGTTGCTAAGAAATGCGTGTAATCATGAATACGGAATCCTTCAGCTGCTTTATCAATCGCATCATAAAAGAGTGTTTTATCGATGCCTGTATAACGGCGCCAAGGTTCAGCATTGTATGAACCACCACCATAACCAGAGAATTGGTAAGCTCTTGTCGCTTCTTCTAATGGTGTTGTATTCGCTGCATCTGCACGGTTAAAAATCGTTGATGTTACTGCTGCAATACTTTCAGGTGTATGTAACGCTTCTGCCGCAATAATATTTGCTAACATTTCACGTTCACTCACATTTGTGTGGTGCGCACCTGATGTTAATTGGTCAGTAATGACATATTCTTTCCCCGTTGCTTCTTCGGGGTAAAGTGGAGCTGGTTCTTCTTCAACAGATTCGTCTTCTGTTGCATCCGTATCTTCCACAGATTCATCCTCTGTCGTTTCAGACTCTTCTGGACTCGTTTCACCTGTAGTGTTTTCTGCCGACTCATCCTCAGTTGGTTCTGTCGAATCTGTTGTTTCTGTTGACACAGCTTCTTCTGAATTAGCTTCTTCTGAATCAGTTTCTACAGTAGACTCTTCTGTAGTTAAATCATCTTCAGATTCTTCCGCAGTTTCACCTAAAGCAGGTTCCGTTGATTCCGTTTCTTCATTTACTTCTGGTGCAGTAACTGCTTCCCCTGATTCAGTATCAGCTTCAACATCCGCAACGGGTGCTGTTGCCTCAGTTTCTGCAGAATCTGTATTCGCAGCGACATCTTCCTGGGCTGCTTGACCTTCAGGACTTACCGCCGACGAATCAGCAACCGCTGGGTCCACAACTTCTTCCGCCGAAACAGACGCATGACCGCCAGCCAGGACTAACGATGCAGCAACAACTGACATCGACAATGTAACCCATTGCCCTTTACGCTTACGCAATAATTTCTTCTCCAAGTGCGACACTCCTAACCTAAAAATATTCATAGTATTTTAATATATTATTCCTAATTAATAGTATCATTTAGGAAAAGTAAAGTGAACAAACTAATGTTACAAACTATTAACAAATTGTGACAAGTTGTTAATCTTTTCGTCATAAAAGCAAAAAAAGCAAGTTAGTTATCTAAACTAAACTTGCTTCGTTGATTACGCTTCAACAAACGCATGAATTTCTTCAACACTCATCGAGCTATCACAACGTACTTTTACGCCCTCTTCTCCTCGGTAAAGGAAACCAGGAACAGTCGCTACGCCGTATTCACTTCTTAACTCTTGAACATTATCTAAATCTTCTGGTTCTTCAGAATTCACATAATAAACCGTTAAATCTTTGGCACTTTGTGCTTCATCTAAAGTCCCCACAAATTTACGGCAGAAGCCGCATGTTGGGCGTCCAATAAAAACAATCGTTCCTTGATCCTGTTCTAAACGCGCTTTAGCGTCTTGGGCATCAATTCGTGTAAAGTTTGCTGTATTTTCTTCAAATGTTTTTCTCATTTTATATCACCTCATAAAAATAGTATAACACGCTTTCACCAAAATTAATCTAATTTCGTTTCACGGTACTTTTTTTGTTCCTGATAACGCAAATAGCGATTATAAATTAATAACAATCCACCGACTACACCTAAACCAACCGCTAAATAAGTCACCCAATTCGATTCACCCGTACTTGGTAAACTGGATGCTTTCGTCTCTTTATCAGACGACGAACTCGATGCTTTAGGATTCTTTTCAAGTTTTGGTGTGGTACTTGGCTTGGGTAATGAACTTTTCGAACTTGTTGTTTGCGGCTGGTCAACTAGTTTGTCCTTGATACTATTCAACATCGACGGCTTTTCTTGATCCGTTTCTTCTATTATATTGTCGTCTGTGACTTCTTCAAAATCTAGATCATCCACCACTTGCCCCTTACCACCATACTCCAACTCATCAAATGTTTTTGAAAAGTACTCGTCAAAATAACCACTCGTCCCCGTCGTATTCGCCACCCAAGTATTGGACGCATCATCAAAAAAGACTAATTTCACTTGGTATTTGTTTTGTAAATTTTGGACCTTTTCAAAAGTCCCCGCATCAACTAGCGCCCCCTGATTCAAATACGTCACCCATTGCGACTGCAATAAATCAAACGCCCCTTGGTTAATTGATTTAAAATAACTAAACTGATCTTCTTTGGTTTGAATCACATCCTGATAAATACTTAAATACTGCGCCATATCCTCATTCAAATAAAAATCATCCAACCCAAACTGCGCCACCGTTTCAATATCCTGAAGCGACAACTCATGCGCGTAGCTATAGTAATGCAACGTATCTGCATCTAATTGAATCGGAGTTTTACTCGCCGTGATTGCCTCCAATTGCGACGGGTCGATTTGTAACTTAAATATCTCATAAATTTGATCAAACGATACCTTCCTGTAAGCATCCGGCACAATCTGGTCGAGATAGCTATTGAGCTGCATGTGGAAATCGTCGAGGGTCGTTTCCTTATTTAAAAGTATGGTATCTGGACTGAGATAGTCCTCCGAATAGGGGTACAGCAGGCTCTGGTTGAGTTCCTGCTCGTCGATATATTCGCTCCCCACTTCTTGTTGCATTATTTCGAGGTCATATTCTAGCTGACTGTATTGCCCCTCGAGGTCCGCTTGGTAAACGATGAGTTCATTGAGGTAAGCGGTCAGGTCATTGATATATTGTTGCCACTCGAGTACCGACTCATTTTCACTGATGAGGAGAAATTGGTCCTCCGCCGACATTTCGCTGAAGCCTTCATAGTCATAGATGGCCTGCTCGTATAGCACTTCGATGACATATTCCAATTCGGCGTTCGCGGCCGTGAGTGAGTCTTGTTCACCTGATTCTGTTTGCGCAATTTCTTGATTGATACGCTCATATTCTTCCGCGATTACGGTGAGTTGATGAATAATCGACTCTTGTTCCGAGAGATTTTGCTCGCTCGTTGACTGATAATTAAACGCATCCTGAATCAATTGAATCGAATAATCCCGGTCCAAAGGCACCATCGTAATAAATTTCGACACCATATAAGGCTCCGGTGCTTCTATCCCGCCCTCACTTGCTTGAATCGGCACCATGATTTGTTGACTTAATAAATTAAACAGCATCCCAATAGAAAATATCATTTTTAATCGTTTCATTTACTTCCACCTCCACTATATAAATAAACATTTTTTTCGAAAAGTTGAAAAAAATCGTCAATTATTTTAAATATTTTTGGTGTTGGTGGGAGGAATGTTGATTTGACGGGGTTTGTAGTTTTGGGTTATTTTGGGAAATTATGGGCGTCAATTTAGAACAGTTCCAAATTGAGGCGGAATATCATTTCAAACGGCAAAACGGATTGAAATGATAATTTTATGCCGAATTTTATCATTTCAGAGCGCATTTCCTTTCAAAATGATAATTTCGAGCTGTCATTTCCATTCAAAATGATAATTTTGAGCTGTTTTTTATCATTTCAAAGCATATTTCTATTTGAAATGATAATGGCTCCAAGATTAAACAGACTCACCATCCCACAACAAACTCTGGGCAATGAAGAGGTCAATTTCATCAGAAATTGACGCCATTATGTAGGAGGATGCTTTTAGGCCGCAGGCTAAAAGCGACATTAAGATAAAAAAGGTGGAGTCGCTTGGCGACTCTTTCCTTTTGATTCCATAGGGAGCAAGAAGATGAAAGTTTGGTTATTTTATTAGATGACTGATTACACAATCTGGCTCAACAGGCACATAAGTATCATCGATCCCAACATTTTTTTACTTAAGAAGTAAATCCAAACCAATTAACCACTAAAGTGAATGCTGATATAGAAACAAAAGTCCTTTTCAAAAAGTTATAATTTTGCTTACCACCTCAACTATTGATATAATTTTGATAACAATACAAAAAGGAAGCGATTACATATGGAAACGAAAAATAAACGACTCATTATGTTTTTTATTTTAGGTATTTTACTAAAATTTATTTTAGATTTTATATCACTACATTTTTTTGATATGAACTTTTCAGATTATATAAAAGAAATATTTATTTCTTAATCTTAATTCTTCATATTTGATTCCCCTTTATAATCTAATATGAAAGTCATAATTTATTACAAAAGCAAATGTTAAATCGAGCCTTATAAGTTATTAGCTAAAAGCGCCATTAAAGATAAAAGAGGAAAGAGCAAGGAGATGAAAATTGGGTTATTTTATTAAATGCCTGCATTGTTATTCATGATCACAGAGATTTATGTCTTTCATGGACTCTCATTTAATGCTTTTATTAGTTTACTTAATTTGGATTCAATATTTGTATAAAAAATCGCAAATAAAATTGGCGACGTTAAACGTTCGTATAATAACTCGATCTAGAAATAGGAGTTGTTATACGAATCTCCCAAAACATATAACTTCTTTCAAATAAAAACAGAGAGGTTATACGGTTGTATAATAACTCAATCCAGAAACAAAAGTTGTTATACGAACACAATGCGTCATTTAACTAACACCCAAAAAAGACCGCCTCAGCTTACGAAATCAATTCGCAATCTGAAGCGGTCTTACTATTTTATAAATTCTATACCATACTTTCCCCTAGTCTAAATACTCCACAATTTCGACGTGGTTGGTGTAGTAAGTTAGGCGTTCGCGGAGCTCGGCGAAGATACTGTCGCTGTCGATGCCGTATTCACCAGCGTCGGCCAAAGGCACGACGCCATGCTCGACATGCTCAGGATAGCCGTAAGTGTAAGTTGGCATCATGCGCATTTTCTCGAGGACAACATCGTCGGATCCAGGATGTTTGGCAAAAGTATATTCGAAAATGCCACTAATTTTTGTTTCTAATTGAGCTTGGCCGTGCAGGAAATTACCATGTGAGTAAATTGCCCCTTGGCCTGGGCTAAAGTAATCAAGCGGCTGCAAGACATGCGGATGGCCACCTAGATACATATTTGCGCCGGCGTCGCGGATAATATTCACGATTTCGCGCTGATATTCATTCGGGTAAAGTTCATATTCTTCACCGACATGAACATTTACTACCGCAACATCGGTTTGGGAAGCCAGAAGTTCGGTCTCTAAACGAATTAACTCCGGGTCAATTAAGGTTAATAGATAAGGCTCATCGCTAGGAATCGGGTTCCCGTTAGCTCCATAACTGTAAGATAAGAAACCAACTTTCAGACCATTTTTCTCGATGATGCGCAGATCGTTGTAGTCATCCCAACTCTCATAACTTCCAACATACATCATGTCGCGCGCTTGAAGTTGGTCAATCGACTCATGCGCACCCGCCGCACCATGATCCAGCGTATGATTCGTCGCATTTGTGACAATATCAACCCCAGCATCTTTTAAAGCATCGATAATTTCCGGCGGTGAACTGAATGAGGGATAAGTCAGTGGTCCCGTTAATTCACCCGCTGCGATCACTTCTAGGTTAGCGGTCGTAATGTCCGCATTTTCCATATAGGGTTTGACCGCTTCAAATTGTTTGGTAAAGTCATATGCTTCGCCATTCCAAGCATCATTAAATACGGTGTCGTGGACTAAAATGTCCCCGACAGACCGAATCGTCACGCGTTGAACATCGTCTTGCGCATTAATGGTTAAAAATGAACTCATTAAGATAAGTGCACAAAATAGTGTGCTAGTTGTCTTTTTCATTAATTTCATGATTTACCTCTTAGTCTTCAAACTCGATTAATAAATCTCCAGTATCAATATGTTCGCCAACATTGGCGTAAACATCACGAATCACACCATCTTTAGGTGCACGGATTGCTGTTTCCATTTTCATTGCTTCAGTAATCATTAGCACTTGGTTTTGTTTCACTGTTTCACCCGCTTTAACATCTACCTTGAAAACATTACCCGGCATTTGTGCTCCGATGTGGTTGTTGTTGGCTTTATCTGCTTTACGACGGGCAACCACTAAAGTGTCCGCATTCATATCTTGGATACGAACCGCTTCCGGAATACCATTCAATTTGAAGTAAACAGTACGGTAACCTTCATAGTCTAATTCACCAATACTTGTTAATTCAATCCATAAGTTTTTACCTGGTTCTAGAGACACAATGATTTTCTCATGTGGATCCATACCATAGAAGAATGTTGGTGTTTCGATAATATCTACTTTTCCGTAATCTTCAACGAAGGCTAAGTATTCTTTGAATACTTTTGGATATAAAGCATTACTAATTAAGTGACGTTCATTCACTTCATCATAAACTAAATCTTCAATTTCTTCAGCACCTTGATTAAAGTCATAATCTGGCATTAAGTTACCAGGACGTTGTGTGATTGGTTCGATATCTTTAAGAACTACTTTTTGTAATTCTTTATTCATACCACCTGCAGGTTGTCCGATATCACCTCTAAAGAAACCAACTACTGAATCAGGGAAGTCTAATTGTTGTCCTTTTTCAATTACTGATTGTTCATCTAGATCGTTTTGAACCATGAAAATTGCCATGTCCCCAACTACTTTTGAAGAAGGCGTCACTTTAACAATGTCACCAAACAGTAAGTTCACTCTATGATACATTGACAGAACATCATCATAACGATCCCCTAGGCCGACAGAATTCGCTTGAAGGCGTAAGTTACTATATTGACCACCCGGCATTTCGTAGTCGTATACTTTCGTCCAAGTGGTTGTTAAATCACTTTCGAATGGCGCGTAATATTGACGTGTTTGCTTGAAGTACTCCGCTAATGCGTCGTTGGCTTCTAAGTTGACACTAATATTGCGGTCCGTTCCTTGGCGGGCATAGTATAAAGCGTTGGCGTCAGGCTGTGAGTTTTGGCCTGAAAAAGCTGCATTCGCCGTATCAACAATGTCTACACCAGCATCGATGGCACGTGAGTAAGTTGTGATTCCGTTACTTGCTGTGTCATGCGTGTGTAAGTGAATTGGAATTGTAATTTCTTTTTTCAACGCAGTAATTAATTGGTAAGCAGCTTCTGGTTTTAAAATACCTGACATGTCTTTGATTGCTAGTGTATGCACGCCTAACGCTTCGATTTCTTTAGCTAAATTGACATAGTAATCAAGTGTATAAACTGACGAGCGATCTGGATTTAAAATATCTCCCGTATAACAAATCGTTCCTTCGACTAACTTGCCAGTTTTTAATGCCACTTCGATTGGGAATTTCATTGATTCAACCCAGTTTAATGAATCGAAAATTCGGAAAACATCAATTCCTTCAACCGCTGCTTGTTTGATGAAACGCTCGATGACATTATCTGGATAGTTTGAGTAACCAACCGCATTTGACGCACGTAGTAACATTTGGAACATCACATCCGGCATCGCTGTACGCAAGTCGCGTAGACGATCCCATGGGCTTTCTTTCAAGAAATTGTACGCCACATCATAAGTTGCCCCACCCCACATCTCAAACGAGAAGTAGTCACTTAATTGTTCATTCATAAACGGTGCCACTTGTAGCATATCGTTCGTACGTAAGCGTGTCGTTAACACGGATTGATGCGCGTCACGTAAAGTTGTGTCCGTAATTAACGCATCTTTCGACTCTTTCACACGGCTCACTACTGCTTCTGGACCTTCTTGGTCTAATATTTGTTTAAAAGTACGGTGCTCACGTTTAACTTGGTCCCACTTTTTCCCATGCGTGTTGGCAGATTCAGCGTGAAAACGGTAATCGTGACCGACAATTTCTGGAATTTGACGTGGCGCAAAGTCAGGCTTTTTATCAACATTAACGCCTGGGAAGCCATTAACAGTCACATTGGCAATATAATGCAGTACTTTTGTACCACGGTTACGTGGCTCTAAGAAGTTAAATAAATCTAAATGTGAATCGATAAATGTTGTATCATAATTTCCTGATTGGAAATCTTCGTTTTCGATAATATTTAATAAGTAACGAATATTTGTTTTTAACCCAACAATACGCGTTTCACCTAAAGCACGGCGCATTTTCTCAATGGCACCACGTTTTGTTTGAGCGTAAGTTGAAATTTTTACCAATAATGAATCGTAGTAAGGTGAAATAACCCCTCCACCATACGCATCCCCAGCGTCTAGACGAATTCCGGCACCACCAGGTGAGTGGTAACCAACGATTGTACCTGAATCAGGCGCAAAGTCATTGGCTGGATTTTCTGTGGTCACACGACTTTGGATTGCATAGCCATTCACCGGGATTTTATCTTGTTCTGGCATCCCAATTTCTTCGCCAAATAAACTTTCACCATCGGCAATTAAAATTTGAGATTTAACAATATCGACACCCGTTACTAATTCAGTAATAGTATGTTCAACTTGAACACGTGGGTTTACTTCAATAAAGAAGAACTCGTCGCCTGATACTAAATATTCAACCGTACCCGCGTTAACATAACTGATATGGTTAGCTAATTGTAGTGAAGCGTCTGTTAATTTTTTTCGCATTTCGTCTGAAAGACTAAATGACGGCGCAACTTCAACTACTTTTTGATGACGACGTTGAATAGAGCAGTCACGTTCATATAAGTGAACGATATTTCCATGTTCGTCCCCTAAAATTTGAACTTCGATATGTTTTGGTTGTTCAACATAACGCTCCGCGTAAATTGAATCATCACCAAATGACGTTTTCGCTTCAGATTTTGCTAAATTATAGCTTTCTTCGAGTGCATCCATGTCACGAACGACACGCATTCCTTTACCACCACCACCATTTACAGCTTTAACCATAATGGGTAGTCCAGATTCTTGAACGAATGCTTCTAATTCCTCGTAGCTATCAATTGTCCCGTCACTACCTGGAACAACTGGTAAACCAGCATCCATTGCTGTTTCACGGGCACTTGTTTTATCCCCGAACATTTCTAAGTGACGAAGTTCAGGACCAATAAATTTAATTCCTTCTTCGGCACAACGACGGGCAAATTCACGGTTTTCAGATAGGAATCCATAACCTGGGTGAATCGCGTCAACGTCTTTTTGTTTCGCTAAACGAATAATTCCTTCAATATCTAAATAAGCTTCAACTGGTCCTTTATCCGCGCCAATTAAATATGACTCGTCCGCTTTTTGACGGTGCAATGCACCAATATCTTCATTGGCATAAATAGCTACCGTACTAATTCCTAATTCTTGACACGCACGGATAATACGAATCGCAATTTCACCACGGTTCGCAATTAAAACTTTATTAATATTCTGCATTAAAATCCCTCTATTTCCATAAATTTATCGATTCGGCTCTTGCTTCATCTTCAGCATTTCTTAATTGGTTTTCATATGAATTATTTGGTGGATTCACATACCTCACAGTACCTAATCCACTCGCAACGATTTCTTCCAATACAAAAGTATCGTCGGCATAAACATAACCTAAAATACGGTCGTAATTATCTGTTGCTGGCCCCAGATCCAATTCAAGGTAAACTTGATCTGCACTATCTAATAGTGACTGATTCAACGCTTTCGCTTCTTCAGCATAGGGTTCACTCGCATTCGGGTTATCGTGATCGACTTCCGGTGTATTTACCATTAAATAACGAATATTGACTTTTTCACCAAATAGCGTTGCGCGAATGGTATCACCATCGACCACTTCATCCACCTCAATAGGCATCAAAGTTAATTGTGGTAATACGTCTGGGTTATGCCCATTAAATTCATTTGAAATTTCCGCAATTTCTTCATTATCAATGTGTTGGTTACTGTTATTATTATCAAAAAATTCCGGGAAAAATAAAACCAGTAATAAAACAATGATAATTGAAATAAGATTAGACTTTTTTGAAAAAGGCCTTTTTGTGTGTTTCAATCGAACACTTCCTATCATTACCTTAATGAATAAATTATAGCATATTTAACTTCATTCAGAATCATAATTCACATTAAATTTTCATTTTAAATCGTGAATGTCCGTGTTAACTGTAAAAATAAGAAAAAACGCATTCGAAAATGCGTTTTAATTGGTTAAATTATATATTTCATCTAAAGGAATGTTTCGGGTATCTGGGTCTGAACTAATAAAAATTCGGTTCCCATTGCCTTCAATATCACTCAAACGTTTAATTTCTGCTTCTGACAAGGCAACAGAGTGATTAATCATTCTTCTTCCCAAAGCTGCAGGCACACTACTAATAATAATATTATTTAATTTTACTCCTGCATCAACGACGCTATACAAAGCTTCCATCGTATCAAAAATAACAATTGATTTTTTATCTTTTTGATTAATTACCGGCAATTTATTAATGGCGGTTTCAATTGAATAATAGCGCGGGATGATTGTATCGATAATTTGCATATCCATCAAACCTTGTTTTAATTTATCTTTTGCTAACTCATCATTAATTATGATAACTAACTCAGCATCAGTCACAGCACACCATCTTAGGCCAATTTCGCCGTGTATAAATTGGTCATCCACTAAACCTAGTGCAATTCCAGACATAGTAGCCTCCCTTTTTCTATTTATAGTCACTATATTCTAACGAATATCATACATAATGCAACCATAAAACACAATTTTTATAACTATTTGATAAATCTCATGTACTTTTAATAAAAATAGGTTATAATAAATAAAAAAGATACATGCATTTTTAAAAATGACAAGAAAGGATTCATCATGTTCGCAACAACTTCTAAACTAACAAGTCAAACGCATTTCGATAAGGAATTTGTCTTTCCTAGTAAATTCAATCGTCATCGTCAAACTTTAGTTATAAATAAAAACTCAACTGAGACATTATTCCAATTTAAACAACAAGTACATATCGCTTCTATTAGTGGCTTAGGTTTACTTATTACGACGGATAATCCAATGAACGCAGCAAGATATCAATATCATGTACTGACTGAAAATGTTATCTTACCTGAAAATATGTACTTTAATATTATCGCTTTGGCGAATATCTGTCATATTAACTTAACACCATTTGGACCTGCAAAACCAAATCTCTTCCCTACTTACAAAGAAATTGTCAATCCACAAGTCCAACCTTTATTTGTCATAAATCAGATGTACACAATGACCAGTACCGAATTAATGGCTGGAGACGATTTAAAATTAACAACAAGTGAGGACTACCGTTTAATCATCGTTGACCAAAACCAAATCGACATTAAGATAAATGACCAAACTGAAGTGTTAACTGAAAATACATGTATGATTGTTGGACCAAAATCAAGTTATGAGATTCAATGTAATCAACTACACCCGGCTCGGATGTTGACCATTTATTTCTCTGTTGAAAATTTACCCCATCATTTCTTACAAGAACCACTCCAATTATCACAGCGCGTATTGCGTCATTTAATGGAGTTTGTTGAACTGGTAGACTTATCGCAATTATCAACGCAAATGGAAAATTTATTCAGTGATAAAATCATCAATCACTTCCAAGGGTTTTTGATTGATTTATTGGATGCGAATGCAGCTGAAAACCCAGATGCCTTAAATAATAAATTACCCTCAACATCAATGCGTATGAATCAAGATGACCAACTCTTCCAAGATATCATCCAATATATTGATCAAAATATTGAAGGTGATGTTAAAGTAAGTGAATTATCGGATAAATTTGATATCTCAAGATCAACGATTCAAAACCTCTTCCAAACTTACTTGGAACAAACACCAAAACAATATATCAATTCACTCAGATTAAACCGCAGCAAGCAATTAATCCGAGAATCAACTCTGTCGCTCACAGAAATCGCAGAAAAGTTAAACTTTGGTACCATCCAATACTTCTCACGCGCCTTTAAAAATGAATTCGGCATGACACCTTCAGCCTATTCAAAATCGATTATCCCATAAAGTGATAAAGATAAATACTGTAAACAAAACACGCTGATTCCTCGATTGGAACCAGCGTGTTTTTTGGGTATAAGTTTAAGTTTTGTCTTTTTCGATAAATAATAGGAGTTGAATTTGTTGATTATTAGTTGGAGTTTTTAGTATTTTAGAGAACTGGTCTGATACTGAAAATTTTATCCAAATAGTTTTCATTGCTATCTGAATTATCTTAAATACTGAAAAGTTTTGGTCTATATTTTTCACTAGTCAGCTTTTAGCCGTTTGTATTGAAAACCGCTCTAATTTAACAACTGCTACCAGTGACTCTATCTCTTACAAATATGATGTCGCTTTTCGGCAAACGAAAAGCCTCTTTATATAGTTTGTCCTTTTCGCCTGGAGTCGAAAAGTCTCCTGTTTAAAAAGCGGAAGCCAATTTCTGAAGAAATTGACTGGATTAAATCCCGCAGTTTATATTGGGTTGGTAAAACTATGGTTGATTAGTGAGCCGCGCATATTTGTTGTTTCTATATTGGATTATGTTTAGTCTAATAAGCTGCTAGAAGACCTGTTTACATATGACGGGGCGCGTGGAATTATCAAAATGACTCAATTAATGACTTGAAATGATAAAAAACAGCCCAAAATTATCATTTTGACACACAAAACTTCGTGAACTGATAAAATTTAGCTTAAAATTATCATTTCACCGAGTTGTGGCTTATGAAATGATAATCCAACTAAAATTCGCTTAATCAAAGCAGTCAATTTCCCAGAAATTGACATCCTCCTCACCAAAAAAAGCTTTAGGCCGAGCCTAAAGCCTCCTATATAAAAAAACGCCAACATAAATTAAAGCCACTCACCAATCTCCACAACCAACCCATCTCATCTCATAAATCTATATCAACAACTCAAATTAAACTAATCAACCTCACGCATTAATCCCCTTCATAATCGCTTGTTTGAGATCACTTTCCACTTTCATCAACTCAACCTCAGCCGAAGCACGCGCCTTCTTAGCATTGTTTTGTATCGTAATTGTCTCCTCGATTGTATTAATCAAACGCTGATTAACCTCTTTAATCGTCTCAATATCAACCGTCGATCGCTCAACTTCTTTCGCCGTCTCAATCGTATTCTGCTGCAACTTCTCCGCATTACGCTTCAACAACTCATTTGTTGTATCCGACACATTCTTCTGCATCTCCAACACTTGCCCTTGACGATTTAACCCCAAAGCAATCACGACTTGCGACTTCCATAAAGGAATCACATTATTCACCGCATCCGTCACCTTATCAACCAATGATTTATCATTATTTTGAATCAATTTAATTTGCGGTGCCGTCTGAATCGCAATCGTTTTAGAAGTCTTCATATCAAAAATACGCTTTTCAAAACGTTTAATCCCGTCCTCAAAGTCCTTCACCACTTGCATCGCCATCGCATCATCAGAACCCTGAGCTTGCTTAAACAATTCTGGAATCACTTCCTCACGCATCTCACGGATTTTCTCCTCGCCCGCTACAATATACAACTGCAGCTCCTGGAAATAGTCTACATTTTGCTCATACAATTTATCAAAAGTCCCAATATCTTTCAGTAACATCATTCTTGAAGACTCTAACTGCGCTTGAATTTTATCAATTTGCGACTGCATCACATCATATTTGGCCATATAGCGCTCAATTTGATTTTTCGTATTTTTAACGAAAGGCAACTTATCCCAAAAACTGCCCGAATTTGTTACCTCATCAAAATCCATATCTTTCACTTTCACCATCAAATCAGCCATCAAGTCGCCCACTTCACCCACATCTTTGGAACGCACTTCTGATAAAATTTGATCCGAAAATTTCGCAATATTTTTCTGCGCATTCGACCCATAAATCGACATCTGCTGTGTATCTTGCATGTTCAAATTATTTTTAATCTCATCAACACGCTGACGCTCTTCGGGTGTTAACGTCTGCACATTGCGCTCAATTTCGGCAATCATTTCTTCTTCTTTCACTTCAATCGGCTTCGTCGTCGTACTATTTTGTGAGCTTAACAGAGAGTCCAGTGTAATTTGATTCTTATTATCAGCCATCATATACCTCCGTATTATTGAATACCATCCACCAACTGCGTCATCACCTGATAATCCGGCATATTCATAATCTGCGTCACCTGCTGAGCCAAACCAGGCACATCAAACTGATCCGCCGCCCCCGAATTCGCCACAATCGTCCGGTAACCATGATCCTTCCAAGAAATCTCTTGAATCTGTTCATCTAACAACGCATCAATCGCCACATCCGCATCCTCATTCACCGCAATAAAAATATGACTCGACCAAACCGTCGGCTCTGGGTAAAGTATGACAACGTCATCTTTGATACTAGCGTACGTTTCAGGTTCCTGCACAGAGAACTCTAATAACTGACTTTCATACCCTGCGACAATTTTATACTGTCCCACACCTAAAGTTAGGAATTGCTTAAACATATCTGCAGACGACGTATTCATGAAACCAATCGAATTATAAATCTTTTGAATATCCGGTAGTAATGCCTCTACGTCCCCTTGTGAAACGACTCGATTGTCATTCAAGGCATTCGCCAATAACCCTAAGAACATATGCCCCGAGTTAGAAGCCGAAGGGTCTGTTGTATCAACTAAAATATTGCCATAAAATTGGTTTAAACCAATATCTTGCCACTGCTTTTCTTCAACAATCGCCTCAGCTAATGCTGGCATATCAACATAATAACTACCTTCCCGGTTTGAAACAATCCCTTCCTGTTCCAAAGCATCCACAATCACTTGATACGAATACAAGACAATCGGCGTATTGAAAATAATTTCATCACGGTAAGAACTATTACCACTTTGATTAAAAGCCTCTAACGCCAATTGACTCGACGGAAATAAATAATCCTGCCCGTCCAAGCTATCAGTCACCATATCGAAGGAGCCAGCTTTTCGGTAATCCATCGTTAAACCATACTTTTCCTCCAAAATCTCCTGAAACTCCGGATTTTCATATAAACCGATTTTCTCGCCGCCCAACTTCCCGGTAATAGCCACCTCAGGTATTGGGTCAGGCCGGAGGAAGGTATAGCCCACGACAATGGCGATCACTGCGATCAAAATAACTAGTCCGATACGTCTACTTTTCATTAATCTCTCCACCTCCTAATTTAAGGGTGTTTTCCAGTAACTCTGATTCCACTTCTAAATCCAGTAAAATATCTTTATGATAAGAATCTCTTTGTTTAGCAAATAAATCATTCAATAAATCGAGAGACTCCGTTGTTTTTTCTTGAACCTCGACTAATTTATGACTGGATATATTTGCGACCTTCAAACGAATATAATTTTTTATAATTTTATTGGCGGTTGGGAAATAATAAGTTAAAAAGTGCCTTGACTGCGAAATGTCACTCGGATGGCCTTCTAGATATTTTAAAATATCCCAACTTGTCCCAACCAATTCAATCGCTTGTTCTTTAACCGAACTCTGCTCTAGAACATCAATGGACCCTTCCATTTGGCGCACTTCGGCGGTACTCTGGTCATAAAGCGCCTTAATTTCCTCACCATTTTTAATGCTTTCCAGTTCAATATCTCCAATTTTTAAAATCGGCGACGTTAAATAATAAACTGCAAAGTAAATACCCACTGAAACTAAAACCGACATAATAACTTGCCACTCTAAAGCGAAGAATAAAACAAGAAAAACTAAAATGGCCGCAATTAAAGCAAGTAGCGTTTGACGTGTTTCCTTACCCATCTTAGTTATACCCCTTCACTTGTTTAAATGCATTAATTAAATCCCCACGCCCATCAAAGACACGGGCATTGGTTAAATTGGCTAATTCTTCCATTTTCTCTTCTTCGGAGCTAGCGAATAAAATCGAGAAGATGGGAATATCGCGGCCCATTTCTTGATAGCGTGCTTCCAAATCATCAAAATTCATGGCGCCATTTGGTCGGCCATCCGTTAAAACAACAATGGCTGGTGTATAATTTGCTAAATCTGCGCCATATTCTTGGTCGAGTAGTGTTAACGCCGCGTCAATACCTTCATACATCGCAGTTCCCCCACCCGAATCAATTTCCATCACTTCCTCATATAAAGTGGTCATTTCCTGGCTATTTCCACTCGCGTCAAGGATGTCCATGACGCCGTCTTCGAACGGGACGACATGGGTTTTATCCTGATTGGTGCCGAGTAGTAAGTGTTGTTCGGCGTTTTCAGGGACCAGCACTTGTTCCAGTGCCGCCTGCATTTGTTCAATCCCGTCACCTGACATCGAGCCAGAATAGTCGAGGACATAGACGGTTAATGCTGGTTTCTTAAATTGCGTTTGGTATAAATTGAGTGACTGTTGGATGACGGCCGCACTTGGGAAGCGAATCGGATTAATGACAGTGTCTAAGTCGAAACCAAGCGACGCGTCAAATACTTGACGATTACTGTCTCGGACCGTCCCCATGGCAGAGCGACGACCGGTTTGTTCGATAAAGTCTTGCGTTTCATCACTCAGTAAAAATTCTTGGAAGGCGAGGAAAGTTTCCTCTTGTTCCGCGTCACTCTCTTCGCCGTTATCAACATAAGCCAGCGGCGAATCGGCCATCGAAAGCCCGTCCACCGGGTAAACGGCGTATAATTCTTCCTTCCCTTGATCGGCAAGTTGCTGGTTGGCTTGGATAATCAGCGTTTCGTAGTTCACCATCGCATCATAATTACCGGTTACAAATAAATCGACCAGCCAATTTGACGAACCGGACGACCGCTCAACGCCCGATAATAATTCCGTAATCGCCTGTTGAACTTGTTCGTCAGCTAAAGTTTCTTCCGTCAGCGTCCCGTCCCCACCGGCAAGTGCTGTCAGGAAGCCTAAATAAGCCGACGCACCTGAATTGGACTGGGTTGCGGATGTCATCGCGAACTTTAATTCGCCGTCGTTAATAGCTTGAATGATATCTTCAGTATAAACATCCCCTTCAGTAAAGCCCAACTCTTCGGCGAGTGACTGCTTCACGCCGAAAATAATCGGAGTCAGTGACGTCGATTGGGCATGTTTGAGGAGACTATGATCGTCCCCAACCGTCAACCAAATCGTAGATGCTGGCCAAACAGCATCATACCCTACCTCTCCCGACTGTAATAAACGCATAATATCCAATGACCCTAAATAGTCGACAGCGATGCCGATATCTTGCTCCTCGGCATATTGCGTTAACATCGGTTCTAAAATTTCATTCTCAGATCCCGCCACAATCGTGAGCTGGATGTCACTTTCTTGACCTGCGACAAAATCATACTGAGAATTATTTGCGGAACTTTCCGACTCGGAACTTTCCCCACAAGCGGCTAAAAAGACAACAGCAACGACTGCGACGAGTAACTTAAGTAGCGTAGAAAATCGATATTTACCTATCACAAAAAACGCCTCCTCTTCCTATGTTGCAAGTGTTTTCATTCTAACTTTATTATACCAGTAAATTGTAAATTATATGTAAATTCACTCATTAAATTCTCACATTTTTCTGAGAATGTGGTTTAGGGGATTTGGGGGGCAACTCCGATGCTATTTCGGCTATGGAATGGGATTCCTGTGACTGGGTTCAGTTTACAGGCCGTTATAGTATCGAGGATTATCATTTCACAGCGTACTCAACATAATTTTGATAAAATTTGGCTTAAAATTATCATTTCAAACCGCATTGACAAAAATTTTGATAATCCAACACCCCCGATCTTTGTACAAACTGGAATCATAAAGAAGAGTCGCCCCGCGACTCTCACCGCTTGTTTTCGTGAAGAGGCTTTTAGCTTGCGGCTTAAAAGCTTCGTTTTGAGAAGGTGGTCAATTTCTGGAGAAATTGACCACTCTTTGAATCCCACTGTAAGTTTAGAAGATGAAAGTTTTCTTAACGGAAACAAATAGGGCTCGTTGAGAAAATATTGGAGCAAACGTTTTCTTTACTCAGCGCTAACCCATTAGTTAAGAAAATAAAGTCGCCAAATTATCGTGGATTATCATTTTGCAGCTGAAATTCAGTTGAAATGATAATTTTCGGCTGTTTATTATCATTTCACAGTGTGCTCAACATAATTTTGATAATCCAACAACCAACCTCGAAACTAAACACCCCACAAAAAAACAGCCTGACCGAGGCCAGACTGCTGTTACCGTATTATTGTAAAACAATTTCTTCCATATATTGATATAAATCCCCAGATCGAAGATTTTTAATATCTTCTTGACCATAGATTTTTTTGATTTGACCTTGATGCATTAAAATGATGCGCTCACTATATGTTAAGGCATCTTGGAGATGATGCGTAATCATGATCGTAGTTAGTTCTTTGTCTCGAACCATTTCTTGCGTCGTCGTCATTACTTGGTTCGCGGTACGCGGGTCTAATGCGGCCGTGTGCTCGTCGAGAAGTAACAATTCAGGTTGCTGCATCGTCGCCATCAAGAGAGAGATGATTTGGCGCTGACCGCCGGACAAGTTTTCAATTGGAATTTCTAAACGATTTTCTAGATTCAAATGAAATTGACTCACATATTCTTGCATTTCTTTGAAATTATCGCCGGTTAATGACTTTCCAAAACCACGGAATTCGCCGCGTTTTTTGGCAAGCATTAAGTTTTCAAAAACCGTCATCCGCGGTGCCGTACCCATGGCGGGGTCTTGGAAAACGCGTCCGATATATTTAGCCGCTTCTACTTGATCTAAATTTTGCATCGGTTTATCTGCCAGTAAAATCTCACCAGAATCAACTTTAATACTGCCCGCTAAGGCGTTTAGTAAAGTCGATTTCCCAGCCCCATTTGTTCCGATAATCGCAATGACTTCGCCTTTTTCCACTTCTAAATTAATATCATTTAAAACATGGACCGCTTCGCCAGTTTTACGGTGGAAAGTTTTATTGACGTGTTTTAATTGTAATTGTGCCATTATAAACCTCCCAATCCATTATTTGTCTTTTGACGGCGTTCTTGGAAAAATGCTGATACTTTTGGAAAGACTAAGAATACCGCTAAAACGAGTGCTGAAATTAATTTGAAGTCGTTTGGATTTAATCCTAAACGCAGTACAAAAACTAAAATTAAACGATAAATAATCGCTCCTAAAACAATTGATAATAAACGGCTGCTCAATGATAATTCCTTACGAATCAACACTTCACCAATAACAATCGATGCCATCGCCACAACAACTGTCCCTGTCCCCATTGAAACGTCACTAAAGCCATTATTTTGCGCAATCAACGCCCCACTTAAAGCGATTAAACCATTGGCTAACATCAATGCGATCCGGCTCATCGATTTCGTTTTAATCCCTAAAGACATTGCCATAACGGCGTTATCTCCCGTTGCAATAATAGCTTGACCAAAATCTGTTTTAAAGAAATAGTTTAAAAATAGAATAATTAAGCCAACGAAAAATACACCAACTACCGCGTCTAATAATAATTCAGAACTGAAAAAATCTTCCAATTGTGAAAAAATCGTCTCCGTCCCTCTAAAACTTGAATTCGGTTTGCCCATAATCCGTAAATTCATCGAATAAAGCCCCGTCATCGTAATAATACTCGAAAGTAATCCCGGAATTTCAAAAACAGTCGTTAAAAATCCGGTAATAAATCCAGCAATCATCCCGCCAAAAACGGCCACGATTGTCGCAACAAACGGGTTCACACCATTCGACATGAGCGCCACCGCAATGGCAGCACCCAATGTAAATGATGACTCACTCGTCAAATCCGCAAAATTTAAAATTCTAAAACTGATATATAGGCCTAATCCCATGATCCCCCAAAGGAATCCCTCAGTTATCGCGCCTAAATAAATACTCATACTTACTCAACCTCAATCATAATAGCTTTTTCCGTCACTGACTCCGGCAACTCAATCCCTAAACGTTCCACAGTATCAGGATTAATTAATGTTTCAGGATTTTCAACAAACTGGACAGGTATGTCACTCGCCGCAGAACCATCTACGATTTCTTTTGCTAGTAAACCTGCTTGTAAACCGATTTGTTTCTGGTTAATCGCCACGCCACCTAACGCACCTTGTTCAATCATTGTCGCGACCGTTGTAATGACAGGAATATTCGCTGCATCGGTTGCGTCTAATAATGTCGCGAACGAACTCGCGATTGTGTTGTCTGAACCAATAAAGATAACATCTACTTGACTTGCTAAGTTTTGACCAACCATCTGCATATCTAATGCCGAAGATAAACCTTCGATTTGTGTTTCAAAGCCTAATTCTTCCGCAGCTGCAGCAGCAGCTTCAACTTCTAACTGGCTATTATCTTCATTTGTCGAATACATAAAACCTACTTTTGTTGCTTCAGGTAAAATTTCTTGCAGCAATTCAAACTGAACATCTAATGACATCGCATCAGAAACCCCCGTAATATTACCACCCGGCGCTTCGATTGATTCCACTAATTTAGCCCCCACTGGGTCCGTTACACCCGCCATCATAATTGGAATTTCATCTGTCGCATTTTGGAATGCTTGAGCAACTGGTGTTGTGATTGCGAAAATAATATCTGGATTTTCAGACACTACTTGATTAGCAATTGTATTCAGTAAGTTCATGTCACCTTCTGAATTTTGCTGATTAATCGTTAAATTATTACCTTCTTCATAACCAATTTCTGCTAACCCTTCTACAATACCTTCATTGATATCATCGAGGGAAGGATGTGATACTAATTGGACGATCGCTACATTTAACTCATCGTCTTGAGCAAAAGTTATTGCCGGCGCCAGTGTTACTAAAGCGAAGACAAAAGTGATTAATACTTTAATAAATTTTTTCATAATAATTCTCCTTATATTGACTTAAATTTGATGATATAAAAAATACCGGAACACAAACCATGCGTGTTCCGGTATCCACCACCACATAGTTTGTTAACGTAAACGTACTATGTGGTAGTAAAATGGTAAGCCACATAGATACAACTGTTCGCTAAAACGGCTGTATCCATGGAATTTTCCAAGTTTACAACCTCATCTATGCCAGCTTTGCCAGATATTATTGATTTTGTTTAAACGTGTAGTCATTCCATTGGCTCCTTTCAAATTATTAGATTCATATTAACAAGATTATATTTTAAAGTCAACTGGGAAATACTGGAAAGTTTTATTAAGCATATTTACAATACATTGGACATTCATTGCAAGCTGCGGGGACATCTTTCGCTTTCCTTCGGAGGAGCTTCATAATTTTCACACCGATTATTATGGGATTAGTATTCGCTGTTATTCAGAAATTCTGGATAGTATATTTCGGATGTATTTTATAAATTTCAAACCACTCATAAATCGTAGTTAGTTCTAAGGCTAATAGTGTAGGACTCGCCAGGCGACTCCGTCTTTTAATAAAGGTAGTCAATTTCTGATGAAATTGACTTTTTATTGGACTCCAAAGTGAGCGTGTGAATGTTGATTTTGCATAACTTTATGAATGAGCAAAGTTATGCGATTTTTGAGGCTGCTGTGTCGGATAACTTGCGTTAATTTAAAAGTTATGCAAATTGTGAGGCTGTTTTGTCGCATAACTTGAATAAATCTAAAAGTTATGCGAAAACCCCCTCTGCCCTCTACAAAATTCCGAGTCGAATTATCAAAATTATCAGAATAATGACTTGAAATGATAAAATATAGCCGATTATTATCATTTCAGAGCAATTTAGCGACCAAAATGTAAGCGGGAAGTAATCGACGTATTTAAAGACCCCACAATCTCAGCTATACTTAGCTTAGGTTGTGGGGTTGATAGCTTTTTTAGTCGCGTCAAGCCAGGGGAGGTATTGATCAATGATTTCATTCGTAAGGTAATCATACTGGGAGAGCTTCTCCAACAGATAGGTTAAGTATTTTAACGGATCTAGTTGGTTCGCTTTGGCTGTTTCAATAATGGTTAAGCCATCCGCTAACGCGACTGCACCTGGTTCACTGGTTGCGAAATAAGCATTCTTTCGAATGATTGTTAAAAATCGTATATGGCGCTCAGCGCGATTATTGGTCGCCTCTAATCGACCGTCATTCAGAAAAGTCATTAATTTTTCTTTTTGATTTAAAGAATATTGAATGGCTTTTTGAAGGCCAATGGATTGTTCTGGTAATGATTCCAGCCACTCAAAATATTCTTCAACGATCGGACGCGATCGACTTTTCCGCTGCTGCTCAATTTCTTTTACCGATAATTGAGCTGAGGTATAGCTCCTTTCGAGTTCAAATACCTTATTAATATAACGCAATGCCTTATTTCTCACTCGATGGTTCATATCGAGATCAACATATTTGCGTCTGGCATGACTCCAACATCCTTGGCAGTCAATTTCAGGGGATAAATTATTGTAAGCGGCGTAGCCATCGCTCGTCAAATTACCTTCAAACTCTTCTAATAAAGTTTGAGGGTGAATTTGTTCGCGCGTTAAAGTGCTTGATAGTAAGCAATCGGTATCGCTTCTTTGGCGCCGGTACAATAAGTCCAAAAATAAGATTTAGTTTGACCAGACTTACCATCCGACCGTTTTAAAATTTGAAAGGTCGTCTCATCCGCGTGGATACTATTTGCTTGAAGTAAGTAATCTTTGATTCGTTGACTTACTTTGTTCAAATAATGTTGAGACGCCAAAATACCCCAATTGGCGAGCGTACGTCGAGGTACATCAAAGCCAATTCGGCGCCATTCTTTTTCTTGACGATGGTAAGGTAAAGCAAGCGCTACTTTGTCATGAATGACTTTCGCCACCACCGATGCGCTCGCCATACTCTTTTGAAATAATGGTTTGGGTACATGCGCAGACTGAATCACTGCCTGTTCTCTCTCGTCAGAACAGGCAGTACATTTATACGCAGAGGCATAGTAAACATGACAAACACACCGTGCCGGAATATACTCAACTTCCCGGCGAACAATGTTTTTTCCGATTTCAGTCATGGTTTGATGACAGTGTTGACATTGGCAGTCAGTTTCAACTTGATGATGTTCGACTTTCTCCATATTGGCTGTACTCGCTTCACGGTAACCTGCTTGTTTCTTTCTCTTTGTAGTAGGTTTTGAAGTCATTTTATCTGTAACAGGAACAGCTTCGTTCTCAATGGATTCTTCTTCTTCCACTTCAGTGGGCTCTGGAAAAAGCGTACCGATTTGGTATCTTATTTTTTCAGTTGATTGACCAAATAACATCCGCAGGCAATATCTCAATTGTTCTTCTGCATATTCTGCTCGAGAAATAAGTTGAGAAATAAGGGCATCTTTCTCAGCCATTTGTTCATCGTCTTCTAGTTTAAATGTTTGTTCCTCGACTGAGTAAATCATCCTGTCATCTCCTTTATACTAATAATCATATTATTTATATTATACAATAAAATAAGCTGAAAAGCAAGCATAAACCGCTTTAAGTCACGGTTTATGCTTGCTTTTTTAATGACCAATCGATGAAGCGATTGGATAGCCAGATAGAAATAGTTCGAGTTGTTTATCGGTCAATTCAATCATTCCTGCGCGACCTTTTGGCCAAATAAGGTGCCCATTATCAAACACCTTCCGAATAATCACTAATCCTTCGCTATCGTGAAAAATCACCGCAAACTCATTCTTATTACTTTTGGTATGTGCAAAAAATACAGATTCACACTGATCAAGTGGCATTTTATACTCGTATTCAAGCATATCAAGGATTTCTTGGACACTCGAATTATTCTTATACGGCACTTCGCCTTTAAGAATATAATAATGTTTGAATTGGCTAAAATTAATATATTTCATAACAGCACCTCGTTATATTTGATACCCTTAGAATACCACTCTAGTCAACAAGATAAAATACGTCGATTACTTCCCGCTTACACCAGAATGATAAAATTCAGCTTAAAATTATCATTTCACGCCGTTTCCCGTCTCAAAATGATAATCCACATCAAAAATCCGACAAAATTCCAAAATCCACACTCTAATACTTATTCAAATAATGTTCCAATTCCCACTGCGAGACATGGTCTTCGTAGTTCCAGTATTCTCTGGTTTTGAGGTCAATAAATTGTGTGGTTAAATGTGGTCCTAACACACTCAAGACGAAATCGTTGCTTTTCATTTTGCGGATGGCATCGAGTAAAGTGTGTGGTAATTCATGGACATCAGCCTCCGCTCGTTCAGACGCAGACATGTGATAAATATTTTGATTGATGGGTGCAATTTCAGCTAATTCGCGCCCAATACCATCTAAACCAGCAGATAACGCCACCGCTAAAACTAAATAGGGGTTGGCTGATGGATCAGCGCTTCGCAGTTCAATGCGGGTCGCTTGTCCTTGAGTTGATGGGATGCGCAACAGAGTTGAGCGGTTCTTTTGACTCCAAGCGATATAAACCGGTGCTTCAAAACCCGGCACTAAGCGTTTATATGAATTAACAGTGGGATTACAAATTGCGGTAAAACTTTCAGAATGCGTTAAAATTCCAGAGATAAATTGTTTCGCCACACTTGATAAACCATCTTCAGCTGCACTATCATAAAAGACATTCACACCGTCCTTCATCAAACTCATATTGCAATGCATGCCTGACCCTGCTGAATTATACAAAGGTTTGGGCATGAAAGTAGCGTGTAAATTATATTTATTGGCAATTCTTTTCGTCACAACTTTCATGGTTTGGAATTTGTCCGCCGCGTCTAAAGCATCTGTGTAACGCCAACTTAATTCATGTTGACCCGCTGCTACTTCATGATGCAATGCTTCGATATGGAAACCGAGTCTTTCAAGTGTCGCCGCAATTTCACGTCGGCAGCGGTGCGAGACGCTGTCTGGTGCATGATGCATGTAATTTCCTTCGTCATTGCCTTTTAAAATAGGATTTCCGAATGCGTCTTTTGGTAGTAAAAAGAATTCTGCCTCGAGACCTACATTAAATCGATCGAAGCCCATCCCCTCCATATTTTCCAAAACGTCTTTCAATATTTGACGGCTATTGCCTAAAAATGGAATGCCGTCGGTTGTGTACACGTCGCAGATTAAACGGGCGAGCTGGAAGCCGTCTTCGACCGACATGATTTGCCAGGTGGTAAGGTCGGGGACGATTTTGAGGTCGCTGTTTTCGACCGCTGAAAATCCGGTGATTGAAGAGCCATCGATTAACAATTTCTGGTCCAACGCGTCCCCCAGTTCGTGGGCGGGTATTTCCAATTGGCGGAATATCCCGTTTAAATCCGTTAATTCTAAGTAGATGTAATCAACTTGATGAAGGCTTGCGTCTTCTATGATTGTTTCTTTGGACCATTTATTTGTCATTTTATTCTCCTGTCTTCATTCTTCGCGTAAAAATTTATTTTTTAATTATAAAACGCCATAAACCCTGACGCAATTTTTTTTTAAAAATTTCAGAAATTTGTTATAAAACATAACATTAAACAAGCAGGAACATCTGTGCTATACTAAATGATGCAACTAAACACATTTAAAAGGAGGAGATGGCATGGCTTTTGATGGCTTTTTCACTCGAAGTATGGTCAATGAGTTAAAAGAAGAATTAGTAGGTGGCCGTATTTCGAAAATATATCAACCTTATGAGCAGGAAATTCAACTGATTGTGCGCAACAATCGGACGAATCACCGGCTACATGCCTCAATTCATCCGGTCTATTACCGACTTCACTTAACCGATGAAAAACCAAATAACCCAAAACAAGCGCCAATGTTTGCGATGTTGTTACGCAAACACCTGGAAAGCTCGCAAATATTAGACTTTGAACAAATTGACAATGACCGAATCATCCGCATCACCGCAACCGGACGCGACGAATTCGGCGACTTACATAAATTCCATCTATATTTCGAACTGATGGGCCGCCACAGCAATATCGTCCTCGTCAATCCGGACGACAACAACAAAATTATCGACTGTATCAAACACGTCCCCGCCTATCAAAACACTTACCGCCTACTATTACCCGGCGCCGAGTACCGCTTGCCCCCCAAACAAGATGACCAAGTCAACATCTTTGAACTCAGCCAAGCCGACTTAATGACTTTTGCAAGCCGTCATGCACAAGATCTTTCTTCAGGAAAAAGTAGTAAGTTTATCCAAGGACTGGGCCGCGAAGCGGCAAATAGTTTTAAGTATTGGATTAATGATGAAGGCCATACGCCTTATAATGCGCTCCGTGAATTAATGGATCCAGTTAGTACGCCGCAGCCGACTCTTCATGAGTCGGGAGATAAAATGCATTTCTATTACCGTGATTTACCTATTTGGGATAACAGTCGCCGTCATTACGATAACTTATCTGAATTAGTAGATTATTATTATTATCAAAAAGTGCGTCTTGATAGAGTCAATCAAGTGTCGGGTGATTTGATAAATAAACTCGAACAAATTTTAAAACGCAATCAAAATAAATTAAAAAATCTCGAAAAAGACCGCCAAACTGCCTCTTCAGCGGATGAATATAAGCTAAAAGGTGAATTAATCAATGCCTATATGTATCAAATTAATAAAGGTGATAAAATAGTTGAGCTAGAAAATTATTATGATGATAATAATTTAATCGAAGTGACATTAGATCCAAGACTGACACCTAACGAGAATAGTCAGAAATATTATAAAAAGTATGCGAAATACCGCGATTCACTTAAATATATTGACCGCCAAGAACGCATTACTAAAGAAGAAAATGACTATTTAGAATCAGTCCTAGTGCAAATTGAACAAGCTGATATCGAAGATTTAATGGATATCCGCCATGAATTAGAAGATCAAGGTTATTTCTTCAAAAATAAGAAAAATCAAAAGAAACGCCAACAAACTAAATCTAAACCGCGTCAATATGTCTCTTCTGATGGCGTACTAATTTATGTTGGGCGTAATAACAAGCAAAATGATGAGTTATCCATGAAAAAAGCCAGTAAAAATCATTGGTGGTTCCATACCAAAGATATCCCTGGTTCCCATGTCATTGTCTTGTCAGATCAACCGAGTGACCAAACTAAAACCGAAGCAGCAGAAATTGCGGCCTTTTATTCAAAATCCCGTTCATCTGCGAATGTCCCTGTTGATACAGTTCAGGTTAAAAACTTACGTAAACCAAATGGTGCAAAACCTGGTTATGTTATTTATGAAGGACAAGAAACATTATTTGTAACACCCAAAGAATCAGTGATTAAACAATTAGAAAAATAAAAAACAGGACCAAGTCTCGGCATGCTAGCCATGGACTTGGTCCTTTTTTTATTTACTTGTAACCTGCTAAACCGTTAATTCAATCATATTTCCTTCGAACCCAATGATGGCACTTTCATAGTAACCATCTCCCGTTGTTCGTGGTCCAGAAATAATTTCATAGCCAGCCTCGTTTAACTCCCTCGTTAATTCATCCACTGCTTCCTTACTGCCTAATGAAAAAGCGATATGGACATAACCAGTACGGTACAATTCTTTTTCTTCTAATTGATGTTCAGGTCTTGTCATAATTTCTAGACGCGCCCCACTGTCAAAAGATAAGAAATAAGACTGGAAGTCGGTATTTGGATTATGATATTTGTCATTGGCTTCTGCTTTGAAATACTTTTCAAAAAATACTCGTGCACCTTCTAAATCATCCACATACATGGCAATATGTTCGATTAACATGACTATTGCTCCTCTTTTAACTCCGTAATTACTTCTAAAACATCACGGCTGAGTGTGGTTAAATCATTATAGGCTGCATCGTTATTTCCATTAATCATTTCCGCAAAAGCAACCACTTCATCATCCATTGGATTTTCTACTGGATAAGATAAGTCGAGTACTTTACTGTCTGATTTAGAAATCACTTCAATTGTATCGATATCAGTGATGTTATTTACTTTGATTAATTCATTATCAAAGTAAAATTCGCTATGTAAAACAGAGTGAACGGCTTTTGAGTTGAAAATCGAAATATTAAAGCCATCATATTCTAGAATAGCATGGTTGAATAAATCGATATCATTGGCCCCTTTAACCACATTCATCATACTCTTTTGTGGTTTACCAAATAAATCTACGGCTACATAAAGCGGATAGATACCAATATCATAAAGTGAACCACCAGCAAAGTCGGGATTAAAGACATTAGGAATTGAGCCGTCTTCTTTTAATCCTTGTTGGTATTGGTCATATTTAGATGAGTATTGACCTATATTTAAATTCGCCCCTAAAAATGGGTATTGTTTCGCATTTTGTTTATAGTCAATTAAACTTTTTAGATGCTTATATGTTTTAGTTTGAATATGGCGGGCTGCTTCAATGACATAGACACCATTTTCTTTAGCCAAAGCGTTAATTTCATCCCACTCAGCTAAATTTGAAAAGCTCGGCTTTTCAACGATGGCATGCTTTTTGTTTAAAACAGCTAATTTAGCATGTTCGAAGTGGAGACTATTTGGGCTAGCGATATAAATCGCAGTTAGATCTGATTTTTCTACCATTTCTTCCACAGAGTCAATCGCGGTGCCGGATCCAAATTTATCAACGATGGTTTGTGCTTTGTTGATATTTCTGGATTGGACGTAGGTTAATTCCCATTTGCCACTGTTTTGTGCGGCTTCGATATATTGTTCGGTGATCCAAGATGTGCCGATTGTGCCTAATTTTATCATGTGATTCATCCTTTCGATTAAAAAAACAGCTGAAATGAGTCGTTCAGCTGTCAAAATGCTTATTTGCGTTTGAATAAATTGGTTAAATTGCCTTCGTGTACAACAAATTGTGAACGATCAAGATGTTGACGCATAGCACGCAGACAATTTTTTCCATCAGCTACTATAAATTCTAACAATTGATCGTCGTCTGTTGCAACATAAAAGCCTCGGACATAGCGTCCGCCAAAAAAGAGTTGGGCTCTAATTTGGGTGACATTGGTCCAGGGAATTTGGATAAATCCTGAACCTGCTTCACTACGGTATTCAAGCCCTGTTTCTCCGATATATAGGAATCCCGATTTGGGAAGTAAGGGAGTGAGGGTTGAATTGGCTTTTGTCATATATTCAATTTCTTTATTCAGTGGCGCTTGCATATTACCCCATAATTCCTAAGGCATACATTGCGATACCGAAGACGAAGATGAATAAGATGATGTAAAGTGATTTAACGTTTTTACGTAATAAGTACATTGCAAAGAATGTTAATAGTAATGGCATTAATCCAGGGATTAATTGGTTAAATACTTCACCTAAAGTTTGAACCGTTGTTGCGTCAACATTTTGTCCATTCGCTACACCTAAGATAACTTCTTTTAATTTTTCAACCGTTACCGCATTGTTATTTGCTTGGTCTACTAAGCCTTGGAAGTCAACCATTGACGCTGGGTCATTTTCGATTTGTGAAATGACGAGAGGGAAATTCATGGTTGTCCAACGTGGCACTAGTACCCCCATTACGAACATCCCTAAAATTGATGCTCCGGTCGTGATTTTTTGTAAAATTCCCCCACCAAGGTCTTTAGTAATTTCTGTACCTGAGCGGTAACCTAATTCTTGTGTATACCAAATGAATGCCCAACGAATTAAGTTCCAAGCGACGAAGAAAATGATTGGACCTAATATTGATTGTGATAAGGCCATTGAAGCAGCAAAAGCTCCAATAACTGGACGTAATGTTCCCCAGAATACCGGGTCACCGATACCAGCAAGAGGTCCCATCATCCCGATTTTAACCCCGTTAATGGCTTCATCGGTAATATCAGTACCATTCGCACGTTCTTCTTCAAGTGCGATGACAACCCCGTTAATTGGTCCATATAAGTAAGGATGTGTGTTCACGAATTCCAAGTGACGTTGTGCTGCTTGGATTTGGTCTTCCTTATCTGTATAAAGTGTTTTAATTAAAGGATTCATTGTAAAAGCATAACCAACGTTATGCATACGTTCATAGTTCCAGTTGGCCTGGATAAATTGTGAACGTAACGCAACTTTCATACGATCTTTTTTTGTAAGATTTATTTTTTTGTTGTTTTGTTCAGTCATGATAATCCTCCTTCTAGTAGTCTTCTAAGATATTATCAAGAGCCGCTTCAACCCCGCCAGAGGCAGATCCACCGCCACCACCATTGTTGTTGAATTTCGGTGATAATTCGATGTAAATTAAAGCGAGTGCTACACCAATAATACCCATCGCAATTAAGTTTAAGTCAGTTACTGCTGCTAAAGCAAATCCTAAGAAGAAGAATGGCCAAGTTGATTTTGTAGCCATCATGTTAATTACCATTGCGTAACCTACCGCAACTACCATTCCCCCACCTACAGCCAGTCCACCTGTAATCCAGTCTGGAATTGAGTTTAAGATATTTGTTACTGTATCACCAGGAACCGCTAAGATTAAACCAGCTGGAATTGCGATACGTAAACCTTGTAATAACATACCAGCGTGAGCTGCAATATCAATTCCTCTTAAGTTACCTTCAGCTGCTGATCTATCTGCATAGTGACCAAGACCAACTGATAAAGTACGTACGAAAATTGTTAAGGCCTGACCCGCTACCGCTAATGGAATCGCAATCGCAATCCCTTCACTCGTTGAAGCTCCTTTAACAAGCACTAAAATTGCCGTCGCAATCCCCGCTAAGGCTGTATCGGGAGATTGAGCTGCCCCAACGTTCATCCAACCTAATACAATCAGTTGAAGAGATCCACCTAAAATTAATGCAGTTTCTATATCCCCAGTTATTAAACCAATAAGCGTTACTGTAATGATTGGTTGGTGCATTTGAAATGAATCAATTACAGATCCATATCCCGCTAGTAAAGCGACGAATAAAATTAAAATAATTTGAATAATATTTAAGTCCATTATAATTGCCTCCTTTTAACTATATTTTGATTTTTTAAGCAGTGATTCAAAATTCTCAGGCGTATCTGATGGTACTTTACGAATATCGAATTTAACACCCATATCACGTAATTCCTTCAGTGTATCAATGTCTTCCTGATCGACTGAAATTGCGTTCGTTAATAATTCTTTACCCGTTGAATGTGCCATCGATCCTAGATTCAATTCTTTAATATCAACGCCAAGTTTAATCGCTTCTAAAGCTTCTTGCGGTGTTTCGAATAAAATAAGTGCTCTCGTCGAACCAAATCGTGGATCATTGTCAATTTCAGCGAGTTTTGAAAGCGGAATAACGTTCGCGCTCATACCTGTCGGTGCTGACTGCTTAATTAATGTCTTACGCATATCATCTTCTGCTACTTTATCAGAAACGACAATAATACGCGTTGGGTTAACTGCTTTCGCCCAACCTGTTGCTACTTGACCATGTAATAGACGCGTATCGACACGTGCTAAAACATATTTAATCTTACCATCACCTAATACTGTGCCTGGTTCAAGTGTTGCTGAACCTTTCGCTACTGGAGCAGCTGGTGCTGCAGCTTCCTCTGTCACCGGTTCCAAACTCTCCGGCTTCACTCGGACACCTGTCTCTCCACCCATTAACGTTTCGGCTAATTGGTGCGCATTATCAATTCCCATGCGGTGCCCCAATGCCTCTAATAAAATTGGCAAGTTCATACCAGAAACAATTGCAGTGTTTTCAGAATTATTCTCATGAATAATATTCGCTTGATTGAATGGAGAACCTCCCCATAAATCAACCAGGAATAATATTTCTGCACCTGGACCGAATGATTCAACAGCTGTTGTTAAATTAGCTTGTAAATCATCTGGACCTTCACTTGGCATGAACGTAACAAATTTAATATTTTGTTGTTCACCAAATATCATCTCGGCAGATTGTAGTAATCCCGCTGCAAGTTCGCCATGACTTGCTAGTATAATATTGACCATTTCTAAACCTCCTATATACTTAATAGATTCATTATAGCGTATACGCTTACAGAAATCGATTAACTTATTCTCATTTAATTCTAACAATTCACTAATAATTGCAATTAATCTTTTCTTGGCTACAATGGAGTTAATAAAGGAGGACTATTTTATGACAATTTCATTTAAAAAAGTGACGCCCCCAAAAAAGGACCACTCAAATAAAAGTGTGATACTTTCAGACGCAACTTATGCTCAAAGAAAAGAAAAAGTATTAGCTCTAATGGCCGAATACGATTTTTCTTCTTTGGTGATTTATGCTGATAAAGAACATGGATCTAACTTCGAATACTTAACCGGGTTCATTCCGCGATTTGAAGAAGGTTTACAAGTGTTAAATCAGGACGGCTCTTCTTATCTCCTATTAGGTAATGAGAATGCAAATAAAATAAAATTTGCGCGTGTTCAAAGTGAAGGTATTAAAGTACCCTTATTTTCACTCCCAAATCAACCAATGGGAGACTTTAAACCACTAGAAGACTATTTAGGACAAGTCGTTATCGATAACGATAAGAAAATTGGTTTCGTCGACTGGAAACTATTATCAAATACCTTTGACGATTTCCATAAACAAACAGCGGTACCGCAGTTTATTGTTGAAGCATTAGCAAACAAATTCGGAGCCGACAAATTATTTAACGCAACCGCATTATATATGCATCCCGAAAAAGGAGCCCGTGTAACCAATAACGCCGAAGAGATTGCTCGATATGAATTCGGTGCTTCCCTTGCTGGAGATGCTGTGTTAGACGCAATGGATACACTCGAAGCAGGTGTTTCTGAATTTGTTGCCGGAAACGCATTAAACAGAAATGGCCAATACCCAAGTGTTGTGACCATTGCAGCTTTTGGTGAGCGATTCATAGATGCTAATATTTACCCAACAGATAACACGCTAGATAAAGGCGACAAAGTATCATTAACTGTTGCTTATAAAGGTGGGTTATCTTCTAGAAATGGTTACGCTGTTAATAACGACAACGAAATTAATGAAATAGATAAAGGTTATTTAGAAGAAGTTGTTTATCCTTATTTTGAAACTTATCATTGGTGGTTGCAAAATATCGAAATAGGTGTTGAAGGTGGCGCATTTTATGATGCCTTTAGTGAATTCTACCCCCAAGAAAAATATGGTTGGGAATTATGTCCTGGACATTTAGTGGGTGACGAAGAATGGTTATCTTCCCCCTTCTTTGCAGGATCTACTGCCACAGTCCAGTCAGGAAATCTTTTCCAAGTCGACTTCATACCTTCACAAGAAAGACACCACGGAGTTTCTTGTGAAAGTACAGTTGCGATTGCAGATGACACATTACGCGCTGAAATCAAAGAAACACAACCAGAATTATGGGAGCGCATTGAGGCGCGCCGTGAGTATTTGAGTGCGAATTTAAACATCCAACTACCAGAACATGTATTACCAATGAGCTCAACACTGGCGTACTACCGCCCATTCTTATTAGACCACGAAACAGCATTAGTGGTGGAGTAAAATTATATATTTAAGTAGCGCCGCTACCCCTCTGCATTGGGTTAGCGGTGCTTTTTTGGATTTGGATTTGTAGTTTAGTTAGTGAATTCGGGGTTGGATTATCAATTCAAAATGATTTTGGTCTTGAAATGATAATTTTGAGCTGATTATTATCATTTCAAGAAGATATTGGTGTCGAAATGATAATTTTGGGCAATATTTTATCATTTCGAGTCATTAATCTAATTATTTTGATAATCCGCTGTCTTATTTCGGATTTAGTGGACCCCATATTCTGGACACACATCCTCTAGCAGAACATTAGACTAAACTCTAACTCAGCTCACTCATAAACCACCCATTCCCCATCCTAATACAAACTGCGGAATAAAATCCCGTCAATTTCTCCAGAAATTGACTTCCGCCTTTTAAAAAATGATCCTTTTCGACCTGAGTCGAAAAGCACAAACCATAGAAGGAGGCTTTTCGCTGAACGAAAAGCGTCATCAACTATCAGTGCGGTAGAGTCTCTGAGGCGACTCTAATTAAACGCCACTGTTGGTTGTGAATTTGGGGTTGATGTATCATTTCAAAATGATTTTGGTCTTGAAATGATAAAAAACAGCCAAATATTATCATTTCAAACTGAATTTAGTTCTGAAATGATAAAAAACGGCTGAAAATTATCATTTTGAGGTGATTTGAGGTCTGAAATGATAATCCAGCCACCATCTCCGCGCGCTCGGTAAACACTACCAGCCCCATCCCCAACCACGATTCCTTCTACCAACAACAATATTCATCTACAAACAAAAACGAGCAGCATACTTTCAAAAAGTACGCTGCTCGTTTTAAAATTTTGAATTATAATGCGTCGTAGACGTCTGTTAATGGTGGTACAACTTGTTTTTTACGTGAAACGATGCCTGGTAATGCGATTTGTGAGTCGATTACTTCGTTGCCGAATGCTGTGGTTACGATTGGGCGGTTAATTCCTGCCACCAATCCGACTGAGTCGTTTTCGAGGATGTCAGTGATAACGAGTAAGAATAAGTTGAATTCGTTGTTTTGAACTTCTTCTTCCATGACGCTTAATAAGCCTTCTTTACGCGCTAAGATTTCGTCGAAGCCGATCACATTGACTTGACCGATGCGCACATCATGGCCATTTAAGCTAAAGCTTTTCGCGTCAGCATTCACTAACTCTTCGTCAGTTTGTTGACTGATGTCTGCTGATGCTTTTAACATTTCTAGACCATATTCTTGTAAATCAACATTCGCAATTTTCGCTAATGCTTCCGCAATATCTTTATCTTCCGCAGTTGTCGTTGGCGACTTTAATAATAAAGTATCTGAAATAAGCGCTGATAACATAATTCCTGCAATTGATTGAGGAATATCGATATTTTGCTCAGCAAACATTTTGTAAATCACACTACAAGTCGAACCAATTGGCTCAGCGCGGTAGAATAATGGATTTGCTGTATTGAAGCCATTAATACGGTGGTGGTCAACGACATAGTCCACAGTCACTTCCGCTAAATCTGCAACCGATTGTTGTGGCTCATTATGGTCCACTAACGCGACACGGTCCACTTCATTAGCCACTGTTTCAACAACGCGCGGCGAATCAAGTGAAAAATGGTTTAACGCAAAAGCTGTCTCAGCACTTGGCTCACCTAAAGCAACTGCTTCTGACTCATGCCCTTTACGCTCTAAATAATAACTAAAAGCAATTGCAGAGCCAATCGCATCTGTATCTGGATTTTGATGTCCGAAGACTAAATACTTACTCATCCTATACCTCCAAAATAAATTTTTCTAACTCTATCATAATATATAATTAGCCATCAATCAATTTCAATTGATCAATATGCATGACCATCACTTGCCCCAGTTTCTCCAATTCAGGCACCGCTGAACCATTGTTCAACCGCTCCGTTAAAGGAATATCAACCGACTTAAACTCACTATCATGCCCCGTATCGCCTTTGACAACAACCGGCTCCGTCCCCTCATTTAAACTCATTAAATTAATCACACGGTGCGGCTCTTTCTTACGGTCTTTTAATAATAAAATACCCCGGTTACCACGGTTAGCTTCTGCGATGATATTTGTGTTAAATCGTTTCACATTCCCGTTTTGTGTTAAAACGATCGCTTGTGGGTGTGCCACACTCGTGTCGGATAATTGCATACCCGCTAAATGGTCGCCCAATTTTAAATTGATCGCAATAACACCTTGGGCTTTCGGCCCATACTGCGACACATCTGCTAATGGATAACGTAAGCTGTAAGACTGGTGGGTTACTAGTAATACTTCTAAATCAGCCACTTTAGCTTCAGAAGCTACTTCAGCAACTGATACAACACGGTCAGTGTCTGTTTTCAGTTTCATTGCGGTTTGTGAACGCGTTTTATAACTTCTAAAAGTCACAAATTCATCGACTCTCACTCGTTTAATCATCCCTTCAAGGGTCGCTAAAACGAGTTCGCGTGTATCTTTTGTGTTTTCAGTGTTATCTAAACTAGTAGCTGCCTCGGTAACAAAGATAATTTCTTCATTTTCTGAAAGTTGGAATTGTTGTGAATAATGAACACCCATGTCTTTCCAACGAATATCTGGCAATTCATTCACCGGCATAAATAAATAATTACCTAAATTCGTAATCGCAACCAGCGCATCATAAGTACTCATTTCACCCACAAATAATGGATAATCCAAGTCACGGCTTCCCATATCACTCGCTTGTGACGACTGATATGAACGCATACTTGTCCGTTTAAAGTAACCTTCTTTGGTGACAGCCACCATTACTTGTTCTTCAGTTACAAGTAATGTTTGTTCCACTTCAATTTCTTCGATTTCTGCTTCAATGACTGTACGGCGCGGTGTTTGATATTTCTTTTTCACTTCTTTTAGTTCATTCACTAAAACATTATTTAAAATAGCACGGTCCCCTAAAATACTTTGATACATTTGAATGCGTTCATTTAATTCTAAACGCTCATTTTGTAATGCGGTAACGTCCGTGTTCGTTAAACGATACAATTGCAAGCTCACAATCGCTTCCGCTTGTGGTTCTGAGAAGCTATATTCAGCCATTAAGTTTTCTTTGGCATCTTTTTTACTATCGGAACGACGAATCGTCGCAATCACTTCATCTAAAATAGAGACCATCCGTATTAAACCATCAACA
Source organism: Aerococcaceae bacterium DSM 111022 (assembly GCA_015863195.1). Taxonomy (GTDB): domain Bacteria; phylum Bacillota; class Bacilli; order Lactobacillales; family Aerococcaceae; genus DSM-111022. The sequence continues at coordinate 280,168 of JACBXO010000001.1, read as the reverse complement.
ATATGTAGACGCGTTTGATCTGTCGTTAACAGATTTCTCGTACGGCGGGTAATCACTTCTTGTTGATGTGATACATAAGCTTCTAACATTTGAACTAAACCAACTTGTTCCGGTGTCCGGTTATTAATCGCCACCATATTAAAGTTATAGTTCATTTGTAAATCTGTATTTTTCAGTAAATAATTTAAAATTGGTTCTGGATCGACTTCACGGCGTAATTCGATGACTAAACGAACCCCGTTACGGTCTGTTTCGTCACGCACTTCAACGATGCCGTCAATTTTTTTCGATAAACGAATATCATCCAGTTTTTGAATCAATTTTGTTTTATTAATATCATAAGGTAGTTCTGTGGCAACAATTTGGGACTTGCCACCTTTTAACTCTTCGATTTCTGTTTTAGCGCGCATAACCACACGGCCACGACCTGTTTTATAGGCAGATTCAAGTTGATCTGCTCCTTGAATAATAGCGCCAGTCGGGAAATCAGGTCCTTTGACAAATTTCATTAATTGTTTCAAGCTATATTTTTCATGCGTCAGCATGTAAATAATGGCGTCAATGACTTCCGCTAAATTGTGTGGCGGAATGTCGGTGGCGTAACCGGCGGAAATACCGGTCGCTCCGTTGACGAGTAAGTTCGGGAAACGCGCGGGTAAAACGATTGGCTCTTCAAGCGAGTCGTCGAAGTTGAGCGCGAAATCGACCGTGTCATAGTTGATGTCGGCAAGTAATTCCATAGCAATTTTTGAAAGTCGGGCTTCCGTATAACGCATCGCTGCTGCCGGGTCCCCGTCCATCGAACCATTGTTACCATGCATATCAACGAGCGGTTCGCGGTTTTTCCAGTCTTGAGACATACGAACCATCGCTTCATAAACCGATGAGTCACCGTGAGGATGGTAGTTACCGATTACGTTACCGACGGTTTTGGCCGATTTACGGTAAGGATTATCCGCCGTATTACGGTCTTGGAACATCGCGTATAAAATACGGCGTTGCACCGGTTTTAGACCGTCACGAATATCCGGTAAGGCACGGTCTTGAATGATATATTTTGAATAGCGTCCAAAACGGTCACCGATGACGTCGGCAAAGGTGAGTTCTTCAATATTTTCATGTTGTAATACCATTAAGCGTCCTCCTCCTCATCAAAGAGTGAAATGTTGTCTAAAACATCTCCGTTATTATCTTCGTTATCTGCTTGATCGGTTAATTTATCTTCCACTTTTTCGTCGATTTTAGCATGAACCGATTCATTTTCAGCAAGTAACGTATCTTCTTCGTCCATTGTAAACTGCACATTTTCTTCAATCCACTTACGGCGTGGTTCAACTTTAGTACCCATTAATGTCGTTAAACGGCGCTCTGATTGAGCAGCGTCGTCGATGGTTACACGGATTAGTAACCGGGTATCTGGGTTCATTGTCGTATCCCATAACTGGTCAGCATTCATCTCCCCAAGCCCTTTATAGCGTTGGAGTATATAACCTTTACCGAAGTCTTTGGTAATGTCATCCAGTTCTTCATTTGTCCAGGCATAGGCAATTTTTTCAGTTTTACCTTTCCCTTTGGATACTTTATACAAAGGAGGCATCGCTAAGTATACTTTCCCCGCTTCTAGTAATGGTTTCATATAGCGGTAGAAGAAAGTCAGTAATAAAACTTGAATATGTGCCCCATCCGTATCCGCGTCGGTCATGATAACGACTTTGTCGTAGTTTGAGTCTTCGACATTAAATTCCGGTCCAACGCCAGCACCGATCGTATAAATCATCGTATTAATTTCTTCGTTTTTCATAATATCCGCCATCGAGGCTTTTTCGGTATTAATGACCTTACCACGAAGCGGTAGAATCGCTTGATAGCGGCGGTCACGGCCCAGTTTAGCCGAACCTCCGGCCGAGTCCCCCTCGACAAGATACAATTCGTTTTTCGTCGCATCTTTTGATTGAGCTTTGGTTAATTTACCGGAAATTAATTTTTCTTGTTGTGAACGCTTCGCTCCACTACGGGAAGCGTCACGCGCTTTACGCGCCGCTTCTCTTGATTCACGGGCTTTAAGCGCCTTACGGATAATATTTTGGGCAAAATTACCATTTTCATTTAAGTAAATCGTAATTTGTTCATTAACAAAATTATCAACCAGTGAGCGCGCTTTTGGCGTTCCCAATTTATCTTTTGTTTGCCCTTCGAATTGTAAATATTGTTCTGGGATACGAACGGAAATAACCGCCGAAACCCCTTCACGAATATCTGAGCCTTCGAGATTCTTTTCTTTTTCTTTCAGTAAATTAAAACGGCGCGCATAATCGTTGAACGCCTTCGTCAGCCCCGTTTTCATCCCTGTTTCATGCGTTCCACCACCTGGTGTACGCACATTGTTCGCAAAAGATAAAATCGTTTCCGAATAGCCGTCATTATATTGCATCGCAAAGTCCACTTCAAATTCTTCTGCTTCACCAGAAACAGAAATAACTTCACCCAGTGTGGCTTTTTCTTCATTTAAATAGTCGATAAAGTCTTTTAGACCTTCTTCATAATGGAAAGTATCTGACTTTTCATTACGGTGGTCATTAATTTCAATCGTCAACCCTTTTAATAAAAAGGCTGATTCACGCATTCTTTCTGAAATCGTATCATACGAAATTGTCGCACTACCGAAAATCGTTTTATCCGGCATAAATGTTACTTTTGTACCATGTGCTGCTTTTTCGTTATTTTTAGCCTTTTTCAGTTTCCCCGCCGGGTGTCCGCCATTTTCAAAGCGCATCGTGTAAGTATACCCATCACGCATCACTTCTACTTCAACCCAACTTGATAACGCATTAACTACAGCCGCACCAACCCCGTGCAGTCCTCCGGCGGATTTATAACCGCCTTGCCCGAATTTACCTCCGGCATGAAGGACAGTAAAGATAATTTCAATCGTCGGCTTACCACTCTGGTGCTTACCAGTTGGCATCCCACGTCCATTATCAGAAACAGAAACACTACCATCGGCATTTAAATCTACCGTAATATAATCAGCAAAATCAGATAAAGCCTCATCCACTGAGTTATCAACAATCTCATATACTAAATGATGAAGACCCTTTTGGTCCGTTGACCCGATATACATACCCGGGCGTTTCCTAACAGCATCCAGACCTTCTAAAATCTGAATGGCATCATCATTATAATTTGTTAAGGCATCCTTTGATGTCATTCTTTCACCTCTAACTTTTGTTTCAACTTTAACATCATACCAAATTTTTCCCCATTTGAAAAAGATATTTCAAGGTAAAGCGAAAATTTGTTCGCACTTAGTAAGCTACTGTTTGTTGCAAAATGGTAAAATCGTCATCAATTGCATAGTATTGTACAAAATATATGCTAAAATAAAAGTAACCTGAACGGAGGTAAACAATGAACTTTATGCATATTATTTATATCTTACTCGCTTATTTAATTGGCAGCATCCCCACCGGCGTATGGTATTCAAGACTCAAACATCAACAAGATGTACGTGAATTAGGTAGTGGAAATAGTGGTGCAACTAATGTAGGCCGTAACTTCGGTTTTAGAGCCGCCGTCTTAGTCACCGCTGTAGACGTCCTCAAAGGGTGGATCCCAATGGGCTTAGCGATGCACTATCTTTCGGATTATCCTTTAACGACCATGGCTATTGGTATCGCTGCAGTTTTAGGCCACTCATTCCCCATCTTTGCTGGATTTAGAGGCGGAAAAATTGTCGCCACTTCAATCGGTGTCATGCTCGGTTACCATTTCTGGCTAGCCATTTTTGACGTGGTCGTATTATTCACGGCAATGTATGTCACCAGCATGGTCAGTGCCGCAGCCATTATTAGTTATGGTGTCACGGCCATCGTGAATCTATTCATCGCACCAAACCCCGCTTATAAAATCGGATTTGTGTTGGTATATATATGGTTACTCTACCGACACCGCCAAAACATTTCCCGCCTACTCAAAGGCGAAGAAAGCCGCTTAAAATTTGGATTAAATCAAGATAAAAAGAAATAACAAAAAAGCAGTGAGTCGTTTGTACGACTCACTGCTTTTTTAGTTGTGTGGGTGTGATATTCGCATAAGATTTGTGTTTACTTGAGTTATGCGAATCGTTTTTTCTTTACTATCGCTGTTTATCATTTCAAAAAGAAAAACAGAGTGAAATGATAATTTTAAGCTATATTTTATCATTTCGCGAAGATTATTGTGTTGAAATGATAATTTTTGGCTGTATTTTATCATTTCAAACTCCTTTTCAAAAAATTTTGATAATTTCATTAACTCAACGAAGTGGAATCTCCCCGCTCACATTGATTTTCAGTTTTTCTCCGTTTTGTGTCCTTGACCAGAGTTTCAGTTTTCTTATCTCAACTGGATGCTAATAGTTAAGAAAATTTGCAGCACAATGTTTTCTCAACTCAATCAGATTCCACTAGTTAAGAAAATTTACAGCCAAAAGTTTTCTCAACTCAATCAGATTCCACTAGTTAAGAAAATTTACAGCACAAAGTTTTCTTAACTCAACCAGATGCCAATAGCTAAGAAAATAAACAGCACAAAGTTTTCTTAACTCAACCAGATGCCAATAGTTAAGAAAATAAACAGCACAAATTTTTCTTAACTCACCCAGATGCCAATAGTTAAGAAAATTTACAGCACAATGTTTTCTCAACTTACCAGATCCCACTAGTTAAGAAAATTTACAGCCAGAAATTTTCTCTACTCACCCAGATGCCAATAGTTAAGAAAATAAACAGCACAATGTTTTCTCAAGTTTTCTCTACTCAATAAAATGCCGACAGTTAAGAAAACGCACACTCGATTTTCTACACAAAACCAACCTTTCCAAAATTCAAATACATTCCAAATCTCTCACAATCTATGGCGTTCAATCGGAGTCGCCCCAGCGACTCTACCTCATGATCTGATGTCGCTTTTCGTTTAGACGAAAAGCCTCCTTATAATGATAGCAGTACTTTTCGACCCGAGTCGAAAAGATCCTTTTTAAAAGAAGGAAGTCAATTTCTGAAGAAATTGAACAGATTGAATTCCACAGTAGGCATTTTTTATTATAGAACTATTGAAGAATTAGTTAGCTAAAATTATGCGTTCTTTCTATTTAATGTCTAGTCCGAGCATATTATAGAAGACTACTGTCTAGATAAATTCTGGTCAATATGATGCGTGTCCGGAACCTGGGGTCCAGGTCCGTTTTCAGTACGAACCCGGAATCTATGTATACTGAAAACTAATCCCTGATATTTTTCATTATAGTCCCCTTTCAACAAAATACTGAAAATCAGCCCCACAACACTCACTCTCAAGCTACAATTCCCCATACAAAAAACCGTCAACACCACAATGAATGTCAACGGTCCCGCATACAAGCAAAAAATTATCTCTTAATAAAATCAATCGTATAATCATGCGTCCGGATTTCATTTGGCCCCAGCGACTGACTACCATATTTTGTCGCATAATCGCCGTCTGTATTCTCATCATCGGCTAAACCTGCCCATGGCTCAATACACACAAAACCAGCGCGTTTTGGATAAGGAGACCAAATTCCCACAAATGGCATGCGACTGGAACGAACTAAAATCTCAGTATCAGCCGCCTCATCAATTAAACTCACTTCTGTTTGCTTACCAATTTGATAAATCAACGCATCATTTTTAAATGACTTATGCGTTAAAGCCTCTTTTGTAACAGACTGATATTTCGCCGCATCCAAACGAACCAAACCATCCTTTGTCAACGGAATATGCAAATACTGCCCCTCGGGACTGAATTTGAAATAAACCTGATCAAACTCATCATGCCCCTTACTATCTTTCGTTTGCGAGACATTAAACGCAGGATGCCCACCAACACTATAGTACAGCACTTTATCACCCGGATTTAAAATCTCATAACTCACCGTAATTTGGTTTTCATGCAAAATATAAGTGATTTGAAAACTAAAATCGAAGGGATATTTCTCTAAAGTCAAAGCATTACTTTTCAAATTAAAAGTCGCAGAATTCGCCGTCACTATCTGCTCAGTAAAAGTCATATCGCGCGCAAAACCATGCTGGCTAATCTCATATTCCTCATCATCAAAATAGTAACGATCACCTTTCACACGCCCCACATTAGGGAACAAAACAGGCGCATGCCTACCCCAAAACGCCGGATCCCCCTGCCATAAAAACTCATGCCCCGTCTCGGCATCCTTAATCGAGGTCAACTCCGCCCCCTCAAGTGAAATCTCAACCACCAAATGATCATTAGAAATTGTAACCATACACTCGCCTCCTTCATTCATAGACATATTATAACGCATTTCCACAAAATTTATCACTCAATTTTAATTAAACACACGCTTTTTTAAAAGTATAGCTCCCCACCAAAAAGTAAATACTATCCAAGCCCTCACAAAAGAACGCCCTCTGATCAAAAAACTATAAATAACAAAAAAATGCAACAAAAATAAGGCAACACAAACCCAAAAGCCCATGTTGCCCATCGAAATATCTAAAAGTAGAAACACCGAGTGACTGCAAACTAAAATATTCATCAACCAGCCAAAAGTGCTTCTAAAGTTAAAACAAAATCAATTAGAATCTACTCTATTAGCACTTCTAAATCAGTGCTATAACTTTAAAATTTACGGAATACAGGCGCGATTTTCCCGTAAAATTAAAGGATTTTGGCGCAGCTTAGTAATTCTTGTGCGAAGCATTTAGAAGTAATCTAGCCAAAATAGTCCGAAATAGCTAAAACAAAACTAAAATGAATCAAGTTCTTAATTAATGTAAACTTTTGTTAATTCATTTAACTGCAGATATTACCTTATTAAAGCTTGTAAAGTTACTAAAGTAACAGCATTCTCAGTTAGGCTATGAAGGCGTCCCTACGGAGAAAATCGCGCCTGTATGAAGTAAATATTTAAAAATTATAAAATATAGTGACTTAGATCACGGTTTTCAACAATATCACCCAGACGATCATCAACGTACTGCTGATTAATCGTGATGTGGCCCATTTGCATATCCGTCGCTTCAAATAACAGCTCGTCCAAGACAGTCTCTAAAATCGTATGCAGACGACGTGCACCGATATTATCCGTCGACTCATTTAACTCAACCGCAAACTCAGCCATGCGACTAATCGCATCATCCGTAAACTCAACTGTTACTCCGTCAGTTTCTAATAACGCAATATATTGTTTCGTTAAAGAATTTTTCGGTTCCACTAAAATACGTTGGAAATCGTCTTTCGTTAAATCATTCAAGTTAACACGAATTGGGAAACGCCCTTGTAATTCCGGAATCAAGTCCGAAGGTTTCGCCTCGTGGAAAGCACCCGAACCAATGAAAAGAATATAATCTGTGTTAATGATACCGTATTTAGTCTGAATTTGAGACCCTTCAACAATCGGTAAAATATCACGCTGCACACCTTGACGGCTCACTTGCCCTGAGCCATTTGAACCTGATGAAATCGCAATTTTATCCATCTCATCGATAAAAATAATGCCGCGCTCTTCGGCTAATTTCAAGGCACTTTGATTAATGTCATCTTGGTTAACCAATTTTTCAGACTCTTCTTCGATTAAAATTTCCAGTGCTTCTTTAACCGTCACCGTACGTTCAATCATTTTCTTCGGTTGCATCGCTGATAATGAATCTTGCAGATCCATCATCTGTTCCATCGCCGGATTTAAATTCATTTGCAGTTTTTTCTCTTCGATTTTAATCGTCACTTCGTGATCATCTAACTGCCCATTACGAATTTGTTCACGAATCGCGCGACGCGTTTTCGCTACTTCTTCCGTTTCAACTTCTTCCTCTTCTTGGCTTTGTGGCGCAAATTGTGCCATCATCGCCGAAAAGTCGAATCCACCAGCCGCATTCGGATTAGGTGCTTCTTTCTTCACTTTTTCACCTGGTTTTAAAGCTTTCGCAATACGAACAATCGCTTGTGCTTCCGCTTCGTCACGCACTTCCGCATGCTTTTCTTTTTTCACCACGCGAATCGCATTTTCAACCAAATCACGAACCATCGACTCTACGTCACGCCCAACATAACCTACTTCCGTATATTTTGTCGCTTCGACTTTCACAAAAGGAGCATTCGCTAAATCCGCTAAACGACGCGCAATTTCCGTCTTACCAACACCCGTTGGACCAATCATTAATAAGTTTTTCGGTTTAACTTCCTTTTGCATCTCACCGTCTAATTTCAAACGACGAATACGGTTTTGTAACGCAATCGCAACCGCACGCTTAGCATCCGCTTGCCCAATAATATATTCATCTAAAGCACCTACGATGCCTCTTGGTGTTAATTGTTGATTCATAAAACCCTCCATTATTGCATTGATTCGACACTAATTTGGTCGTTTGTATAAACATCAATTTCCCCTGCGATTTCAAGTGCTTTACGAGCAATCTCTTCCGCAGATAAATCCGCATTACGCAGCATACCACGAGCCGCCGCTAACGCATAATTACCACCAGACCCGATCGTTAAAATCCCGTCATCCGGCGTAATCACTTCACCCGTTCCTGAAACCAGTAAAATATCCTCGTGGTCCATCACGATTAATAATGCTTCTAATTTTTGTAAAGTACGGTCCGTGCGCCATTGTTTGGCAACTTCGACCGCAGCACGCGTTAATTGACCTTGATGCTGGCGCAATTTCTCTTCAAACATTTCAGACAGTGTAATCGCGTCAGCCACACCACCGGCAAATCCAATAACCACTTTACCATCATAAATACGGCGTAATTTTTTCGCGCCACCCTTCATGATCGTTGTCTCGCCCATCGTCACTTGCCCGTCTCCGGCCATTGCTAATTGATTATCTTTCTTCACTGCACATATCGTAGTCATCTAATCTTCTCCTCTTGTTTTTCTCTTCGCTCTTGGAAATACATTCATATATTGCTCACGCAATTTATCTTTCGTAACATGCGTATAAATCTGCGTCGAACTTAAATCCTCATGCCCTAATAACTCCTGAACACTCCTTAAGTCTGCCCCATTATTTAATAAATGGGTCGCAAAAGTATGGCGCAATTTATGTGGGTGTATTGTTAAGTTTAAAGCACCCTCTTCAATTACTTTATTTAAGATATCATGCACTTGAGGTGTCGTCAATTCTTTCCCCTTATGGGATAGAAACACCGTATCCCCACTCTCACCGGATACAAGCTGTGGCCGCAAAGTCGTCTTATAGTCAATAATTGCTGCCATCGCCGAATCTCCGATCGGAACGAGCCGTTCTTTATCCCCTTTACCTAAAACACGAATAATTTGAATACTTTCATCAATTTGTCTAAAAGTTAAACCTGTCAATTCACTCACACGCATACCAGTAGCATAGAAGGTCTCAATGATTGCGACATCTCTCAATTTAAACTCAGACTCAGAATTTCTAGCAGTATCAATAATCGCCTGCATTTCATCTTCATAGAAAAAATCAGGAAGATGTTGTTTTTTTACATCATATTGAACTAACGCAGTGGGATCGGAGTCTGTCCAACCTTGCCTTAAAGCATATTTAAAAAAAGACCGCAAGCTCGATAATTTCCGAGCAATCGTTGTCCGTGAATTTTCGAGTTCGGTTAAATGAGCAATAAAGAGTCGGATATCTTGATAACTAATTTGATCAATTTCAGTCGGAGCAGTACTCGTAATAAATGCATCAAATTGTTCCAAGTCACGCTGATAAGCCGTCACAGTCGCATTCGAATAACGTCTTTCATTCGTTAAATAAGCGACGAATAATGTCATATACTTATCCAAACAACTCACCACCCGTTCTATTTTTTATCAATTATCTCAATTTTTTAATTAATCACTAATATTTATTATAACCTAAAACCGCTATCATTTTCTAGGACCAAAGACTGAATTTTGACTATGTTTGACTAATAGCTTGTGCCGATGCACTCTTTTGTTGCATGAAAGCCGGAATCCTTCCGTTGATGCACCGATGTGGTGCATAACGATTCTAAATCTCAATTTTGCCACAGAAGCATCATTCTCTAGCAAGATTTTGAATAAAAACAAAATTTTGCCACAGAAACACCATTCTCTGGCAGGAATTTGAATATAAACAAAATTTCGCCACAGAAACACCATTCTCTGGCAGGAATTTGAATAAAACAAAATTTTGCCACAGAAGCCCATTCTCTAGCAGGTATTTAAATAAAACCGAAACTTTCCTCACTTCAGCTAATTCTATGGATTGTTCACTACTCCAAACCCAAACTTTCCTCACCATCACCACCACCAACCCAATCACCACAACAAACTCCAATACATTAATGAAAGAGTCGCCGATGCGACTCTCCCTTACCAAATTAAATATGCAGGAGTCGCACCCGCGACTCCACCTCATCCAATCCAAAACGACCCTTTTAGGCCGCAGCCTAAAAGCTCCCTAAACAAAGGTCGTCAATTTCTGAAGAAATTGACCGCTAGATTGTACTCCACAGTTTGTAACTAAATTCAAAAAGAGTATGACAAAAAAAGATCCCCACCACCAAATATCGGCAGTGCGGATCTTAAACAAATAAATATTTTAAACAACTTCTTCTTTGTAATCACAATTGCTACATTTAACTTGAGTACCTTTACGCGTTGTTTTCTCAGTTAAGTAGTGATCACATTTTGGACATGGGCGTGATATTGGTTTTTCCCATGAAACGAATTCACATTCTGGATAACGTTCGCAACCATAGAAAATACGGTTTTTCTTCGATTTACGTTCGATAATTTCACCTTTTTTACATGTCGGACAAGTCACGCCGATTTTCTTAACGATGGCTTGAGTATAACGACAATCTGGGAAACCACTACAAGCATAAAACTTACCATAGCGACCAATTTTGATAACCATTGGATGCCCTGATTCAGGACAATCGAAACCAGCTGGTTCATCTTTGATTTCAATTTCTTCCATCTCTTCTTCAGCATGATCTAATGAAGGGCCAAATGATTCATAAAATTCATTTAGAACGTTAACCCATTCTTGTTTACCTTCTTCGATTTCATCCAGTTTATCTTCCATACCAGCGGTAAAATCAGCATTCACAATATCTGGGAAGAATTCTACCATGACATTATTCACGATTTCACCTAACTCAGTTGGCTCAAAACGTTTCGCAGCCATTTTAACATAGTAGCGTTTACGCAATGTTTCAATCGTTGGTGCATAAGTTGAAGGACGACCTATACCTAACTCTTCTAAAGTTTTAACTAAACTCGCTTCATTATAGCGGGCAGGTGGTTGAGTGAAATGTTGTTCTGGCTCCATTTTGTCCACTTTCACTTTATCACCAGCAACCATTTCCGGTAAAATATTATCTTTGGATTTACCTTGAGGATATACTTTTAAGAAACCTTCAAACTTAATAACTGATCCATTCGCTCTAAATTGCACGCCATTTTGTGTGATATCCACTTTTTGTGTGTCATAAATAGCAGATGACATCTGGCTGGCCATAAAACGCCCCCAAATGAGAGAATACAATCTAAACTGATCACGGCTGAGGGATTCTTTAATATCATCTGGTTTTAAATTCGGATTGGATGGACGAATCGCCTCATGAGCATCTTGTGTATTCGAAGATTTATTCGTCTTCGTACCCTTACCAATATACTCCTGACCATATTCTGACCCAATTAAAGCAACAGCAGCGTCACGCGCTGATTGCGCAATACGCGTCGAGTCAGTACGCATATAAGTAATTAACCCAACAGTGCCATGACCCTTAACCGCAATACCTTCATATAATTGCTGCGCGATCATCATCGTTTTACCTGTACGGAAATTCAATTTATTCGCCGACTCTTGTTGCATCGTTGACGTCGTAAAAGGCGCATTCGGATTACGACGACGCTCACTATGCGTCACCGAATCAATATTAAAATCCTCATCCAATTTCAAGCGAGTCATCACCGAATCAACATCTTCTTGATTTTTCAGCTCTTGTTTCTTACCGTCCACCCCATAAAAACTCGCGTCAAATTTCGAACGACCTTTTTTAAAAGTGGTCGGGATTGACCAGTATTCTTCTGGTTTGAAATTACGGATCTCGTTCTCACGCTCAATAATAATGCGCAATGCAGTCGATTGAACACGTCCGGCACTTAAACCTGATTTGATTTTCTTCCATAGTAACGGAGAGATTGAATAACCAACCACACGGTCTAAGATACGGCGTGCTTGTTGTGCGTCCACTAAATCTTTATCAATTTTACGTGGGTGTTTAAAAGCTTCTTTAACCGCATCTTTAGTAATCTCATTAAAAATAACACGGTTTTCCGCATCTTCATCAAGTTTCAATAAATGATTAATATGGTAAGCAATCGCTTCCCCTTCTCTATCCGGGTCAGCTGCGAGATAGACGTTTTCAGCTTTTTTCGCTAAACGACGTAGCTCTTTAACCGTGTCACCACGACCACGAATCGTAATATAATCGGGTTCAAAATTATTTTCAATATCTACGCCCATACGACTCTTAGGTAAGTCACGTAAATGTCCTTTACTCGCAACCACTTTATAATTGCGGCCTAAATATTTATCAATTGTTTTAGCTTTAGTAGGTGATTCGACAATAACTAAATTTTTAAAAGTCAAACATTACCCACTCCTTTTCTTTTATTTAAATGGTGGCCCTCAAAAAACGACTCGCCAAATATGTTCCTTGACAATGTACGATGAATTTTAAAACTTGTCAACTGAAAAAGATTTTTATTTTAAAAATGAGACTCAATTCACAACCCGTTGCGCACTTAAAATTTCATAAATTTCACGCATCGCTTGAGGCACCGAAACGATTGGTGTAGCACCATTATAGATCAGTTCATTACACCCTTTAGCCTGTGGATCGGTAATTCGGCCAGGTAAGACTAATAATTCTTTATCAAATTGTACCGCATAATTCGCCGTCACTAAACTGCCACCCCCATTTTTAGCTTCAATCACCACTGTCACCGGCGTCAGTCCTGCGACCAAGCGGTTACGCATAATAAAATGATGCTTTTCAATCGCCTTATCCGGTAAATATTCAGAAATAACCAACTGATTTTCTTTCATTTCTTCCTGCAAAGGCATATTCGTCCGCGGAAAATAATGATTCAGTCCACCAGCCAAAATACCAATCGTCCAGCCACCCTCACGAATCGCCGTTTGATGCACAATTTGATCCACACCAGCCCCTAAACCCGACACCACACAAATATGATGCTCACAAATCGCCTTTGTCAAATCATGCGTAATCTTTTTACCATAATCTGTCACCTCCGGAATCCCAATTATAGACACATTCGGCAACTTCAACAATTCCAAATCCCCCGCATAAAATAACACAATCGGCGGCTGCGGCAAATGCAACCACGCCTCAGGATAAACCGACTCCCCAATCATAAAGGTCTGCGCTGCCAGCTTTTTTACCTCAGCCAACTCAGCTTGGGTAATATAAAAATTCAATTCAGGCTTCTTTCCAACATCGACATATCTCAACGACTCATGGATTTTCTTCAAATCCGCCATATTAAATCGATTAAACTGACGGTCAAACTTAATAAACTTCTTCAAATACACCAACAACTGCTGATACGACACACCTTGCTTCATCAACCAAATTAACAATTCCTTCAATGTCATTTCCATTAAAAATCCCCCCTATATATAAATAACCCTTTTCTTCAAAAAGTTGAAAAAAAGAGTCATTTTTAATAAAGTTTTTTAATTTTTTTTGAAAATATGACATTGAAATATCATTAAAATTTATAAATATTCCAGTAAATTAAATGCAAATTTCAATTGAAAAGTGCTCAAACGCCAAAAATATTATTCTAAATTTTACGCGCCTGCATATCCGGAACCGGTTTGAAGCTCTGACGGTGAATCGGTAAATAACCAAACGTCTCCAATGCCTCCAAATGCTGCTTGGTTCCGTAACCCATATTGCTATTAAAACCATACTCTGGATACAAGTCATGATAGTCCATCATCACTTGATCCCGGAAGACTTTCGCTAAAATACTGGCAGCTGCAATGCTCAACGAATTCGCGTCCCCTTTAATAATCGACTGCTGCGGAATACCATTTTGTAATTCCATCGCATCAATTAATAAATAATCAGGCTTAAATTTCAACTGACTAATCGAGCGTTCCATCGCCATTTTAGTCGCTTGATAAATATTCGCTTCATCAATTTCACGCGCCTCAACCACGCCATAACCGTAGTCCAGAGCCACTTCTTTAATTAATTCAGCAAAAATCATGCGTTGCTCATGGCTTAACTGCTTGGAATCGTTGACCCCAAGTAACGCGTCGCAGTTGTCCGGTAAAACAACACTCGCTGCTACAACCGGACCCGCTAAAGGACCACGCCCCACTTCGTCAAGTCCAGCAATATACTGGATACCTTGAGTTTTTAATTGGCGTTCATAGTTTAATTTTTGATGATGCGCTTCAACTAAATCTAGTTGCTTTTGAATTTGCCTTTTTCTGGATTTTATCGCCGTCTGAACACCTTTACGCGGATCTTCTATTAATGAATCAAAAAAAGGATCATCCAACATTTCTATTTCAGCTAATTGTGCTTTAATTTGACTAATCGTTAATTGTTTCATAAAGGACTCACTTCTGGAATGTCTAAAGTTACTTCACCTAAACGATTTTGACGGTAATCGACCATCATACGTAAACTCGCTTCGTCATAATTATCTTTTAAACCAAGGTTTTTCGTAATTTTCAACAATAAATCAACCGAAGTTAGTTCTTCCATGTCCTGAGCCGTAATCTTATAACGCGTTTGTAATTGTTCTGGATAATTTAAGCGCATATAATCGATTAAATACAGGGCTAAGTCATCCATATGTAATAATGAATCTTTGATTGCGCCTGTGATAGCAAGCTTTTTACCAACATCTGGGTCTTCGAATTTTGGCCATAAAATACCAGGTGTATCTAATAATTCAAAGTCACGTCCGATTTTTAACCAACGTTGTTGTTTGGTTACACCGGGTTTATTTCCCGTTTGGGCTTGGTTTTTACCGACAAAACGATTAATAATCGTTGATTTACCAACATTTGGGATTCCGATAATCATTAATCGGATGGCACGCGGTTTTACCCCTTTTTTCTTCTGTTCTTCAAAATATGGCGCCATCATTTTAGTAATCACTTGTTGCAATTGCTTGATGCCCTTATTATGCTGAGCATCGACTGCGACGACGGGCATATCTTCTGTTTGAAGGTGCTGAATCCATTGATTTGTTAGTTTAGAATCAGCCAGGTCCGCTTTGTTCAGGACGATAACTTTCCGCTTATTTTGGGTAATTTCGTCAATTAATGGATTTCGGCTTGATAATGGAATACGCGCATCGACTAGTTCAATAACAACGTCTACCATTGGTAATTTCTCCGTTACTTCACGGCGCGCTTTGGCCATGTGTCCGGGAAACCATTGGATATTACTCATCTTTTCACTCTCCTTTTCATGAAAAAACAGCAGAATGAATGCCTGTCTTGCACATCCATTCGGCTGAATTCATTATGCTGCTTCGTCTAATTCCTCAACAGCATTGCTTTCTTTTAAAACTTCAACGGCACGGTCATATTGAGGATCAATTTCCTCTAATAAACGACGTCCTTCTTCATTAAATTTATTTGCGGTGTCTCCAGTAACGATGCCCGTTTCTTCAAGGCCATGTTCGCTTTGGAATGCTTTAACGGCTGTTTCCATTGATTCATCGAAGTATTCGGTTGTTTCTAAATCATACTCAAGTAATTCTAAAGTGGTTCCGATTGTTTGAACACCTGGTTCAGAATCGCCTAATTGGAAAGTATCACTTGAATTTAATAAAATTGCCCCTTCTAATGGGTTAGGGTCAACTTCTTCCGTAGCCGCAACACCTTCTTCATGAATCCAAACGCCATCTGCCGTTAACCATTTAGCAATCGTTATTTTCAAGTCACCATATTCCCCTTGTGGAATAACTGACTGAACGGAACCTTTACCAAATGTTGTTTGACCAATTAATGGTGTGTCATTATTTTCATTAACTGCGGCAGCTAGAATTTCACTAGCACTTGCACTACCTTCATTAATTAAGAAAACATAAGGTTCATCAATTTGGAAGTCACCATATTCATCATCATTGGCTGTATAAACCGTTTTTTGTGAATTCGATTCTTCCATTTGCATGATATTTTCGCCATCTTCAAGGAACATATTACTAATTAGTAAGACTTGATCTAATAATCCACCTGGATTATAACGTAAGTCAAAGACAAACTCTGTCGCCCCTTGTTCACGTAGATCAGTGATAACCGTTTCTAATTCTTCTGTTGTCGTTCCGTTGAACTGAGTAATATTTACATAACCAGTTTCTGGACTTTCTTCGTCGATTTCACCTGTTACGGTTACGATTGGAATTTCAGCACGTTCAATAGTCACGTCAAAAGTTTGTTCCCCACGTCCGATAACTAAATCAACGGTTGAACCGACTTCACCACGAATTAAATTAACAATTTCATTCGTATCCATTCCCGTTAATTCTTCGCCGTCCGCTTCTAAAATCACGTCATTTGGCAGTAATCCAACTTCACTAGCAGGTGTGCCTTCAATGGGTGCGATAATAGTTGGTACTTCGTCAATCATTTGGAATTGAACACCAATTCCTGTAAATGATCCTTCAACATCATTGGTCATCTCTTCAGCTTGGTCAGGATTTAAAAACTCCGAATAGGGGTCTCCTGTCGCCTCAACCATCCCTTTTAGGGCTCCTTGAACTAATGCTTCTTTGTCTAAGTCTTCTATATATAAGGCTTGGATTGAATCATAAACTTGTTGAATCGTCGCATAGTCATCATCTGATAATGTTTCTTGTTGTTCATTACCAAATAGCCAATCGATCCCTTGAGCAATTACCGGACGGTTCACACCAATAAAGATGATATTCGCCGCTAATAGTCCCACAATCAGCAATGTAGACCATTTAAACGGTCTTCGTTTCATTGAAACACTTCTTTCTTTATTTTGACTAATTAGGCACTTAATTGTTTAACTGTTTTTAAAGCAATCTCCATCATTTGTGTAAATGTATTTTGACGTTCTTCTGCCGTTGTTTCTTCACCCGTTAAAATGTGGTCAGATACAGTACATAAAGCTAATGCTTTACGTCCATGTTTGGCAGCAACCGCATATAAACCAGCCGCTTCCATTTCAACCCCTAAAACACCGTAACGAGCTAATTTTGCTTTATTCATTTCTTCATTATAGAAACGGTCTGAAGATAAGACATTTCCAACATGAATTGTTTCAGCAGGTACTGATTCTGCCGCAATATGATAAGCAGTATCTAATAATTCAAAGTCACTAATCGCTGAATAGTGTACTTGTCCGTTAAAAGTATTGTGTAGTACAGATGAATCCGTTGTAGCACCTTGGCCAAATACGATATCTCGCACATTCACTTCTTCTTTCATCGCACCAATTGATCCAATACGGATAATTCCTTGAACGTCATATTCTTGGAATAACTCCTCAGCATAAATCATTGCTGAAGGAATACCCATTCCTGAACCTTGAACAGAAACACGAACTCCTTCATAAGTTCCTGTATAACCAAACATATTTCTAACCGTATTATATTGAGTTACATCCTCTAAGAAGTTTTCTGCGATAAATTTCGCACGTAATGGGTCTCCTGGGAATAATACGAATGGCGCAATATCTCCTTTTTTAGCTGCAATATGTACTGACATAGTCATTTCTCCTTTATATTTTATTTTTAAAATTCAAATTGATAATTCGACCAAGCGACATCAAAAGTGACTAATAATTTACCGTATTCTGGGCTTGATTCTAAATAACGTGAGATTTTGTCAAAATCATCACTATGTTTTGGAAACGCAATATCCTGATGCATCGCATTTGCTAATCGTGTCATTGGGTCTCTACCCTCTGGATCGGCAAAGCGCATCATATACTCATAAAAAGTTTGATTCATTTAATACCAACTCTCCTATTTACTAACGCACCTATTATACCTAAATTCGCAGTAAATTGCACTTAAGGCATAAAGTTTTCATACTTTTATCCCAAACTCTTTGAAAATAAATTATATAATGCTAAGATAGCTTAATATGAAACGAGGTTAAATAGTTGAAACAATTTTCTAAAAACACCAATATTATCTTAATTGCGTTATTATTTATATTTATTGCGGTTTTTGTTATCTTTTCTGGTTCGTTAGTTACCACTTTTGATGAATCTTTGTTAACTCATATTTTTGGACTCAGAAATGATCAATTCACACCGATTGTTACTTGGGTGACTGATTTACTCGCTCCAATCAATATCATTTTAACTGTGACCATTATGTCATTATTTATCTATTTATCGAAGCAATCATGGGGATTATCGCTTTGGTATGCTAGTGTGCATATTGTCGGATTATTGATTTTAAATCCAGGACTAAAAGCAATCGTCGAACGCAACCGACCGCCCATTGATTTCAGACTTGTCCAAGAAACGTCTCCCTCATTTCCGAGTGGACATTCTGCTTCAGTTGTCTTGGTGAGTTTAATGATTGCATTTACACTGATTCATATCTTCAATCTAACAAAATACAAACATATAATCATTTCTTTTGCTTTAGTTTTCATTTTATTTATTGGATTTACAAGAATGTATCTGGGGGTACATTACTTTACAGATGTTATTGCCGGTTATCTGGTGGGATTATTTAGTTTTGGATTAGGACTGAAGGCTTATAAAAATTTTTTCTAACGATTCATTCTCTATCTGGTTCAGGATAGAGAATTTTTTGTATAATTAAATTATTAAATCAATCAAAGGAGTCGCTATGAAAAATATCAAGAAATTTATAAAAGTCGTTTTAACTATTATTTTCCCTATTTGGCTCATCATCTATTTATGGCCAAACAAAAAACGCCAAGTCATGCCACTTTTTAAAGAAGATAGTAGAAAACCTTATAATATCGCCCACCGTGGTGGAGGCCAATTAGCTCCTGAAGAAACACTGGAAGCATTCGCCAAATCATTAGCCGCTGGTGCAGATATTTTAGAATATGATGTCCATATTACAAGTGACGGACATTTAATTGCCAGTCACGACCCAACAGTTGACCGTATTACCGATGGTCGTGGTGTTATTAACGAAATGACACTGGAAGAAATCAAATCATTGGATGCAGGAGCAAATTTCCGCGATCAACAAGGGAATGCTTTATATGAGGGTCAAGGTGTAAAACTAGCAACGATTGAGGAAATTTTTGAAACTTTCCCCAATACACGCGCGGTTGTTGAATTAAAAGATGATAATTATCTTGAACTATATGAAGCAATGATTCAAGAGATGTGGCGTTTAATCCAAAAGCACAACATGGAAGATTTAGTTGTGCTTGGCAGTTTCGACGACCGCATCATTCAACGATTCCAAGAAGTATCAGGTGGCAGAGTTGCGATCGGAGCTGGTACACAATTTGCGACACCATACGTTACCAAACTTGTCCTCGGCTTAAATGGGCTAGCCGAACTGAAAGCTGATTCGCTGCAATTACCGACAAAGCAGTCTGGCTTGAACCTTGCTTCAAAGCAAATTATTGAAACAAACCGTCGGCGTGGTATTGAAGTTTATTATTGGACAATCAATGATGAACCGACGATGCGTTACTTAATTCGCCAAGGTGTTGACGGAATCATGACGGATAATCCAGAATTATTAAACCGTGTCATGATTGAAGAAGGCGTTAGAAATTTCTCTTTATAATATCTATGCTCTACTTTCGCCAGAAAAATCATTTTGGTGAGAGTAGAGTTTTTTTATTTAAAAGTCATATAATTATATTTCCACGGGTCATTTTGGTAGTATATTGGTATAAAAATAAACAATCAATTACCAAAAGGAGGAATTATGGATCACTCATTACCGATTTCGATTTTATCATTTATAACCGCTTTAATTCCGATGATGATTCTATTGGTCTTACTCGTATTTAAACAAATGCCCGCCGCTAAAGCAGGTGCATTGTCGCTCGTTTCTGCCGTAGTCACTTCCGTCTTTATTTTTAAATTACCCGTAAACGGACTGTGGGTTTCACTAGGTAAAGGTCTCTGGGACTCGGTCGAAATATTGTTGGTAGTCTGGACTGCCTTACTGTTTTACCATGTCTCCAAAAAAGCTGGCGCATTTAAAGCAATCAAAGAAGGTATTGTTAATTTTAGTGAAAACCGTTTATTTTTAATTCTCTTTTTTGGCTGGGTGTTTAGTTCATTTCTACAAGGTGTTTCAGGTTTTGGTGCCCCGATTGCTATCGCAGCGCCCTTTTTGATTTCAATCGGCGTCAAACCAGCCTATTCCGTCATCATTACACTCATCGCAACCGGCTGGTCTAATATGTTTGCCGCGTTTGGTATCGGGTGGGACATTACCACTGAACTCGTCAACCTCGACAATGAAATGATGGCCGTCTTATTACTGAATCTGATGCTTTGGGCCGCCAATATTGTTGGCACGCTATTCGTTACTTATCTTTACGGAAAATTTAAGGCCATTAAACATGCCCTACCTGCGATTTTACTAATTTCGACGATTCAAGGTGGCGGGCAATTATTGATGGGCCTTTTCAATCCCAATTTATCCGTCGTCCTTCCCGGTATTATCGCCGTTGGCGCTGCTATTTTACTGACAAAAACGAAGCGTTACAAAGAAGATGACGGCCTATCTAGCGACTCGCCAATTATGGAAAACGCCGACGATGACCTGCTCGAGGAAACCGATGACAGCCTGGCATTAACGTTAAACGACGCTTTCATGCCCTACTATTTCCTCACCGTCACGTCGATTATCGCCCTCGGCATCCCGCCAATTACCGACTGGCTCGGCCAGTTCACGGTCGGTAATTTTTCTTTCGCCGAAATCACCACTGGCTACCAATTCGTCACGCCCGAGGAAACGCCCTACGCACCCATTTCGATTTTCACCTCGGCCGCCTTTTATCTCTTAATATCAACGATTTTCGCCTATTTTTATTATCAGCATAAAGGCGCTTATCGCTCTGTAAAAGTACAGCGCATCTTTAAAAATCTGTACTCCGATGCCATTTCGCCGTCACTCGCTGTGACCACTTTCTTGATACTATCACAGGTTTTAACACACTCTGGTTCAAACACAGTGTTGGGTCTAGGTATCGCCGAAGTGTCCACACCCCTAATTTACTCAGCTATTGCACCATGGATTGGTATATTTGGTGCTTTTATGACATCGTCCGCAACATCGGGGAATATGTTATTTGTCCCCATTCATGAAAGTATCGTTTCTATATTACCTGATCTCAGCCTCAACCATATGGTCGCCAGCCAATCAGCCGGCGTTTCCATTGGTAATGCGATTGGCCCCTCTAATGTTATTCTAGGATCCACAACCGCAGAAGCAGAAAATGAAACAGGTAAAATTTATAAAGTTTCCCTTTATTATGTCTTGATAACTGGCATACTCCTTTCCGTGTTTAGTGTCATGGTTCAATTACTGGTTTAAAAACAAAAGCAGCTAACTTGTTTGATTTAAGTTAGCTGCTTTTTTGATTTCTCAGATAATACCTTCGTGAATCACGAAGGTACTCCTTTTCTATCTCGAGAAGATTCACAATTCGTGAAGGTGCTCAGTTTCTAACCCGAGAAGATTCACAATCCGTAAACCTTCTCCGATTAAAATCGGAGCAAATTGATAATTCATCATTCTATTCAGTTATATCTTGAAGAAGAGTGACAATCTGTCTCTCTTCTCAAATATATCAGCATGAAGAGAGAAGTTTCTTCTCACTACTCAATTCTATAATTACGAAGAGAGACATTTCTCCTCTCTTCTCGAGTCCCAGTCCAACCAAAAAAGTCCTCGAACCCAAATCGGAGTTCGAGGACTAAATTGTTTATACTTTATTTTTCCTGTAAGGTGTTGACCATTAATTCAACGGCCTTTTCGACGTTGGCACGCGGTGTAGCTAGATTGAAGCGCATGTAGCCGCTACCTGTTTCACCGAACCAGTGCCCGCTATCCAAAGCGAGGCCGATTTCTTCAGCGAATAATTTGTCGAGCGATTCGTCATCCAGTCCTAAATAACTGAAATCGACGAAGGCTAAATAAGTAGCCTTTAAGTCTAAGACGCGCGCGTCGGGCAGAGCTTCCGCCAATGCGTTGCGTAAATATTCGAAGTTGGCATAAATATAACCAATGGCTGCATCCAACCACTCAGCACCTTCGTCGTAAGCGGCTGAAACAGCGGCGATCGCGAGCGGATTTTGAATCGCTAAGTCATATAATTCAATGTGCGCTTGGAATTTCGCGCGCAAATCAGCGTCTGGGATAACGACAGCAGACCACTGCATGCCGGCTAAGTTGAATGTTTTACTTGGTGCTTGAGTAACGATGACGCGGTTGGCGTATTTTTCACCTAATTCGCCGATTGAAGTAAATTCTTGACCAGGCATAATTAAGTCGCCATGAATTTCGTCGACGACAACTAATACGTCATATTTGAAACAAATATCCAACATCCTTTTCAGCTCATCACGCGAATAAATATGCCCCAGCGGATTGTGCGGCGAACACAAAATGAACATTTTCGTGTTCTCATCCTTTGCTTTTGCTTCAAAATCCGCAAAATCAACCGAAATCGCACCGCCTTCTTCAATCACTAAAGTGCTATCAACGATTTTACGTTCGTGTGATTCAATAATCAAACTAAATGGATAGTAGACCGGTTTATTAATTAAAATACCGTCACCAGGCTTGGTATAAGCCGCGATCGCCACATCTAAAGCAGTCACCACACCGGGTGTATTTAAAACCCACTCGGGTTTGATGTCCCAATTGTGACGGCGTTTAACCCAGCCAATATAACTTTCCACAGCACTTCCGGCGTTACTATAACCGTAAATACCATGCTCAGCGACTTCTTTAATCGCTTCAGTTATAGCGGGCGCAACTCTAAAGTCCATATCTGCAATCCACATCGGTAAAGCGTCTGGATTACCAAACATTTCGTCCAATGTGTTCGGATTCCATTTTTTCCCCACACTTTTACGGCGGTCGATTATTTCATCAAAATTAAACATAAAATCCTCCTTAAGATAATTCTACAGAACGTTGATATGAAGCCTCTACACCTTCAATAATAGCAGAACGCAAGCCTTTTTCCTCTAATTTGACAACACCAGCAATCGTTGTCCCATTGGGGCTTGTGACCATATCTTTCAATTCGCCCGGATGCTGTCCGCTATCTAACACCATTGCGGCCGCACCCTCTACCATTTGGGCCGCAATTTGGATCGCTTGAGCGCGTGGCAGTCCGCGGCGCACCCCCGCATCAGCTAATCCTTCAATAAATTGGAACACAAAGGCGGGTCCTGATCCCGCAACGGCGCCATAAATATCAAATAAATCTTCCGCAATACGGACATTCACACCTGACTTTTCTAAAGCCGCCAAGAAAAACGCTTGGTCTTCCTCACTTAAATGGCCATTAAATTCATACCCAATCGTCCCTTTGCCAAGTCCAACCGGTAAATTCGGCATAATGCGCACCCATTTAGCCGGTTCCGGGATAACTTGACTTAAGTCTTCAAGCGAAACACTCACCGCCATAGACACCCAAATTTTCCCCGATTTAGAAAGATCACCTAAATCCAATGCGACTTCATTAAACATCGCTTCTATTTGGAAAGGTTTGACACCAACAAAAATTAAATCAGACGCTTCGATTAATGTTTCCTTATCTGCCACTTCACCAGAAACTGCTCTGGCAAAAGTGTCTAGTCCTTCGAGATACTGATCATTCAGTAAAATACGGACGTCAGGCATTGACGCACGAACCACTTTCACAAGTTGTTTCGCCATATTTCCAACGCCAATAAAACCAATTGTTTTTGTCATTTTGTTGCTCCTTCCTTACGTTTCCACCATTCATAATCATGGGCGTGAACATTCTTTTCATCGACTACACCGTGAACCACTTTGACTAATTCAAATTTACTTTTATCAATTTCCGGTATAAAAGTATCTGCTTCAAAAGTGTCATAAATCACCGTGCGGGCAATTTTATCAACATGTGGCCAAAGTGACTCATAAAGTCCAGCGCCACCAATCACCATCAATTCTTGATTTTTCCCTAATTCGAGTACATCCTCAATATTGTGTAAAACCATCAATTCAGGAATATCTGCCCCATAATCAGCCTGATTGGTCACAACAACACTCTTACGGCCTGGTAATAAACGTTTACCCATTGATTCAAAGGTTTTCCGTCCCATCACCATTGTGTGCCCCATGGTTGTTTCTTTAAAATGTTTTAAATCACTTGGTAAATACCACGGTAAGTCCTGCTTAAAGCCAATTGCGCCGTGTTCGTCTTGAGCATAAACAAATGTAATCATAGGTCCCTCCTAGACCGCAATCGGCGCTTTAATCGCTTTATGCGGATTGTAACCATCGAGTTTAATATCTCCGGGTTCAATCTCAAAAATTGATTTATCCGTATCAATCACTAAAGTCGGTAAGTCACGCGGCTCGCGTGATAATAACTCTTTGGCTTGTTCTAAATGATTTTGATATAAATGTAAGTCGCCAAATGTATGAACAAAGTCTCCCACTTCAAGTCCCGCTTCACGGGCAATTAAGTGTGTTAATAAAGCATATGACGCAATATTAAATGGCACACCTAAGAAAAAGTCTGCGCTTCGTTGATACAATTGACAAGATAATTTCCCGTCTGCCACATAAAATTGGAAAAGCGTGTGACAAGGTGGCAAAGCCATATCTTTAACCTCCGGCGGGTTCCATGCAACAACAAGGTGACGCCTTGAATCAGGATTGTTTTTAATTGAATCAATCACTTCTTTAATTTGGTCAACCCCATTAAAGTCACGCCATTGTTTACCATAAACCGGTCCGAGGTCACCATACTTTTCACTAAAATCATCGTCATTTAAAACAAGGTTTTGAAATTTAGCCATTTCTGCGTCATATTGCGCTTTAAATTCCGCATCCTCTAACACACGTAGGCCGAAGTTAGTCATGTCAGGTCCTTGATAATCAGCGCTTTTGACATAATTTTCAAAAGCCCATTCGTCCCAAATATGATTATTGTGTTCCAACAAATATTTAATATTCGTGTCCCCGTGCAGGAACCACAATAATTCGCTTTTAATTAAGCCGAATGGAACACGTTTTGACGTTAAAATTGGGAATCCATCGGATAAATCAAAACGCATTTGTGCGCCAAATAAACTATATGTTCCCACTCCCGTGCGGTCGCCTTTGACATGTCCGGTGTCTACAATTTGTTGTAATAAATCTTGATATTGCGTTGTCATATTGCCTCCTAAGCTTGTTCAGCTATTTCAGATAAGTAATCATAACGTTCGTAGTAATGCTCAAGTTCTTGATTAATTGTTTCAAGTTCACGCTGTAAATCCATGAGTAATCCTGCGTCAGAGCCATTTGCGACCATTTCCTCTTGAATTTCGTCTAAACGCATCTCGCGTTCTATAATGTCATCTTCAATTGTCGCCCATTCTTGCTTTTCTTGATAAGAAAGACGCACTTTTTTAGCAGCGGGTGTTTGTTCAAGTTCAGGAACAGGCAGATCTTTTGTCGTCGGCTCCGCTTTCGCTTTCGCCTCTGCCGCTTGCTTGTCTAAATAGTTTGAATAACTATCAAACACTAAATTAAATGCGCCACCACCTTGAATATCGAGCAGTTGATCCGCCGTTTTGTCGAGGAAGTATCGGTCATGGGATACGATAATAACCACTCCGGAAAAATCTTCCAAATAATCTTCAAGAACGGTTAAAGTATCGATGTCAAGGTCATTTGTTGGCTCATCTAATAGTAATACATTCGGTTCTTGTATCAGTAGACTTAATAAGTATAAACGACGACGCTCTCCACCTGACAGTGACCCAATTTGCATACCATGAATCGAACGGTCAAAGTTAAAGCGCTCTAACATTTGTGCCGCACTGACAGACCTGCCGTCGGCTTGTTTAAACTGGTCAGCGACGTCGGTTAAATATTTCAAGACACGTATTTCGTTGGGTAAATCTTGGTCCATTTGGCGGTAATAAGCCATACGGACTGTTTGACCAATGTCTAAAGTCCCTGAAGTGGGTAAATGCATACCAGCAAGTGTATTTAAAAAGGTGGATTTACCCACTCCATTGTCCCCAATGATGCCTAAACGGTCGCCTTTAACGAATGATTTTGTAAAGCCTCTGATTACTTTCACATCCGCAATATCCACTTCTAAATCTTCGGCGTCGATGATGCGTGAACCGATACGTTGTTGGGTAAAGTTGATTTCTAATTCTTGTGCTTCACCGTGACGACTACCAATGTCATCTTTTAAATCATTAAAGCGGCCGATACGCGCTTGTTGTTTGGTTGTACGTGCTTTTGCCCCTTTACGCATCCAGGCTAATTCTTGTTGGAATAAGCGGTCTTGTTTTTCTTGCATGCGAGATTCAATGGCTGCTTCTTGGCTTCTCTTTTCAAGATAAGCTTGATAATTTCCTTCATATTCACGGAGCTGGCCATTGCGTAATTCAACGATTTTATTGACTGAACGCTCCAAGAAATAACGGTCATGGGTCACTAATAAAAGTGCCCCTTTATAGTTGGCTAAATAGCCTTCTAACCATTGAATTGAGTCAACGTCTAAGTGGTTTGTCGGCTCATCTAAAATCAGTAAATCAGCGTCTGAAATTAAGACTTGAGCAATCCCAACGCGTTTTTGTTGGCCACCGGAACAATCCGCAATCTTTTGATTTAAGTTGTCTAAACCGAGTTTCGTTAAAATTGATTTGGCTTGAACTTCTAAATCCCAGCCATTTTGTTGGTTCATTTGTTCAGATAGACGCATGAAGTTGTCTTGTGCGGCTTCATTATCCGGAGTATTCTCCAGTTCGAGCCTTGATTGTTCATATTTTAAAACAAGTTGAACAATCGGGGCTTGACTGTCGTAAACAGTTTCTAAAATTGTTTTTTCTGGGTCTAAGTCTGGATTTTGTGATAAATACGAAATGGAATAATCATTGGGTTTACGTATTTCACCTTGATCGTAAGATTCAATATTTGCAATAACTTTCAATAAAGAGCTTTTTCCGGTACCGTTAGGACCGATTAAGCCGATGCGGTCGCCGGTGCGGATTGAGAAGTCGATGCCGTCGATTAATGTTTTTGTTCCATATGTTTTATGCAAATTTTCAATTGCTAATTCTTTCATGGGTCACCTCGAAATGTTTAAAATAATGTGATTTGATCGTCTTGAGTGGTTGGTAATGCCCAATTAATCGGGTCCAATCCCCAAGTTTTGAGTAAGTCATTGGTCTGGCTGAATGGTTTTGAGCCGAAAAAACCGCGATAGGCAGATAGCGGACTTGGATGAACGGATTTGATCACTGCATGCTTGGTTGTATCAATCATCGTTTCCTTTTGTTGTGCCTGCTTGCCCCATAAAATAAAGACAATCGGGTTTTCTTGGTTATTTAATAAAGTAATAATGTGGTCCGTTAAATTTTCCCAGCCTAATCCGTGATGGGAATTGGCCTGACTTTGGCGGACGGTTAGAACAGTATTCAGTAGAAGGACCCCTTGTTTAGCCCAGTGCGTTAAGTCACCGTGAGTTGCTTGTGGTATTTCTAAATCTGTTTCCAATTCTTTATATATATTTCTTAGAGAAGGCGGCAATTTTTGGTCTTGATGGACGGAAAAAGCTAATCCATTCGCCTGGTCTACTCCGTGGTAGGGGTCTTGACCTAAAATACAAACCTTGACTTGACCGTAAGGCGTTAAATTTAATGCCTGGTAAATTTGTTCCTGGGGAGGATATATTGTTTCATTTTGATATTCTTTTTCAATATTTTCCAGAAGATTTTTGTAGTCCTCTTTCTGGAAATAATCTGTTAATTCACTTTCCCAATGAAATTCCAATGGTATGTGCATGTTTCAACCTCCTGACAAAACAATAATAGATACATTATACATGAATGAGAGGTATCTTTTAAGCCTTTGAATGAAATAGAGCCAATCGACACGATTACTTTTTAGTAAACAAAAACCGCCGAAGCTTTTTATCGCTTCGACGGTTTATTTATTAGATTATTTGGCTACATCAATAGCTCTTGTTTCACGAATAACTGTTACTTTAATATTTCCTGGATAGGTCATTTCGTTTTCGATACGATTCTTAATATCGCGTGCTAATTTAGCCGATGTTTCATCGCTAATTTGTTTTGGATTTACCATCACTCGAACTTCACGTCCTGCTTGAATGGCATAACTATGATCTACACCGTCAAAACTTGTGGCAATTTCTTCCAATGTTTCTAAACGACGTACATAATTTTCAAGTGATTCACTACGTGCTCCTGGGCGTGCAGCTGAGAATGCATCAGCAGCTGCTACTAACACAGCAATCGTTGATGTTGGCGAAACGTCACCGTGGTGAGAGGCGATTGAGTTAACAACAACATTATTTTCATGATAACGTTTTGCTAATTCAGTACCAATCTCAACGTGAGTTCCTTCAACTTCATGGTCAATTGCTTTTCCTAAGTCATGTAATAAACCGGCACGTTTTGCTAAGTTGGCATCTTCACCTAATTGTGATGCCATATAACTTGTCAATTTAGCTACTTCAATACTGTGTTTTAACACATTTTGACCATAACTTGTACGGTAAGCTAAACGACCAATGATTTTAATTAAATCTGGATGTAAGTCATGAATTCCTAATTCAAATACCGCTTCTTCACCAGTTTCACGGATTTTTTCATCCACTTCTTTACGAGCACGCTCTACCATCTCTTCGATACGTGCTGGGTGAATTCGTCCATCTTGGATTAATTTCTCAAGTGCTATTTTAGCAATTTGGCGACGAATCGGATCAAAGCCACTTAATACGACAGTTTCAGGTGTATCATCGATAATTAAATCAATCCCTGTTAAACTTTCAAATGTACGAATATTACGACCTTCACGCCCAATGATACGACCTTTCATGTCGTCATTTGGCAAGTGAATAACACTTACTGCATTATCAGTCACAATATCAGTTGAAGTACGTTGAATTGCTGAAAGAACAATATTCTTCGCATTACGATCAGCGTGTGTCTTCGCTTTTTCTTCCGCGTCGCGAATTTTCACGGCGATTTCACGTTCTAATTCTCGTTCTGTATCTTCCAAAATTATATCTCGTGCATCTTCTTTTGTTAAAGATGCCACGCGTTCTAATTCTACTTGATGCTGTTCGATAATTTGATCGATTTTCTGTTCACGATTATCTAATTCTTTCGTTCTTTGGACATGTTTATTCTCACGGTCTTGGAATTGATTTTCTAACTTCTCAATAGCATTTTCACGGTGTGATAATGACTTGTTAAGTGTTTCGAGTGATTCCTCACGTTGAACTAATCTATCTTCTAAACGTGTGACTTCTGAACGACGGTCACGAATTTCATTTTCTAACTCATTACGGTACTTGATATTTTCTTCTTTCGCCTCGAAAAGTGCTTCACGTTTTAAGATTTGTGCTTGTTGAATAGCATCATCTACAATCGTAACCGCATTTTCCTTTGCGCCGTTAATTTCGTTATTAAGTTTGATATTGCGAACAACATAACCAATAATTATCCCAATTAATAAAGTAACGATCGCGAAGGCGATTGACATTAAGTCCATAATAGTCACCTCCGAATCTATTAAATTGTATTATAAAAAATAGTCTTTTATGTTTCTATGTATTTTACTACATGTACATATCATACTTATTAAAATACAATTAGTCAATAATAGTTTTCTAATTCATGAAATAAATAGAACGTTTCCATAAAATAAATACTTTCAAAATAAAAAGCCCCTAAAGGGCTTTTCATGAAAATTATTCAGCGTCAATTGGTAGAGTTAAATCATCTTCTTCTTCAACTTCTACCGGTTCACCAATCGTGTAGTGTGCACGTACTTTACGTTCAACTTCGTCACGAATTTCTGGATTATCCTCAAGGAATGTTTTCGCATTTTCACGCCCTTGACCAATACGCTCTTCCCCATAAGAATACCATGATCCAGCTTTATTGATAACATCAATATCTGCTGCCATATCGACTAATTCACCAACTTGTGAGATACCTTTACCATACATGATATCTACATAAACTTCTTTGAATGGTGGTGCTACCTTATTTTTAACAATTTTAATACGTGTACGGTTACCTAAACTTTCACCGCTTACTTTAATTGTTTCAGCACGGCGTACTTCTAAACGAATCGTTGAGTAGAATTTTAACGCACGCCCCCCTGGTGTTGTTTCAGGGTTACCAAACATAACCCCTACTTTTTCACGAATTTGGTTAATGAAGAAAGCAATCGTTTTTGTTTTGTTAATTGATCCTGATAATTTACGTAATGCTTGTGACATTAAACGTGCTTGAAGACCAATATGTGAGTCTCCCATATCCCCTTCAATTTCAGCACGTGGAACTAAGGCTGCAACCGAGTCAATAACAACAATATCAATCGCTCCAGAAGAGACTAATGCATCGGCAATTTCTAATCCTTGTTCCCCAGTATCTGGTTGAGAAATTAATAATTCTTCAACATTCACTCCTAAAGCTTCTGCATAAGCTGGGTCTAAGGCATGCTCTGCATCGATAAACGCTGCTGTTCCACCATTTTTTTGCACTTCGGCAATCGCATGTAATGCTACCGTTGTTTTACCAGATGACTCTGGTCCGTAACATTCAATAATACGCCCTCTTGGGTATCCACCTACACCTAAAGCCACATCCAAAGCTAAAGAACCTGATGGGATTGTTGAAATTCTTGTGTCTGTTTTTTCTCCAAGGCGCATAATTGCCCCTTTACCGAAGTTTTTTTCTATACTTTTTAATGCTTGATCAAGCGCTTTTTGACGATCTGTATCTACCATATTTTCATTCCTCCATTTTCAAGTCATGTTTATTATAATTGTTCATTTACTAAAAAGCAAACAAAAAGCGAACGTTTGTTCTATTTATTTAAAAAGTACTCACGAACTAGATTCAAAGCGGCATACTTAGCGGTTTCTTGAACAATTGCTCGTGGTTTATCTGGAATATTTAGATGTAATATTCTCGTTTCTTCACCGCGAACAGCAAGTCCGATATAAACCTCTCCTGCCGGATGTCCTTCTAAACTTTCTGGTCCGGCGACACCTGTTAAGGCTAATGATAAATCTGTATCAGCTTTCAAACGCGCTTTTTCTGCCATTTGACGAACGACTGGTTCACTGACTACTGAGTGCTCTTCGATTACGACTGGATCGACGTCTAAAAGCTCGACTTTTGAAGGAGTCATATAAGTAACAAATCCTCCATAAAGTACTTGTGAGACCCCTGAAATTTGGGCCAAGCTATTTAAAACTAGGCCACCAGTAAGACTTTCGGCTGCGGTGATTGTTTTCTTTTCGTCGATTAATTTATTGACAACATAATCTTCGAGTGTGAAATTCTCACCATAACCGATAAAATATTCTTTTGAGCGTTCAATAATTTTGTCCGCCATTTCTTGATTCAGCTTATTTGTTTCTTCCCTATTCCGCCCACTAGCCGTTAAGCGTAATGTGACGCGGTTGGGTTGTGCATACAAAGCGATGGTCGGGTTTGATTGATCTTGTATTAAGTCATCTAAATCTTTAGAGAGCATCGTTTCACCGCGTCCATAAAAGTTTAGATACAATGATTCAATATTATCCGCTTCTTGGAATATATTTTGCAGATGCGGTTTGACATAATTAGTAAACATAGGTTTGAGTTCAAATGGCGGTCCTGGAACAACGACAATTAAGCCATTGGTACCATTTTCCTTCATAAATTCGCCCCCATAACCACAAGCTAAACCAACATCATTAAAATAAGGTTGACTTCCCTCTGCAATCGCTGCTTGATTCGCATCAAGTAAACCATAATCGTAGTTACGTCTGTGATAATATGCCTTAACTTTATCCTCTTGTTTGGCGTCAATGACGAGTGATTTTCCTAAAAAATCAGCGACGACTTGTTTAGTGATGTCATCCCTTGTTGGGCCTAAACCACCACTGACAATAACAATGTCACTCCTACTAGCTGCCAGTTTAATCGCTTCTTCCATGCGTCCACGATTATCCCCGACGACTTGTTGGTAATAAGTGCCGATGCCGATATCGAGTAATTCTTGTCCAATCCAACTTGCATTTGTGTTAACAATATAACCCATTAAAATTTCAGTTCCTACAGCAATAATTTCTGCTTTCATAATTCCTCCTATATATAAATAAACATTTTTTTCGAAAAGTTGAAAAATTTCTTCAATTATTTATGTTTTTTAATAAAAAAAGTATCAACGCAGTTATTTAATCATAACTCATTGATACTTATTTTACATTTTACATGGAATCTTTGAAAACAAAACGTCCTTTATAGAAGTACTCTACTCCTGAGTAAATCGTGAAGAATACCGCAATCGCCATTAAAATTTCAGCCATTGGAATACCTAACGCTTTAAACCCAACATTATCAAATAGATAAAATGTGATAGAGAACATTTGTGAAAATGTTTTAATTTTTCCTGGTAATGCAGCAGCCAATACTTTTCCTGAACTACGCGCTAATAAAACACGTAAACCAGTAACTAGTAATTCACGGCTGACAATAACAATGACAATCCAGCCTGCGATATAGTCCATTTCAACCAGCATGATTAATGCAGCAATAACTAATAGTTTATCAGCCATTGGGTCAAAGAACTCTCCAAAAGCGGTCACTAAATTATGTTTTCTAGCAAGATAACCATCTAAGTAATCGGTAAATGACGCGAATACAAAGATAATTCCTGCAATAAATTGATTCCAAGGAATTACAGCGCCACCTGCTTGAAAAGCAGAAGCTGTATCCGGAATGATTAAAAGAATGACGAAAACCGGAATGAGACACATGCGTAATACGGTTAATTTATTGGCAATATTCATATATACAGTCCATTCTATTAGCTAGTAATTACTCATTACTTGGGTCAAAAACAGCAGGACCTTCAAAACTTCCCGCTTCTTCAGTTGCAGATTCTGCTGGTGCTGATTCCTCAACGACAGATTCTGTTCCAACTTCTTCCGAAACTGGCTCTTCAGCTGGCACTTCCGCTGACTCATCTCCTACAACAAAAGTAATTGATTCAATGAATTGACCTTCTGGTAATTCCACTTCTGTACCATTCACTTTAAAAGTCGCTCCTTCAGGATAACCACGACTTAAAGTTAATTCTGATGTAGTATCAGCCGTTTCATATTCCACAGTCTCTTCCGCATTGATTGTTTGGTCAACAACCATCATACCGTCTTCAAGAACACCCGCCCAAACAAAACTAATTGCTTCAATTTCGAATGTATAGTCGCTCATTGCACCTTCTAATTGGTACACTGGCGCCTCACCTGCCGCCGAAACAAGCGTAATCACTTGGTCGCCAACACGTTGTTGTCCTTCTTGTAATTCAACTGCTTCTCCTGGTGATGACCCTTCGTCTCCAGAACCTTCAGCTTCACCTGAACCATCTGAATCTGGATCCACTAAACTCACAACCGAAGTAATTTGACTTGATTCCTCAACCACTTCAGTATCATCTTGAGAAATTGTATTAATCGCATAAAGTAATGTCGCAATAATGATAATAATAATCGCAACCAATAAAATCATCGGCATATAAGAAAGAATAACATCCATCGTACTCTTCTCATCGCTACCCGTTAAATCACTACGCTTAGGTAATGAATCACCACCGGTCGCCGCTACAGCATCATCTTCTTGATTATCTAAATCCAATTCTTGCTCATATTGCTCTAATAAGTCGTCCCCATTTAAACCAACAACATCCGCATATTGTTTAATAAAAGCACGCACATAAAAAGTACCAGGCATCTCATCGTATTTTTCTTCCTCGATTGCCTGTAAGTATTTCTTTTGAATTTTTGTCATTTGTTGCATCGTATTTAAAGTATAACCCTTATTAATACGAGCTTCACGTAGTTTATCTCCTAAACTCATTAAAGACACCACTTTCATAATAATTAGCTAACATTGATTATAGCATATTCCCATCCATTATAAAGCAATTAATCCCAATAATCCATACACAAACCACACTAAAATAATTACCTCGCATTAAAACATTTCACTCATTGCTTTTTTAAAAGTATAGCAATATTGAAAGGATTAAAAATTCTATTTTAATCATTATTTTGTATAATTTTTTGGGGAAATTGATAAGAATTTCGAGAAGTATCGTTGACTTTTGAAACAAACACAGTTGATTAGAGTGTTGTTACGGGATGCTGGTTTTCTTGCAATTTTAGAGACAGTTTTCAGCTATAGATGGTCTTTGAAAATGCTAAGAAGCTGATATTTATAGCTCTGAAAGTTATTTCAAAACAATCATTATAGATATTTCAATAATAAGGCAAACAAAAAAGCGCGTCCTGGATCTTTCATTCAAAACGTGCTTTACGTAATGTTTTGTATAATTAAAGATAAATAATTTATAAAAACATTTATATTTTTTCACTTTTCTTGTTCATTCTATTATAAACTTTCTGTAATCTTGGTCGATTATATCTCTGAGCAATAATTAATGGTAGATTGAAAACAAGCGCATAAATTACCATCAGAATGCCAGCCCATGGAGGATTCCAAATAAAAAAGAGAAAAGCAGGCAGAATCATTAACCAATGCGTCAGCTCAGCCCGTTTGGTTTCAATAATAAATTTCTTAAAATGCATTGCTTCGGTACCTTGTAAATTCGTTTGATCATAAGAATTTTTGATTAAAATTGAACCATCTGGTAAATTTTTCTTCCACTGGTGTACACGAAAAATCTTTCGCCAAATATTACCTTGGCTTTCCCATCTTCTAGGCAAAAAATATTTTTTCTGTTTATCAAACCATCTATCTGGCACTTGCAACATAAGGTAAGAGATTGACATGTGAAAAAAGAACCATGCTAAAATGTTCACGATTATTAACCAAGTAATTGGTAGCTCAATCCACATGCTTTTCCTCCTTTAATCTTATCTCTCGCCCTTTCCTTGAAACCCTTTTAAATAAATGTGTCTTAATTGCGGACCATGTAAACAATAAAATGAAATAGCCAAATAAAAGCGGATAAAAAATTAAGAGCCATGAATGAAAGTCTCCTGCTTTTTTCGCCATACCCACAAATTGATAATAGTATATAAAGTAGCTTATGAAGCTGAGTAAAATAAGAATGAACTTCCCAGTTACCATACTGTAAATGATAAAGATTGCGGAGACAAAAGCTCCAGTGATCCATAAACCTGTTCCCATTAAAATAAATGGGTGTGTGTTCTTGGAACCAGAAAAAAAGCTTTTAGACCAGCCTTCAGCTAAACTACGATAACCTTCTGGATACATCCGAAAATGCAAATTTCCTTTTCCACCATAAAGATATACTGATATTCCCTCATTTAATAAAACCTTTCCTAAATCAATATTTTCCATTATTGAGTCCTGAACTTTTTTATGTCCCCCAATATTAAAGTAAGTTTTTCTATCAATGAATAATGAGGGACCAAAAGCACCGGCAGGCTGTAGTCTCTTTTCTAAAATGGAAAATCGATTCATTCCAGCAAGTACTAGTATATTAAAGACGACAGATAAATTTTCATAGAGTTTTTTAATGACGTGATAAGGTTGTATAGATAGAACACTAACCTCCTTTATATTGTTTGCATAAAATTCGGACACAATCTCTTCTAAACTTGACGACTTTGCTAAAAGATATCCGCATCAAGAAAGTAAAACAAATCGCCTTGAGCAACTTTGGCTCCGTAATAACATGCAGCTGATTTCCCAACCCAATCCATTGAATTTTTAGGAAATCTTATGACTCTAGCTCCCCATTCTTCAGCTACTTCAACAGTTCTATCATCAGAATCATCATCTATAACTAAAACTTCAAATGGTTTTAAGGTTTGATTATTTAAAGAATTAAGTAAAACTGGCAAATTATTCTCTTCATTTCGAGCAGGAATAATGATCGATATTTTTTTATTTTGAAGATTATTATCTTGTTTTGCATTGATGAAAGGAACTTTCCATAAAATAAACCAGCCACTAATTAATGTTACCAGAATGAATACACCATATAAATAAATCACAGGATACCTCCTTGACTAAAAGATGAATTTTCTCAATTTTCGTAAAACAGATAGTGCTTTTTTGGAGTAAGGTGGATATTGGCTTAGGATAGGGATAAAGGATTTTTTAGTATAGATAGGCTTTACATAACTAAATGCTTCAAAACTTGCTTTACCATGATATCTGCCTAAGCCACTTCTGCCTTTTCCACCAAAAGGAAGATAAGGGTTTGTACTATGAAAAATTACTTGGTTCCGACTTAAAGCGCTACTTTCTACCCCATGATTTATTTGTTGTATCACTTGATCATTTTGACTAAATATATAAGTAACGAGTGGTTCAGATAATTTTCTTAGTTGTGTTAATAAGTCTTTTAAATCATCATAAGCAACAACAGATAATATAGGGCCAAAAATTTCTTCAGTAGCTAATGCACTATCTGGTTTAACATCAACTAATACTGTGGGCTGTATATATAATGCTTCTCTACTATATTTTCCCCCATAATAAATATGACCATCGTTTAATAGTGCAACCTTTTCATCAAAATGCTGTTCGTTAATTATCCGGCCATAATCTGAGGATTCAATTTGATTGTCCCCATAAAATGCTTCAATTTGTTGAGTCAGTTTTTCTAAAAACGCATCATATATTTTTCGACTTACATAAACTGTATCGGGTGCAATACAGCTTTGGCCAGCATTTAAAAATTTTCCCCAAACAATTTGTTTTACTGTTTCATCGTTTAAACAGGTTTCGTCAACAATACATGGATTTTTTCCACCTAGCTCTAATAGGACTGGTGTAAGATGCTTAGCAGCTGTCTCATAAACTTTTTGACCTGTTTTACTACTGCCAGTAAAAAATATAAAATCCCAATCAATCGCAGTTAGTTGTTCTGCTACTTTAACATCCCCTTCAATCACAGCAAATATCTCCTCTTTAAAATACAAGGGAACCAATTTAGATTGTAAATTACTCGTTGCTTGAGTATGCTCAGAAGGTTTTAAAACAACACTATTACCAGCTGCTAATGCCCCAATTATCGGCATTAAGGCTAATTGTAAGGGATAATTCCAAGGTGCTAACACAAGAACACTTCCATAAGGCCGCCTTGAAATTTCAACTCTTTCATATCCCGTAAAAAGAAAACGGTGTTTTGTTTCAGACTTAAGCCACTTTCGAAGATGCTTTTGACAAAATTCTATTTCATTTAATAATACACCCATTTCAGAAGCGTAAGCTTCAACAGGCGGTTTATTTAAATCCTTTTGCAGAGCATCCAGCCAATCCTCTTCATTTTCTATAAGTAAATTCTTCAAACTTTCAAGCAATTGAGTGCGATGTTTATAATCTTTACTCGCTGTTTTTTGACTGAATGTTCATTGTTTGTCTCTGATCTTTTTATAATCATCTAAATTTGTGGCCATTTTTATTTCTCACCATCCTCTGACACACTAAAAGCTCTATGATTTATTGTCTGCTGCTTTCCTAATAATTTTATCATGAACTTGTTGTCCACTTAGCACAACCATCGGCATACCGCCTCCTGGATTAACAGTTCCACCGACAAAATATAAATTGTCATAAAGTTCGCTTTCTTTTGGATGCTTAAAGCCTCTATTATTTTTTCGGTCTGACACTGTGCCGTAAATTGCTCCTCGATGAGAGTAATAATTTTTTTCAATATCTTCTGGTAACCAAACATTTTTAGTCACTATCCTATTTCTCAAATCGCTTAATCCCATGTTTTCTAATTTTTCTAACACACGTTCTTCAAATGCTTGATACTCCTCTTTTGTAAAAGGTTTATCTGGAATGTAAGGAATGTGTGGTAAAATTTTAATATTTTCAAATCCTGGAACAGTTTGTGATTGATCTGTCTTGTTTGAATTAACCAAATAAATCGTTGGATCTGTAGGTAATTCTTTTTTATGAAATATTTGGTCAAAATTATTTTTAGGATCTGTCGAAAAGAAGAAATTATGGTGTGCTAATTGATCATAATTCCCTTTAACACCTAAATGCATAACATAACCAGAACTGGCGGGTTCGAATTTATCTTCAAGCTTTTTGATAAAAGCTTCTTTTTCGTTTAACAAGCGGTCATAAGCAGGAATCACCTCCATATTGGAAATAAAATAATCCGCATCAATTAATGATCCGTCCGCTAATTTTGCTTGAATAATTTTCATTTCCTTTTCAATTAAACGTGTAACTTCCATATCAGTATAAAAAGCTACTCCCGCTTCTTTACCTAACCTAACCAGTCCTTCAGCAATTTTGTTCATACCACCTGGAACATACCACGCCCCTTGATCATATTGCATATAAATCATCATATTTAATATAGCTGGCGCATCATAAGGAGAGGAACCCACATATTTTACAAAGTAAGCTAGCGTGTCTTTTAATTTTTGATTAGAAATATATTTTTCAATCACTTCATATACTGTTGAAAAAACATCAAATGAAGTAGCTGATTTAATAAGACCATGATAATCAATGATTTCTGACAGTGTATCTAAACCTTGATCGAAGTAACCCTCTTCGGTGATTTGATAAAGTTTTTTAGCATGTGACAAAAACTCTTGATATTCTTTCATATCTTTACGTGTTAAGGTATCAGGTTTTTCTTTTAACATTTTTTCTAAGTCACCATATAAATCTAGTGTCATACCATCAGAGAAAAATGAACGCCATTCAAGGTCCAGACGTTGAGTAGGAATGTAATCTTCCATTTTCACACCTTGATTATTAAATAACTTTTCAAAAATATGTTTCATCGTCAAAATAGAAGGCCCTAAATCAAAACCAAAGCCATCTTGTTGAGTTCGATTTAATTTACCTCCTAGATGGCTATTCTTTTCATATAAAGTCACATCAAAATTGTTTTGAGCTAAAGAAATAGCTGCCGAAATACCTCCTAATCCGCCTCCAATAATGACTACTTTTTCTCGTTTTTTCATATTTTTCTCCTTATCCATTCTTACAACTCAGGTCTATCGTTTTATATTTTAATAATTGAAACTTATTTAACAAAAATGAGTATCCTTTTACATTATGCTTAATATAAAGTATTGTTAATTTATCTTATTAAAGTTATTTGAATTACATACTGCTCAGCAAGAAAATAAAAACAATTAGATAAGGAGTACAAAATGTTTAATAAAGTTTTCAACCCCATCTTATTCCAGGGTAAATTAACCAATAAAGACTACTTTGAGGGATGGTATTATAAACAAGTCTCTGCTAATCAAAAAACAAGTTTAAGTTTTATACCAGCTGTCAGCTTAAATAACAACGATCCACACAGTTTTGTCCAATATATTCTGGTTCAAACAAATGACTACGGTGACAAGAAAACGCAGACAGGTTATTTACGATATGACGTTTCTGCTTTCACTTATGAAGAAAATCCATTTTGTGTAAAAGTTGGAAAATCTAAATTCTCAGAGCATGGTATATCTATTAATTTAGCGGATGAAATATTTAGATTTAATGGTGAATTATCTTTTGGTGCATTTCACCCCATTCAATCGTCCCCATTGCAACCAAATATCATGGGATTTTTTGGATATATCCCAAAAATGGAATGTTACCACGGGGTTATTAGTATGAAACATTCTTTGGAAGGCTATCTGAACATTAATGGCGAAAAAGTCGATTTTACTGGCGGCCGTGGCTATATCGAAAAAGATTGGGGAACCTCTTTTCCTAAGAAATATATCTGGCTACACAGCAATCATTTTGAAAACAAATCAGCGAGTCTCTTTTTTTCTATTGCACATATCCCTTTTCATATTACAGAATTCGAAGGTTTTATTTGTAACTTTGTCATTGAGAATCGTGAGTATCGTTTCGCCACTTATAATCTCAGTCAATGTCATATCGACCAAATTACGGATAATTTTGTCCAAATAAGACTAGAAAATAAAAACGCACGTTTAGAAATTAAAGCTCAAGTACTCGACCAAGGAAAATTAATTGCTCCCGTAAAAGGGACTATGGAAAAAGCAATCAAAGAAGGTATCAGTTGCATTCTTTCGATTAAATTGGAAGATAAAACTACTGGCGAAATTTTCACTGACCGATGTGAAAATGCGGGTGTTGAAATTGTTGATTATCACTAAGTTAAGCAATCATCCAACGCCTTTTGTTTTACCTTCGTCAATAAATTAATCAATAAAGAAATAAAGTGACTGTTGTAAATACTGTTCCTTATATTTAATTGCCAATTTTTTGAGCCTGTTTTTTAAACGAGCAATGGTAATCTTGTCTTCCAACCATTGCTCTTTCATTGTTTGAAATTTTGTTGCTTCTTTTTCAGAAACTCGTTTCTTTAAATGTCCCCACACATGATCTACTCCATTGAGTTCAGTATTTTTATCAGGATTAATGTCTAATGCTTCTTCAATCAACGTATAAAAATGTATGACCGGATAATTAGATTTATCTTTAAGTAAAGTACGAATGGCTTGATAGTGCTTTGCAGAATGACTTAACACTAAATATTTATAGCGTGCCCATTCTTTTTCGAGGTCATGAATATCTGGATTATTTGAAGTTGCTAAATTCGCTTTAGTAGCGGACAAGTTCTTATCTTTTACTTCTAACATAATATCTACATCTAATGGAGAAACTTCTTCATAAAAATCCATAAAAGGCTGAATATAAATAGTTTGAGTATGTGCCCCTAATCTTGCATTCTCTCTTTGTTGAGAATAATGAATTTTCATGGGCCCATCCGCTTCCTTCCATGTCTCTTTTGCAAAAGCAATCCATTCAGCATCCGTCACACCTGGGTCACTTGGATTACAAGCATTATGTAAATTGTCATATACTACCGGAGCACCTGTTTGTTTGCTAATTTCTAATACATCTGAAATTGTGTACAAGCGGTCATCATTTTCTATAATCAATCGACTTTTGATAGCTGGAGATAATTTTTCATAATTTTCAACAAATCGTTTTTCGCAGCTTCCTTATCTCCATAAACACCACCTATATGCAAGATAATCTTGTGACTAGCATCTACTTCTAAATTATCTAGAAAAGTCGTGTGATATTCCAAATCTTGAATGGCTCGAGTAACGACTGCTTCATTTGGTGAATTTAAGACGGTATATTGACCAGGATGCATTGATACTCGGACATTATTTTCTTTAATTATTTTTGATAACTGATTAAATTTATCCTGAAATAAATTGCTCCAGTCCAATTGATTTGTCTCATAATCTGAACCAAAAGGTATAATATCAGAACTTATCCGGTACATCTGGATGCCATTTTCTATTGAATAATCCAGCATGTTTTCCATCGAATTTAAATTATGTTCAATTAACTCGGTTAACCTTTTACTCGTTGCGTTGTTTTTTCGTGTTGTTTTCATTGTTGTATCAGGGACGCCAACAACTAAACAAGCATAGCCAATTTTCATTTTATTCTCTCCTTCACGTTTTAAAAATTAATGCTCCTTTTCATCACTATATAAAATGCCATAGACAAATATATAAAGGATTTTTTCTGAACTGACTTTATTATAAAAGCGATTCTCTTTCTGAATAAAAGGAGCAATTATGGAATAAAAGTAACGGGCTAATTCATTAGAATTAAAAATACTATTCTCGGTTTCATAACGATTAAATAATTTAACTAATGGCTGGACATAAGACGTTTGCCAAAGTTGATACAAATATTTATGATTTTCTTCTGAAATTTCATGCGTCATATCATGACTCATAATTGAAAAATTAGCTGGATGATTTTCACGTAAATAATTTAAGATTTTTAATAAACTCGCATATAAAGACTCCGAAGTATCTTCAACCATTTTATTTAATTCTTCTTTTATTTCATGCGATAATTTTTCTAATACAGCAATGTAAATATCTTCTTTCGTTTTAAAATAGTGATACAAATTTGGTTGTGTAATCCCCGCGTTAATTGCAATTTCCCGCGTAGATGTAGCTAGAAAACCTTTTTCCATAAATAAAGCTCTCGATTCATTTAGAATAATTTCTTTGGTTGTCATTCTTTTTTGTAACACATAAACACCTCAGTCTCCTTAAGGGCAAGTGATGATTATTAATCAGCTAAATCAATTAATACTTCCACTAATTCTCAATTGATTTTAGTAATCGCTTTGATTAATTATTTCCAATGATCAAATTAATAATTATTCTATTTCTTTAACATTTCATCTGCTTGTCGTAGCAACTCAACTTTTCTTCTTTTACTTACCGCATTTCGCTTATTAAAACACTGATAGTCATTTAAGCGGACGGCATTTAAAATTTCTCTGTAAAGTAATATAGAAAGTAATAATGGTTTTTTTGCTTCTTTGTTCATATTGTAAACTAAGTTTAAAGACTCTTGATAATAGTCTTCCGCTTGCTTTGCCTCATATTCCCATAAATCAATAAAATTGGTGTTAATCGTTTTACTTTCTGACATTTCAAAAGTATAGCCATATTTTTCCATCATAGCTTTGGGTAGATAAACTCTCCCGTTTTCTAGATCTTCACCTATATCACGGAGAATATTTGTAATTTGCATCGCAGTTCCTAATGCAATCGCATGTTTTTGATAATCTTCAGGTTTATCAGTCAACAACGGTAACATCATTAACCCAACACTTCCAGCAACATAATAACTATAATTTTCTAAATCTTTTTGTGTTTCAGGTTGTTGAAAGGATAAATCCATTTTTTGGCCAGTAATCATATCGTAAAAAGGAGCAATATCCATTTTATAAGTATCAAATACAACTCTTAAAGCTCGCCATATTGGATGGTCAGGCTCTTCTCCTTTTTCAAACAGCTCTAATTGTTGGTGTAACTTTTTAAGTCCTGCTTCGTTCATTTCTTCATCGACAATATCATCTGCTTTACGACAGAAGGCATAAATTGCATACACAGCCATCGCTTCTTGATCTGGTAATGTAGAAAAAGCTGCATAAAATGTCTTTGAATGCTTCTTGATAAT
This sequence comes from Aerococcaceae bacterium DSM 111022, assembly GCA_015863195.1. Lineage (GTDB taxonomy): Bacteria > Bacillota > Bacilli > Lactobacillales > Aerococcaceae > DSM-111022. Next base: position 236,918 of record JACBXO010000001.1, on the reverse strand, counting down.
CTTCTCACAATAAGTAAAATCCGCTTTATGTTTTTGAAAGTCAGGATTTATTTTATTTTTCCCTATCATCTTTTAACAACTCCTCAACTGATAGTTTTGCACTTTGTAATACAGTAGGTACACCAGCACCAGGATGAATACTACTTCCACAGAAATATAAGTTATCTGCATAATCAAATTTATTGTGTGGACGGAAATAAGCACTCTGGAATAATGACGGTCTTAATCCAAATGTTGCGCCATTATAAGCATTAAAATTTTCTTCAAACATTTTTGGCGTATAAATTGACTCATAACGAATATGTTCTTTAATATCTTGGAAAGGTTCAATATCTGTTAGGATATTTAGCACTTTTTCACGGTAATTTTGAATCGTTTCTTCTGTCCATTCATCAAAGAGTGATAATTCAGGTACCGGAACTAAAACATATAGAGAATCTCTATCTTCTGGTGATAATGATTTGTCCACTTGTGAAACATTAAAGACATAAATCGAAGGATCTTCTGGTAAAACACCTGCATCAAAAATGTCTGAGATATTTCGGTCAAAGTCATCGGCAATATGGAAAGTATGTACTGCTTCGGTTGGATATGCTTTATCTACACCTAAATATAAAATAAAACATGAACAAGAGTACTCCATATTATTTACTTTTTTATCGGTATATTTTCCTCTATCTTTTTCATTTGGAATCAAATTTGTCATTGTATAAGGGAAGTCAGCATTCACCATCGTGTAATCAGATAGAATTTCTTCACCATTTACACGTATACCTTTAGCTTCTTTGTCTTCAATCAAAATTTCTTCAACCGGTGCATTCAAGTGAATGGTCCCACCAAGTTCTTCAAATAAATCGGCCATACCTTGAGCCATTGAATACATGCCACCTTTGATATGCCATATTCCATAGAACATTTCTAACATGGGAATCATATTATATAAAGATGGTCCGCTATGCGGAGAAATACCAATATATAGAGTTTGGAAAGCAAACATTTTTTTCAAGTAATCATTTTTTATAAATTTACCCATTTCATTATAGGCATTATCAAAAGTCTTAAGTCTGTATATATCGAGTAAACTTTTAGGATTGATAAATTCTCCAAGACTACGATATGAGCGATTCAATATTTTATTTTTGGCAACCAAGTATCTTTCATAGATATTAGACATATATTTGATAAATCCTGAAGTATCTTCTTCAGATTCTTCTTCTAATAATTTAATTAATTCAACAAAATCATTCGATAAATTAAATTTTTTACCATCTCTATACGTCACACCAATCATTGGATCTAGTTTTTGCATCGGAATGTAGTCTTTTGGATCTCTGCCGGCATACTCAAATACTTCATTATAAATGTCTGGTGTCATGACAATTGTCGGTCCCACGTCAAAACGATAACCTTCTTCATTAATTTGAAACATTTTACCGCCAATTTTAGAATTTTTTTCGTATAGATGTACGTCATATCCTTCTGTTTGAAGACGAACAGCAGCAGCTAAACCAGCTGTCCCTGCTCCTATCACACTCACTTTTTTCATTTTTTGAATCTCCTTTTATCAATCTATCAATTTTTTATCACCTGATAAGTATGATTAAAAAATATCATTTATAGAAGGAAAAATCAAGAATTAACGCCTGAGTAAGTTGATTATTTTATTTTCTAACTTCTCAATACATGCATTATTAGTTTTGTTCAATTACTTTCCATAGTAAGCGTTTAAAATGCTCCCCTTATCAAGGACACAAAACTGATAAAAAACTGCAAATTATAATGGGATAGTTTAAAGAAAATATACAACCTAAAGTTTTCTTAACTTAGCCGATTGCCCATCGTTAAGTAAATTTAAAGAAAAAAGTTTTCTCAACTCAGCCGATTACCCATCGTTTAGAAAATATACAACATAAAGATTTCTCAACTCAGCCGATTGCCCATCGTTTAGAAAATATACAACATAAAGTTTTCTCAACTCAGCCGATTGCCCATCGTTAAGAAAATATAAGGCCTAAAGTTTTCTTAACTCAGCTAGATGCGCAGCGTTAAGAAAATATACCGCGTTAAGTCCACTTTCACCACTGCAAATCATCCCAACTTCCCAATTAATCTATATTTATGGTATTCCTACAACAAACAAAGGAATTCGAATAGAGTCGCCTCAGCGACTCTACCTCTTTGAGTGATGATGTCGCTTTTCGTTAAGCGAAAAGCCTCCTTATATCAAGTGTACTTTTCGCCTTAAGTCGAAAAGTGTCATTCAAAAAAGGCGGAAGTCAATTTCTGGAGAAATTGACGGAATTGAATCCCGCAGTTTGTTTTGGGATGGGAGGACTGGGAATTATGAGTGAGCTGAGTTAGTAGTTTCTATACAATTGAATGTCTAGTCTAATTATCTTCTAGAAGACATGTGTCCAGTGTATGAATTATCATTTTGAAATGAATTATGGTTTGAAATGATAATAAAATGCTCAAAATTATCATTTTGACGCTCCGGTAGACATGAAATGATAAAATTCAGCTGAAAATTATCATTTCACACGGTTTATCTCCGCGAAATGATAATCCACACAAAATAATCCCTCCAGCACGATCCTCCCCACATCTTCCACATAAATCCCAACCAACAAAAAAACGACCCGAAGGTCGTTTTGAAATGAATGAATTATTTTGTCTTAACATAAGTTGTACCATTGGCAGCAGGTCCTTGAGCATTACGCCCGAAGAATACTAAAGCAATGATTGTGATTACGTAAGGCGCAATTTGTAAGTAAACAGATGGAATTTCACTGATCACTGGAATCTGTGAACCAACAACTGCTAATGATTGCGCAAATCCGAAGAAGATTGCAGCAGCCATCGCGCCGATTGGATTATGACGACCGAAAATCATTGCCGCCATTGACATGAAACCTTGACCAGCAATGGTTGAAGTTGAGAAGTTTAACGAGATTGATTGCGCTAAAACAGCTCCACCCATACCACCGAATAAACCAGATAAAATAACACCCGCGTAACGCATCGCATAAACATTAATACCTAATGTATCAGCTGCTTGAGGGTTTTCACCTACAGAACGTAATCGTAAACCGAATTTTGTTTTGAAAATTACAAAGTAGCTGACCACTGCTAATAAGATACCAACATAAGCTGGAAGTGATGTTTGTCTAAAGAAAATTTGACCAATAACAGGAATCTCTGCTAAAACTGGAAAATTAAAATATCCAAAAGATTTAGAGATAATATCTGTTTGACCACGGCCATCAAAGATAACACGTGTTAAGAAAATAGCCAGTGGAATTGAAATTAAGTTCAATACTGTACCTGAAATGATATGATCTGCACGTAAGTGAACCGTTGCAACCGCATGGATTAATGCAAATACCATACCTACGATACCACCAACTAGGACAAATACCCAAGGGCTTAAACTATACCCCGCTGCTTCCATTAGAAGGTTAATTACGACAGAACTGAATGCTCCCATAACCATAATACCTTCAAGTCCAACGTTAACAATACCACTACGTTCAGAATAAACTCCACCAAGAGCGGTAAAAATTAATGGTGCAGAATAAACAAGTGTCGACGATACGATTAAAGCTAAAGTACTGACCATTATTTATCGCCCCCTTCTTTAATTACTTCTTTATTAGTAAGTGCAGTACGGTTTGGTCTATCCATAAAGCAAGTAATAATATAACTTGCTCCGACGAAGAAAATAATGATCGCCGTAATAATACTTACTAATTCTGATGGAATTCCGGCAACTAATGGCATTGATGAACTACCTGTTTGTAGTGCACCAAATAATAAACTACCAAAAATAATACCTAATGGATTTAAGCCACCTAATAAGGCAACTGCCATCCCATCGAAACCGATTGCTGGAGCAACACCGTTTAGTAAGAAGATGTTTCCGAATTCTCCTAAACCACTCATTACCCCACCTAAACCAGCTAAACCACCGGATAATAACATACCTAAAATAATATTACGTTTCGCGTTCATACCTGCATAGTTTGCTGCATGACTGTTTTTACCAACGGCTTTTAATTCAAATCCAAGTGTTGTTTTATTCATTAAGAAGTAAACAATCACCGCAAAGATAATCGCTAAGAAAATTCCTGTATGAACCGTTGAATAACCGGTTGCTTCTGTTAACCAAGGCCATTTTAAACTGGCATTAGGCGCCACAAATGGCGTTGCATCGGCACGGTCTGTAATGACATTACGGATTAAATAGTCAGAAGTATAAACACTGACATAGTTTAACATGATGGTAATAATAACTTCACTTGTATTAAAGAAAGCTTTTAAGACACCGGCAATACCAGCCCATAATGCACCTGCTAAAGCACCCGCAATGATCGCAGTTGGTAATACGATCCATTTACTTGTTTCTGGTGAAAATGATAAACCGATCCAAACAGAAGTTAACCAACCTGCTAAGGCTTGTCCTGATAAACCGATATTAAAGAATCCGGCAGTATAAGCTACCGCAAACCCTAAACCAGTAAAGATTAATGGTGTTGCTGCACGAACGGTTTGACCAATATTAAATGGTGTACCTAGTGCTCCTTTAAATAAAGCAACATAACCGTCGATGACATTGTAGCCAAAGGCAAGCATAATAACAGCACCAACTAGTAAACCAATAAGAATAGAAAGAATCGGAACTAAAACACTATTTCTTTTACTCATTTACGACACTCCCTTCACCGCGTTGTCTCACTACTTCTGAATAAGGAGTACCAGCCATCATTTGACCTAACTCTTGTTCATTTGTTTCAGACGCAGGGATGTCAGCGACAATTTTACCGCCATACATTACAATAATACGGTCTGATAAGTTCATAATTTCATCTAATTCGAAACTCATCAGTAACACACCATTGCCTTTATCACGTTCATCAATAATTGCTTTATGAATAAATTCGATTGCACCAACGTCTAAACCACGAGTTGGGTTAGCGGCAGATAAAAATTCTGGTGCTGCTTTTAATTCACGGGCGATAATGGCTTTTTGTTGGTTACCACCAGATAATGCTCTGGCAGGTGCTTTTGAAGAAGTTGTACGAACGTCATATTTTTCAATCAGTTCATTGGCATTTTCTTCAATGGCTTTAAATTGCATGAATGTATTTTTTGAAAATGGTTCACGGTAGTAATTTTTTAAGACAAAGTTTTCTTCAACAGCAAAATCTAAAATAATTCCATGTTTATGTCTGTCTTCAGGAATATGTCCTAACCCTTTTTCAAATAATGAACGCGGTGTTGAATTTGTAATATCTTCACCTTTAAAAGTAATCTTTCCAGAATCAGCATCCATTAAACCGTTTAATGTTAAGATTAATTCTGTTTGACCGTTTCCATCAACCCCAGCAATACCAACGATTTCGCCGTCACGGACATTGAATGATAAATCATCAACAACAGTAATACCACGAGAATCTTTAACCGATAAGTTTTCAACATTTAAAGCAATCTCTTGAGGATTTGCCGGTGTCTTATCTGTTTTGAATGATACGCTACGACCCACCATCATGTCAGCTAAGTCTTTAGACGAAACGTCGGCTACATTAACTGTGTCAATTGACTGACCACGACGGATAACTGTACAGCGATCGGCTACTGCTTTAATTTCATCTAATTTATGTGTGATGATGATAATTGATTTACCTTCTTTAGCTAAAGCGCGTAAAGTAATCATTAAGTCATCAATTTCTTGAGGTGTTAATGATGCTGTTGGCTCATCGAAAATTAGAACCTCTGCTCCACGATATAACACTTTCAAGATTTCTACACGTTGTTGCATCCCTACTGAAATATCACGAACAGTCGCTTTCGGGTCAACGGCTAATCCGTAACGTTTAGATAAGTCTTCTAGTTTTTCAATCGAAGATTTTTTATCTAAAGTTATACCACTTGTTTCTTCTGCTCCTAAGATAATATTTTCCAAAACAGTAAATGCTTGGATCAACATAAAATGCTGATGAACCATACCAATACCAATCTTATTCGCTTTTGTTGGCGAATCAATTGAAACAGGCTCACCATTCATTAAAATCTCACCTGATGTTGGCATGAGTAACCCAGACAACATATTCATTAATGTTGACTTCCCGGCCCCATTTTCACCAAGTAGTGCATGAATTTTACCTTTGCGCAATTCTAGATTGATATCCTTATTGGCATAGAAACCGCCGAATTGTTTTGAAATCTGGCGCATTTCAATGACAGGTGTTTGTGTATTTGCCATGATATCCTCCTTATATAGTCATTTAATCCATTATAGATGATATTTAAACAGATGTTAAATTAGAATTCTGTTATTAAATTCACCTTATTATACCATTTATTAATTGAAACGATACATTATATAGTAAATCGTTTTAAATGAAATGAATTCGCTTTCACCCTATGTATTATAGTCTTCTTCTTTTATAATTAAAAGTATTTTTTGGCTAAAATCTTTTTTTATTGATGGTTATTTTCTTGAAGCGAATATTTTCTTTGATATATTGTGCTTTCAATTTTGTTTTCTTTCATTTCTAATGCTCAATAAATTATCTTTACTATACTTTTACAAAGAAAAGCTCTGAAAAAATCCAGAGCTTGGTGTTTATATTTTAGTCGGCTGGTGTGGTTGGGATGTCAATTTCGCCGTTGATGATTTGTTGTTCGTAGTCTTCGATGGTAGAGATTACGTCTTCAGCTAATTGTCCATTTGTTAAACCAATGCCGCCTTCGGCTAATCCGTAGACTGTGTTTCCTGCTTGGAAGCCGTTTTCTTCGGTTTCTTCTAGGAAGCGTTTCATTGATGTGCCGATTTCTTTGAGTGTTGACGTGAGTGTAATTGTGCGTGTTTCGCCGTCAATTTCAATCGTTCCTTCTTCTTCTTGGTCGCGGTCGCTTCCGATGACCCAAATGTTGCGGTCTGGGTCTGCAGTTACTAAGTCGCGTGCTTCAGAGAATACGCCGTTTCCTGATCCGCCTGCGCCTTGGAAGATGACGTCGACATTGTTCGAATATAGTGCTGCTGCGATTTGTTTTCCGCGTGGTGCGTCCGCAAAGCTTCCTACATATTCAACTGAAATTTCGATGTCCGGATTTACTGCTTTTGCTCCTGCTGCAAATCCTGCTTCGAAGCGGTCTAACACTGCGCCTTCTACCCCACCAACAAAAGCGATATGGTTGGTTTCAGTGGTTGATGCGGCTGCGACACCGGCTAAAAATCCAGCTTCTTCGTCTTTGAAGCTTAGGGACGCGATATTATCACCTTCAGCGATTGTATCTACCATTGCGAAGTTTTGGTTTGGATTTTGCCCTGCCATTTGTGTTAAAGCGTCTTGGACTTTAAAGCCGACACCAAAAATGACATCAACCCCACCTTGCATTGCTGTATTGAAGTTCGTGATATAGTCAGAGTCTGAATGGGATTCTAAAATTGGTAGCCACCAACACCCTGCTCCTTACCATGTTCTTGCCCCCAGGCAACTAACCCTTCCCAAGCAGATTGATTGAACGACTTGTCGTCAACACTCCCCTGGTCAGTAATCATAACTGCCGATAAACCATCATCCTCCTGCGCCGAAATTGCTAAAGGCGACACAGCCAAAGCCGCACCAGATAATGTCAGTAATGCTTTTGTTAATTTTTTCAATTATTACACTCCTAAAATTCTCATTGGATTTATTACGATAACCACTATAAGCCAATTGACCCCCATTTAAAACAAATTTTACGAATAAACCATTTAAATTTCTCGAATGTTCGTGTTTTTAAAAACGTGGCATAAATGAATCCGTTACCAACTACGATCCCAGTGAGTTCTGGCTTTTGATGGCAGATCAGATACAAAAAACGGTATAGGAATTAAGGTGGTTCACAGGTTGAGAAGGTGCTCCGATACTTGACCGCAAAGCTTCACGATTCGTGAACCTACTCCGACTATGTTCTCCGAACCTTCGCGATTTGTGAACCTGCTTTGGCCCCGTTCTCCGATCCTTCACAGATTACGAACCTATTCCGTCTCCAATTCGAGCACCTTATCAGATTGCGAACCTGCTCAGACTCCGGTCTGCGAACCTTCACGGATTACGAACCTTCTCCCAAACTGAACTGAGTACCTTCACATATCGTGAAGGTACAGCTCTAACCAAAATAGCACTACCAACCAAACTCAAATAAATTCCCCACATCTCTCCAGCACCCATAGCAAACTACGGGATCAAATGCAGAAGTCAATTCCCCCCAGAAATTGACTTCATTTAATAAAAGAAGCTTTTAGGCCACCGCCTAAAAGCCTCCTCATTACAAGATAGGAAGAGTTGCCAATGCAACTCTTTTCTTTTTGTCCCGCAGTTTGCTGAGCGAACTAAATTGCATTGATTAATTATTTCACTTGGATGCATACTGTTAGTTGTTTCGGAGTCAAAAAGCAAACGACTAACACTTATCCCACATCTGTTAGTTGTTTCGGATTCTAAAAGTAAACGACTAACACTTTTCCCTCATGTGTTAGTTGTTTCGGATTTTAAATGCAAACGACTAACACTTATAGCATTTCTGTTAGTTGTTTCGGATTTCAGAAGCAAACAACTAACACTTCACCCTGCAACACATCCCCCAAAATAAAAAAAAGCCCCGACTAAAATGTCGGGACCTAAACTAAAGTATATATTTAATTACTCAGCTGGTGTTTCAGGTACTTCGATTTCGCCATCGATGATTTGTTGTTCGTAGTCTTCGATAGTAGAAACAACATCTTCTGCCATTTCACCATCAGTGATACCAACTCCACCTTCAGCTAAACCAAATACAGTGTTACCTGCTGTAAATCCATCTGCTTCAGAATTTTCTAGGAATGTTTTAATTGAAGAACCGATTTCTTTTAATGTTGATGTTAAAGTGATGACACGAGTTTCACCATCTACTTCAAAAGTACCTTCTTCTTCTTGGTCACGGTCAACACCGATCACCCAAATATTACGCTCAGGATCTGCAGTTACTAAGTCACGCGCTTCAGAGAACACACCATTACCAGAACCACCTGCAGCTTGGAAAATAATATCTGCATCATTGGCATACATTGCTGCCGCAATTTGTTTACCACGAGGCGCATCCGCAAAGCTACCTACATATTCGATTGAAATTTCAATATCTGGATTAATTTCTTTAGCACCAGCCACAAAACCAGCTTCGAAGCGGTCAATAACCACACCTTCAACCCCACCAACAAAACCAATATGGTTTGTTTCAGTTGTCGAAGCAGCCGCAACACCTGCTAAGAATGCCGCTTCATGGTCTTTGAAGTTTAATGAAGCCACATTATCCGCTTCAACAACCCCATCAACGATTGCGAAGTATTGATCTGGATTTTGTTCAGACATTTGAGTTAAAGCATCTTGAATTTTAAAGCCAACACCAAAGATAACATCAAAGCCACCTTGAATCGCAGTGTTCATGTTCGTGATATAGTCAGAGTCAGAAGGTGATTCTAAATAATCGTAGCCACCAACACCTTGCTCCTTACCATGTTCTTCACCCCAAGCAACTAAGCCTTCCCAAGCCGATTGGTTAAATGATTTATCATCGATTCCACCTTGGTCAGTGATCATAATTGCCGAAAGACCTTCTGCTTCCTGTGCAGAAACCGCTAATGGCGCCGCAATCAATGCCGCGCTTGATAATGTAAGTAATGCTTTTGTTAATTTTTTCAATTTATTACACTCCTTATGTGTTTATCATTCTGAAACGTTCTACAACAACTATAATCTATTATACCCCTAAATTGAATAAATAACACACAAAACAACCAATATTATTTCGAATGTTCGTGTTTTCCAACCGCGATAGAATCTACCCTATTTTCCCGAAAAATAAGCTCTTGTATCCATTAAATCTTGGTCTAACTGCGCAATTAACCCGTCAAGGCCGTCGAATTTCAGCTCATTGCGCAAGTATTTATGCCATTTAACACGAACAATTTTCCCGTAAATCATCTCGTCAAAATCCAAAATGTACGCCTCAACCGACAAATCCTTCACATCGTCAAATGTCACATTGTAGCCAACCGACGTCATCGCCTGATACCACACACCGTCAACTTCAACTTCCGACACATACACGCCGATTCCCGGCAACAACTGCTCCGGCGCTGCCTTAATATTCGCCGTCGGGTAACCAATTTCACGCCCTCTTTTAAAACCATGAATTACTTCCCCTTTTGTTTGGAAAGTATGGCCTAAGTCGCGGTTAGCCACTTCGATATTGCCCTCTTTGATATCTTTAGAAATATACCGTGTCCCCACCTTATGCCCATTGGTAGCACGTTTTGGAACGGTGACGACATCAAAACGCCCACGAGCATGCGCCGGTAAAGTATCCATGTTGGCAGCCTCACGCGGTCCGTAAGTATAATCAAACCCCGCCACCACAGTATCTGCATGCAGTCCGACAATATAATTATCGACAAAAGTTTGGGGATCTTGAGCGCCAAATTCATGGCTGAATTCCACTAAATAACAATAATCAACCCCGAACTCCGCTAACAGTTCAATACGGCGCTCAGCTAAAGTGACATATTGATAATCTTCCGGTGCCAACTTTTGATAAATCATTTTAGGATGGCGGTCAAAAGTCATTACCGCTAGCTTCAATCCCTTTTCGTCCGCTATTTCACGCGCGGTATTAATAACCCGCTGATGCCCAAGATGAACGCCGTCAAAGAAGCCTAACACTAAGACAATCGGTTCATTCACAATATCCGTTTCCTGATAAGGATGTTTTAATTCCACAACTTTCACGCGTTCACCTCCTCTTCATAATGAAATCCTTTCGCTGATTTTAGTAAATTTGGTTTCGATGGGTGCGGCCCATAAATCGCCAGCAATGTGCCTGCTTCGTTGAATATTGCGGTCAATTCTTTCAACGGTTCCCCGAAGAAATCATCTGGCACGACTTGCCCGTGTTCAATATTAAACACTTTATCGGCACCAACAACTAAATGTGGCATCGACGCTTTAATGCGGTCCATTGGATAAATATGCTCCAGCTCTGTCCCAGCTTCAACCGCTTCAGCTAACTCTTCTAAAGTCACCGCCTCTTCGATATTAAAGCCACTTGTTGCTAAACGGCGTAAGTCTGACATATGCGCGGGAAACCCTAGTTTTTCACCCAAGTCGACCGCTAAAGTTCTGACATAAGTTCCCTTGCCGCAGTGGACATCAAATGACCAACTTTGCGTCTTCGCTGCCGCATCATAAACCGGTTCACTCGTTCTGACAAATGAATGAATTTGCGCCTCGCGCACTGGTCTTTCGACCTCTTCGCCCGCTCTAGCATACTCATAGAGGCGCTTTCCTTTCACTTTTACCGCAGAATACATTGGCGGAATTTGCTGAATCAAGCCCGTCATCGAAGCCATTTTCTCATCAATTTCTGCCATACTTAACGGCGCCTCAACAGGCGTCGTGTCAACCACAGCGCCATGCGCGTCTTCGGTTTCTGTCGACACGCCCAGTGTAATTTCGCCGTGATAGATTTTCTCGCCGTCCATCAAATACTCGACCAATTTTGTTGCCTGGCCGAGGCACAGCACCAAAACGCCGTCCACTTCAGGATCGAGCGTTCCCGTGTGCCCAATTTTCTTCATTTTCAAAATTTTGCGCGCCTTAAAAACGACATCATGACTCGTCATCCCGCGCGGTTTATTTATCGGCAAAATCCCCATATAACTCATCCATTTCACTCCTAACATTCTTGCCTATTATATCAAAGTTTATGCCATATAACTACATTCCCAAATCGCCTTTTTCGAAAGTATGGCAGTCGCTTTTGGTCCGGTGGATGAATATTAAGGTGCGGTACGGGAGGTTGGTGGTGGAATTGGGGGAGTTTTGGGTTTCGAGTAGGTTTAGGATGTAGGATGTATTTTGATCCCGGATTGAATTGATGATACAGATTGTATCGTTATCCTAGTTTGAGTGGGGTCTCATGATACAAGTTGTAATATCGACTGGATTTGGTTAGGGTCCATGATACAACTTGTATCGTCATCTTAGTTTGAGGCGGCTTCATGAGACAACTTGTATCGTTATCACAATTTGAGGCGTCTCCATGATACAACTTGTATCGTCATACTAATTTGAGGCGGCTCCATGATACAACTTGTATCGTCGCCTTAGTTTGCATAGTGAAAGTTGCTAGATTAAGTGAGGAGTCTTTCACTCTAGAATCAGAAATAGTGAAGGTTGCTGGATTTTGTGACCACACTTTCACTCCAGGACCGGAAATAGTGAAAGTTCCTAGATTTCAGGACAGACTTTCACTCCAAGACTGAAAATAGTGAAAGTTCCTAGATTTCAGGACCAGACTTTCACTCCAGGACTGGAAATAGTGAAAGTTTTTGGATTTCGGGACTAGACTTTCACTCTAGGTTCAGAAATAGTGAAAGTTTTTGGATTTCGGCACTAGACTTTCACTCCAGGACTGAAAAAGTGAAAGTTTTTGGATTTCGGCACTAGACTTTCACTCCAGGTCTGAAAATAGTGAAAGTTTCTAGATTCTTAGAGTAGACTTTCACTCCAAGACTGAAAATAGTGAAAGTTTCTAGATTTCAGAACTAAACTTTCACTCTAGGTCTGGAAATAGTGAAAGTTTCAGCATCCTCCAAACAAACTTTCTTCAGTTTGCATCCAAGTAAATTTATTAATCAACAGAATGTAGTCACTCTACAAACTGCGGTATCATAAGGAAAGAGTTGCGTTGGCAACTCTCCCTCTCTTATTACGAGGAGGCTTTTAGGCCACGACCTAAAAGCTACTTCAGTTAGATGTGGTCAATTTCCTAAGAAATTGACTCCCTATACTTTCAGAAGGAAGAGTCGCTGAGGCGACTCTATCAAAGCCCATAGTTTGTTGTGAGATCATCATAACCAAGCAGTGATCTCGGAGTAATGATAATTTGTAGCTGATTTTATCACTTCTCCAAAAAACAAATGATTGTATTGTGATTACCTAATATATATTCTCATTACATCGAGGAGTGAATGGAATTCTGATAATTCAGTTTTGTGTCCTAGATAAGGGGGCCATTTTATTATCTTGCATCCATACTCTAAATAATCGAATCGGACGCGTCATATACATTATGGTATTCTATTCTTGAGTTGAATTTATGATAAAAATCGAGGAGTGTATTTAATGGAACATGCTATGGGTTTATACGAAAAGCCTTTTAATTCTATAAAAATGGAAAGAAAACAGTTGAAGTTATTTTAAATGATGCCAAAAGAAGAAAACTAACTATCGGGGATACAATCAAATTTACAAAAGTACCCCATAAAAACGAACATTTAATCGTAGAAGTGACTAATTTAAAAACATTTCCAACATTTGAAGAAATGTATAACAGTATCCCATTAGCTTACTTTGATACTGCAGATGAATCCATTGAAACACTCATCCAACAAACGTATGAAATTTATTCACCTAGTCAAGAAAAAGATTGGGGTACTTTAGCAATCACGGTTAAAAGAATCCATTAGTTTAGCAACCAATTTAACATAACCATCCGACATCATTTGTACAAAATTATCGAGTACTCTCGGCAAACAGTTGCTATACTTTTCCTGAAAGGAGGAAATAAATGTTAAAAGAATTAAACCATGTCATTGACTACATCGAAGAAAACTTATCAAATGACATTTCCATAGAAAATATCTCGAAGGAAGTTGGCATATCTGACTACCACTTCCGAAAAGTATTTCAATATCTGTCAGGTTTGTCGCTCAGCGAATACATAAAAAAACGCAAATTGTCCGAAGCAAATAAAGATTTGCTCGCCGGCGAAAAAGTGACCGATGTCGCCTTCAAATATGGCTATCAATCAATCGACGGCTTCACACGTGCGTTTAAATCTTGGAGTGGTTTCCTACCGTCCGAAGTAAGGGACGCAAATCTCAACAAATCATTCCCTAAACTATCATTTTTTATCGACGTCAAAGGAGGAAAAAGTATGGAATACAAAGTTGTTGAACTACCTTCGATTACATTTGCTGGAGTGAGTAAAAAAGTCTCCATGCAATTCGAAGGAGAAAATAAATCAATCGTGGAACTGGCACAAAGCATTACACCCGAACAACAAGAGGCTATGCATCAATTACAAAATATTGCCCCTAAAGAAATTGTTAATGTATCTTACGAACATGATTATGACTTCAAAGAAGAAGGCGGAACATTAACCCATCTTATTGGAGTATTAACTACAAATGAAAATATCAGTGATTTGTTGGACACAATCAAAGTGCCTAAAATGACTTGGGCAGTCTTTCCAAATACAGGACAATTTCCAGAGACACTTCAAAATACCTATGCAGCCATCTATTCTGAATGGTTCCCAGTCTCAGATTATGAACTAATCCAAGCACCCATGTTCTCTTTTACCAAAATGTTAGAAGAAAAAAACGGTCAGGCCTACAGCGAAGTCTGGATGCCTGTTGTTCAGAAATAATTTCTCAGTGTCAAAAAAACAGTACATTTTCCAATGGATAGAAATGTACTGTTTATTTATTATTAAATGCTGGTGCAACACTTTGATAAATCAGCACAATAACATCATCCTACCTCTTTAATTTTGTAACTTGTCCCATTAAAGAGAATATACATTCGACTACAACCTAAAAGGCTACTTCAGTTAGATGTGGTCAATTTCTTAGGAAATTGACTTCCATTATTTATAGAAGGAAGAGTCGCTGAGGCGACTCTATCAAAGCCCATAGTTTGTTGTGAGATCATCATAACCAAGCAGTGATCTCGGAGTAATGATAATTTGTAGCTGATTTTATCACTAATCCAAACAGCCAATGTAAATTTTTATAATTTTGTAATATTTTCATCATCACTCCGAGGTGATTAAATAATTCTGATAATTAGTTCTTTATAAAATACTGTATCCACTATATCGGAGGCGAGTTAAAAAAGGATCCAGTTTTTTGCATCCTATACAAATAAATCCCCGCTGGATGCAGAATCTGTGAACCCTCCTGGTCGCAAAATAAAAAGGATGCAAAATTTTGCATCCTCAACAAATAATACCTACTACCAAATCTTCCCCAAAGAAAAAAACTAGAAAAAGCAGCTGGCCTTTTCTAGTTGATAAACAAATTAGCCTACTGAGCCTTCCATTTCGTAGGCAATGAGTCGGTTCAATTCAACGGCATATTCTAATGGCAATTCTTTGGTGAAGGGTTGGACGAATCCGACAACAATCATCTCAGTTGCTTCGGCTTCGGTTAAACCACGGCTCATTAAGTAGAATAATTGCTCCTCAGAAATACGTGAAACTTTTGCTTCATGCTCCAATGTCGCAGAGCCATTTAAAATTTTATTGAAAGGAATCGTATCCGATTTGGAATCCGCATCCATAATAATCGTGTCACATTCGATATGTGATAATGCGTGTTTGGCTTTTTCATCGAAAATAACGTCACCGCGGTAATTCACTGTCCCGCCCGTTTTCGCAATTGATTTTGAAATAATTGAACTGGATGTGTGAGGTGCTAAATGAATCATTTTGGCACCAGTATCTTGAATCGTCCCTTCAGACGCAAACGCGATCGTCATCATCGTACCCCGCGCACCTTCGCCGTCTAAAATAATAGTTGGGTATTTCATCGTTACATCTGACCCCAGATTACCATCAATCCACTCCATCACCGCACCTTGACCGGCACGAGCCCGTTTAGTCACTAAATTGTACACATTATCCGACCAGTTTTGAATAGTCGTATAACGGGCATAACCATTTTTCTTAACAATAATCTCAACCACCGCACCATGGAGGGAAGCCGTTGAATAAGTCGGCGCCGTACAACCTTCCACATAATGTAAACTTGCCTCATCTTCAACCACAATTAAAGTCCGCTCAAATTGACCCGAACCCTCATTGTTCATTCTAAAATACATTTGTAAAGGCACATCACATTTCACGCCTTTAGGCACATAAATAAAAGTACCACCAGACCAAACAGCCCCATTTAAAGCTGAAATGAAATTGTCGTGATTCGGCACAACGGTCCCAAAATGTTCCTTAAAAATATCAGGATATTCACGCAAAGCAGTATCCGTATCCGTAAACACAACGCCCAAGTCACGGAGTTCCTGACGCAAACTCTCATAAACCGCCGTCGACTCATACTGAACCGCCGCCCCCGCTAAATAAGCACGCTCAGCTTCAGGAATACCCAAACGTTCAAAAGTCTCCTTAATTTTATCAGGCACCTCATCCCACGAACGCACCGGCTTATCCGATGCCTTCTGGAAATAATTAATCGCATCAAAATCCAACTGCGATAAATCTGGCCCCCAATTCAACGGATGATCAATCGGATTCATCTTCAAAAATAATTGATACGACTCTAACCGATAATTTAACATCCAATCCGGCTCACCTTTTTCCTTGGAAATCGTCCGAATAACCTCTTCACTCAAACCCTTCCCCGTCGTAAAAAGAATCTCCGCATCATCCTTAAAACCATACTGATAATCATCAAGAACTGGAACCTCACTCATCCAACTCATCCCCCTCATCACTCGAATTCACTGTCAAACCCTCAATCAAACGCGCCCGCTCCTCCGGATAAAAACCCAACTCCGCCGCCTTCCACGCCAAAGTCGCGCACTTATAACGCGCCGGAAACTTCCGAACCCCCTCAAGCAACACCGCATCCTGCAAAATACCCTCTAATTTTTTTGAAGACATAGCTAAATCATCGCTAACCTTCGGTCCGCCAACATGTTCAACAAACCCATCAATGACTTGCTCAGCCTCTTCAATCGTTCGTCCCATTAAAGCAACCGTCATCATACTGGCACTTGCCATACTAATCGAACAACCTTCTCCGATAAAACCAATATCCTCAATCACCCCATCAGATACAAACATTTGCACATTAATCATGTCACCACAAGAAGGATTTAATAATTGCATTTCATGTGTGGCATTGTCGATTGTTTTATGATTATGGGGTTGCTTGGTATGATCAAAAATCACTTCCTGATATAAAAAATTTAATCTATCTAAAGCCACCGGTGAAAAACTCCTTTATTCTTTCAGTCACTGAAACAAAATAATCCACTTCTTCAGGCGTATTGTAAAAACTCAAACTCGCCCGCAAAGTCGCCACCACACCTAAATAGCGCATCAATGGTTGAGCGCAGTGGTGCCCCGCTCGGACCGCAATACCTTCTAAGTCATAACCGGTTGCTGCATCATGGGGATGGACTCCGTCAATATTAAAACTGACAATCCCATGATGTGGCTCGGTCGCACTTCGATAAAGCGAGATACCTGGGATCGCAGTTAGTCCCTCGATTAACCGATTTGTCAAAGCTTGTTCATGGCGGTATAGCGCCTCTAAATTTTGCGCTTGTAAAAACTGCAATACCTTCCCAAAAGCAATTACTTCAGCAATTGGCTGTGTGCCTGCTTCATAGCGCCAGGGCGAATTTTTAAAGTCACTCGAATGGTCGCCTACGACATTAATCATTTCGCCGCCAAATAAAAATGGCGCAGCGAGTGCATGGACGCGCTCGTTTAAATAAGCGATGCCGAGGCCGGTTGGGCCATACATTTTGTGGGCACTCATTAAATAAGCATCCACATTCAGCTCCTTCAAGTTAACGCGCATATGTGGTGCGGCTTGAGCGCCGTCGGCGATGATGAAAGCTTGCGTTTTTTGGCGAACCAGCTGAGTAATTTCTTGAATCGGTTGTTCGACGCCGATGACATTTGAAACGTGATGAATGGCAACTGCTTTAACCGTATCGTCTAGTACTTTTTCCAACGCGTCCAGGTCAATTAAGTAAGTTTCTGGGTCAACCGGGATATAAACCAATTCAGCGCCAGTTGCTTTAGCAATTTCTTGCCAGGGAACTAAATTTGAATGGTGTTCTAAAACAGTCACCAACACTTTACTGCCCGGCGTTAATTGTGGTTTCACTAAACTTTGAGCCACAAAATTTAACCCCATCGTTGTGCCACTATTAAAGAGAATCTCGTTTTCTTTGACACCAAACCAGTCCGCTATTTGGAGGCGAACCGCTTCATAAGCTTCAGTTGTTTGCCTTGCCAATTCGTGGACGCCGCGGTGGCTATTAGCATTCATGGTTGTGTAATAATGCTTTAAACCATCCAGCATCGCATGCGGCTTTTGACTGGTTGCGGCATTATCGAAGTAAATTAATGGTTTTTCGTTAATTTCTGATTTAAGAATGGGAAAAGCACTGCGTAGCGTTTTTAATGTTTCGTCCTTTAACAATTTATTCATTGGCTTCGCCAATTTCTGTTAAGACATCATAATTACGCGCTAATTTTGAGTCCATTAAGGTTAAACATTGTTTGCGGATTTCTTTGGCTGGCATTTTAGTTAGAACTGGGCCTAAAAAGCCACGAACAACTAAGTATTCTGCCACTTCACGGGCGAGTCCGCGACTCATTAAATAATACATTTGGTCTTCGTCCACTTGCCCACTTGAAGCTGCGTGTCCTGCGGTCACTTCAAACTCTTCAATTAATAAAATCGGATTGGCGTCACCCCGTGCTTGATCGGATAACATTAAGACACGACTTTCCTGTTGGGCGTCCGCATTTTTGGCGCCATTTTCAATTAAACCAATCCCATTAAATGTCAAACGCGCTTCGTCTAAAATGACACCATGTTGTAAGATATTTCCCACAGAATGATGCCTGCGGTTGACTACTTTGGAGTCAACGATTTGTTGTTGCGCGCCAGAAGATACTCCTACTACCGCCACATCTGACTCAGAACCACGGCCATTTAAGTAAGTATCTAAGTCTAAAATCACATCACCATCATTAAACATACCAACTGACCAATCGATTCGGCCATCATTTTTAACATCGGCGTAGCGTTTAACATAACCGGTTGTCCCACTTGAGAAACCGTCTAAACCATTATAGTTAATGCGGGCATTATCAAGAACCACGACTTCACTGACATGCGTGAAGCTTTGTTTGGTTTCCTCTAAACTGGTGAAGCGTTCAATGAAATTTAAACTGGATTCCGGTTCAGCAACAATCAGTTGACGTTGGTTCAATGCTTGATTACTCGTTAAATTCACCTTTAATTCAATTGGTTTTTCAACGATGACGCCTCGTGGAATATAGATAAATAGTCCATGTGTTAGTTGACCAAAATTGTATGCCAACAATTTATCCGCGTCAGTCGGAACAACTGAACCAAAATATTGACCGTATACTTTCCCAAAAGATTCTGAGGCCTGTTCCAGAGTCGTGATAATTACGCCTTGATTTTTCAATGTTTCGCTCATCCGGACGATCATTTGGCCGGCGCTATTTGTTTCGATTTGAGCAGATAAATGGTCGATTTGGAGCGTCTCTTCGATAAATTCGCTGGTTTGGTAATGCGCGTCCTGGTCAATTAATGGCCAGTCGTCATATTTAGTGCGCTCGATATAAGGCAGATCAAGGTCGTTGATTTTTGCCTGCGCCTCTTTGATAAGCGTATTAAAATGTGTTTTTTGCATAAATTTCACCTACGCTTCCTCGTTGAATGTCAGGCCCAATTCTTCCGCAATATTTTTGTAGCCTTCTGCTTCCAATTGGAGTGCTAATTCCGGCCCAGCCGATTTCACTACGCGCCCTTCCATCATGATGTGGACATGGTCGGGTGTAATATAATTTAGTAGACGTTGATAGTGCGTTACAATAAGTGCCCCAAAATTCTCTCCGCGCATCGCATTGATACCTTTTGACACCACTTGAAGCGCGTCAATATCCAATCCCGAGTCAATTTCGTCTAAAATCGCGAATGTCGGTTCAATCATTAATAGTTGCAAAATTTCATTGCGTTTTTTCTCCCCTCCAGAGAATCCTTCATTTAAATAGCGCTCTGCCATGTCTGGGTCCATATCCAGCAATGCCATTTTCTCATCTAATTTCGTAATAAATTCACGGACGCCCACTTTATTATCATCGGTACGTCTCGAGTTCATCGCCGCTCGCATGAATGTCGCATTGGTAATGCCTTGGATTTCACTTGGGTATTGCACCGCTAAGAACAACCCCGCACGCGCCCGTTCGTCTACTTCCATCTCAAGGACATTTTCCCCGTCTAACAAGATTTCCCCTTGAGTCACCTCATAAACTGGATTTCCCATAATCGCCGCCGCTAACGTCGATTTTCCAGTCCCATTTGGTCCCATTATTGCATGAATTTCGTTCGTATTAATCGTCAAATTAACACCCTTTAAAATCTCACGTTCCTCAATTCGCACATGTAAATCTCTAATTTCTAATGTAGACATTCAAATTCCTCTTCTCTCATATAATATTAATAATCTAACATAAATCCGACTTCGACGCTACCCGTTTCACAAAGTTTAATCATTTTACACGAATTTGATATATTTTTGCTTTTTTGTTTAAAGTATGGCAGTTCTTATTTGAGAGTAAATATCTGCTCAGCCAATATCATTGATAGCTGGGAAACTAGTTCTTTCAATTGATAATACCAGTTGTATTGTGTGCTAGTTTTAGTTGGGATCCATGATACAACTTGTATCGTCATCAGTTTATGCATCACTTTGGTGCATGAACAGAGAAATCCAATTGCTGATGCAACAATTTGATGCATCAGCGTGTAAATCCTATCGACGATGCAACGATTCAATGCATCAGCATGCAAATCCTATTGGCGATGCAACACGTCGATGCATGAGCACAACTAAATCCTAATTTTAAATTTGAAACTTGTCCCATTAAAGGGAAAATTCATCCCACTACAAACTGGGGGCTTTAAAAGAAAGAGTTGCGCCAGCAACTCCTCCCTCCTTGTAATAAAGAGGCTTTTAGGCCCCTGACTAAAAGCTTCTTTTGTTTGATGTGGTCAATTTCTGAAGAAATTGACTTCCATTATTTTCCAGAAGGAAGAGTCGCTCGGGCGACTCTATCAAAGTCCATAGTTTGTTTTGAGATTCTGATTACCAAACGCTGATCTCGGAGTAATGATAATTATGTGTTTATTTTTATTACTTCTCCAGACTGCCAATGTTATTTTGATAATCCTAGTTAGCTTTCTATCATTTCTCCGAGTTGACAAACTAATTCTCATAATAAGTTCTTTATAAAGCTCTGTGTCCACTATGTTGGGGGCGAGTTTAATAATGGATGCATTTTTTTGCATCCACAGATTATTAGACTAAATAAGTTACACCCACCCACAAACAATGATCAGAAAAACGCACAATATCACTACTGATTTAATTTATAGTAATTAATTGTTGTTTCAATTTCTGAAATCGTGTATAATATCATCTGTTGATTAAGTTATAACTTAATTCTATTTTAAGACTAAGGAGTGAAAAAATATGGCAAACTCAGCACAAGCTACAAAACGTGTACGTCAAAACGTTGCTAAAGAAGAAGTTAACACAGCTAAATTATCAGCAATGCGTACAGCAGTTAAACAATTTAACCAAGCAATCGAGTCAGGCGAAGGTGATAAACAAGCTTTATACAACCACGCTACTAAATTAGTTGACCGTGCAGCTGGTAAAGGTTTAGTTCACAAAAACAAAGCGCGTAACATCAAAGTTGCGATGACTAAATCATTAAACGCATAATTAAACATTGAATATGTTAAAAGGTAACCGTGTCATTGACGCAGTTACCTTATTTTTTTACGCTAATTTTTAATTAATAATATTTATATAAATCATATTTATAATGAAATCTAGAGATAAATATGATTAAATATAGGTAGACGCTAAATGTTATTAGGCATACAAAGGAGCATTCATATGAAAAAATCACTGATGTTGTTGTCTAGTTTACTATTACTGTCACCCTATTCCTTAGAAGTAAATGCACAGTCTGAAGCCGAAACCACTTATACTCAAATGATCGAGCAACTCAATGATTTAGAAACTGAATCAGAAACAAACGACCTCGATAAGTACACCAAAATCTCTAGTATCATCGCACTGATTGATGATGGCATTGAAAATATCGAACAAATAGATGAATCGATTCAAGAAAAAGAACAATGGATTCAGTCACTTAAATCAGAAGCATTAATAATGATTGAAGGAATTATCACTCAGCCAGACACAACCGAAACCTCAGAACAATCAGCAGATACCAACTCAACCCAAACAACAAACAGTCAAGATGTTCCGCAAGAATATAAAAATGCACTCGCAAAAGCGGAGAGTTATGTGTCAATGATGGCGATGTCAAAAATGGGCGTTTATGATCAACTTACTTCAGAATATGGTGAAGGATTCCCAGAGGATGCTGCACAATATGCGATTGACAACCTAGATTTCGATTGGAATGAGGTTGCTTTAGAAAAAGCAAAGTCTTATTATGAATCAATGAATATGTCAAAATCAGGTGTCTATGACCAGCTCGTCTCAGAATACGGCGAACAATTCACACCCCAAGAAGCTCAATATGCCATCGACAATTTAGATTAATAAACACACAAAAACCGCTAGCATCGAGAGCCACATTTGACTCTCACACTAGCGATTTTAATTATCTATACTTCAAAAAACTATCATTCAGCTTTGTCAAAATCAAATAGAAATAAGTCTCTTTTACCCCAATACCTTGTTTCATATTAAAATCGATGCGAGCCATTTCTTGATACAATTCAAGTAAAGCTTCATAAGGTAATTTCCGGCCATTTTGCATCGCCAGTTTAACGCGGTAAGGATGGACGTTCAACTCTTTAGCAATGTCCCCTTCTAAAAAACCACGCCCAGAAAGAATGCGCACTTGGATAAATAAGCGAAATTGCGACAATAGTAACGCGTGCAACGCGATTGGTTCATTATTATTTAACAATAAATCTTGATAGATCTGTGTTGCGCGAGCAATTTGCAGATTCACGACAGCGTTGGTTAGTTCGAAGACATCCGACTCGATTGTCCGAGGAACGAGTTGTTTAACGACATCCAATGTTATACTTTTGCCGCCGGCGGCATAGGTTTCGAATTTGTTTAATTCGGTCATAATCGACGTGAGTTGGTAGTGTGTGCGCATGAGTAGCTCTTGGACGGCCTCTTTGGACAGTTTGAAAGGTGCGTGTTGTAAATATTGCTGCAAATAATTGGCTACGTCGCGGTCGTCCATAACAGTAATGTCGATATATTCGCTGTCCTTCATTAAGGCCTTTGTGACTTTACGGCGCTTGTCGACGGAATCGGCGAGGCAGTTAAAAATCAGGACGGTATCGGGATTTGGTGCGTCGATATAACTAAGTAAAGCTTTTTGTTCCTTGTCGGTTAATTTTTGGGTGGCACTTCCGGTAATAAAATCCATCTGATCAACAATAACGATGCGGTAACTCGAGAAAAAGGAATACATATTCGCTTCATCGAGGACATCCATAATCGTCTGCTCTTTCATATCAATGCGGGTAATATCCAATTCTCCGACATCCATTTGAACAACTTTATCAATTAATGTTTGGGTAAATTCATCCCTTAAATAAGCCTCGCTACCGACAATCGTATAAACCGGCTTGAGGTCATAGTTTTTGAGGGATTGTAATGCTTGTTGGTAATTCATAACTTAACTCCTATCTGTCTCTCCTATTGTAGCGTAAAATGCTGCCCGTTCCTAGATAAAACCTGCCACTTGAATTCATTTCTCATTCTATTATAATGACAATTATGACGAAATCGAAAGAGGTGAGCAGATGAAACCAATTATTGGAGTTACCGGGAACGCGATGGCCTTAAGCCGTCCAGCAGACGTTGATAATTTCTTAATCAACTACTCCCCCAGACATTACACATTAGCCGTTGAACGCGCAGGTGGCATCCCTGTCCTTCTGCCTTTAACGGAGACAAACCAAGCAGAAGCATATATCAAAATGGTTGACGGACTGCTTTTAACCGGAGGACAAGACATATCCCCACACTTATACGGCGAAGAACCACGAGCGGTCATTGGGGAAGTATCCCCCCAACGCGACAGCGCAGAAATCGCCCTAATCGAAGCAGCTATCAAACACAATAAACCAATTTTAGGCGTATGCCGCGGCATGCAACTCTTAAACGTCCATTTCGGCGGAACACTCTACCAAGATCTATCCGAAAACCCAGACGTCACCGTCCAACACGTCCAAAAAAGTTTACCAACCATATCAACCCATTCAATCGAAACCAAAGAAAACTCAAGACTCTACAAAGCATTCGGAAAGAACACACTCATTAACTCTTTCCACCACCAAGCAATCCGCGACCTAGGCAAAAACTTAACCGTCACCGCATACAGCAAAGACAAACTCATCGAAGGCTTCGAATCCGAAGAACACAATATCGTCGCCGTCCAATGGCACCCCGAAATTACCTTCGACTCAAACCAAGACAGCCTCAACCTATTCAACGACCTCATCAAACGCGCCAGCAAAGCATAGTACACAAAAAACCTCATCCGCCACTTGGATGAGGTTTATTTTTTTTGAAAATAGGGATAAAACTACTTAAAAATTGTTCAGTCTTAAATTTTAGATTAAAAGTCATCCACATTACTAAACATGTAACTACGATGATGGTATCTCATAGAAAGAATTAGACCTACCCCAATCATATTACTTAAAAGCGCCGACCCACCTTGAGAAATAAAAGGTAGCGGTACACCCGTAATAGGAAGCAGTCCCATCGTCATCCCCACATTTTCTAAAACGTGGAATAAAATCATTGAAATAACGCCGGTTGCGATATACGCATAAAATTCATTTTTTGTTTCAAAACAAACTTGAACCATTTGATAAATTAACACAAAGTAAATCAGTAATAAAATAGCTCCACCAACAAAACCGAAGTTTTCCGCAATCGTTGTGAAAATAAAGTCAGATTCACGAACCGGAACAACCACGTCCGAAGCCCCTAATCCTTTACCGAACAAGCCACCTGAACCAATCGCTTTAATGGATTGGGCTAATTGATAACTTGACCCTTGGGCATTGCCAAAAGGATCCAACCAGTCATGAATACGGTCAATTTGGTAAGAAGCAACAATCCCATTATCAATTAAGAATTCTGGGAAAAATAAAACGACCCCAATCACACCACCGGCAATAAGTACGACACCAAGAATTGTTGGGATTAAAATTTTCCAACTAATCCCTGACACTAAAATCATACCTGCTGTAATGGCTAAGACAACTAAGTTTGTTCCCAAGTCGTTTTGTAATTGAATTAAAACAACCGGTGGTAACGCAACAATCGCAATCTTACCAAGTAATACCCAGTCTGATTTAATTGTTTTTTGCGGTGTTTCATTATTATGTTGTGTAATAATTCTAGATAAAAACACAATATAAGCCGGTTTAAAAATCTCTGACGGTTGGAACGATACCGGACCGATTCTAAACCATGATCTCGCACTAACTTCCGCCGCTAACTGACGGTCATAGAAGAATAATACGAGAACGAGTAGTAGTAAACCAAAGGCATATAGATAACCAGATAATTTCCAATATTGTTCACTATTCAATTGCATTACCGCAATCACTACAATCGTTCCAATCGCATACCATAAAGCATGGAATAAAGTCGGTGTAATACCATTTCCTTCAATTAAATAAGTTGTCGAAAATACCGAGATAATCCCGATAATGGCTAACAAAATGACGGTTAAAATCAAACCGTAATCAATACGCCCTTCATTTTGTGTAATATTTCGTCTTGAAATGTTCATTGTTAACTATTTCTCCCTCTTTCTCTGTTCGTAACTGTTCTCATAATGTCCTCTGTATCGGACTTTTTGTAAATTTCATCCATAAAATGGGCTTTTTTTGCTAAATTCGTTTGATAATTGTCACTAGAAATGGCAGTTGGTGTATCCTGAATGAGCCCTTTGTAAGGAATATAGGGACTCTTTTCAACATAATCATGCACGAAGATATTGAGATAAGCACCTAATGCTAAAATCATTGAATTAAAATACAGCCAAATCACGAAGATCACAAAGACCCCCATTGTCCCATTTCCAGTACCACGATTGGTCATTGACACATAAATCGTAAATAACTGCGACACTAAAATAAAACCTAATGTCGAAAATAACGCGCCAGGAATGGCATATCTAAACCTTAAATTAATATCCGGGATAAAATAATAAACAAAGATTAATGCTGTAAAAACCGTCACTAACCCGATAATGGCACTTTGTTCAACAATATAGTCAAGTAACCATAAATTAATATTAAATGTATTTCTTAAAAAGTTCAGCACCGTTTCACCGAATACAAAGACAAAACTAAGCGCAATCCCACCAATAACAGTCACAATCGTTGAAACATAAGCAAAAACACGTCCTATAACCGCATTGGTTGGTTTATCCACTTTGTAAATAGTATTTAAAACCCGCTGCAAAGTGTTATAAATATTTGATGCTGGCCAAAGTGAAATAATCAAACTGAATGAGAAAACTCCCGTACTCGTTTGATCTAAATAAGACTGTATTAAAGGCATAATCGCTGGTTCCACCTCATCAGGTAAAACACGTTGCATCACTAACACAAAATCTTCTTGGTTGATTGGTAAAACTGCCACCACGTTAGCTAACGCTAAAGCTAGAGGCACAATTGACCAAATCACATAAAACGACAGCTCCGCCGCATAGCTACCAAAGCCGATTTGTTGTTGATTTAATTGAAA
Organism: Aerococcaceae bacterium DSM 111022; assembly: GCA_015863195.1. Taxonomy (GTDB): domain Bacteria; phylum Bacillota; class Bacilli; order Lactobacillales; family Aerococcaceae; genus DSM-111022. The sequence continues at coordinate 210,192 of JACBXO010000001.1, read as the reverse complement.
AGTATTAATTAATTTTTGTAAGACAGATTGACGTTTAATTTCCATTATTCTACTCCTCTTACATTTTATTCATTTGTTGAGTTTACCATATCTTACCATAAAATGCATTGAAGATAAGGTGAATATTATAATAAAAATTAAGACCTGATTTGACCCTATTTTTTTGTTAGATATCAGGTATAATAAGAGATGCAAAGGAGTGATCTAATGTCATCAAAAGGAGTAACATTTTATTTTGTACGACATGGCGAAACATATTTAAATCGCTATAACAGAATGCAAGGTTGGAGTAATGCCCCATTAACACCAGAAGGTATCGAGGATGTTCACCGTAGTGGACGCGGCTTAAAAGATATTCATTTTGACGCAGTATATACAAGCGACTTAATGCGTACCATTGATACCGCTAAAATTATTTTAGACGAAAATGCGAGTTCAAGCACTTTAACAATTCATCCAATGCCAGAATTCCGTGAGGTTGGCTTTGGTTCTCATGAAGGACTACCTGCCCGTGATATTTGGGAAGAAGCAGATGCGACAGCGCGCCTACATCATGACTTACCAGAAGGTACAGAAGTTGAAATTAAGCATTTCTTAGATACACTCGCAGAATTGGACCCATACCATGACGCAGAAAACTATGCGACTTTTTGGCAACGTGTAGAAAGTGGTCTATTAACGCTACTTAACCGTCATGCTGGTACAGACGAAACGATTTTAGTCGTTTGCCATGGTCTAACAATCCGTAATTTATTACATGGATTAGTGGCTGACTTTGATGAAAAAGAAGCGCTAGAAAATGCTTCAGTTTCAATCGTTGATTACCGTGGTGGTCAATTCAAAATGGAAGCTTACAATCAAACAGATCATTTTATATAAAAAAGTTAACCCCCGAACTATTACGTTCAGGGGTTATTTTTATCTTTATTATAAAATTAGTTATCTTAATTATGCTTCTTCTGGTACTTCCACAAAACGGAATAAAATCAGTCCCACTAAGAATAACGCAATAATTGAGAAGACACCATTTAACGAGTTACCTGTTGCTTGGGTAATGACTCCGAGTAACGTTGTCCCGATGATCGAAGAAAATTTTCCAAAAACATTGAATAATCCAAAGAATTGGTTGTTATTTTCCCCTTCAGGGATTAATTTACTAAATAATGAGCGGCTCAGTGACTGCACGCCACCTTGAGCGGTACCAACCATAAAGCCTAAAATATAGAAATGCCATGGTGCACTGATAAATAATGCGAAGATACATAAAATTAAGTAAGTGATAATTCCGACAGTAATAATTGGTTTTTCACCGTGTTTAGTTGCTAAGTTACCATATAAAATTGAGAATGGGAACGCAACGATTTGGACAAGTAGTAACATTATGACTAATTCAATCATCCCAAGACCTAAGTCGGCACCAACAGAAGTTGCCATTTTGATGATTGTCCCTACTCCATCAATATAGACAAAATAGGCAAGCAAAAAGATAAATACATTTTTGTGGTCTTTTACTTGAGATAATGTTTTACCTAAACGTTTAAACGAATTTCGAATCGGTTTTGCTTCGGGTTCAATCCAATGTGTTTGATGCACATTACGCCAATATGGAATGGTAAAGACCAACCACCAAATTGACGTTCCTAGGAACCCAATGACAATTAATTGATCCATCGTAATTGGTAAACTATCAATGGTAACGAGTGCAATAATATATAAGATAAATGGTAATGACGAACCGATATACCCCATCGCATACCCTGTCGCAGAGACACGCGACGAACGTTGCCGTGTTGTGACATCTGTGAGTGACGCATCATAAAAGACATTTGAGGCAGAGAATCCCATACTCGCAATAACATAAACAATGAGTAATAATATCCAAGAACCAGTTACTTCCGTTGGGATAAACGCCATCAATGCTACACCAATAATCCCCATCAAAGTTGTCGCCGTAAACATTGGCTTACGGAAACCACGGTAATCTGCCATACTACCCAATACAGGCGCAGAAATACCCACTAAAAAGGTTGCGATCGAGTTAGCATATCCTAAATAAGCAGTCGAATCAGCCTCTGACACACCCTGTGCCTCAGCTACCGCATTATAAACAATCGGGAATAGAGCCGTCGTAATCATTAAAGAAAAGGCAGAGTTGGCCCAATCTTGCATAATCCACGACCATTCAAGCTTATTGTAACCCCACAATAATTTCTTCTTTTCGGCCATTTTACACATCCTTATTCAATTAATAAGTCAATTATAGCAAAAAAACAAGATAACAAAGGTTAAGATATTGTAAATAATGGGCACAAAAAGCTACGTTTAGATACTAAAAACCACCAACTGCATTCAAACAGCTGGTGGTTAATTAATCTATTTAACTTATCTCTTATAGTAACGCGGTCATACCACCATCAAGGACAAATTCTGCACCTGTGGCATATGATGATTCGTCAGAAGCTAAGAATGCGATTGTTTTTTTGATTGAGATAATCAAAAATGTCTTTTACTTAATTCAAATATTAGGAAAGTTAGAGTAATTCGTCAAAAACATTCTTCAAGTTCAACGATATTTATAGAACGTTTTAGATTAACTTCAGAAACATTACTCACTTTAAGGCAAATATGAGGAACTTTAGAGTAATGAATCTAAAACTTTCCATAAGTCAGATATTTTCCAGCTCTCCAAAACATCTACTGCCTAACATTTACCTACAAACAAAGGAATCAAAAATAAAAGAGTCGCGCCAGCGACTCTACCTTATGTTTTAAACCACAAATCAAACTAAATACCCCATCCAAAAAAAATCGCAGTCAATCACATGAATGTCATGCTGATTGATCGCGATTTTACAAACTATAATTCTGATTCTATCAGTTGGCGACTACTACACTTTCCCCAACTCTTCATCGACAATTGCTTGAGTCTCCTCTACCCCAAGGCTGGCGCCAAATAGAGGTGAGCCGGGTTCGAGGATGACGCCGTTCTTAAGGTCTCCGATATAGAGTGGCGTGAAGCCAATTTCTTCTACGATGGCTTCGACAACTTTAACGGCTTCCTGGTCGTCTCCGGTGATGATTTGGGCTTTACGGTTGTCGTGTGTGTCTGGTCGAACATCGTCACTTAAATTGTGGTAGCCCATGTGGTTAAAGGCTTTGATGATGGTGCTGTCTTGGAAATAGGCTTGGACTTTTTCGGATGATGATTGTTCTGCGTCCGAATAAATATTATCTAAGCCGTCGATTTCCCACCAATAATTCATGGCGTCGATGACGAGTTTACCTTTAAGTAACTCCGCATCCAGTTCTTGGTATTTACTTAATGGTAAGGCTAGGACGATAATGTCGGAAAGCTCCGCTAATTCAGCGTTTGTTACTGCCTGTGCGCCTGGAATTAAGACACTGACGGTTAAGGCAATTTTATCTGTTGAGCCTGATCCTGATATAAGGACAGGATAATCGGCGTCCACTAATAATTTACCGAGTGTGGTGCCCAATTTACCAGCTCCGATGATTCCGATAGTTGGCTTCGTCACATTAATTCCCTTCTTTCAATAATTCTTTGACGCGAGGGATTACTTCAGTACCATATAGACGGATGGTTCTGAAGCGGTCTTCTTGGGTTGTTCCGCCTCCTCCGTAGATTAAGTCGAAGCGTTCGATGCCCATGTCTTTGATGACGCGTGCCATTTTCTGTGCCACTGTCTCAGGACTTCCGACATAATAAGCACCATGTTCAACTTCATATTCGAAGCGTTCGTCAGACATTGGTGTCCAACCACGTTCTGCTCCTAATTGATCGAAGTAAGGAATCATGTATTTCTTCGCAATTGCTAGGGCTTCTTCGTCTGTTTCAGCGATGACTCCGTGTGAATGGACGCCTACTGGATGGATCGGTTGACCAAATTGTTCAGCAGCTTGTTTATATAAATTAATGTATGGTTTGAAACGGCTTGGTTGTCCGCCGATGATGGCTAACATCAGTGGGTAGCCATATTTCGCAGTACGAATCACTGATTCAGGTGTTCCACCGACTCCGACGTGGACATCTAATGTGTTTTCAGTCATGCGTGGGAAGACTTCGATATTATCAATTGTCGGTGTATGTTTCCCTTGCCAGTTAATGGGTCCACCTTTAACTAATTCGTCGAAAAAGGCAATCTTTTCTTCAAATAATTCATCGTAGTCACGTAAGTTGAAGCCGAATAATGGGAATGATTCTGTAAATGAGCCACGACCTAACATGATTTGCGCACGGCCATTTGAAATCGCATCAATCGTCGCGAAGCGTTGGTATAAACGGATTGGGTCATCTGAACTTAATACGGTTACCCCAGTACCTAAGATGATGTTTTCTGTTGTGCTGGCAAGTGCTGCTAAGATTGTTTCCGGACTTGAGATGGAGAATTCCTCACGGTGGTGTTCACCCAGTGCGATTAAGTCCACGCCTACCTCGTCTGCTAATTGTCCTTCTTTGACGATGTTACGGATTGATTCTTCATAAGAGATGCGTTCTCCTGTCTCGCCATCGATCGCAATATCTCCAAATGTATCTAATCCAAATATTAATTTATCTACGTTCATTTAATTCACTCCTATTTATCTTCATGGACATGTAGTCCGACTATTTTCATTAATTCCGCTAATTCGACCTTCTGGTTGTCGTCGAGTGGCTGGAATATTTGTTCGATTATTTTGAGGTGTTTCGGGAATATCTCCTGGAAGAGCGCCTCTCCTTGATCCGTCAGGCATACCTTCCAAAAACGCTTGTTCGTTTCTTCTTGTTCCTTGTAAACAAGGTCTTTGCCTTCCAATTTGTTGACAACATAAGTGATGCTGCCGCTTGGGATCATCAGCTTGTCGCTAATCGTCTGGATGTGTTGCGGGCCTTTGTTGTACAAGAGCTCCAACACGGAGAAATGGTCCAATGTTAGGCCGTGACTCTTGACGTCCTCGACGATGCGGTTATATATACTCTTAGAAGATTTCAGCCAAATGCGCATGAGGCGTAAATCCCCCTCCATTGTTTGATGTTCGTGGTTCATGATACCCCTCCTTGTGGAATTGTTACCCTAAAGTTAGGATGTAGGTATATTCTAGCTCTAGGATGTCCTGTTGTCAAGTCCTAATATTAGGATGTTTATTTGTTTAGAACTATGGATTTTTGAAGGTGGATTTTTTAGATTGCTTAGATCCCTGCGTTTGACGTCATTATGATAGTTGAAAAACGCTGATATCATTATTTATCGAAGTTTCACAAATAATAAAACTGTCACAAAACCATCGAACTGAGTCTTATATTTTGCATAATATTGACTTCTATTTTATAATTTTATTGAGGATATGAGGTGCAGTTTGAACATATATATAAATTCTAAAAAATAATTTTGGAGGGGAATTTTTATGAGTGGCAAATTTAACCGTAACTTTTGGATTGCTATACTCGTGATTTTTGTATTATATGGCTTATTTACCCGAAATTGGCAAGATGCTTGGATTATCTTTGCAATCGGTGCAGCTGTCTGGGGGATTTTACAGGCAACTGGCAGAGGAAAAAATAAAAGTTAAATGAGGGATTGATTCGTTTCATAAATAATCAGAAATTAAATGTGACATTTAATTACTGCATCCGTGGTTATTTGCGTCGATTTCTTTTAAAGCGACATAGACCAACCTTTGATCAGTGAGCAACAGCCCCACTTTTTGAAGGTTGGTCTTATTTTATGATTATTGTTAGTTTATAAATAAACTAACACATATTTAAAAAAAACGGGAATGCTGTTTTACCAACATTCCCGCGTATATTATGGAGATGAGGGGGCTCACCTGAACCCCTTCACATCGACTTTTATAGTTATATGGTAATGGTTTTGGTAATGGTTTGGACTAAATTTTCACGCATACGCCTATATTTTATGAACAATATCCTATATTGATAATAAGAGCCTCACCTTGGTAATTTAATCAGTATCCGGATGAGGCTACTAGCATAGTAGGTTATAAGAGAATTTATTCTTTCATTAAAATTCTAAACATTTCCTCTCTGTGAATTTTCATTTTTTCTTCTGTCCACTTTCCATCGCCTATTTTTGTCATGTATTCCATTATTTTCAATTTCATGCTCTGATTAATGATGCTTGGGTATGAACTAATTTTTCCACTTGGTGGTAAGTTAGAAAATCGAGAATTTCCAGAAACGGTAATTAATGCTAAGTTACCAAAATCATCCAGATTCTCTATATCCCACTCTTCACCCTCTATGGGATTTTGTGGGTGATAGTGTTCGATAGAATTTCTAAACTGAAATTGCCAGTTATCCTGCATCGGAGTTACAATGTTTTTTCCCTCATATGAGTAGCCATCTCTATAAATCAAGTAGTCAAGATAACTAAATACAATTCGCTCAAATCCAAATCCAGAACTAAATTTATAATCAGATTCATCAACTTTCTTCATTGAATATTCTTCTAAAATTTGTATAAGATTAGTTTTTTCATTTATTAATAAATTAGATAGTGCAATTGTAATCCAGTTCATTGTCTTAGGTGAAGTATAGGTTATACGTAAACTTGATTGTAAAGTTCTTAATTGTTGATTGTCATTCCCATTCTCCCCTAATGTGCCTACATATTTAGGTTTAGCACCGTGTTGATCAGTATATTTTTCTAACCGTTGTAATGACCATCTACCCGTTTCTTTATAATCTCTTGCAAATTCCCGTTTCAAAATTAATTTATCGAAAAGAACACGTAATTTCAATAAATGAAATAAAAAGTTTTTTGCATTATCTGATGATTTCCAGTTCCATGACAAATTTTTAAGAAAGTTTTTGTCATCAAGAGTTGAATCTTCTTCTCCTAAATTACTTATAACTGCATTCACTTGCAATAAAAAGTTAGGAAAAGTAATAGTAGATTCAAATCGTCTATTTTCATCTTCTTCCTCTTGATTCTGATCTTCTTGTAATAGGTTATTCTTATTTAAAATATCACCTAGTGAAATTGTATCTAATATTTCTTTCTCTATTGATATAGTATCTTCAAGAGATTTAAAATTCTTAATCGATTGTTTTAAAGCAGACCAATCTGTAGTAAATATTTTATCTCGAATAGTTTTATCAAAATTCATTTGGACATAAGAATTCATATCTGAACATTTTTCCCAAATAAGAGCTGCAATATCTCTTTCTTTGTCTGTTTCTAAAACTTCTAATAGCTTCGATTTAGCAATTTCATGAAGCTCAAGCTGTTCACCACGAGTATTCATTATTTCAAAATAATGATTAAGATCGATATTCGGCGGAACTTGTACTCGTACTATAAATACTTGTTTTAATTTTCTAATAAACGTCTCTCTATTAACTTTTTTCGTATCAAAATAATTACTAATAATTTGATATCCATTTAAAATTTCAGGTGTTAGTAATTCTTCTACTAATTCAGACTTCTTTTCATCTCTTATATATTCTAAGGTTCGATTTGATTTCTCTCGAGCTTCAAAGTGTAATGCTCTAGGTGGAATAGATAAATTTAAATATTTTCCTAAGAGATACAATGTGGTTAGACGTTGTTGACCATCTATTACTTCATAAGCATTATTATCAAATTGATTAACAATTAAATTACCTAAAAAATAACTTTCACCCGGCTTCTCAATTGAACTATCAATATCTTCAATTAATTGAATGATTTCGACTTCAGTCCATGCATAGTTACGTTGATAGATTGGCACCTGATAGTTATGCTCGAAAACTTTAGAAACTGGTAGTTGCAATGGATTTTTAGTCATTATTTATACCACCCATTCCATTCACATAATAATTTATAAGACTCTTTATATCTTTCACCATTATTCTCTCTTATTTCTGGTTGTTCAAGTATGATTAACTTTAATTCCTCTGGATCATTCATCTGACTGATAACTGAGAACATTGCTAGTCCTTCATTTACTCGTTCATGTAGACCATTTGCATATTTATTAATTGTTTGAGGATAGACCGCATACATACTTAATCTTAATGAATAACTCCATGTATATAACTGCTGAAGCACAGACTTTGTCAAATTTTCTATGCCAAACCGATCAGCAAAAAATAATGCAACAGATTCATACAATTGCTTTATGTATATATCTCCAGAACGTCTGTCTGGAATCGCCTCACCCTCAGTATTGTGAAAGTTAATAATTATATTTTGAACCTTTTCCAAGAGCTCTTTATAGTGGAGGGAATAATTAAAAAATCTTTTCCCAGCGATTAAAGGATGAGTTAATTGAAATTGATTTAAATGATTAGAAGCCAGAAGTTCACTGTTTCCACTTTTATTAAACTGTTCCACGTATAAATTGCTGGCCTTGTGGTAGAGAGAAAAATTATAAATGTTATTTCCTTTAATCCCCTTAAATGAATCAATTTTAGTGGATGAATAATTTAAACCATCTCTCAACATATACCATTGTGTTAGTGGATAGAGATATATACTGAATAAATCTTTTAGTATATTGGTATTTATGTTTTCCCATTGGTTTATAATCTGAACTTTTAAATCCTCCGATTCCTTATCCATTTCTCGTAAATGATAGGATTTCAATAGATCATGAGGAGCTAATTCTTTTCCACGAGTATTTTGAGAATCAAAAAACTGGAATGCTTCTTGTTCACTATCTGTTACAATTTGAACCAGAGTGCATTGTTCCAATAAATATTTTTTGTATTTATTCTGTTCATCATCATTTAATTCATTGATTCTTCTAGATAAGATTCGGAAATTTTTAACAATTGCATCATTTGATAGTTGACTATAAGTTTCTTCAAGCATTTTTTGTTTTTTATCACCTAGAGAATATAATAGAATAGAAAGTGTTGTGATTCTTTGCTGGCCGTCTACAATATTGTAAGTACCTGACGAATTTTTATGTAAAATAACGGTTCCTAAACGATATTCTTCCACACTATTTTTGTAAGCTTCAAACGTATCAATAAACAAAGTATTTGCAGAGGAAATTTTCCATCTGTAGGGCCTCTGATAGGATGGCAATGTTAAATCTATACTAAGTAAATCTCCTATCGATATTATTGTTAATTCATCTTTTAATAATGCCATTATGACTCTCCCTATATTTTCGTAATTGCTGTTTAAGTATTGTAGTAAAATCATCATTTTGTATTATTTTATGTTAGTTATTTTTATAGATCCTTATTATATTTTCTTCTAACTCTTCATCTGTTAGATTATCTACCCAATATTCATCAACTATTTCATTAATTACAGCTGCAACTTCCCGTTGGGTACGGTAAAATTTCTTCACTTTCACAGAATCACCTCTGTATTATTAAATTCTTACTTTAATTATACTTTAGATACAGATAATTATCTATTAAACTTTGAGAATGTAAAAAGCTTTGAAGAAGATAAATCATTATTCAGATTTGTTATTACTATAAACTAGACTAATATTTTTAGTTCGCTGTTGTAGCGAGCATTCAGAGCGCATTTCAAATCGAAAGAAAGGTCATTGTCCGTTTAAGTTTCTCTAAACAACTCACTACTACCCTATTAATTTCATTAATTGTTATTTTAAAGTACCACTTTTAAAAGTTTCTCAAGGAATATGATAATCACCTCTACTAGTTGAAGCATTTTCCTAACATAAATGATATAGAAAACACACTTTACTAATGTTATTCTAGTAAGGTGAGAATTTATAATAGAGTATCAGAAAAAGGAGATTGTATTATGTGGAAGAAAGCAATCGCAGAAGTAATGGGTACATTATTTTTGGTGTTAATCGGGACAGGAGCAGTGGTCTTTGGTGACAGTATGCTAAGTATTGCTCTAGCTTTTGGTTTTATCGTCATTGCCATGGCTTATAGTATCGGAACCATTTCGGGGGCTCATATGAATCCAGCAGTCAGTTTAGCCATGTTCTTGAACGGTCGCATGAACTTTAAGGGATTTATCGTTTATGTCGGTGCACAATTAGCTGGGGCAGTGGCTGGCTCAGCAATCCTAAAATATTTTCTTATCTAGTCAGGAAAAGATGCAACGAATTTAGGAGCGACTATTTTAGCGGAAGGATTAACTGTATCTGGTGGATTTATCATCGAGCTTATTCTAACTTTCCTTTTTGTTCTAGTGATTTTGACTGCAACAGGAAAAAATGGTGACCCCCATATGGCTGGTCTCGTTATTGGTTTAACATTAGTGGCAATTATTTTAATGGGTGGAACAACTACAGGAATTTCTTTAAATCCTGCACGTAGCATTGGACCTGCTCTTCTCATGGGTGGGACAGCCTTATCGCAATTATGGTTATATTTTCTAGCCCCTCTTTTAGGTGGTACATTAGCTGCTTTAGTTGCTAAGTATGTCTTAGACACTGAAGCTGGTGCTCCCGGAATGGAACAAGGAAAAGATGAAGCAATTACATAATTAAGAACGTTCAGTAGTAGTCAAAAAATAATAAGATATATAAATATTCATATTTATGTTAAAGGAAAGGAAATTAATTGAATGCTTAGTAGTATTGCAATGATTGTTTTATTGGGGATTTTTACTCATGTAATTTGTAGAAAAATAAATATTCCTAGTTTAGTTGGTCTTATTTTTATCGGCATATTAATTGGTCCCTCGGTTTTTGATTGGCTTGATCCAACGTTATTGGAGATATCTGCAGATATTCGACAAGTTGTTTTAATTATTATCCTTACTCGAGCAGGTTTATCCTTAAATTTAAACGATTTAAAAAAAGTAGGACGCCCAGCAGTTTTGTTAAGTTTTCTTCCAGCAACCTTTGAAATCATCGCTACAATGTTTTTTGCGCCAATATTTCTAGGTTTGTCTTTAATTGAATCCGCACTTTTAGGCGCTGTTTTAGGCGCCGTTTCACCCGCAGTGGTTGTCCCTAGAATGATTACATTAATCCATGAAAAAAGAGGAACCAATAAAGGGATACCTCAACTTATTTTAGCTGGTTCTTCTGTCGATGATATCTATGCATTAGTGATGTTCTCAGCCTTTTTATCCTTAGCACAAAGTGGAGAGTTTAGTGTCTTTAGTCTCTTAGATATTCCACTTTCAATCATTTCTGGCGTTTTAATTGGTTTTTTAACTGGCTACTTCCTTTCTATGCTATTTGAAAAAGTTCAATTACAAGCTATTATCCAAGTGCTCATCATGCTGAGTCTCTCTTTTATTTTAGTGAGCATGGAAACCTGGTTTATAAATATTCCGTTCTCCGGAATTTTAGCTGTGATGAGCATGAGTATCGTTATTTATCGACAAGTCCCTAGCCAAGCCGATCAAATATTACATCTCTATAACCAATTATGGATTCCAGGCGAAATTTTCTTATTCGTTTTAGTCGGTGCTTCTGTAGACATATATTATGCGTTTTCGGCTGGATTCACACCCGTGATCGTCATTCTCTTAGCTCTAATCCTACGAACAATTGGTACATGGTTAAGCGTCAGTGGTTCCATCTTAAATACTAAAGAGAAAATATTCACTGCGATTGCTTACATGCCCAAAGCCACTGTACAAGCTGCGATAGGTGGCGTACCACTGGCTTTAGGGCTTCCAGCCGGAGAATTGATCTTAACAGTATCGGTATTAGCCATTTTAATTACTGCACCTATAGGAGCTTTTGGAATAGACTATTCCTATAGCAAATTATTGACCCAAGATTAGATTTAAAAGAGCCTGCATTTTGTAGGCTCTTTTATGCTATCTAATAGAACTAGAAAAATGACCGGAAAACAATCAAACAATTGTTTGACTATCTCCTCATGCAGAATGTATAATATCCATATCATAATCAAAGGGACGTTTGAATGAGAGGTGAATGAAATGACTGAAGTCTGCCAAACGACGATCATACATCCTGAAAAAGTAGATGTTGTAAAAAATAAATTAGAAAATAAAGATTTGTCGAGTTTACTGGTGTTAGGAAAATGCTTTAGTGATCCTTCTAGAATTAAGATATTCTATGCTTTAGAAACCTTCAAAGAAATGTGTGTCTGTGATTTAGCCGAAGTATTAGACGCTAGTATTGCAACGACGTCACACCATTTGCGCTATTTAAAAAAGCAAGGCGTGGCGAAATCACGTAAAGACGGAAAAGAAGTCTACTACTCTTTAGCGAATGAAGAAATCCTTTCGACTATTCGTATAATTTTAGACATGCCAAACAGCTTATCTTTGACGTCTTAGTTTGGAGGGAAACATTTTGTTACAAACTATTTTTTCAGCAATTGCTGTGTATATTTCGACCAGCATCGATTATTTATTTATCTTACTGATTATTTTCTCGCAAGCCTATACACAAAAAGGACTTCGTCAGATTTATTTCGGGCAATATCTTGGAACCGGCATTTTAGTAGCCATTAGTTTATTTGCTGCTTATGTGCTGAATTTTATCCCCCAAGATTGGATGATCGGACTTTTGGGACTCATTCCTATCTATTTAGGTATCCGAGTTGCTATGGGAAGCGAAGAAGAAGCAGAAGAAGAGGAAGTCGTGGAGAAGTTAGAGTCCAGAGGGTCCAACCGTTTGTTTTGGACTGTTGCTTTAATTACGATCGCTTCCGGTGGAGATAATTTAGGGATTTATATTCCTTATTTTACCTCTCTATCTGTTTCTGAAATAGTCATTGCTATAGTCGTTTTTGCTCTATCGATTGCGGTGCTTTGCTATATCAGTTATCGATTGGCAAAAATTTCTTTTGTCTCTGAAACATTGGAAAAGTATGAACGAATTATTGTACCGATTGTCTTTATCGGTTTAGGAATCTTTATTATGCTAGAAAACGGGACCATTCAAACACTATTCGATTTATAAGGCTCGTATGTGAAAGGAAGAAAATGATGAATGAAGTTAACAGCTCACATAAGTGGCTCTTAGAAGGAATAGATTGCGCCAATTGTGCCGCCAAGATTGAGAATGGCTTGTCTGAAATAGATGGTGTCATGAATAGTAATGTGAACTATATGACCCAGACATTGAGTGGTTCTATAATATTTGGTGTTGATGGATGTTCAAACATTCATTGACACCTTTTTTGACAAAGAGCCAAAAAATCCCCACCTACGTCCATAGGTGGGGATTTTGTGTTGCTCATTAAGAGCTAATCTCATTTCGCACACTTATTATAATTTTCAAGTTAAAATGATTCAAGATATTTAGCCATCTAGTAACTTGTTTGTACATTGACTGATTAGGCAGCACTTTAAAAAATTTAAAATGCGTTTTATTTATAAAAATTTATTTTATTAAAAAAGCCTCCCGTCAGTGCGTAACCTTGTCAATTTAATGACTGGGAGGCTGTTGATTTCTAAAATCATACTACACTTTATCGTAAGCTTTATCAACAGTTTGCTTTCTTCGTCCACTATAAAGTTAATTCGGCTTCTGAAACATTTTAAACTCTTAAGGATTTAAATATAGTTAAATTGGAATCTATATAGAATGTTTGTAATTAGTCTTATAGCTGGTTTAATTGAGTGACCGCTTTTTTAAGGTTTCATAGCCTACCCAAAATACTCCATATAACAAAACTGCAACCAACATAATCGCAGTAAAATCTCTTACTAACGAGTATGTCGTGGCTTCCCACCCTGTCACTAAAAGTTGAGCGAGTAAATAAGAGAACGGTATGCCTGATATTTTAATCATTCGGTGGAAATATGTTTTAGTTGAATGAACCGTGAATAATATTCCTATGCAAAGAATGAATACGATCATTGCGAATACTGAAAAGTAATTCAAAGATAACCTCGGTAAAGTGATGATTCCTCCATCCGCATGTTGTTCCTTCCCGTAAACTAATTGGTCTGCAGTTTCATTTGTCTGATAATAGTAAACAGCCTCTACTTCTTCTCCATTTGAATTCAGGACAATTGGATCTATTTCACCAGTATTCGTCAGATCATGCCAAGTCGTCGACCAACCAATCAAATGATAAACCAATCCCTCTCCATTTTGTGTTGTGTAACTCTGAAAATTGTATCCAGCTACCTCTTCGTTAAAAGCCAAAAGCACCAATCCATTATCGGTTTCACTAACTGTCACTACTTCTTCTGAATAGGGTAAATATTTTGGTGCAGTTATATAAATAACACTAAGTGCACCTATAAATAAGGCAATGAGTGTCGTAAGAATGGTTGTCGTCCACTTTTTTTTCTGTAGTGTTTTTTGAATCTTTCTAAGCGGTTCCGTATCTGTTTCAATCGGTAGTTTATCAATCTCTTTTAGTTCTTCTAGATATCCCCTGCATTCCTCGCATTTATCTAAATGCGCTTCTACTAATTTTTTAGAGTCTTCACTGAGCATGTCTTCCACATATAGAGGTATCAAGTCTTCAATCACATTACAAGATACTAGGTTCATTTGGTCTCCTCCATTTTTTCTTTGATTTGTTGTCTGGCGCGGTAAAAAGTGACACAAGCCCAATTATCGGTCTTCCCAAAAATCTCACCAATATCTTTATAACTTAACTCACCAAACATTCTTAATGTAAAAACTTCTTTATAAGGTTCTGTCAATTCGTGTAAAATCTTGTGAATACGCATGGATTCGTCTTGATCTATAATCTTCTTCTCAACATTTAATTCATCTTTTTCTTTATGAAATGCTTCAGTCGGAACCATGCGTTTATTCTTCCGCAAATATGAAAAATAAGTATTTTTAGCAATTTGAAACAACCAAACTTTAAGGTCACTATCTCCTTGAAATAAATCAAGTGAGTGCATCACCTTCAAAAAGGTTTCTGATGTAACATCTTCGGCGATATGTTGATTTTTTGATAAGCTAAATACAAATAAATAGACATCTTTAAAATATTGCTCATAAATTTCTTCCAATTCGGTCACTTTTTCACCTCCTATACATTAGACGCATGAACTTAAGAAATCTTACAAAAGTTATTGTTTTTCTTTTAATTCTTGAAATAACTCTCCTATCTCAGCTTAAAGTTTACATCATTTTAATATATTTTTATGGTATTGTAATTATGTGATTTATCTAACATATGGGATAAAAATATAGGAGGCCAATAAAAATGGAAACCGTTCAATCAATGATAGATGCCATTATTCAACTAATTCTTTTCTCTCTCATTCCACTACTTTGGTGGTTATTTAAAGGACGAAAGCAAACAAACTTACTTGAGTATCTTGGTCTTAAAAAGCCTTCGATTAAAAACACTCGAGGATTTATCGGTGTTTTAATTATCGACTTTGTAATTATTCTTATCCAGTTGTTCGGTGTTATCCCCCTATTTATCGACGAAGCAGATATGTCCACATCAGCCTTCACCAATAGAGGGCTATCCGTCCTCTTTCCGGTTTTGATTTATGCTTTTGTTCAGACAGGTTTGGCGGAAGAAATTTTCTTCAGAGGTTTTTTAGCCAAAAGATTGATCCATCAATTCGGGTTAAATATAGGAAATATTATCCAGGCATTTTTATTTGGTCTAATCCACGGTTTAATCTTTTTCAATTATACAAGTACTTTTGGGGTAATTGTCATTATATTTCTCACAGGCTTTAATGGTTGGCTTATGGGTCTTTTGAACGAGAAATATTCCAACGGTTCCATCATCCCGAGCTGGCTCGTTCATGCCCTTTCCAATCTTATCTCTTCGGTTTTTTCGATGTTCGGGTTAATGTGATTTTTAGTGTAATGAAAGAAGACATCAATTAAAAAAGCCAAACATTTGGAAGTTTCTCGTCCAATGTTTGGCAGTCTGTGATTAATTCTTTTTCTTGTGTTGAATTGCAATAATTATTGCAATTCAACTTATAGATAAATATTCTAAAGGCTTCTAAACCATTTTGTACTCTTGATTATAAAAATACATATTCCTGTAATGGAATATAAGAGGTGGTTTGATGAGAAATTCGAACGTTTAACGTTGTTACAATAATTTACGATGCAAAAACAAGATATATGAAAATCACAGGTATATCTTCGAACGAAAGCTACTATAGATTAGTTGAGAATCATCAAATTGATGTTAACGGAAAAACGAAAATGATTTGCGCCATATTATATGAAGTGTGTTTATATGTATGAAGAAATATAGTCAAATCCAAAACACCCCCACCATCTCATCTCCAGTATTTCGCCTGCCTTGCGACTTCATCCGCTACGCGTATTCCGCTCGAGGCATTCGAACCACTTCCGTTTTCGATGGTGGGGGTGTTATTTATTGTTTTTACCGATTAAATGCTCAATTTTAAATTTGTTCTTTTAAGAATTGCGCGCTTGCCACTAGCTTTGAAAGCTCTTCTGATCCTCTAATTTCTGCTGTTGCTTGATTCTTTTGACCGTAGTCAACATCAAGTCATACTCCTGAAACAGATGAAGCAAGATTACTAGTTAGAAATACTAATAGACCTACCATCTATTCAGACTCAACGATATGTCCCACAAAATCCGTTGAGGTGAAATTGTTTTTTCATTAATATGCAATTCAATACCGCATCTTTTATATGATTAATTATTAGACAGCATCTGTTACACTTCTAGCTACTGCTTCTGCTACCCCAGGATTAAAGACATCTGGGATAATATTATCGGGTGATAACTCATCTTCTGACAATACATTAGCGATTCCTTTTGCTGCTGCAATTTGCATTTCATCGGTAATATCTGTAGCACGTGCATCTAAAGCACCACGGAAAATTCCAGGGAATGCTAGAACGTTATTAATTTGATTTGGGAAATCACTTCGTCCGGTTGCGACAATAAATGCTCCCGCTTCTTTTGCTTCATTTGGTAGAATTTCAGGCTCAGGATTAGCCATAGCGAATACGATAGATTTCTCGTTCATTGTTGAAACCCATTCTTTTTTCAGAACATTTGGTGCTGAAACTCCGACAAATACGTCTGCTCCTTTTACTGCATCCTCTAATGTTCCCTTTAGATTTTGTTGGTTAGTTAATCCCGCAATATCTTTATGGCGTTCATCCAAATTAGGGTCGTCGCTAGAAAGAATACCATCTACATCAACTACAAGTAAATCTTTAACACCTGCAGATAATAATCGTTTTGAAATGGCGATTCCTGCTGCTCCGGCTCCGTTTACAACGACTCGAACTTCGTCGATTTTTTTATTAGCTAATTTTAGTGCATTGTATAATGCGGCCAACACCACAATTCCTGTACCGTGCTGATCATCATGGAAGACAGGTATATCAAGAGTTTCTTTTAACCTTTTTTCAATCTCAAAGCAACGAGGTGCTGAGATGTCTTCTAGATTAATTCCACCAAATGAGGGTGATATAGCTTGGATATGTGAGACAATTTCATCCACATCTTGAGTATTTAAAGAAATCGGTACAGCATTTACATTTGCGAAACGCTTGAATAGTGCAGCTTTACCTTCCATAACTGGGATAGCTGCTTCTGGACCGATATTTCCAAGGCCTAAAACTGCTGATCCATCCGTTACAACCGCGACTAGATTTCTTTTTGATGTATATTTATAAACGTCTTCTTTATTTTCTGCAATTTGTGAGCTAACTGCCGCAACTCCTGGCGTATAAGCAACGGATAACTCTTCCATATTATTAATTGGGATTGTTGAGACGACCTCAATTTTACCTGCTTTTTCTTCACTGATTTCTAATGCTTTTTGTTTTACATCAACCATTTTGTATTCTCCTTTTAATTTATTATTTACTATTAATTATCCTAACAAACGCATAGCAGTAATCATTAAACTAATTGTGATCGCTCCACCAATACGTGTCGCCACTTGAGCAAATGGCATTAATTCTTGACGATTCGAAGTTGATAGAACGGCAACATTCCCTGTTCCGCCCATAGCTGCTTGATTCAATGAAATAATGGCGCTATCAACAGGGTACATATTTACGAATCGTGATATAAAATATCCCGTTAATCCTAATGTAATAACTACAGATAAAAGGACAATGAGATACTGCCAAGAAAGCATAGCAATGACATCTTCTAATGTTAGGTAAATGATTCCAAGACCTACCATTAATGGTAGTGTAAAGTTCGTTGAAATGAGACTGTTAAATTGTTTGGCTCCGGCTTCGACCCTACTTGGTAAAACTTGAAAATACTTTAATACAGTTACTGTAAAAATGATAATAACTGCAGCGGGTAATCCAATAATCCCTTCAAAGAAAGTGCCTGCTATATATAATGTAACTAAAAGATATAGACCTGTACCTAATAGTCCATAACTTACTGGTAATTCTAACTTCTCATTATCTTCGCTCAAATTAATTGATTCATCTGATTTAATCAATGTTCCATTACCAGTTAAATGAGACTTTTTTTCTCCTATTCGATTAAAAACAGCAGCTCCAACTATTGCAAAGAAGTTTGATAAAATAGAGGCAGGTGCTAAGATAGCAATTAATTCGCCATAATCTGCTCCTGTTATTGCACTGTAACCCAAACCTAAAGGTAGAACTCCTCCACCCATTCCTCCAGCCATAGCGGGTGTCACAATATAAAATAACGTATCTGTAAACCCTAAACCTAAAGCCCAGCCTATTGTCGAAGGAATGATTAGTGCTAAAATGAATCCTGCCATCATAGGTAAAACCATCCGAGCGAATCCTTTTACTAGTATATTTCGATTCATTCCCAAAATACTACCTGAGACGAGGGCAAAAACATATAAATCTAAGAAGTTTGCTTCACTCATCAACATGTTGACGGCATCCAATGAATTTTGAGGAATTAAATTAAATAAAACTAATGTTGCTGGAACAAGCATGGCAAGAATGGTTGATCCACCAAACTTATTTAACCCTGGTATTGTATTCCCGATTGTTCCAAGTAACCAGCCAAATGCTATAATGATTCCAAGACCACCCATCATATCTACCGGTATGGCTTCTGCATACATAGCGATAAAAACGATAACAGAAAAAGCAATATAAACTGGCAAACTTACGACACCAATTTTAATTTCTTTTAACTTGATCCAAAGACTTTTTTCCGATTGCACCTGCACAATAGCTTTCTGTTGTTCTGACATGTTTAACCTCCTATTTCTTTTTTATTTTGTAACCATTTACATATTAATTGTAGAAAAGGTTTTCCACAATATTATTTAACTTATTAAAGTGTTAAAAAAAGTATTTTAAGTGTTAAGATATAAAGTACAGGAAATAATATATGAAAGAAGGTAGCGAATGAGGAATTTCTGGGAGAAACAACGTTTACTTTTTAAACTCATTTTAATTGTTTTGATCAGCATTTTGACTACGTTAATTGTCTTATATGTTTTTTTAACCGCTCAAATGTCAAATACGACACAAGAGAATGAAGAAGAAAATTTATTAATGTTAGCTCGGCAATTTGCAAAGAACGAAGAAGTAATAGAAGCTGCTCAGACAAAAACAACGAATCAAGAACTAATACACAATGCGAATACCTTTAATAAAAATTTTGATTTAGATTATACTGTCGTTATGACAAAAGAAAGCATTCGTTTAACCCATCCTGATTCAGATTTAATTTATCATCATTTTCAAGGGAATGATCAATACAATGCACTTAATGGTGAAGAATATACCTCTATTGGCGATGGAACTCTTGGTCAATCTTTAAGAGCATTTGTACCGGTTTATAATAATGAAAAAATTATCGGTGCCGTCTCATTAGGGTTAACTATTGAAAGTTTAGAACAAATTATGCAAAAAAATATCCATTCTTTATCTCTTGCTTTTGGCATCAGTACTCTTTTAGGAATTAGTTTAGCTGCATTAGTTGCATACTCATTAAAAAGACAAATGCTTGATATGGAACCACATGAAATTGCACGCGTCTTAGAAGAACGTAATTCCATGATTGACTATGCGAAAGATGCTATCTTTGTAACAAACGAAAACCATGAGATTATATTAGCTAGCCAAGAAGCAAAAAAAAGATTCGAATTACCCAATAACGAAGAAGAGAGTCAACAGATATCTGAGGCGCTACCTTTTATATTTGATGATAATAAAAACTCCGATTTCTCTGAACGCAGAGATGCAATTTATGAATATAAAAATCAAGAATACCTTGTTTCATTTGCGCCTATTATAGTTGATCAAAGCTTGGTAGGGAATTTATATACTTTAAGAGACGCAACTGAACTGCATATGTTGACCAGTCAATTATATTCAACATCTGAATATGCCTATACGCTTGAAGCTCAGCAACATGATTTCTTAAACAAATTACATGTTATATATGGATTAACAGACTTAGAGGAGTATGATGAATTGAAGACTTACTTAGAAGATTTAATCGAACCTGAGCAGGAGTTTTCTAAAAGAGTTGCTTATTTAGTCCATAATCCAGCTATAGCGGGATTCTTGATAGGAGAACGTCGAAAGTTTTCAGAAAATCAGTTACAATTAACGATAGAAATCTATCCAGATATTCCAACAACGGAGGACTTGAATGCTACTCAATCTTGGATACATGCAATTGATTTTATAAATAACTTACTTTTAAATGAAAATCAAATTGCAGAAGTCCATCTAAACTTAGGCTATTTTGGTGATATGATTCGTACGTCTTATCAGATTCGGGGAAACATAATAACATTGTATGAAAAATTAAAAGTTTCTCCACGAAAAGAATACATTAAAGAATCAGGTCATAATTGGTTGTCTTTAACATTCGAAACATCTTATCAGCAATCGAATAAAACTATATTTGACTGATTATGAGTATTGGTATTTGAAGGAGAATGATGAATGACTTATTCCGTATTAATTGTTGAAGATGATAAAATGGTGCTTTCGATAAATGAACGTTATGTTGAAAAAGTCCCAGGATTCGAGGTGACCGGCACTGCTTTATCGTGGAAAGATGCTTTGAGATTAACGAATAAATATTTATATGACCTTTTGTTAATTGACATTCATTTAGAAAATGAATCTGGTTTAGATTTGATAAAAACACTCAGAGAAAAAGAATATCAAGCTGACTTTATCATGATTACTGCAGTAAATGAACAAGAAGCTATTGCATTAAGTTCACAGTATGGTGCCATTGATTATATTTTAAAACCTTTTCAGTTCAATCGATTCCAAGAGAGCTTACTGCGTTTCAAACATCAAAAAGAGCTCTTATCTCCCTCCAAAAAATTGGACCAATCCGATATCGATCAATTTTATTGGCCTGATAGAGAAAAGGTCACGAATAGAGGAAAAGAATTAGATAAAGGACTAACTGAAGAAACGTTACAACTGATTGTAAATACGATAAATAAAATTGAACAGCCTTTTAAGATTAATGATTTAGCTGGCAAGACCTCGCTGTCTCATGTTTCTGTAAGGAAATATGTCCAATATTTAGAGGAGCAAGGTTTTTTAGAAGTAAAACAAAGATATGGTACAATCGGCAGGCCCACGAATTACTATAAGAAAATATCAAGTTAAAGGACTGGGCAAAATTAGACCCTAACAAAAAGACTAAACCCACCAATTTATTTTTTGAAAATAAATTGGTGGGTTTTTATATTAGAGAATGAGTTTTTTCAGCCACTTTTGTTTGCTTTGACATATCTTAAATATCTCTATTATATTCCTATTTCTCCTTTTAGAAAATTCAGCCTTATCATCTGACACTACAAAATAATTAGCAGTGATGAATTTTTATATAATATACTTTCAGAGCTTGAAATTACTTCAGACACACAATCATCACCAGTACTATTGGTCCAATCAACTAATAACGATGCCAATGAATTAACACCAGATACTCTAATAGGAATCCTTACAAGTTTTGATTATTTGGATATATATAAAGAAGCCATCTCCAATATTTCTTTTTAGCGTAAGTAAATCGATAATAATATTTACTACTAAATCTGTTCAACATGTGTTTTCAATTGAATGCAAAACACAAAGTTTGTCGTTCAAAAACCTCCTAACTTATTTAAAGTTAGGAGGTTTTTTTACATCCTAGAGTAGTTATCAATCCACTCAAGATCCGCAAGCAGTTTCAATGCTTCATCGAGCTTTTGGATTCGACGATTACAAACAAAGATAGATGTCACGTGGGCTGGGTCTTTCGCATCTTCCCATTCTTTTTTCCTCGCTAGGATTTTCTCCTTTAAAATCAATAAGTCTTTATCCATTTACTATACAACTCCCTTATTTATTTCCTTCAAATAAAAAAGCATCACTTTAAAATAAGTCATGCTACAGGAATTGACTTATTTTTCGGCTATTGCCGTTAGATTTAGCACCGTGTACATTGACCGGTTGCTGGAGTTTCATAGGGCTAAATCCCTCCACTCGCTCTTAATAAGATTTGCTATTTATTTGTATACTTATTGTATATCGAGAACAATAAAAATTCAACTAAATATTTTACATGTACTATTTTAAAATTCATTCTGTATTATATACTTACTATGTAATATGAGTGCAGATAATTAACAGATTAATAATGATGAAGCTGTTAAAACAGTGGAGGATGTATCAGGCTCAATTCATGCTGAAACTCGGTTTTAATACAAATTCACCTGATCAGCTTGTTTTTTCGAACACTAGAAATAATTTCTATTCGATTAATGTACCTAATGATCGTATGAGAAATGTACAAAAGCGTAATGGACTTAAAAGAATTACAGTTCATGGGTTGCGACACACGCATTGTAGCATCCTCTTCTCTATGGGAGCTTCGATAAAAGATGTTCAGGCTCCCCTAGGACACACAGATATTCAAACAACAATGAATATCTACGCTCATGTCACAAAAGAAGAAAAGAAAGATACAGCAGATAAATTTGCGAAGTTCATGGAAAATTAAAAGGGGTGATTAGGACTATGGGAATGTCAAATTTTTATAAAAGGCTTCGAAAAAAAGTTGGTAACGAGTTAATTTTTATTCCAAGTGTAGCAACAATTATACGAAATGACCATGAAGAAATCCTGCTACAAAATAAAGGAAACGGTGAAAAATGGAGTTTACCTGCTGGTGCAATTGAGCCTGGGGAAGCTCCGGCTGAAGCCATTGTTCGTGAAGTATGGGAAGAGACTGGCCTATTTATTACCCCGCAAAAGTTATTAGGTGTTTTTGGAGGGAAAGAATATCGCTATCAATACCCTAATGGGGATAAAGTGGAATATAACATTTTCTTATTTGAATGTGTGATTAAAAAAGGCGAACTTCTTCCTAATGATGAAGAAACTGTGGAATTACAGTTCTTTAGCCAAGAAAGTATGCCAGAACTTGCTTTACCTTATCCTAAAGATATCCTTTTTAATAAAGAAAGGAACAATCCATACTTTCAGTGGGATGATCAATGGTTAAATGACTTATAGAAGTGCAAATAGAAATTCTAAATATAGATAATATGATAAGTATTAAAATTTATGTTTCTATACTAATAGAAGCCCTATTTATTTGTTTCTAAAAAAACCATTACCATTTTCCGAGTGGTAATGGCGATGTAAATTAAAATTATAGGAGGTCATATTTTGCTCAGTATAAAACGAAACACAGGGTTCTCAGGGAGTCTAAGTAAAATCAATATCTATATCAATGACGAAAAAGTAGCTAGAATTAAACAAAATCAACAAATTGATCTTGAACTACCTAGTGACACAGCAAAGATTCATGTAACCCAAGGGGGTGTCCACAGTAACGAATTGGTTGTTAAAGAAGGTCAAGTCATTGAAATTACGAATTCATCGTGGTTTCGTATTTATTATCCATTGCTATTTATTTCGTTTTGGTTGATAGCAGTTTTAATACCTCACACATACAAAATAATAGTTTATATTACTATACTAATAGTAACCTTTGCTCTGACCTATTTTAAAAATGGTTTTGACCTTAAAGTAATCTACCCATAGAGAAAAACCATTACCAATTTTGGAGTGGTAATGGAAATGGTAATGGTTGGTAATGGTTTATAGCAATTCAAAGCAAAGTTCAGAAATTAAAAAAGGCTTCCTACCAGCGTTTAGAAGCTGTTAGGAAACCTTAGTAAAGCTATAATGGAGATGAGGGGAATCGAACCCCTGTCCAAACCTCTCGTACTAACCGAATCTACGCTAATAGTTTATCGATTTAATTTGGCTTCCATCTAGCAGATAAACGTGCATCAATGGTCGCGAGTCTGATCGTCTCTTAATAACTATGCAGACGGAATAGTTATTCGTATCCCACTAATTTGAGACCAGTGCCCCGGTACATGGGCGATACCGGACTGATCTTAACTCGCAGTTTTTAGGCTGCTAAAGCTAAATTGTTTGTTTTGTTTGCAGTTATATTTAACTGTAGCGTTTTTAGGTAGTCGCAACCTTCCTAGCGCATCGGGGAGCCGAATAAAGCCTGTCGAAACCGGAACATCCCCAAATGTGAACCTACTTATAATAACACCTATAACATACTTTGTCAATCAAATGGCTTCGTAGCACGTTTAGATTATAGGTTCACTTAAATGTTATTAGTTAATTAATAGGTGCAATACTTTTTCAAAGTGGACACCGTATGTAATTGGATTTTCGTCG
Source organism: Aerococcaceae bacterium DSM 111022 (assembly GCA_015863195.1). Taxonomy (GTDB): domain Bacteria; phylum Bacillota; class Bacilli; order Lactobacillales; family Aerococcaceae; genus DSM-111022. Next base: position 185,686 of record JACBXO010000001.1, on the reverse strand, counting down.
TCAATTGTTGCTTGGATCGCAGCTGGTACGTATTCCACAGCCTTATCAATTGAAGCATAAATATCGTTCGTATTCATAAATGTCCCGACAACCGCTGCCGCAAAGACGTCCCCTGTTCCGTGGAACATTTGGTCGATATAAGTTGAGTAAGAATAATTCAATTCGCCCTCTTCATTTAATATCGCCGCCCCAATTAAATCATCTTGGCGCACGCCAGTCATGATGACATTTTTGGCACCAATGGCTTGTAATTCACTCATGATTTCTTTCAGTTCTGCTTCAGAATAGTCAAGTGCATCAAAGTCGCGCCCTAACATTAAGCAAGCTTCCGTATAGTTTGGCAGTACAAAATCCGCAACAGCGACTAATTTTCGCTGAGCCTGTCCGTACGTGTCGTCGAAGCCAGTATAATATTTCCCATGGTCACCAAATGCTGGGTCAATGAAGATTTTCGCGTCGTCGGCTAAAATGTTCGGGAAATGTTCTAATAATAAATCAACGTGGTCCACGCGCCCTAAGTAACCGGTATAGATTGCATCAAATTTGATGTTTAATGCTTCCCAGTGTTGTAAGGTTTGAACGAGATTGTCCATCATATCGACAAAGGTAAATCCAGGGAATTCAGGTCCCGTATGTGTCGATAAAATCGACGTTGGCATAATCGTTCCTGTCACGCCACACGCTGAAATGATTGGCAATGCAACGGTTGTTGAACATTTACCAAATTGAGCAATATCTTGAATAATTAAAACATTTTTCATTATAAGTCCTCTATTCTAAATGGTAGATTGCGTTTATTTGCATACAATTAATTATAACCGTCATCTAGTCCTTTGAATAGTGCCAAATCGGAGGTGTTCGATGGGTCCAGTTCCACCTACAACAAATCCATCGGAGCTACCCCTGAATGATTCTGCTTGGTTTTATCCGCCCCACGCTCTAGTAACAGTATGGCAGTGGCACTAGGCAGTTCGCTCGAGGACATCGCTGCGCGCCAGAGCGGCGTGTTGCCCCAAGAATCAGTCGGGTCAATTTTCGCTCCGTGATCCAGCAACATTTGGGCAATGTCCGCGAGGTCATGAATCGCCGCCAGATGGAGCGGCGTCAGACCTTGGTCGTCTTGGGTGTTGGGATCATAATTTTGTTCGAGTAGGTATTGGACGAGTTTGGCGTTGTTCTTGGTGACTGCCGATGATAGAAACGTTCGCCCGTCGCGGTCAGTTGCGTCAATGCCGTTTTGGTGGATAAATGTGTCGAGATCTGGTTGGTTGAATTGGTTGGTGAGTAGTTTGATCATGGTTTGTTCGTCGATTTTTGGCATGGGTGGTGCCTCCTCTTGGTTAGTGTTGGTTTTATTATATATTATTTAGAGTTGTTTGGGATTGGAGAAAATTGTAGAGTCATGGATGCAATCATTCTCAAACGCAATGCAAACTAAGAGTTCAATGCAGTGGTCAATTTCTTCGGAAATTGACTTCTTTAGTTTGAGGATGCTTATAGGCGATGCCTAAAAGCTACATTAAAGAGAAGGTGGAGTTGCGTCCGCGACTCTTTCCTTTTGATTCCACTGTTTGTAGTTGGATGCTGGGTGGAGTTTGTAAAAACTTTGGGTCTAAAACACATAAAGTTTGTACGCTTGGTAAATCTCTTTTCTGCTAATACAACAAAACCCCCGCCCGAGACAACTATTGCTGTCCAGAGCGGGGGGTACTATACTTTTAAAAATTCTACAATTCACTCAACGCATCAGTCATTGAATATAAACCAGGTGCGGCATCTACTAGGAATTCCGCGCCTGTTATAGCACCTTTGGCAAAGATGTCTTTCGAACCGGCACTATGTTTTAATTCCAACACTTCTTGGTTGTTGGCAAATAACACGGTATGTTCACCAACAATATCCCCACCGCGGATTGCGTGGATCCCAATTTCTTCATGGCGGCGTGGTTCGCCTAAGCCACTACGGCCGTGATTAATGTCAGCTTCTTCTGACATATTTTCGACAATTGAGTCTTTCAACATCACCGCCGTACCACTTGGGGCATCTTTTTTGTGGCGGTGGTGTTTTTCGATAATTTCAATGTCGTAACCTAATGGGTATAAAATTTTCGTCATTTCACCAACGATATGTTCCATCACGTTCACACCAATACTGGTATTATGCGCATTTAAGATGGCGATACTCTGGCTTGCCGCTTCAATATTTGCTTCTTGGTCTTCATTTTGACCCGTAGTTGCTAACATGACAGGCAACTTACTCTTAACCGCAAAGTCGATCATCGCGTCGGTTAATGAAACATGTGAGAAGTCAATAATAACATCGGCAGAAATCTCAGCATCATACAAATCATCGAACGAGGCAAAAAATGGAATTGCACCTTCAGTTGAAGCCTCTTCTTGGACACCAGCCACGACTTGATGACGGTCTGAAGCAGATACCATATTTAAAATCGTCTGCCCCATTGCGCCACTCGAACCTACTAAAATAATTTTCATGCTGGGCACCTCTTATTTCGCAGTGTAGCGGTCAGCTAAACCAGTCACGTAGCCATCCAATTGTTCTTGGACAGGCGCTGACGGTTTTGCTAGTGGTAGGCGGTATTCTAAATCACACCAACCTAATTTATGCGCAATATATTTCACCGGAATTGGATTTGCTTCTAAGAATAAGTCGTCGTTGATTCCCGCCAATTCAGCATTCAATGCGTCCGCTTCGTCAACTTTTCCATCAGTGTATAATGCCATCACGTCATGCACTTCATCTGGCATCACATTCGCTGTAACCGAAATCGCACCGTGACCACCTAATTTAACGATGTCTAAGTTTAAATCATCGTTACCTGAATAGATCGCGAAGTCTTCGTCCACTAAATCAATGACTGCTTTCGTGTAATCTAAATCGCCAACTGCGTCTTTTAAGGCAACAATGTTGTCGACTTTTGCTAACTCCGCCACTTGTTCTGGGCGAATCGTCACATTTGTACGTCCTGGCACATTGTATAAAATAATCGGAATGTTGACACTATCCGCGATCATTTTGAAATGCGTCATCAGACCTTCATCATTGGCTTTGTTATAGTATGGCGTTACGATTAGTAATGCATCCGCGCCAGCTGCTTCCGCTGCTTGGCTTAAACGAATGGAGTGCATGGTATCGTTAATCCCTGTCCCCGCGATGACTGGCTTGCGTCCGGCAACGTGATCAACCGCAAATTTAATTTGTTGAATTTGTTCCTCGTCGGTTACTGTTGACGCTTCACCCGTTGTCCCAGCAACGATTAACGCATCTGTTTTGTGTTCTAAGTGAAAATCAAGTAATTTACGAAACGCATCCCAATCAATTTCGCGTGTTCCTTCAATAAATGGCGTAATGATCGCAACGCCCGAACCTGTATAAATATGTGACATATTCGTTCCTCCTATAATTGATTATTGACTAAATCTTCAAATGTATCGCGTTTCACCGTTAACTTCACACTATCATCCGTAACATGCACCATCGCTGGGCGTGGGATGTAGTTATAATTACTCGCCATTGAGAAATTGTAAGCCCCTGTCCCATTCACTAACAGTAAGTCACCTGTTTCTGCTTGAGGTAATTCAATGCCTTCAATAATTTTATCGCCCGATTCACATGCCTTTCCGGCGATTGTATAAGTTGTCGTTGCTTCCTCAGTAATCTTATTCACAATCGCCCCTTCGTATTCAGCTTGATATAAAGCTGGACGAATGTTGTCCGTCATACCACCATCTACAAAGGCATATTCTTTACCAGATAACGTTCCTTTCAAGTCTCCTACACGGTAAAGCGTGCTCCCTGAAGCATTAACTAAAGAACGCCCTGGTTCAATCGAAATTTTTTCAATCGGCAGACCCGCTTCTTCAATGCTGACTTCAATTTCTTTGACAAATTTCGGCAAGTACTCCACCACATCAAATGGCGTATCGGCTTCGGTATAGTAAACCCCAAATCCACCACCGAAATTCAATTCGGTAATTTTCATGCCTAGATCCTCTTTTACTGTTTTGGCAAAATCAATCAGCGCATGACTCGCCTTTAAAAATGACTCTTGGTCAAAAATCTGACTTCCAATATGACTATGGAAACCAACAAAATTAAGATTTTCCATCGCCATCATTGACTCAATATAGTTGTTAATTTCAGGATCATGAATATTTTCCCCGAACTTCGAATCATTCGTCGCCGTCACAATATATTCATGGCTTTCTGCTTCAATCCCCGGATTCACGCGCAGCAATACTTTCTGTTTGAAATCTGCTGCAACACTCCCGGCAATTTCATTAATACGTCCGGCCTCTTGATGATTATCAACCACAATCGTTCCGACACCTTGCTGGACCGCGTAAATCAACTCATCATTCGTCTTATTATTGCCGTGGAAATACATCCGCCCCGCTTCAACGCCGCCTGCCATCCCCGCAAAGATTTCACCAGCGGAAACAACGTCTTGACCAATATCTAATTTCGCAATTAATCGTGCGATTTCTTTGGTAAGTAAGGCTTTCGACGCATAAAGTACCTCCGATTCGAATTTAGTTGACTTTAACCCCTCGCGGTATCCTTCAACACGGTCGATAAATGACGTTTCGTCAAAAATATATAATGGCGTCTGATACGTTTGCGCCATTTCTTCATAGCTATGGCCGCGATGTGTCAGTACATCACCTTGAATCATTTGATAATTTTCTAATCTCATAGTTCATCTCCTAAAAAAATAGTGCCAGCGAACAAAAGGTTCACGGCACCATTAACTGGATTATCCTTTTGCCCGGTAATTGATTGTACATATTGTTAATCGGCAAATTAACAATAACAGTGACTAATTTATTCAACTAGCCCCCAACAGATTGACTGTTTCGGCAAAATCCCCTTTCACTCATCGGAGTTACTCTTGTCATTTGCGCCTCGCACAATACCTTTTTAAATATCTATCTCAACTATAACATAATTGGCGTTTAATTCAACGTAAATGGTTTAGATTCTCATTTTTTTATCATACTTCTCATTTTATACTTGACTTTTGGCGCAATTATCCGTACTTTTAAAGGTAGAATATTCTTATCAAGAGATGAATGTAAATAAGGAGTAGATAAAATGTCAAATGGATATCATATTGCTGTTGTCGGCGCGTCGGGCGTTGTCGGGAGAACGATCGTGGAAGTGCTCGAAGAACGTGGCGTTCCAGTAAGCAAGTTACAATTGTTCGCAAGTGCACGCTCTGCAGGGAAAACTGTGCCTTTCAAAGGTGAAGACGTTGTCATCGAGGAATTAACGGAAGAGTCGCTTGCTGCCCCAATTCAAATTGCTATTTTCTCAGCCGGCGGAGAAACGTCGAAGAAATTCGCGCCAATCGCTGCTGCTAATGGCGTTTTCGTGATTGATAACTCGTCAGCGTTCCGTATGGACGACGACAAAAAATTAATTGTCCCAGAAATTAACGGGAAAATTTTAACAACGGAAGATAAAGTGATCGCGAACCCGAACTGTTCAACAATCCAATCAGTTGTTCCAATTGCGCCGATTCATGAAAAATACGGCATCAAACGCATTGTGTATAATACATACCAAGCCGTTTCAGGTGCTGGACGCGCTGGAATCGAAGATTTGGAAAATAACACAACAAACAATTTCCAATACCCAATTCGTGAAACAGTCATTCCTCAAATCGACGTGTTCCTAGACAACGGCTACACGAAAGAAGAAGAGAAAATGATCAACGAAACACACAAAATCTTAAATGATTACGATGTCAATGTGACAGCGACATGTGTGCGTGTGCCAATTAAAACTGGTCATGCGGTTTCAATTAATATCGAAACAGAAAAAACATTCGATGTGGATACAGTGCGCGATGAAATTGGTGCGTTACCAGGTGTTGTGATCGTGGATGACATTAAAAATAACCGTTACCCACTGCAAAACGAAGCGGAAGGAAAAGATGAAGTATTTGTTGGACGTGTGCGCCGCGACTTTTCTGTCGAAAATGGCTTAAACTTATTCGTCGTTGCGGACAACTTGCGTAAAGGTGCGGCAACAAACTCAGTACAAATCGCTCAAAAATTAATTGAGTTGGGATTAGTGTAAAATTTAGTTGTGGACTTTAGAGGACCAAATGGCTAGTGTAGCTGTTTGGTCTTTTTGTTTTGGGATGGGAATTGATTTAAACTGGGGTGCTGTCAAAACTAGACTGCTTTTGGGCTCCGATTTTTGACGCTTTCAGTCCAGACTAAGACTGACACAGAAAAAGAATTTCTAATACTTTCAAATTCCCCTATGCCATATTTTCCCAAAATAAAAAAACGTAGATGACTGGTTGGGGTCATCTACGTGGGGATTTTACTGCTCAGTCGGCTCAGAAATTGAACCCGCCATAATTACCGCGTGCATTGGGTCAACATGTTTCACTTCGTAAACCACTGCGCCTTCGTGCCAGACGACGGTATTATCTTCATAAGTGTCGCTTGGGGAAACTTTGAGCGTAATTTGCCCAGCCTGTGTGGGTGCGGGTAAATAGACGTTTTCCAAATGCTCGACCACTTCTAGCGCGAGTGGAACGGGATCTTCCTCATCAATATTGCCGGCTTGGACGAGCAAACTCCAATTCCCTTCCTGCCAGTTCAGGTAAGTCGAGCCCGCGGCGCCCTGCATGTAGCCCGTGATGCCGTAGCCTAAATCAACTTCCTCGCCTTGTAAATCTAAAATCTGGTCGACGACACCGGCCGCTTCCTCTTCAGATTCGTAAGTCGTTTTCGCAAGCGACGCAATCGGCGTCAACTCATTCACTGCCTGGTCATTCACCTCGATTGGCTCGTCCTCAGCATAATAGAATATATTGAAATTATCCTGATCCGACGCGCTCGTCGTTGCGGCCGTGACATATTCCGGCATTTCTGATGTCAAAATGTATGTCGGCAACCGGTCATCCGGGAAAATTTCGGCCAATGTATCCACTACTTTTTGTGCATGACTTTGCGGTGAAAGCGACTGCGCCTGCACCGTTTGGCTCGATTCCGCCCAAAACGATGCTCCTTCAAAACTTGCTAGTGGCACTAAAAACTGCGAAACTGTCCCCAAAACTAAAACGGACTTCACTAATTTTTTCATCATACTTCGCCTCCTAACTAAATTGTACTCCTCACGTCGTCGATTCACAATTAATAGGCACTCTATTCAATGTATCGTGCCATTAAATTCATAAAAAACTCATGATTTTTTTGGAAAAGTATGACAGTCGCTACTGTAAGTAATTCTAATTTTCGTTAGTATGATTATTTAATCCTTTTTAATTATTTAACGCATTTTTTGCATCCTTTTCGCAAACTCAATATTTACGCGAAACCAAATCTGGAATGCATTTTAAACTCAAGCGAAACACTAATTCAGTAACACAGTTTGCCTTAGAAAGTTGGTTCTGTGGCAAGACTTGAGTTGAACGAGTAAATTTTGCCTGAGAAGACTGGTTCTGTGGCAAGACTCAGAGTTAGCAAACAAGTTTTGCCAGACATTGCCGCTATGTAAGTGAATGATACTGCTGTAAAATGGTCATTGCGCCTTGATTATCTATCGTTCTGATAACTTCACAACCAACAATGGAGTTTGATAAGAGTCGCCTCAGCGACTCTACCGCTTTTAAAGATAATGTCGCTTTTCGTTCAGCGAAAAGCCTCCTTATTTAGGTTGTGCTTTTCGACTGAGGTCGAAAAGTATCATTTTAAAAGGTGGAAGTCAATTTCTGAAGAAATTGACAGGATTAAACTCCGTAGTTTGTTTTCGGATGTGGAAAGTGTGAATTATGAGTGAGCTGAGTTAGAGTCTAGTCTAATAATTTGTTAGAAGATATGTGTCCAGTTTATGGGGTCCATTATAAATTGAGTTGGATTGCTGAATTATCAAAATTTATAGATTAATGGCTTGAAATGATAAAATTCTGCCCAAAATTATCATTTCGACACAAATTTCTTCATGAAATGATAAAATTCAGCTTAAAATTATCATTTCGCAATGGAATTCTTCTTGAAATGATAATTCAACCGAAATTTCAGAACTGATAACAAAACAGAGTGAATATTGTTCTAGATTGTTATTAGGAACCTAGTTCAGTAACAAAATAACGCGATTCCTGAACTTTAGTGTTACAGTTTTCAGACTATTGTTAGTTGTTTCGGATTTAAAATTCAAACAACTAACACTTCAGTCATTTTCATGTGTTATTTTGGATTTAAAACTCAAACAACTAACACTTCAGTCATTTTCATGAGTTGTTTCTGATTTAAAACTCAAACAACCAACACTTCAGTTCCATAACACAAAACACACAAAAAAAGGAAACCACATCCCTGTGATTCCCTCTCATAACTTCCAAATAAACTTACCACTAAGCCATAATCGCCTTGATTTCTAAATAGTCCTCAACACCATATAGCCCATTTTCACGGCCTAAGCCAGATTCTTTATAGCCACCGAATGGCGCACGTGGTGTACGCGCTCCTTGGTTCACAAAGATATTACCGGTACGAATTTTCTTAGCCACTTTAATGGCTTCGTCGCGGTCTGGACCAGTTACGGCACCAGATAATCCAAATGGCGTATCGTTAGCGATTTCAATCGCTTCTTCTACTGTTTTATATTTAATGACTGAGAGAACAGGACCAAAAATTTCTTCCTGCGCAATCGTCATATCATTCGTTACATTAACGAATACAGTCGGCTCCACAAAGTAACCAGTACCCTCAATGGCATTACCACCAATTAAAAGTTCCGCACCTTCTGCTTTACCTTTTTCAATATAATCTAACACCGTTTCCATTTGACGTTTTGAAACCATTGGTCCAACTTTAGTATCGTTAGAATCCGGATCGCCAACTTTCGCATTATTTGCGTAATAGTCTTTGATCACGTCTAAATACTCATCATATTCATCTTCAGGCACTAATAAACGCGTTAATGCCGTACAAGTTTGACCTTGATTATTTAAAACAGTATCTGCAGATTGTTTCACTGTCTTGAATTTATCCGCACCAGGAAGTCCTAACATGACAGACTTTCCGCCCAACTCTAAAATCATTTTCTTAATTTGAGCGCTCGCTTTGTCATATAAACCACGCCCAACATCAGTTGAACCAGTAAATGAAATCAGTGGCACATCTTTGTGTCCTGCTAAATAGTCCCCGACCGATCCACCTGAACCAGTGACAACATTAAAGACACCTTTAGGTAAACCAGCTTCATCCGCTAAACGCGCATATAAAATCGCTGAAAGTGGCGTATCCGATGCCGGTTTAACAACCACTGTATTACCTGCTACTAATGCAGGCGTTACTTTACGCTGAATTTGGTTAAATGGATAATTCCAAGGCGTAATACAAGCAACAACACCGAAACCTTCTTTTTGAATAATGGCATTATCGATTTGATCAATGAATTTAAAATCATCAATATCATCTAACGTTGCCCGCATTTCGTTCACCGATAGCGGAACATGCGCCTTCTCAGCAAATTTTCTCGAAGTACCCAATTCTTTCACAATCGTGTCCGCAATCTCTTGTTGATGCTCCACAATCTTGTCGTAAAAACGCTCAAGATATTCTTTACGCGCACGAATCCCCATCTCATTCCACTCAGGGAAAGCCGCATTTGCAGCATCAACCGCCGCATCAACGTCCGCTTCATTACTCGACGTTACTTTTGCGATCACTTCTTCCGTCGCCGGATTGATCACATCAGAAAATTCACCTGACGCTGAATCTATCCATTCACCATTAATATAATTTTGATAAGTCTTCATCTAATCTCACCTTTCGAGGAGTCGAATTAATTAATTGCCACGCCATCTTTCAAGTAAATGTATTTAGGCTCATCATTTTCCGCATCAAAATCAACACGCAAATCATGCCCATTGAAGAACCATTCATCACTACGCTCAACAAAGAATAACAAACCATCATCCGTTCTGAATTCCGCAACCGCATCCTCCGGAACATTCGGCTCAATCGCCAAACCAAAACCAGGATTTACCGGCGACGACGCATAAATCTTAATCTTAAAACGCACACCCGCATCCTGCTGATTCTCAGGCAATCCCACATTCTCTTGGAACCACTTTGCCGCTTCACTCGTTACATCAATTTTCATAAACAGTCCTCCTAATTCATTAAACCCATTATATCGATTTTTCACTATTTAGCATAATTTAATGCTTAAGGGAAAATATTGCTCAAAGATTAAAAACTAACTACGATTCTTGTTCATCAATCAAATCGTGTTGGTAAGCATAAATCGTTGCTTGCGTACGGTCACTGACCTGTAACTTAGATAGAATATTCGAAACATGTGTCTTAACCGTTTTTAAACTAATAAATAATTCATCCGCAATCTCTTGGTTAGAATAGCCCTTAGCCACACATTGCAGCACTTCTGACTCACGATTCGTTAATTCATCATGTAATTTAGGCTTATTTTTCTCTGCTTCCCCTTCAATCAATTTCGAAGTGACCTCAGGTCCCATTACTTCTTCACCCTTAAACGTCTCTCGAATCGCGTTAGCGATTTCCTCGGCGCTAGACGTTTTAAGAATATAGCTTTTTGCGCCCGCTTCGATCGCTGGATATACCTTTTCATCATCTAAAAATGACGTCACAATGATGATCTTCGCTTCTGGCCATTCGGCCATAATGCGTTTGGTCGATTCGATCCCGTCCATGACGTCCATGACCAGGTCCATCAAAATGATGTCGGGCTTGAGTTCAGTTGCTAGTTTGTAGCCTTCCAGGCCATTTGATGCCTCGCCGATCACTTCGATATCGGGTTGGACCATCAGGTAGCTGGAAACGCCGAGTCTGACCATTTCGTGGTCGTCGATTAATAATACTTTTATCATAATTTCGCTCTTTCTTTATGTTTTTGGAATATTTATCGTAATAATCGTGCCTTTTGCGGTGCTGTTAATGCTGAAAGTGCCACCCATACTTGTGACGCGCTCACGCATATTCGTCAGGCCGTAATTGCCGGACTGGCGCACACTTGAGACATCAAACCCTTTCCCATCATCAATCACTTTCAATTGAACATGGTCATGCGTTTGAGTTAAAAAAACTTCCAGGCGCTTCGCTTTGGCGTGGCGTAAGGTATTCGAAATCGCTTCTTGCGTAATTCGAAAGAGATGATCTTCAATCCCCGATTCCAATTGAACCTTCGGATCGAGTTGCCATACGACATCGATGGGAACTTTCCCATTAAATTCAGTCAGGACATGTTCAATCCCCTCACTCAGCGAACGGTCTTTGAGTTCAACCGGACGTAAATGCAGAAGTAGCGCACGCATTTCTGTCTGAGCACTTCCAATCACATCTTCAACCCGATCAATTTGTTGCTTGAGTGTCGGATTTTCATCTTCATTGATCGTCGAATTAATCGCCGACATCATCATCGTCGCCGCAAATAATTCCTGACTCACCGAGTCATGCAACTCCCGCGCAATCCGCAGGCGCTCACCTTCAATAATTTCATCTTTCGTATCCTCACCGACAAAAGTGGGTGCGGCTGATAATTCCTGCAAGTCTTTTGACATTTGTACCATCTTCAAGCGTAAAGCCTCAATTTCTTGGTCCAATGCCTCTGTGTAATTTGATTGCCCATTTTCTTCAGTCGGTTTAAAAATCGGATGGCTATATTTATTCAATAAAAGCCAATTAATTTTTGCCCGAATAGCATCATAATCGCGTCCCGTATTATAAGTTAGAATCGATGCAATAATAGCACTCACTACAATCACAAACGCAATCAACCAAGTATAAAGCGGAATTTTTATCACTTGAAACGTTAAAATATCACTCCAATGACCAATATCTAATCCATAAATAATAACTAAAAAGACCACTAAAATTGACACCGTCAATTGAAATAAGTTGAAAATAAATAAGTTAAGCCAACGACGAAAACTCATAGCACAATCACCTCAACATCCCCAAACGCCACCGAAATGACGAATCTTAATTGCCGCGGCGAATTTAAATATTCCGGACTCATCCACTGAAAATTTTCTCCTGTTAAAGGATAACTTTCTTGTTCAAATATGACTTTTCCAGAAACGGCACTGACATTTAGTGAAATACCTACTTCAATTGGTACAATAATTCGAATCCGGCCATACATTTTTTGAATGACTACCACCGTTTCTTTATCCGGTAACATTGTGTTTCCGAAGTCAACAATATTATTCCCACCGAAATAAATCAGATTAATATCATGTGACTCAAAGTCAGTTTGTTCTGAATTTTCATATTGAATAATATTCTTTTGTGATAGTAGTGACCGCTGATTACTTTGCGGTTGGATAATTTTAATGGCTTGATAACTGCTATTCATTTGGTCTTTAAATGGATGCACTGTTTGTTCATTAAAGTGTGCAAATTCAAATCCGACATCTGTGTTGTAGAGGAAATAGAGGACAACTAAAAATATTAAGAAAAACCAAATCGAGTTGGTCATAAAAATCGCCATGCCTGAGATAATGACGCCGAGTATAGCGACGATTCGTGCGATTCTCAGATGTTTGATAAATAAACTGCCTAGTAAGAGCAAGACGCCTGCGCCAAAGAGAATGCCGTAAACTAAGTTAAACAATATTTCACTTAAGATTAAAACAATTCCAATGGCTAACACAATAAAAATGCGATGCTTCAATTTCTCTTTCATAACTCGCTCCCTTCTCTCTCTCATTTTACCTAAGAAAGCGCTGAATTGCTATGGATTTATTAATATGTATCAGATATATAAAAATCTGAAAAACAAAAGCTTGAGTAAAGTTTGTATTGGAACTTTATACATACAGCCTTATTTTGTCTCCGTAGGATTCCCATATCTGCGATACAAGGGGCATTCATTGTAGCCATGGGGCCGTTGCTGAAATCGTTGTTGCTTTAGCAACATTACGAGTTCACATGCGAGAATATCTCTAGTTAAACGAACTACTATTCACACAGATAAATCTAGTTTGAGATTTTTTGCATATTTAGCTCTTTCGCTCTCCTTCAAAGGAGCTTCAGACTTTCCTAACCTATTGAATCTGAAGCGCGCTTCGCTTGAACAGATTCTAATACGGTTTTGAACCCAAATTTCATGGCACATTCATGCCCCTTGTCTCTTCGTTATGCTTAGTGTGTATTGGTATTATAAAACTGCACTAAATCCACAAATTCAACGAGTTAGAATATTCAATTTAATTCTGTGATTGATTCAGTGACATAGTAATTCAACTGGGGATGGATAAAATCGGAGAACTGCTGGGGTTCGGTGCTTGATTTTAGATGATTAGAATTTGCCTTGGACCGTTGGTCTGCAAATTACATAGTCTATAGTTTCTAAATTTCTAGCAGAAAACTCTAGTTTCCTCGGAAGCGATGAGTGCTGGTTTGTGCAGGTATTTTTGTTAGTTATAAAATTTCAAATCTATGGTTCTAGCGGTGGTCAATTTCAAAGAAATTGACTGCTTTTGTTTGAAGGACACTTTTAGGCTGTTGCCTAAAAGCTTTCTTAATAGGAGGTTGAGTCGCTGATGCGACTCTTTCGATTTGTCTCTTAGTTTGTTGTGGGGATTGAGTTGATGTGATTAACTATGAGTGAAAGTCTCATTCAAAAAACCATGAACTTTCACTATTTCCAAATTTTGAGTGAAAGTCTAATTCGAAAATCCCGGAACTTTCACTATTTTTAAACTTTGAGTGACAGTTGGGATGCTTTTCAGGCAGACTTTCTACTAACACTTCAGCCATTTCTGTTAGTTGTTCTAGATTTTACTTCCAAACAACCAACACTCCAACCATATCTGTTGGCTGTTTTTAATTTTTAAATCCAAACTACTAACACTTCAGCCATTTCTGTTAGTTGTTCTAGATTTTACTTCCAAACAATACTCCAACCATATATGTTGGCTGTTTTCGTTTTTAATTTCAAACTGCTAACACTTCAGCCATTTCTGTTAGTTGTTCTAGATTTTACTTCCAAACAACCAACACTCCAACCATATATGTTGGCTGTTTTCGTTTTTAATTTCAAACTACTAACACTTCAGCCATTTCTGTTAGTTGTTCTAGATTTTACTTCCAAACAACCAACACTCCAACCATATATGTTGGCTGTTTTCGTTTTTAATTTCAAACTACTAACACTTCAACTATTTCTGTTAGTTGTTTTAGATTTAAATTCCAAACAACTAACAGCTATCGATTCCCCCTAAGCAAACCTAATAACTCAACAAACTATGGCATCAAAAAAGAGTCGCCCCGCGACTCTCACCTCCTGTAACAAAGCTTTGAGGCTGGAGCCTCAAAGCTACATCTTTAAAAAATCTCACTCAAGGTTCCCGAGGTCAATCAATTCACCCCAACAACACCAACAAGAATCTACTAACTATATAATTTGCAGACCAAAGGTCCAAAGCAAATTCCAACCATCCAAAACCAAATACTGATTCCTAGCAGTTCTATGATTTCTCCCATCCACCCGTTTGAATTTGTTTGTTCATTAATTGACAGCTGTTTATATTAGACACTCAAACAAAGTGAATTTGCGAAATACAGCCATAATTTTCCCGTGGAATCCTGGGATTTTGGCGCAGCTTAGTATTTCTTGTGCGAAGCACTTAGAAATACTCTAGCCAAAATAGTCCGGAATAGCGTAGCTAGTTCTTCAGATAATAGCAAACTGAATTAATCTGAATTATTCCCGACTTATTTAACTGCAGTTATTCTCGCATGTGAGCTTCTAAAATTGCTAAAGCACCAACAATCTCAGCAAGCTATGAAGGCCGTCCCCACGGAGACAAATTATGGCTGTATGTAGCAAATTCCTATACCAACTTTATGAATGCCCCAAGTCTTGCAGATATGCGATACACAAATCATAATTGTACTCCGCAAATTCCATGCTAAAATTCCAAATAAAAAAGACCCGCCGAAGCGAGTCCTGTAAAATTAAATTGATTAGTTAGCATTCTCAACAGCAACAATTTCAACCTCGTAAGCCCCACCAGGTGAATCGATTGAGACTTTGTCACCAATTTTCTTCCCTAAAATTGCTTGAGCAATCGGCGAATCATTCGAGATCTTGAAATCCATTGGATCAGCCTCAGCAGAACCAACAATTGTATAACTCTCTTCATCACCATCAGGCAACTCAACAAAAGTAACCTTTCTACCTAAAGTCACTTCATCTTTAGCAACGTCTTTATCATCGATAATTTCCGCGAAACGAATTTGGTTTTCCATTGTCGCAATACGACCTTCTAACATCGCTTGTTCATCACGGGCAGACTCATACTCAGAGTTCTCTGATAAGTCACCAAAACTACGCGCAACTTTAATACGCTCAATAATTTCTTTACGCTTATTAACTTTTAAATCTTCTAATTCTGCCTCTAATTTAGCTTTACCTTGGGCAGTCATTGGATATGTCTTTTGATCATTCATTCTTAAATTCTCCTAAACTATCATTATATTTTTTATTATTGTGTAATAGCACTATTTTGTTTACTATTTAAAATTGATGCAATTTTTGTAGTAATCAAGTCAATTGCCACTTGATTATATCCACCTTCAGGGATAATAACATCAGCATAACGTTTCGTTGGCTCAATAAATTGGTGATGCATCGGCTTCACCACTTCAATATATTGATTAATCACCGAATCAACCGAACGACCACGGTCATTAATATCACGCAAAATACGACGTGATAAACGAATATCATCATCCGTATCAACATAAATTTTAATATCCATTAAATTGCGCAAACGTTTATCATCTAAAATTAAAATACCCTCAACGATAATTACATCACGCGGTTCTTGATGAATCGTTTGTGTTGAACGAGTATGTTCCGCAAAATTATATTGTGGTATATCAATACCATCACCATTAATTAACTTTTTCAAATGCTCAATGAACAAGTCATTGTCAAAGGCTAAAGGATGGTCATAGTTTGTGTTTAAACGCTCCTCAAATGTTATCGACGACTGATCCTTATAATAAGAATCTTGTTGCAATAACATCACAGAAAGTCCAGAGAAATTTTTGATAATTTGCTTACTGACACTCGTTTTTCCACTCCCTGACCCACCTGTAACACCTATTACTATCGGTTGTGGCATGGCCTTCTCCTCCTATAATTAACCGTAAATAGATGAGTGAGTTCAAGAAATTCACTGAACTCACTCATCTTAATTTAAAATGGAATTAGATTTATTCTACTACTGATTCTTCTATTATAGCACTTTCTTCAGCACTTGTGTCACTAATTTCTTCATTTGTAGAAGATTCTTCCGCATTTTCGATCGATTCTTGACGCGAATTCACATATTCCTCAACCAAAGCATCATGCTCCTCAATCGTCGAAGAATAATAAACCTCACCCGTATCTAAATCAGCCACGAAGTAATAGAAATTGTTCCATTCCGGATAAATAACCGACTCAATAGACATCAAACTCGGACTATTAATCGGACCAGGCGGCAAGCCATCGTACATATAAGTATTATAAGGCGAATCGACCTCTAAATCACTATAAGTCACAAACTCCTTATGCTCACCCAACGCGTAAAGCACCGTAATATCACTCTGTAAAGGCATCCCAACCTCAAGACGGTTGTAGAACACACCCGACACCATCTGACGGTCCTCCTGAGTCACAGCCTCACGCTCAACAATCGACGCCAAAGTCAACACCTGATCGAAACTCAAGTAAGTATACTCTAAATCCGCGATTAATGACTGATAAACATTATTAGAAGCCGCAATCATCTCAGTAATCAACTCCTGAGCAGACATCCCCGCAAAATAATCATACGTCGCCGGGAATAAATACCCTTCTAAAGTATAATTTAACCCCTCAATATCCGACAAACCAGCCAACATCGACGGGAATTGCGTCTCTAATTCTTGGATAAACGCCTCATCACTCACCACATCCATAAATTCTTCGGAAGTTATGGCAGTATTTTCGTCGACTATCGCTGCGATCTCAGTCAGCTGCATCCCCTCGATAACGGTAATCGTCGTATCCGCATCAACGAAGATAGGCTCCCCGCCTTCCTGAAGTGTTTGGAGAATACCAGCAGCATCCATACTCTGATTAAACTCATAATGACCCGCTTGTAATTCCTCATTATTATTGAATTTCAAATAATAATCAAATAATTGCGCATTATTTACAACACCAGCATCATCTAAAATACCCGCAATATCTGAGGCATTACTCCCAACTGGTATCGTAACCTCAACCATTTCTTGATTGGATTCATTTACAGGGCTTAAAGCATTTTGGACATAAAAATAGCCAGACACCCCAATTACTAAAACAATTAAAACAATCGCTAATATAATATACCTAACGATTCGATTCGTCCATAATTGGAGTTTGGCATCTTTAGTTTCTTCTTTTTTCGCTTCTTCACGTAATTCGTGCCATTTATTATCGCTCATATAAACTCCTTATTCTACATTGTTCCAACTATCATAACAGATTATTCTCTCAGATAAGTAACGATAACGTTACAAAACAATGTGAACTCTACCTAGAAAAATCACACTCCCACAAAGTGGCAGTGTGATCTTTTACATATTTTCATCTTGGATAAATGTATTTAAAACTTCCTCAACCATATCCCATTCTTCTTCCGTTTCGATTGGGTGTAAAGCACCTGACAATTCGTCTTCCGCTTCTTCATAAGAATATGCTTGAAGTTCTACATTTTCATCATCATCTTCGTCTTCAGCACTTACAGGGAATAGAATAACATAATTTTTCCCGAAATCGTCTGATCTAAAAGTGAATAAGATTTGATATAAGGCTTCATTACCTTCTTCATCAACTAAAGTGATGTATGATTCTTCATCATGATTGTGTTCGTGTTTATCTGACATACTAAACTCCTTTAAACTTCTTGTTTATTGTGCATCTAAATAATTTTGTAAAATGATTACAGCTGCAACTTTATCAATAACCTTTTTACGCTTCGCCCGAGAAACATCTCCCGAAATCAGCATTCTTTCAGCTTGTGATGTTGATAAGCGTTCATCCTGATACACTATATTTAAATCGGGTAAAACTTTCAGCAAACGGTCACCATAAGCCATCGACGCTTCCGCACGAGGCCCAATCGAATTATTCATATTCTTAGGTAAACCGATTACCACCGTTTTAACACCATTCTCTTCAATTAACTGTGTCAAACGCTTAAAACCAAAATCGCCTTGGTCTTCATTAATGCGTATTGTTTCCACCGGTTGGGCAGTCCAGCCCAATAAATCGCTCACCGCAACCCCGACAGTCACACTTCCAACATCCAGTCCCATAATTCGTTGATAATTTGTCATATTATTTAATGGTCAAATAGTACTCAACTAAGTCCTCAATAATTTCGTCACGCTCATAACGTCTAATTAAATTACGCGCATCATTGTGACGTGGAATATACGCAGGATCCCCAGATAATAAGTAACCAACAATTTGATTAATTGGATTATAACCTTTTTCTTCGAGGGCATTATAGACAATTTCTAACGTTTCACGCACTGACTTGCGATTAATATCGTCAACGTGAAATAAAATCGTTTCATCTAATGATTTCATAGTGATATCGATCCTCTCTTTTTTATTCACCACAAATTATTGCAGCACACAAATTCAGTATACAATAACCGTGTTTTAAAGTCACTCAATTATACACTTAATATCGACTTTTCGCAAACTGACCGCATTAACCACGCTCAAAAAATATTATATCATTTTTGAAAAGTATTCCAAAGAAATCGAAATCAGAAAACAAATAATACGTATTATTGAAAGCAGACACTCACCTATTTCTAGCAAATCCAAGCATTAATACGTCTTAATCACAAAAAATATTTTTGTATCGGTTCGACTCTCTCGTTTTCAATGAAAGCGCCCCACTCCGATGCTCCAGCTGTACTCACATATTTATCAACTGTTATATACCGCGCACCACATTTTAAATAATGCGCATTATTTGTTGCGTTATTTTAAATAACGTGTATTATATATAATTAAATACGGCTTAATAATTGAAAGGCGGAGAATTGAAATGACAAAACGGGTTTATAACTTCAATGAAGGTAACAAAGAAATGAAAGCGTTGTTAGGTGGAAAAGGTGCCAATTTATCGGAAATGGTCAACTTGGGCTTGCCGGTACCGAACGGATTTACGATTACGACAGAAACATGTATGGAATATTTGGCTGATCCGGAAAATACGGTCGAAGTATTGAAAGAAGACGTGCTGGAAGCATTGCGTATACTGGAAGAACAAACGGGTAAAGCGTTCAACGCGGAGAATTTACTACTCGTTTCAGTGCGAAGTGGTGCGGCAATTTCAATGCCTGGGATGATGGATACGATTTTAAACTTAGGATTAAACGACGAGAGTGTCGAAATGTTGGCGGAAAATACTGGGAAACGAAGCTTTGCATATGATAGTTACCGACGCTTGCTGCAAATGTTTGGGGAAGTTGTGTATGAAATTCCTGCCCATAAATTTGCGCGTGCATTGGATAAAGCCCGTGACAGCAAGGGATATCAATTTGATAGTGAACTACAAGCGGAAGATTTACAAGATTTAATTGCGGAGTATAAGGCGATTTATCAGGAATTCGACCATGAATTCCCGCAAGACCCGGTGGATCAATTATTTGAGGCGGTGCGTGCGGTGTTTGATTCTTGGAATAACCCGCGAGCCATTTTCTACCGTCAATTAAATGAAATTGCAGACGATTTAGGAACGGCGGTCAATGTTCAAGAAATGGTCTTTGGTAATTCTGGGGAAAATAGTGGGACAGGCGTTGCCTTCACGCGTGACGCATCAACAGGTGAAAAGCGCGTTTACGGTGAATATTTACTCAATGCCCAAGGGGAAGATGTTGTGGCTGGGATTAGAACACCTAATCCGATTGCGTTGTTGGAAGAACAAATGCCTGAAGTGTATGCCCAATTTACGGAAATTACTGAAACATTAGAAGCACACTATCAAGACATGCAAGATATTGAATTCACGATTGAAAATGGCAAACTCTTCATCTTACAAACGCGTAATGGGAAACGAACAGCCAAAGCGGCGTTTAAGATTGCGGTTGATTTAGTGGAAGAAGGTTTAATTAATAAGGAACAAGCCTTATTAATGTTAGATCCGAAATCAATTGACCAACTGTTGCACCCTTCTTTTAAAGAAGAAGCATTACTTACTGCGCAATTAGTTTCAAGTAAAGGTTTACCTGCCAGCCCCGGTGCTGCCACAGGACGCGTTTACTTCGATGCAGAAACCGCAACAGAAAAAGCGAATGAAGGCGAAGCGGTGATTTTAGTGCGTATGGAAACGTCGCCGGAAGATATTGAAGGAATGGCTGTCAGTCAAGCGATTGTGACAAGTACCGGTGGGATGACTTCCCATGCAGCGGTTGTGGCGCGTGGGATGGGACGTTGTTGTGTGGCTGGTGTGGTTGATTTAGATATTAATTACGATACGAAAACGGTGAATTATGCCGGTGGAACAATTCATGAAGGAGATATTATTTCTGTTGACGGTACACTCGGTCAAATTTTCCTAGGCGCACTTGAGACAGTTCCTACCGCAACGGACGAAACATTTGAAACAGTCATGACTTGGGCGGATGAAGTCGCGCGTATGAAAGTACGTATGAACGCGGAAACTTTAAGTGATATCCAAACAGGACTTAATTTTGGTGCCGCTGGGATTGGTTTAGTTCGTACGGAGCATATGTTCTTTGCCCCTGAACGTTTAATTGAAATTCGTCGTTTCATTTTAGCGAATAATCCAGGTACGCGTGCTCAAGCGATTCAAAATATCTTACCGCATCAACAAACGGATTTCGAAGGGATATTCGGATTAACAGGAGACTTACCGGTTGTGGTTCGCTTGTTAGATCCGCCTTTACACGAATTCTTACCGCATGACGATCATGAAATTGAAGTGGTGAGTAAACAATTAGGTATTTCTGTGGATGAGTTGACGGCGCGTGTCAAAGATTTACAAGAAACAAACCCAATGCTTGGTCACCGTGGTTGTCGTTTAGCGATTACTTACCCAGAATTATACTTAATGCAAGCGGAAGCGATTATTCGTGCAGCTTTACGCGTTAAAGAAGATGGCATCAATGTCACACCGGAAATTATGATTCCGTTGGTGAGTACTGCTAAGGAATTAGAGACGTTACGTCAGATTATCATCGACCATATTGATGAAATTTTTGTCACAACTGGTTCGGCCGTTGATTACACTATTGGGACAATGATTGAAACACCGCGTGCCTGTGTAACTGCTGAAGAGATTGCTGGGCACTCTGACTTCTTCAGTTTCGGGACAAATGACTTAACGCAGATGGTGTTTGGTTTCTCAAGAGATGACGCGAATAATTTCATTCATGACTACAGTAGTCAAGGAATTTTAGAGAATGATCCATTCCAAACGATTGACCTTGATGGGGTTGGTTCATTAGTGAAATTGGGCGCTGTAAATGGCCGTAATGTCAAGCCAGACTTGAAATTAGGCGTTTGTGGGGAACTGGGTGGTGACCCTAAATCAGTCGAATTCTTTAATCAAGTTGGTTTAGACTACGTTTCTTGTTCACCATTTAGAGTACCTGGGGCGAAATTAGCCGCTGCTCAAAGCACAATTAAGTTAGCTCAATAGAGAAATAAGACGTATTATATGCTATTATGTGAGATATAGGGTGTACTTTTCCCAATAAAAGTACACTTCTCACATTCTTAAGGAACATAGGTGAAGTTAAATGAATTTAACCGCTAGGCAAAAGGAAATCATCACAATCGTACAAGAAAATGAACCGATTAGCGCGGACCTTATCGCTGCTCAATTGGACTTATCCAAGTCTACATTGCGCAGTGATTTGGCCGTTTTAACAATGATTGGCGTACTCGAAGCCCGCCCGAAAGTCGGCTATATCTATTCTGGTTTGAATTTTGATCCATTGATGGGCGAGGAATTATTTGGAGCCAAGGTGGAAGATTTGATGTCCGCCCCACTCATTGTCAAACAAGATATTTCGATTCAAGATGGTGTGACGAATTTATTTATGTATGATTCAGGTACATTATATATCGTCGATAAAGACGAAAAACTGATTGGCATCGCGTCACGTAAAGATATCTTACGCTTTCTCATCAACGGGACACACACAGAAACCACGCCGATCGCCTTAGTTATGACCCGCATGCCGAATATCATTGTTGTAAATCCGGATACTACAGTGTTGACTGCCGCTCGTTTACTTCAACGGCACGAAATTGACTCACTTCCCGTGGTTGAAAACGACGAATCATACCGCATTATCGGAAAAGTATCTAAAACATCGATTTTAAATCATTATATTCAAAATAGTCCAGGAGGCCCGAAAATATGACGCTCAAGAAACCACTTAATATCTTCGTTATTTCCGATTCAATTGGAGAAACTGCCCGCCGCGCCGTTCGCGCTGCACTGGTGCAATTTTCTTACCACGATGAAATTAATGTCCAGCAATTCCCATTCATCACGCACGTTGATGCGCTGTTACCCATTTTAGAAGATGCGAAAAAGGAACAAGCCATCGTTGTCACGACTTTAATTAGTAATGGGCTGAACCAATTTTGCGTTGACTTTACCCGCCATAATCAAATACAACATTTCGATTATCTAAATGGATTAGTCCAAACTATTGAAGACCGCACGAATTTGAAACCAGCTAATCATGCCGGTGCTTTGCATACAATGGACCAGGATTACTTCGACCGCATCGAAGCAATTGAATTTGCGGTAAAATACGATGACGGGAAAAATCCGGCTGGGTTATTGAAAGCTGATCTCGTTATTTTAGGTGTGTCGAGAACTTCTAAAACACCTTTAAGTATTTTCTTGGCCAACAAAGCACATAAGGTAACAAATTTACCGATTGTCCCAGAAGTTAATTTACCAAAAGTATTGTACGAAGTCCCTCGTGATCGCATCGTTGGGCTTTACGCTTCTCCTGAATATATTCGCCGCATCCGTTCTGAACGTATTCGCATGATGGGGCTAAAATCTGACTCAAGTTATAATAATCTGGACCGCATCCGCTATGAATTAAATTATTTCAATGACTTAGTCGCTCAACTGCGTGCCCCTGTTATTAACATCGAGAACAAATCAGTTGAAGAAACAGCTCAATATATTGAAGAAACGATTTTGAATAAGAAGCAGGATTAGGATAGGATTTATCTAGTAAACCGCATGCCACTGGTGAATGTACGTCACTGGGGGGTGCGGTTTTTTGGTTGATTCTGTCTTTCACTTCAAACAACCAACATTTCATTGGTTGTTTCCAAATTTCTCAACAAACAACCAACATATTCTAGGTTTTCATTGGTTGTTTCTGCCTTCCATTCCAAACAACCAACACATTATTGGTTGTTTACAGATTCCAATCCAAACAACTAACACGTCATCCTATCTGGGATATAAAATCTATCCTAATCCCCTCTTCCCACTTAAATCGCAGTTACAATCAAAAAACGAGCACCTTCCTTTTCAGAAAGTTGCTCGTTCTAAATATGATTAATAAGTATTGTAAGTCTCGATGAAACGATCATGTTGCTCGGTAACACGTGGATTTTGTTTAGTCATATTACTTACAATTAAAATTGCTGCGAGTGAAATGATAAAGGCAGGAAGCAATTCATAAACCGCAAAGATGCCGCCAAAGTTGCTTTCCAATAGGTTCCAAATAATCACCGTTACACCGCCGGCGACCATCCCAGCGATCGCGCCACCTCGAGTGATACGGCTGGTGAATAATGAACACAGCATCAGCGGGCCAAATGTCGCGCCAAAGCCAGCCCAGGCGTAAGAAACGATGTTGAAAATGACTGAATTTCCATCTAAAGAAAGTAAAATCCCCAGCACCGTCATCACGACTAAAGTCAGGCGTGTCATGGCTAAAACGCGTTTGTCGGATGCTTCTTTCTTGAAAATCCCTTTGTATAAGTTTTGAGAAAATGCGGACGCACCAATTAATAAATACGAATCCGCGGAACTGATCGTTGCCGCTAAAATCCCGGCCATCACAATTCCTGCAAAGAATGGGTTTACCATCGCTTGAATAAGCGTCGCGAACACATTTTCTGCCGCTGCGAGTGTGCCAAATTCTGTCGGAATCAACACACGGCCAATAATTCCAATCGCGATCGCTACAAAGAGTGACACGAATGCCCAAACTGATCCGACTTGACGCGCTACTTTTACTTCTTTAGGGTCGCGGATTGCCATGAATTTGATTAACACTTGAGGCATCCCGAAATACCCTAGCCCCCACGCGAAACTCGATAAAATCACGATCCAGCCCAGGGATTCGCTACCTTCGAAAACGGGCTGTCCATTCGACACCAATTGCGCGCCCGCCTCATCAACGGCAGGCACTGATATCCCGAAGAAATCTAGGAAACCTGGAATTTCTCGCGCGTTTTCGACCACCGCCTGGACGCCTCCCGCATGATTCACGCCCAAAACCAACACCGTCAATAACGCGATGATCATCACGATCCCTTGCATGAAATCTGACGTCGTTTCAGCCAAAAATCCTCCTATAAAAGTATACGCTACAACAAAGACCGCACCTACGATCATCATTGGCACATAGCCAACGCCAAATAGCCCACTGAATAATTTTCCTACCGTTACAAAACACGACGCCGCATATACCGTAAAGAAAATTAAAATAAAGATGGAAGCAATTCCCATAATCGGTTTCGACTGTTCGTCTTGCTCCCTAAATCGATTACTAAAATAATCCGGCAATGTAATCGCATCATCTGCGACAGTCGAATAAACACGCAGACGTTTAGCAACAATCAGCCAATTCAAATAGGTCCCAATCGCTAAACCAACGGCCGTCCAAAATGGACTCCCAATCCCAGACCAATAAGCTAGTCCAGGTAGCCCCATCAACAACCAGCCACTCATGTCTGAAGCCCCAGCACTGAGTGCTGTCACATAAGGACCAAGTGACCTCCCACCTAATAAGTACTCTTCCGTACTCGAATTAGAACGCTTGGCATAATAAAGTCCAATCCCAATAATGACAACCATATAACTACCCATCGCCAACGCGATTAATATTGAATCACTCATAATTTCCTCCAAAATTAAATTATAATTAAAATAATTGCTATACCTCTCATTATAACATGAATATTTCATTATTGATATTACAGGATGAAAGAACTAACACAATCCATATTACTTCTCTTTCCTCACTACCAACACTAAGAGTAATAGTCAATTTCTTCAGAAATTGACTTCCTTAAATGAATGTCGCTTTTAGGTCACGCCTAAAAGCCTCTTCAAAAAGTCGGTAGAGTCGCCCCGCGACTCTTTCCTTTTGATCCCATTGTTTTATAGTTGAATGCTAGCCTTTCATTTGGGGGAGAATCCTAATGCTCTTAAATCTAGGTGTCCAGATTATGGGTAGCAGTATAAACATTTTTGTTTACACTAAAATTCTGAAACAACCAACAATCTGATACTTGTTTGTATCGGAATTCAGAAACAACCAATGAAAATGGCTGAACTGGTACTTGTTTCTAACAATATTCTGAAACAACCAACAAACTGTAACTTGTTTACTTCAATCATCCAAAAACAACACAAAAACACCCACCAAACTCTATCTCAAGTCTGATGGGCACCCTAAATCTAAACTAAATTACTTCACTAATTTCTCAATTTCTCCAGCAATAGAATCCATCACGTCAGGGATTCCTGCGGCATTTTTACCTCCGGCTTGGGCCATATTTGGACGCCCGCCACCGCCACCGCCGACTAATTTAGCCAGTGGTTTGATTAAGTCGCCAGCTTTAACACCGGCTGCAATCGCTTCGTCGTCACTAAATACCATTAGTGTCGCTGCGTCGCCATTGTCGCTGGCTAAAACAAACACATTTGAGACAGCTTTGTCACGCCACATATCACCTAACGAACGCATCGCGTCAGCCGATTGACCTTCAACCGCTAAGCCAACAAATGTTAAGTCGCCAACGTTTTGCACGTCATTGAAGTAGTTATCCGCGTCCTGTTTTAATGCTTCTTGTGACAATTTCTCCAATTCAGCATTCAATTGCTTCACTTCTTGTTGCAAGCTATCGATTCGAGCCACAATTTGGTCCGATTGTTTTACTTTTAAATGATCTTGAACTTCTGTTAATAAATTCTCTTGTCCTTGGAAATGCTCTAGAGCCTCTTTCCCAGTTAAAGCTTCGATACGACGTACGCCAGCCCCAATTCCTGCCTCAGAAACTAATTTAAATAATCCAATTTGGCTTGAATTTTCAACGTGCGTACCCCCACAAAGTTCAATCGATTCGTTCCCGACATTGACAACGCGGACGATATCACCGTATTTTTCACCAAATAAAGCTTCAGCACCCAATTCTTTAGCTTCGTCAATTGACATTTCTGTAATCATGACATCTGCTTCTAGGTGAATCCATTCGTTAATATAGTCTTCAATTTCTTGAAGTTGTTCATCTGTAACTTTCTCAAAGTGAGAGAAGTCAAAACGTAAACGATCGGGTCCAACATAAGATCCCGCTTGGTGAACATGGCCCCCTAAAACGCGTTTTAGACCTTTATGTAATAAGTGAGTCGCAGTGTGGTTTTTATTTGTTGCTAGACGGGTTAAACGGTCCACCATTAATGAATAAGATTGGTTTACAACTAAAGGCATCATTTCAGGTGTCACTTTATGCATGAATTGACCATTAGGTGCTTTTTTAACGTCGACGATGAATCCTAAAGTATCATCACCATCGAGAATTTCACCTTTATCGGCAATTTGACCACCCATTTCAGCATAGAATGGTGAACGGTTGAAAATAACCCAACCTGTTTGCCCTTTTTCTAAACGCTCCACTTCTTCGCCGTCGACAATAATATGTTTAATTGTTGCGTTAGCGAATAATGTATCATGGCCGACAAATTCAAAAGGTGATGTGATTTTTTGTAAAACATCTGATTGAATTTGCATACTCTCTTCCGTTGAACGCGCTGCACGCGCACGGTCACGTTGTGCTTGCATTTCAGTTTCAAAACCATCAACGTCCACAGTAAAGCCACGTTCAGCCGCTTCTTCTTGTGTTAATTCTAATGGGAAACCGAATGTGTCATACAATTGGAAAGCTTGAGCACCTGAAATAACGGTGCTGTCTGCTGCTTTCAATTCTTCTAAAATTGATTCTAATTGTTGTTCCCCAGCTTCTAGTGTTTCGTGGAAACGATTCTCTTCTTGCACTAAAATCTTTTGAACAAAAGCTTGATTATCGACTAACTCTGGATAGAAATCTTTCATAATTTCAACAATCGTTGGCACTAATTCAGATAAGAATTTGTCTGTGATTCCTAAACGACGACCATGCATAATTGAACGGCGAATTAAACGACGTAAAATATAGCCACGCCCTTCGTTAGACGGTAATGCTCCGTCGCTTACCGCAAAGGTAACCGCACGAATATGGTCCGCAATTACTTTGAAGCTGACTTGTTTTTCTTCACTATCTTCATATTTAATACCATCTGTTAATGTTTCAACTTGCTTGATGATTGGCATAAATAAATCTGTTTCAAAGTTCGTAGGTGTATCTTGAATAACCGATACTATACGCTCCAAGCCCATTCCCGTATCGACGTTTTTGTTTGGTAATGGTTCATAAGTGTCGTCTGGCATGTGGTTGAATTCAGAGAAAACTAAATTCCAAATTTCTAACCAACGCTCATTTTCGCCGCCTGGGTAGTTTTCTGGGTCATCTTCTGCTAAATCATTATACTCTTCACCGCGGTCAAAGAAAATTTCTGTGTTCGGTCCACATGGTCCAGCCCCAATATCCCAGAAGTTGCCTTCTTCAGCGATTAAGTGCTCAGGATTGAAGCCTTCTACTGCTTCCCAAAGTTCTTTGGTTTCTAAATCTTCAGGATAGTATGTGACATATAATAATTCTGGGTCAAAGTCATACCAGTCGGGACTGGTTAATAATTCCCAAGCCATTTTGATGGCTTCTTCTTTTTGATAATCCCCGATCGAGAAGTTACCTAACATTTCAAATAATGTGTGGTGACGCGCTGTCACCCCAACATTTTCGATGTCATTGGTACGAATTGATTTTTGTGAATTGGTAATACGTGGATTATCCGGTGTTTCAGATCCATCAAAATATTTTTTAAGGGTAGCGACCCCTGAGTTGATCCATAATAAAGTGGGGTCATTCACGGGAACTAATGACTCACTTGGTTTAACAGCATGATCTTTCGACGCAAAATAGTCGAGGAACATAGAACGAACTTGTGAACTTGATAATTGTTTCATATATTTTCTCCTTTAAAAGACAAAAAGAACCGTTATGTAAGGGCGTCTACCGCGGTACCACCTTACTTATAACGATTCTCCATTATATCTCGAATTATCGGTAACGACGATTTACGCAATTCTTTCGAACTGAAATAGTCAAGGGAGCATCATTTCCATGTCTTTCACCCAAACAACATGTCTCTGTATCTCAATGATATGGCCTTTTCTAGGTTATTATACTTAAAAATGTTTGATTTAGCAATCCTTACTTTTAGTAAAAGTATTTCTCGACAACCGCAACAACACCTTCGTCATTGTTAGATTTCGTGATGTCGTCAGCTGCAGCTTTCAAACGATCCGTCGCGTTCTCAACAGCAACTCCGATCCCAGCTTCTTCAATCATCGTAATATCATTATTCCCGTCTCCGACGGCGACAATATCATGCATGCCAATATCTAAGATGTTAGCTAGCTGATGCAACGTTGCCCCTTTAGAAACATCTTCATGGAATACTTCCAAATAAAAATCTTTTGATGTAATGGCATTACAATACTGCCCAAATTTCCCGCCTAATTGTGATTCGAGCGGCTTGACAATATCCGGGGATCCGACACCAATGAATTTAAGCATGGGTTCGTCTAAATTTTCGAAGAATGCGGCATTATATTCCATCGGCATCCCTGTCAGTTCGGCTTCGATATGAGTGTAGTCATTTTCTTCGCTAATCATAATTTTGCCGTCATGATAAGTTAGAGCGGCTAGGCCTTTTTCTTTGAAATAGTCTAATAAGGCATTTTGGTCTTCTAATTCGATGTGCTTTTTGAAAATTGTTTCCATATCATTCATGCGTGTAATCGTTGCGCCATTGAATGAAATTAAGTATGAACCAAATTTGTCTAATTCAAGATCATAGGCGTCTTTTAACATCCCTTGAAGTGGGCGTCCGCTGGCTAATACAAGAATGTAGCCGTCTTCTTGAAATTTGATTAATGTTTCTTTGATTTTTGGTGTAATAATATTATCATCGTTAACTAATGTATCGTCCATATCTAATACTAAACATTTGTAAGTCATTGATTACCCTCTTTTCATAAGTTATGTCTAATATAACTAACTTCTGAGTTGGATTCAATAGTTAATGAAATTCTTAACAATACTTTTACAATACTTATGTGAATTATTCATTACTTGAATCTTCAATATAATCTGATTTCGTCATAAAATCATCTTGTTCCGCTTGCATCTGCGATAATAATTCTGGTTTATCTACTGGTTTAGACCTCACGCGTTTTGTCAGGAAGCCACCTTTAATATACTTCGCTTCTGAAGCGTAGTAGAAGGCATTCGGACTTAATTCTTCGATCGCTTCATATAATTTACGCTCCTCTGAACGTGGTGTCAGTACCATTAAAACCAAGCGGTCACCGTCACGGCCATAACCTGGTTGGATGGTGACCCCATAACCTAATGTTCTTAAATTATCAGCCAGTGTGTGGTCGGTTGAATTTGTAATCACATGAACAACAGAATATCCTAACGCTAATTTATCTTCAATAATCATACCTGTATAAATACCGACTCCATACCCTAAAGCATAAGTGATTAAATATATCGGTTGCGTCACATATTGCATTACCATCGAAAGTCCCAGTGTGTAAATAATAATTTCAACCATCGAAATAAATGGGGCTACTTTACGGTAACCTCGCATCGTTAGAATAACGCGAATGGTATTTAATGAAATATATAATAAATTAATTATAAAAATTTGACCTAATATTGACCAGTTCATCCAGACACTCCTTTATCCTTTATCTTTTATCCTTTTACTATCAAAAGTCTAACATACATAAAAGCATCTTTGAAAGAATTCCTTCTGAGTCACTATTTTAAATCTCCACTATTTTAAATATTTCTGAGTAAAATTGACTGATAAATATCATTTTACTCATTAAAGCCTTTTCATTTTGAAATATCATTGATATGTTAACAAACAACCACTATACTGAAATAAGAAAAAAGCAAAAGGAGATCACTATGTTAAAATTTATTAATAAAATTCCTGCGGGAACATTTTTAGTACCATTATTATTATCGATGTTATGTTACACTTTCTGGCCAGACATGACGCGCATCGGTGGAATCACAGAAGCAGTCTTTTCAGGAGACTATCAAAACTTCATCGTAGGTGTCTTATGTGTCTTCTCAGGGACAGGAATCAACTTAAAAACAATCGATAAAATGTTGAAACGCCAAGGTGTTCTACTGATTGTCAAATTCGTAGTAGCAATTGTTTTAGGTCTATTATTCTTAAACTTCGTTGGCTTAGACGGCGTTTGGGGCATCTCAGCCTTAGCATTTGTCGTAGTTGTTGCCTCAATTAACCCAGCAGTTTACTTAGGTATCGCTAAAGAATACGGTACATTAGACGACCAAGGTGCTTATGGATTTACCGGTCTTTTCTCAATTCCATTCGTTCCGATGTTAATCTTTGGAATCTACTTCTCTGGAGGTATTGCCGGAATGGACTGGATGCCTGTTATTTCAACATTAATCCCACTAGGTATTGGTATTATTTTAGGTAACTTGGACAGCGGCTTTAAAGATTTATTTGTACCCGGTGTTGGCGCAACGCTACCATTATTAGGTTGGAATATCGGACAATCCTCAAACCTTTTCGACGCTCTTGAATCAGGTATTCCAGGTATCGCCCTAACCATTTTCTTCCTAATCACATGTTTAGCGCTATACTTCACTGATACATTATTACTGAAAAACGACGGTGTGATAGCTCTTGCGATGTTTAACGTTGCTGGGCTTTCAGTATCAACCCCAGCCGTTTTAGCCGCACTTTACCCACAACTACAAGGTGACATGATATCTGCAACCGCTCAAGTTTTAACCGCTTGCGTCATCACTTCAATCATCTCACCAATCATTACCGGCAAACGCCACGACGCTTTATACAACTAACATCCACCCCCTCTCCCTAGCGAGAGGGATTTTTCTTTTTTGGGGAAAATTAGGTAATTGCACTTTGAGTGCTACTCCGATATTTGAAAACATTAAGAAGTGACATAATTCGTGCTACTCACCCTTTTCAAATCGGTGTAATGACACAATTCGTGCTACTTCGTCTTTTACAATAGTAAACTTTCCACTGAATAAGCTAAAGTGAGGATAGTTTGGGTTTGGAATAGTAAACTTTCCACAGTCTCAGCTAAAGTGAGGAAAGTTCGATTATGAAATCAGAGCAGTGACACGATTTATGTTACTCCTGTTCTCCCAGTCCATTTACCAATCTCTACGAGGTGCGTTAGCTCCTCCAAGTTATCTAATCCTTTCTACCATCCTTTTAAAAAGGCATAAAAAAACTAGCCATATTGCTATGACTAGTTCTGAAAATATTTGAAAATTATTCTGCTGGGCGGCCGTCTACTTCGAATGTGTCGACGATTTCGCCGTCAACCATTTTACGCATTGGGGCGTTGTTGGCTGGGTTATGGTTTTCGTCAAATTCTACTAAACCAGTTAGACCTTGGTATTCTGTGTTTGCTAGTTCGGCAGAAACTGCTTCGTATTCTGTGCTTCCAGCGCGTTCCATTGCTTCGGCTAAAACGAAGATTGAGTCATATCCGAAGGCTGCGAATGTGTCTGGTGTTTTGTTGTATTTTTCTTCATAAGCCGCAACGAATGCTTGTGATTGCTCATCTTCAGCACCTGGGAAGAATTGCGATGTATAGTAAACCTCTGTTGCGTTTTGTGGTCCAGCTAATTCTACTAGTGTGTCAGTTGCGAATCCATGACCTGAGAAGATTGGTTGAGCTAAACCAAATTCACGGGCTTGTTTAATGAATAATCCACCTTCTGTATAGAATGCTGGCATGTAGATTACGTCAAAGTCTTGTGCTAGTAAGTTTGTTACAATTGCTGAGAAGTCTTGCTCACCACTTTGGTAGAATTCTTCAGTAACGATTTCTCCACCTAAGCGTTCAAATTCAGCTTTAAATGGTTCAGCTTGTCCTGTTGAGTAGTCGTTTGATGTATCTGTTAAAACGACTGCTTTTGTTGCGCCTAGTTCATTGAATGAATAACGTGCCGCTGCATTGGCTTGATAAGTATAAGTAAATGCTAAACGGTATAAGTTTTCAATAACTGAACCGTCCTCACGGAAAGTGGTGTCATCTGCTGTGGCTGCAGGGATGATTGTTGTAATTCCTGCTTCATCATAGATTGGTTTACCCGCGTTAACAACGTCTGTGGCTGCTGGACCAACGATCGCGTCAGCTCCTTCTTCAACCATACGAGTGGCTACTGAAGCTGTTTCTGTTTTGTCAGATTTATTATCAATTGATTGTAATTCTACAGGACGTCCTAAAATTCCGCCTTGTTCATTTAAATGTTCAACCGCTAATTCTGTACCTTCCGTTAATGCAACACCGTATGAGGATGCGTAACCGGATAATTCATAGTTTGAACCAATAACAATTGGATCCCCTTCTTGTGCTGATACAGCTAATGGTGCTGCTTGAACTAGTGAACCTGCTAGAGTTAACCCCGCAACTGCTTTGACAAATACTTTTTTAAAATCCATGATATAATACCCACTTTCTTAATTTTCATTAATTGAAAAAGCCACTCAATGAGTGGCTTGGTTGCCTACTCAAACGCGAATAGGACTTTTATCTATCAAAAGATTAAAGTCCTCACTCAATAATTAAAATAATTAATTGTTTAAATGTACGCATTTGAATCGCCCTCCTGATTAATGATTGATACTAATTTAACACAGTTATAATCATCACGCAACCTTATTTTAATAATATTCTCATTTTAATTAATGAATAATTATCCGAAATTTGAAAGGTTGTTTATCTATCAACGAAACCTCGCCATATAACATCCACTCATATAATTTTAATTAATAAAAATTTCAACAAAAAAATACCCAAATTTAACATTTGGGCACCTCTATATTTAATACAATATTCAATTATTCTTCTGTTGATTCCGCATCGTCAGCTGATTGAGATGAGTTTAATTCAATATATTTTTGAATAATTTCATCCATTTCACCAGATTCAATTGTTTCGTTTAATACTTCGTTAATCACTGCTAATAAATCTTCATTCGCTTTATTAGTGATCATCGCGAAACCATCATCACCTAATTTAATTTCTAGGCCTTCAACGGGTTGGATAATATCTTCATTTTGTGCAACGAACTCACTTACAACAATTGTATCCATCATAACTCCATCGATACGACCTGTTTTTAAAGCTTCAACTAAGTCGCCGTTTTTGTTCATTGATACAATTTCAGCATCTGGGAAAGTGTCTTTTGCTAATTCTTCTTGGATTGTTCCTTTTTGAACACCAATTTTAGCTGAGTTAAAATCTTCTTGAACTTTGAAATTATCAACATTTTCATTGTTAATTACAAATGATGTTGTTGTTTCATAGTAAATATCTGAGAAATTAACCACATTTTCACGCTCAGGGTTGTAAGACATACCAGCTGCTACAAAGTCAGCACGACCTGATTGAACTTGAGTGACTAATGATTCAAATGAAGTATCTTGAATTTCTAATTCAACACCAATTTTATCCGCAATTTTTTGCGCTAATTCAGCATCAATACCAACAATTTGTGGTTCTCCGTCTTCCATAATTGTCCATTCAAATGGTGGGAAGTCCGCTGAAGTGGCCATAATAATTTTACCGTCTTCTTTAATATCCTCTAATGAACGTTGTGCTGAAATTGATAATGGTGATAAAGCAATAAATAAAGCAACTAAAGCCATAAATAATTTTGTTGATTTTTTCATAATAATTGATTCCTTTCTAATTCGAACGCGCTAAACGTCTCTCCAACGCATTCATCAACTGTGAAATTGTAAATGTTAAAATAAAGTAAATTAAAGCCGTGAATAATAATGGTGTAAATGTTGTATAAGTTGCACCACGCACCGTATCTGAAGCAAACATTAAATCTTTAATTCCCAGTACCGAAACAATCGATGTTTCTTTAATCAATACTGCAAACTCATTCCCGATTGTTGGAATAATATTCTTAAATGCTTGTGGGAAAATAATCTTTGTATAAACTGTCCAACGTGGTAAACCAAGCGCACGCCCAGCTTCCATTTGTCCTTTATTAATCGACTGAATCCCTGAACGAATAATTTCACTCATATAAGCCACAGAGTTAATCGTTATGGCTAAAACAGCGGAGATAAAATCATCTAAGTAAATACCCATCATTGGTAAACCAAAGTAAACAATATAAATTTGAACTAATAATGGTGTACCACGGATAATTTCAACATAGATACGCGAGAAACTATTTAAGAATTTATTATTTGAAATTCGCATCAATGCGAACAATGCACCAATTGGCAATGAAATGATAACAGCAGCAAAAGCTAATCTAACAGTATAAGATGCCCCGCTCATAAATAGGGAAAAGTATTCTTGGATAATTTCCAATTGATCATCCTTCTTTCTAAAAATTTATTCGTATTAATATAACAATTAAAAACCTGAGAGTCAAAACAATTATTCACCGTCAGCTAATTCTTTACCAGAAAGTTCTAAATAAGTATCAAACCATTCATCAATTTCACCTGACTCTTGTTTTTCAGCAATCACTTCATTAATTAAAGCAATTAATTCATCACTATCTTTAGGAGCCGCTACCGCACTACCTTCAGAATCCTCATTTTCGATTTCAATACTTTCAACACGCGCGATATCTTCGTATTGCGTTAAATATTGACCTGTCGTAATCATATCAACCAAAGCACCATCCACTTTTTTGGCACGAACGGCCTCAAACAATTCACCCGTTCCACCTAATGAAACCAATTCAATTTCTGGATGGTTATCACGTAAATATGATTCTTGAATTGACCCTTTCAAAGCACCAACTTTTTTACCATTAAAATCTTCAATCGTTTCATATTGATCTAAATTTTCTTCCAATACTGATATTTGACCAGAACTTTGGTAATAAGTATCAGAGAAATCGACCACTTTAGCACGCTCTTCCGTTTCCGCCATACCCGCAATCACGATATCCACTTTTTTCGTTTGTAAAGTTGGGATTAATGCGTCAAAGGCACGGTTGTCTAATACCATTTCAACCCCCAACTCGTCCGCAATGGCTTGTGCTAATTCAACATCCACACCAACAATTTTAGACTCGCCATCTTCAATAATAACCCATTCCATTGGCGGATACTCAGCATTCGTACCTACTACTAACTCGCCTTTTTCTTGGATTTCTTCAATTGACAAAGCTTCGATTGGAGAAGTTGAAGCAAGTAAGCCTAAACCTAAGGTTAATGCTGCCACTCCAAATTTAATTTTATTTAACATATTATTCCTCATTTCAAAATTTTTGTATAAAAAAACCGTCTCTAACACAAACGTTGTTTGTATTAGAGACGGATTATCCGCGGTACCACTCTATTTAATGTCCATAAAGAAACATTCTCTCGAAATCTTTAACGCGATTAGCGAAATAAGCTATGTATTCACTTATTTGTCTCCTAAGTGCGGTTCAATAATCGAAGTTACAATCGGCTTCCACTCTACCCAATCTCGCTGTATCACTTGATTAATTACTCTCTTAATCTTTGACTTGTATTTACTTATGATTGATTCTAACAAGTTGATTAGAACTTGTCAAATACTTTTTGAGAATTTAGAAAATTATATAATCTTCCCAGCCTAGCCAATTCAAAATCCAATTTTTAGGGAAATGCAGTAGCAATGCTGCTACAATATTAAAAATTAATGTTGGCGCTAGACGCGTTGTTAAAAATGTAATAACTGTTATGTTACCAATACCTATTTGATTATAAAATAGATAAACAACCGTATCTAAAAATGTAATTGCCACGATAAAAAGCATCATATTCACGACCGCATTTTTCGGGAAAAACTTTTTCATCTTTAAAACAGTGTAAGCAACGATAAAATAAAGAATCGCATTTAATCCTAAAATCGTTGTATTATAACTATCGTAAAATAGTCCAAAGGTAAAACTATACCCTAAGATCCAATCATCTCTAAAATAAAAAGCAAACATCACAATAAAATATAATGTAATGTGTGAGACAACAATTTGGTTTTGTGCTAGAAAAGCACTCGGGAATATTGCAGGTAATGCCGCATCAATAATCGTCGTCAAGAGTAATATTAATGGAATCGTCCATCTTAATTTTTGCCAACGGTTAGACATCATTATTCATCACTCTGCCCTTCTTGATGAATAACAGTAACAAAGCGAATATCTGTCATTTCACCAGCAGGTACAATTTCTACGATTTTTGATAAACCATTGTCATCCATATAAGAATCAGCAACTTCACCAATAAGTAATGAACTTGGTATTACTCCACCTAATCCAGAAGTGATCACCATTTCGCCTTCTTCAATTTCAGCAGCCGGATCTACTTGAGTCATCATATAACGCCCTTTAGATGCGTCGAATGAATCAATAATTCCAATCGCTGAACTCCCATCGTCCCCGGTTTGAATACGGGCAGAAACTTTACTAGCTGAATCTTGTTGCGTCGTTAATAACAACACTTTAGAACTTTGTGGGTTCACTTCAATCACACGACCAATTAAACCATTACCAGCCATGACCGCCATATCTTTTTCTACATTATGGTTTGATCCCACATCAATCATCAATGTCTCTTGCCATTGATCTGGATTACGCGAAATAACAGTCGCATTTGTGATTGAATATTGACTTAAAATTTGATTTAAATCTAATGTTTGTCTTAAACGTTCATTTTCTGTATCCAAGTCAGCTACACGCACTTGTAATTCATCAATTTCGTCAATTTTTAATTTTAATAGTTGATTCTCTTCAAAAGTATTCACTAAATTATCAACGGAATCCACAAAAGTGACAATCCCATTAACCGGTTTTGAAAACACACGGCCAATCCATGCTCCCGTATTATTTACAGCCCCAGTTACGACATTGCCCGAGCCGTTAACCAACGTAAAAGTAATTAACGAGACAACTGCAATCGCCGATAATAGGAATACAATTAATTTTTTATTATTTAACAATGTACATCCTCTTTCTATGTTTAGCGTCGACTTCGTTCAACACGCTTCGATTCAACTCTTAAGTCTTGAAGTAATTTTACAGTACCATTAACCACATCATCAAATGGATGTGCTGATAAAGTCACTTTTAAACCTAATTCAGACTGAAGTCTTTCAGGTAACCGACGAAGTAACGCGACGCCCCCGGTCACATAAATACCCGTATCTAAAATATCCGAAGCTAATTCTGGTTGAATTGTCTCTAAGACCGATTTACAGACTTGAATAATTCGGTCAACTTGACGGTCCACTGCCCCAGACACGACCTTTACAGAAACACGCGCCGTCGACGGCACACCTGTGGCAACCGATAAACCACGCACTTCCATGTCGTCTTGATCATCCAGTTTCTCATACTTAGCAGTCCCTAAAGCTAATTTCAATCGCTCAGCAGTATCCTGACTAATAATTAAATTATAATGTTCACGAACCCGGTCAATAATCGCCTGGTCCATATCAAACCCACCCACTTTAATCGTATCATGTTGAATAATTTCATTATAAGACAAAATACCCGCGGACGTTTTACCGCCACCAATATTTAAAACCATTTTACCAACCGGTTGTGTGATATCCATATCCATTCCCAATGCAGAAACAGTCACTTCATCCACAATCATCGCACGGTGAATCCCAATTTCTCGCAAAACATCCACCAACGCTTTACGTTCAACTTTCGTAATATTACTTGGAACCGAAATAACGACTTCACAGTTAACACGCGTTGATTTCAAAGCCTTCATTATATAAGTCGCAAGCATCTTCTTAGTCAGATGGAAATTATCAATCACACCCTCCTGAATCGGGCGCACCACCTCATAATCAGCAGAAACTCTCCCCACCAATTCCAAAGCCTCATCACCATAAGCGACAACTTCCGACGTCCCCTTTTTGACAGCAATCAAAGAAGGCTCCCTCAGCGCAATACCTTTTTTATGAATCGCAATTAAAGTATTCGTTGTTCCCAAATCAATTGCAATTAATTGTTTACCAAACAAAGCCACATGAAGTCTCCTTTCCAAATAATATTGACAATATACTCAAATATTATATCAAAACCAACATTGAAAGACTAGCATAACCTGAGCAAAGTTAAATAATTCAAAGTAATTTCAAAGTCACCCAAACACAACTTTTCTCTGAAAAAATAACTTCCAGTTCAATCAATAGCATACCATTACCATCATCCCAGACTCAATTTTTATAAACTAAAATCAACACCAACTCCGATTTTGATCCGTTATAAAATCTTAAAACCATATTTTCCCAGAAATAATACAAAAGTAAATACAATTTATGACAAAACAAAAAGCACCGACAAAAAAGTCGATGCCTTTCTATCATTTGCTATAGTGCAAATTATAATATCCCGACGAATTATAATTTCACAATGTTAGCTGCTGAGTCCGTTGTTGCTTTAGCAACTTTACGGAGTCACATGCGAGAATAAATATACCCATACGAACGACTACGAACAGTCATATATTTGGTTATTAATCTCACATAAGCATAATTCAACTAACAACGTTATACTGCAAATGATAATATCCCTACGAATTATAATTTCACAATATTAGCTGCTTGAGCACCACGTGGGCCCTCTTCAATATCAAATGAAACTTCTTGACCTTCTTCTAAAGTCTTGAAACCTTCACCTTGAATTGCTGAGAAATGTGCGAATACATCTGGTTCTCCTTCACGCTCGATAAAACCAAATCCTTTATCTGCGTTAAACCATTTTACGCGTCCTTCTGCCATGTAATTTCCTCCTCTACCTTAATACTATATTCTTGTTGCGGTATTCGGATGAAATTCATGTTACATCTTTTACCTCTTCAAAAACACAACTATATTTTAGCACAGAAAACGCTATCTTTGCAAACGAATTCAATCTATTTTTAATCATCAATTTAAAAACAAATCTGTTGTGTCTTGAAGACTAATATAAGTCTCACCTGCGACAATTATATGGTCCAAAATTTCAACACCCATCAATTCACCACACGAAATCAAACGTTTGGTAAAAATTAAATCCGCAGGTGAAGGCGTCGGATCCCCGCTAGGATGGTTATGTGCGACAATAATTCGGGCAGTGGGATATTTCACCGCTTCCCTGAAAATTTCTCTCGGGTGAGCAACACTACTATTAACCGTCCCAATAAAAATCACTTTTTGCTTGATAACATAATTTTTCGTATTTAAAAATAAAGCATAAAGTTTTTCTTGTTGGAAATGCTGCATCTGACTCACCAAAAACTTTCCAGCTGTCATCGTTGAATCGATTTTAGCCTGCCTTGGTAAACTTGCTTGGGATACCCGGCGCCCAAATTCAATTGTCGCCAGTAATTCAATCGCCTTAGCTTGACCAATTCCCTCGATTGTTGTTAACTCATCGATACTTGCTTCGCGTAAAGACGACAATTCTTCTGACTTTACTAATAATTCGTGCGCAACATCAATGACATTACGGTTTCGTGTTCCAGTCCTCAAAATAATCGCCAGTAATTCTTGATCACTTAAAGCTTTCGCTCCAAATTCCAACAATCTCTCACGCGGCCTCAAATTCTCCGGCATTTCTTTAATTAACATTCCTCTAGTCATATCTTTCTCCTAAAAAAGTATTCGGTGAAATCACCTATATATAAATAAACTTTTTTTCGAGAAAGTTGAAAATTATTTCAAACTATTTTAAATAATTTCTAACTTGAGACACAAAATATAAAGAACCCGTGATAACTAACATATCTTTCTCTGTTTTATTTTCTAAAAACTCATCCAGATATACTTGCCAATTATCGGTATCTGAGAAATGAACTGCCGTATCTTGATCTTCAACCACTTCATGCGCATCATCAATACTCAATACTTCTCCAATAAAATCAAATTCTGTTAACACCACTTCTTTAACTGGATAAGTCGCTAATAAATTCAAGTGCGCTTCTTGATCTTTCTTTGTCAATCCAGCATATAAAATTGAAACCTCTTTATCAGAAAAATAATCCGTCAATGCTTCTTTCAAAGATTCTAAACCTAACACATTATGCGCCCCATCAATATAAACGAGTGGTGAATCATTTAATCTTTCTAAACGCGCTGCCCAGAAAGTATTCTTGAGGGATTCTTTAAAGCGGTCAAAATCAATGTCAATTCCAGCAATGTCTAACCACAACAGAGCCGTTTGAATCGCAACACTTGCATTGTCTACTTGGTAATGTCCTAACATTTGAATCATCAAATCAAGTTCTAAATCAGTATTTTTAAAAGTAAAATGCGTTAATTTATCCAAATCAATACTAATATCCGATGCTTGATAGTTTGTATCATATGCATAAAGTGTCGCATTGTGCGACTCCACAGCCTTATCTATTTCTTCAAGGGCACCTTCATCTGTAATGCGCCCTGTAACTACCTTGGCATTTTGTTTAATAATACCCGCTTTTTGATAAGCAATTTCTCGGCGTGTATTGCCTAATAATTCGGTATGGTCTAGACCAATATTGGTAATCACCGCAATTTGCCCATCGTAGACATTTGTATTATCCAATAAGCCACCGATTCCCACTTCAATCAGACAAACATCAGGCTGAACCTCATTAAAGTAAAGTGCAGACATCACGGTCATAATTTCAAAGAAACGGAGTGACCCCAGTTTTTTCCCTTCCAATTCTTGATTGACACGGTAAATCAGATTTGTATATTTCAAAAGTGCGTCATCTGGAATATACTGACCGTCAAATTGAATGCGTTCATTAATTTTGACAATATGTGGCGATGTAAAACTCGCTACTTTAAGTCCTTGAGACATAAGTAACTCTCTAGTAAAAGCGGTAGTAGATCCTTTACCATTTGTTCCGGTAAAATGAATCACTGGTAAATTTTCTTGGGGATTCCCTAATAAATTTAACGCATACTCTATCCGGCTAATATCCGTTCGATTCGCATCCATTTCGTGATGAATGATCCAATCAACTGCTTTTGCTACTGTTTGAAAAGGCATATTCGACACCTGTCTTTCATTACTATATTCTATTTTCAT
This sequence comes from Aerococcaceae bacterium DSM 111022, assembly GCA_015863195.1. GTDB lineage: Bacteria > Bacillota > Bacilli > Lactobacillales > Aerococcaceae > DSM-111022. The sequence continues at coordinate 144,100 of JACBXO010000001.1, read as the reverse complement.
GTGGGAGCAACTCGAGATTTTTTAGGTATTTTATTGCTCCAGAAATTATTTTAATTCAAAATAATAATAGTGCAACACTTTTTTATTATTTTATCATAATTTAATAAAACACCCCCAATTTGCTTAAATCGGGGGTGTTTTTATAAAAAAATTGACTTTAAATTAATGATTTTAATTGCTCAATACGCGCTTGAACTGCATCCAATTGTGCTTGATAAGTCTCACCTTTTTGGCGTTCTTCTTCAACCACTGCCTCTGGCGCTTTTGAGACGAAGTTTTCGTTTGCTAATTTCTTAGTTACACGGTCCACTTCTTTTTGTAATTTAGAAGCATCTGCTTCGAGACGTTTAATTTCGTCTTCGATTTTAATTAAACCTTCTAAAGGCATCATCACTGTCGCAAATGATAATGTTTGAGAAATGACTTCATTAGGCGTTTCTGGTGAAAGTGAAATTTCTAATGCTTCAGGATGTCCGAAACGTTCAATATATTGACGGTTTGCTTCTAATAATTGAACATCTGATTCATCATTTACTTTGATAAAGATATCAATCGCTTTAGATAATGAAGCATTGGCATCACTACGAATTGTACGTACTGCACGAATAATATCAATTAATTTCGTCATCGCTTGTTCAGATGCAGCATCTTGATATTCCGCTTTTACCGTTGGATAAGTTGCTACAACAATCGACTCTTGACCACCTTTAATATTTTGCCAAATTTCTTCAGTAACAAATGGCATAATTGGGTGTAATAGACGCAAGAATTGATCTAATACATAAACTAAAATTGATTTTGTCGTTGTATTGTCAGAAGACTCATCTTGTAATGTTTCTTTTGTCATTTCAATATACCAGTCACAGTAATCATCCCAAATGAAATGATACAATTCACGGCCCGCTTCACCAAATTCGAATTTCTCGAATAAACGTGTCACTGATTCAATTGTTGTTTGTAATCTTGATAAAATCCAGCGATCAGCTAATGTCAAGTCATCTCCGATATTAATGTCATCAATGGACATATCGCCCACATTCATTAAAACGAAACGGCTGGCATTCCAAATTTTATTAATGAAATTCCAAGCTGATGCCATTTTCTCCTCAGAATAACGCACATCTTGCCCTGGTGACGAACCATTCGCTAAGAACCAACGCAGTGCATCAACACCATATTCTTCAATAACATCCATCGGATCAATTCCGTTACCTAATGACTTAGACATTTTACGTCCATCTGCGTCACGAATTAAACCATGGATTAAAACATTCTTGAAAGGACGTTTTTTCGTAAATTCCAGTGATTGGAAAATCATACGAGATACCCAGAAGAAAATAATATCATAGCCCGTTACTAACGTATTTGTTGGGAAATAACGTTTAAAGTTCTCATCCTCTTCATTTGGCCAACCCATTGTAGAAAATGGCCAGAGTGCTGAACTAAACCAAGTATCTAAAACATCCGGATCTTGTGTCCAATTTTCAGCATCTTCAGGCGCTTCCATACCAACATACATTTCGCCCGTTTCATTATGATACCAAGCTGGAATTTGATGCCCCCACCATAATTGGCGCGAAATGACCCAGTCATGCACATTTTCCATCCAGTCTAAGAAAGTTTTCTCAAAACGACCTGGGAAGAAATCGACACGCTCTTCTGAATCTTGATTATTAATCGCTTCTTCAGCTAAAGGTTGCATCTTAACAAACCACTGCGTTGATAAACGAGGCTCCACAACCGCACCAGAACGCTCAGAATGCCCAACACTATGGACCATCTCTTCAATTTCAACTAAGAAACCTTGTTCTTTTAAATCAGCAACAACCGCTTTACGCGCCTCTTTCACTGACATACCTTCGTACTTTTCACCAGCCGCCGCATTCATATGACCATCATCCGTCATCACATTAATCCGTGGTAAATCATGACGATTACCAACCTCAAAGTCATTCGGGTCATGAGCCGGCGTAATCTTAACTACTCCAGTCCCAAATTCACGATCAACATAAGTATCCCCAACAATCGGAATCTCACGATTAACCAAAGGTAAAATTAACGTTTGACCAATCAAATGCTTATAACGATCATCCTCAGGATGCACCGCAACCGCCGTATCCCCAAGCATCGTCTCAGGACGCGTCGTCGCTAACTGAACATGCCCCGAACCATCCGCTAAAGGATATTTAACATGATAAAAAGCGCCAGGATCATCTTGGTAAATAACTTCGATATCTGAAAGTGCGGTCATTTGAACCGGATCCCAGTTAATAATATACTCACCGCGGTAGATTAAGCCTTTTTCGTATAAAGAAACGAAAACTTTTCGTACCGCTTCTGATAAACCATCATCTAAAGTAAAACGCTCACGAGTATAATCAACTGAAATACCCATTTTACCCCATTGTTCACGGATAATTTCAGCATATTCATCTTTCCATTCCCACGTTTTATCTAAGAATTTCTCACGGCCTAAATCATGACGCGTAATACCTTCTTCACGTAAACGTGCTTCAACTTTGGCTTGCGTTGCAATACCGGCATGGTCCATTCCTGGTAACCATAAAGTATCATAGCCTTGCATCCGTTTTTGACGAATAATCATATCTTGTAACGAAACATCCCAAGCATGACCTAAATGTAATTTACCCGTTACATTTGGTGGTGGAATGACAATCGAATAAGGCTCTGCATCAGGATTTTCTGATGGCGCAAATACATCTAAATCCAACCATTTTTGATATTTACCCGCTTCAACCTCATTCGGTTGATATTTTGTAGAAATTTCTTTCATAAATAAATTCCTTCCTTTAAAAAGTTTAATTAGTCATAAAAATAAAAAAAATCGCCCTATGAATAGGACGAATTGATCGTGGTACCACCTAAGTTTAAATAGCCATAGCTATCCCTCAAAGGTTGTTAACGAAGTCCAACTCCGTTAGGCACTACTCTATTCGCACCTGATACTCCAAGTTACATTCATTGGTGATGAAGGCTTGCACCAGACCCTTCTCGCTAATTTTACCAACTACTCATCTCTTCACAGTATGACTATTGAATAGGTAAAGTTTAACATGAAATCCCCTCAAGCTCAAGTTGAGTTCGTTTTCTAGGCAATAATTTTGCAAATACTTCTAATTAAAGATAATATAGTATGGATGAATAGATATCTTAAGTAAAAAAGGAGTAAACATGTCAAAAGTAAATATAGATTCAGAAATGATTGGGCATGTCCCCGTACTAATCGTCAGTCCAGTTGGTAGAGAAAAAGAAAATTTACCACTCATTGTTTTTTACCACGGTTGGCAAATCAATAAAAAACTCGTTTTAACCCAAGGCCGAAAATTAGCTTTAGCTGGATTTAGAGCCGTATTACCAGATGCACAAAATCATGGTTCACGTTTTCAACCATCATCGGACATTCCTTCAATGACTTTCTTTAATAGTATTCATACCAATTTATTCGAATTCAGTTTCATTGTTAATCATATTCGTCATACTTTTGGTGAACCGCCATTTATTGGCGTGGGCGGACTTTCTATGGGTGGAATGACTACTGCTGCTTTATTAACGCATCATCCTGAAATTGATGCTGCCGCTATCTTAATGGGTTCAGCAAATTTAACCGATTACCGTAACCGCATCATGATGCATGTTGAACAATCAGATTTCTGGTTACCTGATGATTATTTAGATTTAACCAATTGGATTCCTAAATATGACCTATCAAAACAACCCGAAACGGTTGGTGACCGTCCTTTATTTATTTGGCATGGTCGTTTTGATGAAAAAGTACCTTTTGGACACATCGCCTCATTCGTTGAAAACAATCCACAATTAAATATGGAAGTAAGCTTTCAAGACCGCGGTCATTTAGTTGAGATCGATACAATGAATAATGTGACTGACTTTTTTGTTAAACATTATCAAAACCATTAATTACTCTACCACTCAACAGAATTTGTTGAGTGGTTTTTTGTAGACAAAAAACCCAGCAATCGCTCCAAAGATTGCTGGGGGTTGGCAGTTTATTAATTTTTTTATTTTATTGAGCAGTATTTGTATCTAAAATTTGAACCGCAACAATTGAATTGGTTAAACCATCTGTACGTTGGTTGTTTTCACCCATTTTTACCGACACGGCAGAATGTTGGTAATCAGGTGACATCATATTTTGATAGTGACTTGGTGATTTTTTCCATTGATTAAAGAATTGCTCAGCTAATTGTTTTTCCGATACTAATGTATGTGGATTACCTGAGTAAGATACCATGGCTAAATTTTCACCTAAACCATTTTTGGCATCTTGTTCTAAATAGTTAAAATCTTCGCGGAAAGAAGTACCATCTAAACGCACATGCGGCTGATTATTAACACTAATGTCACCAATTGATGCTAAGTCAGTACTACGTTTATCTGTACCTTCTTGTAAATGCGCACCATATGAAACTGGCTGTAATCCGGCTGCTTCACGCTCTGAATTAAGTAAAGCTAAAAATTCAGAATTCAACACATTTACATCAATATTTTGATTGGTGTTGTTAAAGTCATTCACTGTTTTTTCGTTCGCTTTAACTGGAATCACTTCAGTGCTAGATTGTACCTGGTTTTGGTTCGTTGACGCTTGTTCACCAGATTCAATCGGAGCTTCTTCTCCTGAATTGACTTGCCCTGTCTCGTCCGAAGGACGCGCTTCATTTCCTGAAGAAGCATTTGTATTTACTGATGTTTCTTGTGATTGATTATTTTCTCGTGTCACATCCACAGACATTAAATTCGCTAATTCTTCTTGTTTTGCTTTTTCATATAATTGCTCTTTATTCATTTGTGATAGTTCAGGCACTGGCTTGTCAGAACGAATACCTAAATCTTTTACAACAACATAGGTGTCTGGCGCAATTTCAAAACGATGTCCAGCTTCAAACCCTTGTGACGGTGCGTCTTCGGCTGTTACATTCGGATCGACGCCTTCGAATTTTGGATCCTTTGTATAATCGTTATTGCCTTCAAGCACTCCCTGTGTTTGATTTTTGAATTGATTCCAATCAATGGATGAATAATTTCTTGGCTCGCCATACATCGCTTCGATATAATCCTCTACATCAACACCATAGTATCTTTCAAAAGCATCTTCCCAGTCATCACCATATAAAGCTTCGTAATGATCTTCATAGTAATCTTCCCAATCATCATCGTCCCAGTCGTCGTCGTAATCGTCATCGTCCCAGTCGTCGTCATCCCAGTCATCATCATAATAATCGTCATCGTCCCAGTCGTCGTCATCCCAGTCATCATAATAATCGTCATCGTCCCAGTCGTCATCATCCCAGTCATCATCGTAGTAATCGTCATCGTCCCAGTCGTCATCATCCCAATCATCATCGTAGTAATCGTCGTCCCAATCGTCATCATATCCATAATCATCATCGTCTGCATGGATATAAGGGACACCTACAATGTTCGTTGTGATAAGTCCGGCTGCTAAGGCACCAATTAATGCCTTTTGAATAATTTTCTTCCAATTGATACATTTCTTCATAATAAATTCTCCTTTAATCATTTTTGCCATCAAACAACTTTCGAACGGAAAACATCTTATGTTTTTGTCGCTCACCATAATATACGAACCCATTTGAAATTTTGGGGACCTTTTTAAAAATTAATTTAAAATTTTAGTGATCCTTTGCCGCTCATCATAATATACGGAGGCTTGATAATTTTTAGGGACCTTTATTTAAAAAAGTTCAAAATAAAAAAGCCGACGTTAGTCAGCTTTTTTAATAATTAGCCTCGCTTATTGTTACGGCGCGTTTGGCGGCCTGCTTGGCGTTTGTTTTTATTTGTTTCTTTACGTTGATGCTCTTTAATTTCACGGTTTAATTTTTGTTTATAGCCTGGTTTTACTTTACGGCGTTTATTTTTCTCAATCATACCACGAACGACAGTGTCTTCTTGATTTGCCGCTGTTTTCTTACGCGATTGACGGCGATTACGTGCTTCAACTTCTACAAATTCGCCACGACGTAATTCAACTTCTTTAAATTCAACGCCTTTTTTCTCAAGTTCTACAATTGCTTGATCATCACCTGGTGTAACTAAAGTAATCGCTGTACCAGCTACTTGATTACGCCCAGTACGACCGACACGGTGAATAAAGAATTCTAAATCTTTTGGTAATTCTGCGTTAATGACTAAAGATACGCCAGGTATATCAATACCACGTGCTGCTAAGTCAGTTGCGACTACATATTGGTAATCTAATTGGCGAATTTGGCGCATAATACGTTTACGTTCACGCGGTTCGATGTCACCATGGATGGTAGCTACTTTTAGACCTTGGTCTTTTAAATAGTCACTAATTTCATCGGCATATTTTTTCGTATTGGCAAAAACGATTCCTAAATAAGTGTAACCCATCGTTAATAATTCATGGATTAATTCTTTTCTACTTTGCCCTTTAGTACTAATTAAATAATTGTCTATTTGATCGGCTAACACTTGTTTAGGTGAAATTTCAATCATAATTGGACTCACTAAATATTTATTTAGGAACACTTCTAATGTTTGTGGGATTGTTGCTGAAAAGACCATAATTTGTACATCTGAAGTTAAACGCGACGCAATTTCATCCACCAGTGATAAGAATCCTAAGTCCATCGTCATATCTGCTTCATCTACAACTAATGTGTTAGCTGTTTGAATTAATAAGGCATTTTCAGACATTAAATCGAAGATACGACCTGGCGTTCCAATCACAATGTGTGGTTGATTTTTAGGGTTTAATTTTTCAATTTGTCGTTGTTTATCGGTTCCTCCGACATAATTCACGACTGAAATCGGAGTTTGACTCTTGGAAACTAATTGTTGCGCTACTTCATATAATTGGCCTGCTAATTCACGGCTTGGTGCAGTTACAACGGCTTGCACTTGATTTAAATCAGGGTCAATCGCATTTACAATCGGAATCATAAATGAATGTGTTTTACCTGAACCGGTTTGGGACTGTACGATTAAATTTCTACCTTCTTTTGCTTTAGGTAAAACTTCCTCCTGTACCGCCGTTAATTCATCAAAATGTAGTTCTTCTAGCGCTTCTTGTAGAAACGGCTTTAATTGTATATCTTTAAATTTCATACTCTTCTCCTTTATGAGGACTTTCATCATCAACTTATTATACTAATCTTTTTAGTAAGTCTCAAACACTTCCGTAAAAATCCGTTTACAATTAAAAAGTAGTAAGAGTTCATTGAGAATATTATTTTTATAAGATATAATACGTTAATAGGTTAGGGGGTAGAGAAATGAACGATAATCAATTAATATTAACATTATTTGGTGCCACTGGAGATTTAGCAGCTCGAAAACTATACCCTGCTATTTATCGTTTATATAAAAACAATAATATCTCTGATAAATTTGCCGTTATCGGAACGGCTCGTCGTGAATGGACAAATGAATATTTTAGAGAGATTGTTTATAATAGTATTCTTGAAGAAATTACTGATGAAGAAAATGCCAAAGAATTTGTGAGTCATTTTTATTATCAACCGCATGATGTTAACGACGGTGAACATTACAATAAATTAAAAGAATTATCTGACACTTTAGATAAACAATACAATATTGGTGGAAATCGTATTTATTATATTTCATTGAATCCTCAATTATTCCCTGTAATCACCCATCATTTATCCGCACAAAATGTTTTAACGGATAATGGCTACAATCGCTTAATTATTGAAAAGCCATTTGGCTTCGATGAAGAAAGTGCGATTGAATTACAGCAACAATTAACGGAGTCGTTCGATGAAAATCAAATTTACCGAATTGATCACTATTTAGGCAAAGAACTTGTCTCTTCTTTAGACAAGTTACGTTACAATAATATTTGGTCACAATTATGGTCTAATGAATTTATCGACAATATTCAAATTAGTCTCGCTGAGGATATGGGTATTAGCGAACGTGGTGCTTACTATGATAATAGTGGCGTTACTAAAGATATGATTCAAAATCATATGATGCAAATTCTGTCAATTTTAGCAATGGATAATCCCAAAAACGCATCAGCTGACGGCTTCCGTCAAGAAAAAATTAATGCTATTAAGAGTTTAAGAACTTTTGAAAACACTGAAGATTTAACAGCCAATGTGATTCGTGCGCAATATACAGCAAATACTGCTGAAGGTATTGTTGGCTATAAAGAAGAAGCTGACATTCCAGCTGATTCGCAAACGGAAACTTATTTTGCAGCAAAATTTGACTTTGAGATGCCGCGCTGGGAAGGTGTGCCCTTCTTTGTTCGAAGTGGTAAACGATTAGAAGGTAAATATACCACGATTCATATCGTCTTCAAAAAAGATGATCCAAACGTTGAAAATAATTACTTACGCATCGAATTCGCTCCAGAAATGCGCATTCAATTTTTCTTTAATCAAGAAAAACCAGGCCACAAAGGCGGGGCAAAATCAGTTCCAATGACATTCAAATATCCAACAGAGGTTGAATCTGAAATTCCTCATGATTATGAACGTTTGATTAATGCTTGTATTAATAATCAACTGGACCATTTTGTTCATTGGTATGAAGCACAATATGCATGGCAATTTATGGATCACATCCACAATTACTGGAAACAGTTAGACGGACAAGACATGAAATACTATAAAGCACTTTCAACAGGACCTGTTGAAGCCGATGAATTAATGAAAGCACATCATACTAAATGGTATGACTGTAAAGATTGTTAATCTATTCATATAAAAAAACCAGACAGCCTCAATGGGCCATCTGGTTTTTTATTATTTATTTTTTAAAAATTCAGTCGTAATTTGTTTTAATTCATTGATAATCGCTTCAGTTTCTTCCAATGAATTGGCCTTAGCCCCAGACGCCATCGCATGTCCGCCACCATCATGCGCTTCCGCAATCTGATTAATCGCTGGCCCTTTACTTCTCAGGCGTACACGGTATTTAGGATTATCGCCCTCTTGTTCAATGAAATTGACCCAAGTGTACATACCTGAAACCGTACTTGGAATATTTAACACAATATTCGTCGCATCTTCAGAAATCTGATATTTTTCCATAATATCGCGCGTAATCACTAAACTTGCCACGCCCTCGTCATGAAACTCAATATTTTCATACGCAAAGCCTTGGAACCGTACTTCATTTAATGATGTTTCTGAAAAACGGTCCGTAATTAAGCGCGTATCAATATCTTGAGCAACCAACGTTTTCGCCGCTTCAAAAGTATACGGCGTCGGACTATATAAGAAACGACCGGTATCGGCAACGATGCCGGCATAAAGTAATTCACTTGCTTCTTTCGTCATGGGTAGTTTATTTTTAGATCTTGACGCAATTTCGGTAATTAATTCACTTGCAGAAGTTGCTTCAGGATAAGCAATTTGCAAATCACCATAACGATCAACCACTAAATGGTGATCAATTTTAATTAATTTATCTCCCGCATCATAATGAGCACCATCAACACGGTCTTGATTCGCTGTATCGGTTACGATAACCAGTGCTTCCTCATAGTCATCTTTGGTAATATCATCCATTTCACCCATCCACGCTAAACTATCAGAGCTCGTTCCGGCGGCTAAAACTTGTTTGTTTGGATACGCATTTTGAATTAATAATTTCAAACCTAGCTGAGAACCAACTGCATCTGGATCTGGACGAACATGTCGGTGAATAATAATCGTGTCATATTCTTCAATCCATTGAAATAACGTATCTAATTCTTGTTCTTTAATTAACATATACATCCCCTAATATTTATCTATCGCTTGACATGAGACAATGGCTTTTCCTGCAGCCGTGTTTTCGTGGTAAACATCCACTTCCACCAATGCATGACGTCTTGACATATTAATAATATTTACTTTAAATTGTAACTCATTACCTAATTGTAATAAATTAAAATAATGTAAATCAAGCCGTTCTAAAACATAATTCGTATCGGTATTATCATACAAATACTGTGTCGCTGTATAAGTAACCATCTCACAAAGCACACCATAAGAAAGTGTCCCCATATTATTTAACATTTGCGGTTGGACATTGGTATGCCAATGGTAATTTTGTAAATTCAATGATGGATATTCATGCATTTGAACGACGATATCATCTTCAATCGTATTCCCTAATTGCGGCTGTTGTTGTTGTGTTTGAATCGCTTTCATGACATCTTGCCTTGAAAGTACACCTAGTAACTCATAGTTATTTTCCACAACCGGTAACATTTCAATATCTTCCCAAGTCATTTTATGAGACGCTGTCGCAACGGACATATGTGTTTGGACGGTGACGACATTTTTAGTCATCACCCGATCAATCAATGTTTCATTCGTTCGACCAATCACATCTTTAGCTGTAATAACACCAACTAATCGTCCATTATTTTCTACCGGAAACCGCGTTAAACCAGTCTGACTGGTTGCTTTATTGAAATCTGAAATAGTATCTGATGGTACAAGTGAGAGAGTTTTATCAATGGGCAAGAAAATATCCCCTACCGTCATAATTTCTTCTTTAATTTCTTGATTAATCATTGAACGGTTGATCACACTGGCAACAGCAAAAGTATCAAATGTTGTCCCAATGACTGGAAGTGCATAACGATTCGCTAACTCAATCACTTCATCACTCGCCTCAAAGCCCCCAGTAATTAACACAGCGACATCATTTTTTAAAGCCAATTGTTGCACTTCCTCACGGTTACCAACAATAATCAGTGAGTTTACGTCAAAATATTTAGCAATCGCCTCTTCTGTCATCGCCCCAATAATAAATTTATTTAATTGTTTATCAAGACCCGCTTCTCCGCCATAAACTACACCATCAATGATTTTAACAATTTCTTCATAGGTCAACATTTCAGGCAAAAACTGTGACCGGTTTTCAATCCGAATCGTTCCGACACGTTCGATGGTTGAAACAAATCCAGCATCTTCAGCTGCTTTAATGGCCCGATAGGCTGTACCTTCACTCACACCAACTTCTTTAGCAACCGAACGAACCGAAATACGTGTACCAATCGGTAAACTTTCGATATGATTCATGACCAAATCATGTTTTCGACTCATACTCTCACCCCTAAACTATAATCTTTACTCTAAAATTATAACAGTTTATAGGACAGATGTCACACCTGTTCCTCTCTAAAATTCATCTAATAATGGGATTTGTACATAATCTTGATCTTCAAAATTCGAAACAGAAACGCCAAGCAATCGAATCGTCTTATCTAAATGTCCATGAATTTGCCACAAATCACTGACCACATCTAAGAGATCAGCCTCTTTATTGATTGCCTCATCTGTTTTTGACTGCCTTGTGACCGTTTCAAAATCATCATAACGAATTTTTATCGTCACAGTAAAAGCCTTAAGCTGCTTATCAATTAAATTAGCTGAAACACGGCTCGCTAAACTTTCAAAAGCTCGCGTCACTTCAATTTCTTCACTTAAAAATTGGCTAAATGTCGTTTCTTTACCAATAGATTTACGCTCTCGGTCGCGCTTGACAGGCGTATTTTGAATACCTCGCACTTTAAAAAATAAAGAATACCCCATTTTACCAAAATGCTTAATCAAATCCTCTAAAGACATTTGATATAAATCTTCACCCGTATAAATGCCTAATTCATGAAAATGTGGCACCGATTTGCGCCCCACCCCATGAAAATCACCGATTTCAAGTGTCTTTAAAAACTCAACCGCTTCACTCGGTTCAATCACAGTCATCCCATGCGGCTTCCGGTAATCTGATGCGATTTTCGCAATAAATTTATTATACGACACGCCAACCGAACTCGTTAAACCCGTTTCTTCATAAATTTGTTGTTGAATCATTTTCCCAATAATCGTCCCACTATTAATCCCTAACTTATTATCCGTAATATCTAAATAAGCCTCATCCAAAGCGATTGGCTCATAAATATCTGTAAAACGCTCATAAATACGGTGAATTTGTTTAGAAACTTCACGGTAAACATCATGCCTGCCCGGAACAAAAACCGCATGAGGACAACGCTTAAACGCCTCAGCAGACGACATCGCTGAATGAATCCCATATTTCCTCGCCTCATAATTACACGTCGACACAATCCCGCGCCCACCAGTAAACCTTGGATGCTTGGCAATAACTACCGGCTTCCCCCTTAACTTCGGATTATCCCGCACCTCAATACTCGCATAAAAAGCATCCATATCCACATGCAAAATTTTACGACTAACATCCGGTTGAGGCTCTTCAAATGTTAAAATCCCATATTGCATCCTCTCAACTCCTTCAATTCATTACCATTATTATACAAACATTCGTTCGCATATGCCACTAAAATTATAGAAAAATTATGGCATAAATATACTCGAACAAACTCCGATTCGAAAAAGCAAGCGCTCGCGGTTTGTTTTTAGTCTAATGACAAAGAAATAATCAAAATTTTGGATAATAAAAAGCACTCCCAATTAAGGAAGTGCTCAGATAGGTTAGATTAATCTAAAATTAGTTACCTAAAACAACTACACGGTCGCTATCAGCGATGTATTCTTTAGGTGCGTTTTCACCTTCGATTGAACCAAATGGCATTTGTGCTTGTAATTCCCAACGCTCAGGTAAACCTAATAATTCTTTAACTGATTTGTCGAATCCTTGCTCATAGCCAACGTTCATATGTTGTAATGATCCACCTAAACCTAAGTCAGTTAAGCCTAACCATACAGCATATTGTGCGTTAGCGTTGTTGTTTTGTTTGTAAACTTCAACACGTGATGGGCTTGTTGGCATTGCTTCAACTGCATCAAGGTCTTCGAAGAATAGTACTGTACCTACTCCGCCTTTAGCACCTTCCATAACACCTGACATCATATCCCACATTTCACCTTGTAATACGTCTTTTTGAACGTCTAAGATGTGGTCCCATAATTTAACATTTTCTTCACCAAATATAATTGCGATACGAGTAGTTTGGCTATTGCTTGCTGTTGGAACGTCTCTTACGATTTCTGTAATACGTTCTGCAATTGCTTCGTTTGTTAATTCTGTGTTGTTACCAATTGCATATTGAGTACGGCGGTTTTTTACTAATTCTAAAAATGTTGACATAATTAAGTCTCCTCTATAAATGTATTTTTCGTTCGTCTTATTTCGAACTCGAGATATATAATAGCATATGAATTATCTCGAAGTCAACACTTTTATCTCGAATTTTAAACATTTTTTGCTATTTTATTTAAGAAAACGTTTTATCAAGCTCAAGATTTATAATCTGTTTATATTTTTTTACAAAGATCGGAGTTTTAATTCTATTATATGGCCTGCTATACTTTTAAAAAATAAAAAACGCCATCTGCCTGAGCAAATGACGTTTAAATTTTTAATTATGCTTGTTCGTCTTGATAGTCTTCTAAAGCTTCTGCGTTTGCTTCTGCGATTTCTTCTTGACGTTCAACGATATTGCCGCCTTCTTTAACGCTGGCAATTGCGTTAAAGGCAAATGTTAAGTAAACTCCTTCACAGTCTAAAACAACTGTGTTGCTTGATTGGCTTACCTCGTCTACAACACCGTGTAATCCACCGATAGTAACAACTGTGTCACCTGGTTTCATTTGATTTAACATGTTTTGTTTTTCTTTAACCTGTTTTTGTTGTGGTCTAATTAATAAGAAATAAAACACAACAACCATTAAGATAATTGGTAAAAAGCTTGCAATTAATTCCATTATTCACCTCTCCTATTCGAATATACTTATTCTATCAAAGTTTTTAAGCATTGGCTAGTTTTTATATATTCGGCTAGAAAGCCTTTGCGTTTGGTTCGTTGTAACCGTAACGTTCAAAGAAGTCTTCACGGTATTCTAGTAAATTATCGTCCATAATCGCTTGACGTACTTCACGCATCACTTGTAATAAGAAGTGTGTATTATGTAATGAAGTTAAACGTAAACCAAATGTTTCATCCGTTTTAATTAAATGACGTACATAAGCACGTGTATAATTACGACAAGTATAGCAATCACACGTTGGGTCGATTGGTGTAAAGTCACGTGAATATTTCGCGTTTTTCACCACTAATCGTCCGTCACGTGTCATACATGTACCATTACGTGCAATACGAGTAGCAAGCACGCAGTCAAACATATCAACACCACGAATAACCGAGTCGATTAAGGCATCTGGTGAACCAACGCCCATTAAATAACGCGGTTTATCTGCTGGCATGTGCGGAGTAAGTGACGTTAACACACGATTCATTTCTTCTTTTGTTTCACCAACAGAAAGTCCGCCGATTGAATAACCTGGGAAATCCATTGACGCTAAATCTTTAGCGTGTTGAATACGGATATCCTCGTAGCCGGCTCCTTGTACGATTCCAAATAATGCTTGGTCGCCTGAACGTTGATGTGCTTCTAATCCACGTTCTGCCCAACGCGTCGTACGGTCAACCGAATGTTGAACATAGTCTCTTGATTCATGGAAAGGCGGACACTCGTCGAGTGACATAATCACGTCTGCCCCTAAATCATTTTGAATTTGGATTGCTTTTTCTGGTGTTAAATATAAATTTCTTCCGTCTAAATGGCTCTTAAAGTGAACCCCTTCTTCAGATAATTTACGATTTTTTGCTAATGAAAACACTTGGAACCCACCTGAATCTGTTAAAACACCGCGGTCCCAGTTCATAAATTTATGCAAACCACCGGCTTCTTTTACAATATCTTCCCCAGGGCGTAACCATAAATGATAGGTATTCGATAAAATTATCTCCGCACCTGCCTCCTTCAATTCTTCAGGAGATAAACTCTTCACCGTTGCTAATGTTCCTACTGGCATATAAATGGGCGTATCAAATGTCCCGTGAGGCGTATGAATACGTCCCAAGCGCGCACCAGTATGCTTTTCTTCTTTAATTAATTCATATCTAATTGCTGGTTCTGTCATTATAATTCCTTCCTAGTCGACTAACTCGACTTCAAATATATATGGGTATAATTTTCCGGTAATGTAAAATCGATTATCTTCAATATGCGCGATTCCATTCAAAGAATCAATTTCTTCTAATTCCTCTTCTGTCAGCTCCTCCTCTAAAAGAGGTGCCACATCATATCTCGCTAATACTTCTCCTGAATCAGGATCGATTTTGACAATAGTCGTATCATACCAAATATTCGCGTAAATTGCACCCTCTGCATACTCTAATTCGTTCAATTTATCGACTTTCAAAGCATTTTCAATTACGTTAATTTCTCCGATTTTTTGGAAAGTATGGCTGTCACGTTTATAAAGAGTATCGGTTCCATCTGAATGCCAGATAATGTCCCGGTCAAAATCATAGGCTATGCCCCAACCTTCTTCTTCATAATTCGCTGTGTCAATGATTTCATAAGTTTCCAGATCGCGTTTAAACGCGGTATTCTCACGCCAAGTCATTTGCCATAAGGCATCTGGAGTATGGGTAATTCCTTCACCAAAAAAGTTGTCTTCTAATGTATCCAATAGTTCAATTTCACCATTTTTTAAATTCAGCTGCCCTAATTTTGATTCGCCGTAAAGACCGGTTCCAATGATTAATTCATCACAACTATTCAATTCCAATCCTTGGGTGAATGCTGTCGAATCACTGGGATAAGTATTTAACAATTTCACTGACTGAGCATTGATGACACTGCTAGTCGAAGTTACTGTCACAAATAACGCTACTAAAGTGAGCACTATTCGTTTGAATTCTATACTTTTCATTGTTTCACTCCTTACATTCATGATATATTAGTATAGCTATTAATTATATTTTACCTGAAAGGACGACAAACAACGATGTTTATTTACAATTCAATTTTATTTATTGCTAAATTAATTTTATATATATTTAATGGAAAACCTGAAGTTTATGGTTTAGAAAATCTTCCTGAGGATCGAAATGTCATCTTAGCTTCGACACACCGTTCAAATTGGGATCCTTTTATTATTGCCAATATCATTAAACCCCGTTTATTAGCGTTTATGGCAAAAGAGAGCCTTTTTGATATTCCTGTTTTTGGAAAAGCGATGATTGAGGCTGGCATGATTCCCGTAAACCGTGAAAAACCGGGCCGTCAAGCGATTAAATCAGCAATTTCAGTGTTGGAAGAAGGAGAACGAGACTTTGGTATTTTCCCTTCCGGAACAAGACACTCTACCGAAATCAAAGGTGGAACTGCCTTCATCCAACGTATGAGTAAAAAAGATATTATTCCTATCGCGATTCAACCTCCCATTGGTTGGAAAGCATTTTTTGGCCGCAAGAAAACAAAAATTTACTTCGGCGAGCCTATTCCTTTTGAACCAGATGTGAAATATAACAAAGCTAAATTAGCTGAAGTCGATCAAAAAATTGTCGAAGCTTTTGTTAGTTTGGATGCAAAATTAGACCCAGAATATGTCTACGATCCCGCTATTCATGGGAAAATTAAGCAATAAAATAAAGCTGAGTAGTTGACCATTAGGTTAGCTGCTCAGTTTTTATTTGGTTAAAAGTTTGTTTTGGGGAATTTGAGGATTTGTGGGTTGTATTTTGTGCATAATCGTTATTTTTCTTGTAAAAAATAATATAATTTGATGAATAAATAAAGGTAATGCTTCCTGTAATGAATGAGATTGGACTCGTGTTAATTTTTTTCAGTCATTAAACTTCGTTCCTTCATTTCTGCAGTGTAGATAACTATTTAGTTTGTAGCTAAGAGTCAGTTAATTGTAAACGCTATCAACAAATTTATTTATTACATTTCAGTTGTATGATAATATAAATTATAATAGGAAGTTATAGAGGCGAAAAATGGTTGTGTAAAATTTGCAATTCTTACATGCTAGAACTGTTGTTGAATTATATTTATGTAATTATATAAGATGATCAATTAGGAGGTATATTAATGAATTTTTATGAAGATACAGCTGAAAAAACAAAAAACTACAAAATTGCAGCAATTATTTGTTTATCCTTTAATTTTCTTGCAACGTCAATTGCGGCTTATCAATGGTTCCGATGGGCTCAAAGATTTTTTATAGGATTCAATAGCGGCCGTTCCGCCTATATAAAAATCGAAATCGGCTTAGGTTCATATATATTATTTGTCATTATCAATATTTTATTCCATGTTTTAATTGGTATAGGGTTACATTTTTTAATTGAAAATTACCGTGAAAAAGTCATTCTAAGACAAATTCAGTTTGATCTATTAAAGGAACTAAAAGAGAAATAGATTACAAGCATCCCATACACTCTAGCAAGTCTATAGTGGAGTGGTTTCGAACGAGGATATGGCAGAATTTGGTGTATTTAATCAAATTTTAGGAAGTATATTGTTAGGTGCGCTCTTTTCTAGATTCATCTGGCTGTTAAAAAGAATTGTAGATAGCAAACCGTAGCATTAGATAATTTTATTATTTTACATATCTTAAAGTAATAGATTGCAAATGACTCTTTATAAGATAATAATCAACTTAAAATATATATCTACTAACATTGAAGGCAAAAAATATCCACTCATATTTTCAGACATACATTCATTACACGCATGGTAGAAAATAAAGTGGATAAAGAGTTAATTGCTAAACATGTTGGTCATTCATCTACAAAAATGATAGATGAGGTGTACGGACATTTCACAAGCAAGATGGATTCCGAGCTAAAATCGGTAATTCAGACTTATAAAATAATTTAATTTTGACCCCAAAATGACCCCTAGCACCTTTTTGGCCGAAATATTTAGCCTTAACTAAACTTTTGAAAGGACATGAAAGCTCGTCCTACCGCTGTTTCATCGAGTTCATGATCTGTTGAACTTGCTTCGCAGACGGCTTTCTGCCCATTTGTGTCATCATTTGAACAATCATACGCTCATCAATGGGTGGGTTTTCTTTAAAATATTCTGTCATATATTTACGTGCTGCGAAAAAGCCGATTACTAAACCAGCAATTAAAGCAACAATTACAATTAAAATCCAAATCCAAGTTTCCAAATGTATCTCTCCTTAAGTATGAGTAAATTTTCTCTTATAATATTATCAGATTGCGAAGGTCTAAGCAAGATAGCATTAATCTTCCTCTGATCTTAAACCATTATCTCTTTGAATTTCTTTAACTTTTTCTGAAGTTAGGTCATTTCCCTCTGGATCGACCACTTTGATACCTTCAACATTCTTTTTAAAGGCGCGACGGAAGTTTTTTAAATATTCTTCACGTAATGCTTCTTGTTCTTTAGTTTCAGCTTCTGTCAATCCTTCAGCTTTTTTCTTACGGCCTAATTCACTGATTCGTTTTAATTTATCTTCGTGTAACATCTATTTCTCCTTTTGCGAACATTTGTTTGCATGCGACTTTTAGTTTTGTTATAATTAACTCAACAATTAGGAAAGAGTTGAGACCCATGAAAACAGTAACTACTAAACAATATGCCATTCTTGAATGCATATATCAAGCGATTCAATCAAATGGTTATCCTCCAACTGTTCGTGAAATTGGTAGCGAAGTTGGTTTGGCATCAACCTCTACCGTCCATGGACATTTATCAAGATTAGAAAAAGCTGGTTATATTTCACGTGATGCGAGTAAAACTCGAGCTATCGAATTAACTGATTTAGCTTTATCAGTGTTAGACATTGAACCTGATAAAATTCCATTACTTGGTCGTGTAGCAGCTGGGACACCAATTTTAGCTGTTGAAGAAGCGAGTGAATATTTCCCTGTTCCACCAAATTTAGATCATTTTGATGCGAGTGATTTGTTTATGCTTGAAATCGACGGTGAATCTATGATTAATATTGGTATTATGGATGGTGATTTAATTACCGTCAGACGCCAACCTTCAGCAAATAATGGTGACATTGTTGTTGCGATGACGGATGAAGATGAAGCTACTTGTAAAACTTTCTTCAAAAAATCAGATCACTATATATTACGCCCAGAAAATGATGACATGGATGATATTATATTAAATAATGTTACAATTTTAGGAAAAGTCGTTAGCTTATTCCGCGAATTTTAATGAATAATTTGAAACCAGATGATTTTGTTCATCTGGTTCTTTTTTGGATAAAAACTATCCCAACTAGAATGCTGGGATAGTATCTTTTTTTAGTAGTGTAATAATGTTTGGTAATCGTAGCCTTCTAATAATTTTCCGCCTTCTAATTCATCTAATTCGATTAAGAAAGCACATCCAGCAACAATTCCACCTAGTTTTTCAACTAAATCGATCGCTGCTTTAACAGTTCCACCTGTCGCTAATAAGTCATCAACGATTAAAACACGTTGACCAGGTTTAATTGCATCTTCATGCATTGTTAATACATTTGAACCATATTCTAAGTCGTATGCTACCTCAATCGTTTTTCGAGGTAATTTTTTAGGTTTACGAACTGGAACAAATCCAACGCCTAAATCTGTTGCAACTGGACAACCAAAAATAAAGCCACGCGCTTCTGGACCAGCAATTACATCTACATCTAAAGATTTCGCATATTCTACCATTTTATCTACTGAATAGCGGTATGCCTCTCCATCTGCCATTAAAGGAGTGATATCTCTAAAGATTACCCCTTCCGTTGGATAATTATCAACGCGAGCAATATAGTTTTCTAAATTCATTATCGTCATTTCCCTTCAAACATCT
Source organism: Aerococcaceae bacterium DSM 111022 (assembly GCA_015863195.1). Lineage (GTDB taxonomy): Bacteria > Bacillota > Bacilli > Lactobacillales > Aerococcaceae > DSM-111022. The sequence continues at coordinate 124,436 of JACBXO010000001.1, read as the reverse complement.
GTTTTATTGTATCAATTGGTTCAAAATTCATTAACTTCTCTATTTTCATGGCTTCTTCATATTTTAAATAAGCATCCATGGTTGTTAGATCCGTCTTACCTTCTGGAATCTTTTCAACATTGTGTAATACACCATTGTCTATTGTAACAAAACCTGCTTCAAAAAACATCATAAATAGTAATTTTAAAGTAGTTGTATTAATAGATAATTGTTGTGAAATAATGGCTAAATTTTCACGAATTGCAAAATCATTTTGTTTTCTTACCCACACATAAAGTTTAGTTGTGTCTTCTCTAGATGGCAGTCCAGCCATATATTTGGATTCTTCAAGATAACTCCCTAAATAAATTTGACTAAAATCACCGCTTGCAACAGCTTTTTCTAATTGATTCATTGAGTTAGCTGGTTCCATCAAAACTAATCTCTTTTGAACCACCTGATTATTTAATTCTTTATAAGTTGTAATCACTGAGCCTGAATGTACTTGCCCTTCAAAACGCTCTGCTAAACTCGCTCGGTCAAATACATAAATAGCATCGGTTAAATTCAATAATTGTGGTGGCATTTTACTGCCTCTTACATCTACCCAAACTTTACTTTGAACCCCTAAATCCTCAAGTTGTAATTGTGGCATTCGAACATTATTCCACTCATTAATACTTAATTTACCTACTAAATGAATTGGTTGACCAAGTGTTAAATCATTTGCCTGATGTGCCATACTAAAACCAATTGTTTGTAATTCTCTTTCACGGTGGCCTTTATTTTGAACGGATATTTTTACATGTGTCTTGTCTGATCCAATTAATCTAAATTGGCTAATAATCGATTCTTCTATCATAACCACTGGTTCTTCATTATCCATACCAAATGGTTGGAGTAAATCAAATTCCTCAACCAAAGACTCAGTTATATCATTCGTCGCTAATTCAATATCTACTTCTAATTTCGGTGGCTGATTAACTGCTTCTTGATATTGTTCCATACTTTGAGTCATAGTTTCTTTAAAAGCTTCAAAATTCTGAGCATCCACTGTCATACCAGCTGCTTGACTATGACCACCAAAATACTTAATATTATCTTTATTTTCTGTTAATAGTTCAAATAAATTCACGTCATCAATACTACGCCCACTACCCTTAAAGTCCTCTCCTTGATCTTGAAAGAGAATCGTTGGGCGGTGGTATTTACGAACAATTTTACCTGCTGTAATTCCTAGTACCCCAGCAGCCCAATCTGGGCTCTTTTCAATAATTATATCTGGCAAGTTCTCATATTCTGCGAGTTTCGTTTCAACTTCTTCCATAATCGTCTGCTCAATACTTTTACGCTGATTGTTTTGAGTATTTACAAAAAGGACTAATTCTTTTGCTTCTGCTTCGTCAAATGTGGCCAATAACTCAAGTCCTGGTGTTGGATCTCCAAGGCGACCTACCGCATTAAGACGAGGTCCGATTACAAAGCCAATTGTTTGAGTGTTAATGCTATCCATACTAACACTGGCATCTTTAAGTAGCATTTCCAAACCAATTCGATGCGTCATTTGCATTTCTTGAAGACCAGCTAACACGATTGTCCGATTCTCATCAGTTAATGACATCATATCAGCCACTGTTCCAATCGCTGCTAACTCTAATAATTCTGTCGGTATTTCTTCGAGTAAGGCTGTTATTAATTTTAAAGCCACTCCTGCTCCTGATAATTCATGGAAGGGATAATTTCCTTCTGGATGCGCCGGATGAATAATCGCATACGCCTCTGGCAGTGTTTCTTGAATCGAATGATGATCCGTTACAATCACATCAACACCAACTGATTGAGCATAATCAATAGCTTCGTGACCAGCTACTCCGTTATCACAAGTAATAATTAAAGTCATTTCTCGTTCATCAATTAGTGATTTATAACGATCTAAATTTGGTCCATAGCCATCAACCAAGCGATTCGGTAAATAATAACTAACATCGGCCCCTACCGTCATTAATCCTTCATAAAGTATTAAAGTACTCGTAATGCCATCAGCATCATAATCTCCATAAATAACAATCTTTTCCCCGGTATCAATCGCTTGATTGATTCGTTCAATAGCTTTATCCATATCAAACATTAGATGTGGATCATGATATAATTGTGGCTTTTGATCTGTTGCTTCCTTTATTGCTTCCGGTGTTGTCAAGCCACGTCGGATGCAGACACGCAAAAAAGCGGGAGAGTGTTCTAATCCCGCTTTTTGTAATTGTGCCAAAATTAATTCTTCATTTTCTACTTGTTTAGTAGACCAAGAATACTTGGCTAAATTCAACATCAATATCTCCCCTACACTTCAGTGTTTAAATCAGTATTTACTGTTTCTGTATCTGTTTTAATTTCAGTACGATTACGTTGTTTTAGTTGTTCCTGTTCTAATTGTGCACGTAAATCCGCAATTTTTGTATCTTTTTCTCGAATATCACGACTGCGTAATTCTTTTTCTTTATCAACTTGTTTCTTCAAATCTTTAATTTCTTGACGTTTAGAACTATTATTTACAGCCGTACCAATCATACCAACGATCACACCAATTAATAAACTAAATAAGATAATTAAAACTAATGGTGTTTGAAATTCAACAAATATCAAATCTAATTGAACGTTATTTGTATTTTGGATTGCAAAAACTGTAATAATAATTAAAACAAGAATGCTAAAAATTAATTTCGCTTGATTTTTCATGATAATCCTCCTTGAAATTTTTGGTATCTTCATTATAACAAAGTATTCGCTTATTGAATATTATTAACCTTCAGAACGTACTAATTTAAATCAATCTCCATTAAATCATGAACAATAGTGCTCTGTTTAAATATTTGACGAATTTCTTTTTGCATGTTGTGCACATCTCTCGATAAATATCGGGCACTAATGTGGTTAACAAACAAACGCCCTACATTCGCTTGTTTTGCTGCTTGGGCAGCCTGTGCTACTGTTGAATGGAAATATTTGTTGGCCATTTTTGCTTCATTACTATCATGAGTCCCCTCATGAACAAAAGCATCCGCATTATGTGCCAAGGTTTGGATATTTGGATTTGGACGTGTGTCACCTAATATTGTGACAATGCGTCCTTTTTTAGTCGGCCCAATAAAGTCAGTCCCTTTTAATTGAGTACCATCTTCTAAAACAACTTCTTCTCCACGTTTTAATTGGCCAAAAATAGGTCCATTAGGAATATTGTAGGCTTGCAATTTTTCAACCAGTAATTCTCCTGGTGAATCAGGTTCTTCTACTCGATAACCGAATGATAAAATTCCATGTTTTAGTGGTAAATAAGTTACCTTCCATTTTTTATCTAAAAGCAACTCGCCACCCTGAGGATCTAACTCAATTATTTCTAGAGGATAAAGTAAATTTGATTTAGATAATTTCAGTGACATTTGAATATAATCACGAATACCAGGTGGTCCATAAATCGTCAAAGGCGTTTCTTCTTCACCTGTTTGAAATGAGCGACTACTCAATAATCCAGGCAAACCAAATATATGATCACCATGCAAATGAGTAATAAAGATACGGCGTATTTTTCTTGGTTTAAGTGATGTTTCTAAAATTTGGTGTTGTGTGGCCTCACCACAATCAAACAACCATACTTGATTTAATTCTTGAAGTAGTTTAAGGGCTAATGAACTGACATTACGTGATTTTGAGGGTATCCCAGCCCCAGTCCCTAAGAATAATAACTCCATGTGCTACCTCTTTCTAATATGTTACATATTTCGACTAACTACAAAATTTTACCATATATTTCTCAAAAATACCTTTAAATTAAAACTTATTTATTCAAATTATAGCATAATAAAAACACGAATCTTACTAGAATGAACTGTTCCTGTCTCAAAGACTTATCATTTTTAGTATAATTCGTGTTTAGATTATTCAAAATTAAAATATATGTGAAACTATTTCATCTAATTCAATGCGTTTATTATCTTAATCGATAAATTTCATTCGCAATAAGTTTCGCCATCTCTTGAGCCCCTATAGTTGTTGGATGAGCTTCATCATTTTCTCTTAACCACTCATCGTTACCTTCTGAATACTCAGCCCAATCAATTACCTGTACATTCCCGTATCTCTCACTAGATTGTCTTAGTTGCTGATTCGCATCAACTGTCCAAGTGCGCTTAGCATTTGACGTAACAAAATAAATTTGTCTTTGGTTACCCAGTAAATTAACAATATCATCAATCTGAGTTTGGCTAAATGTCCCATTAGCCCCTAACATAAAGATAACCGAGTCTTCAAGCAGACCTTGTTCTTCTAAACTAGCTAAATTTTGATAACTATTATATAATTGACGACCAATTTCACCATCAATAATTGCTTTAGGGAAAACAGCTTTAATTTGACTTGCTGAAGATAATAATGTCGAGTCACCAAAAAATGTAACATCGAGACCGTTAGCATATAATAAAACTTCTTGATCTAGCCCATCAATGTTATTGATGGCTCGATTTTCTGTAGTCGTTGGCTGAGTCTGTTCAATAGCTGTCTGATTTTCGGTAATCAGACTTTCTAACTCTAAAATTTCATCATTTGCTGATTTTGATTGCGTAAGTCCAATTACTCCAAAAACAGCAACTACAATATAAATAAATGACATCACTTTAACATTTAATAAAGCTTTACCACTTTGAGATAAAACATTTAATTGGTGACGCATTTTTTTAAAGTTGAAGTCTTGCCCTATCGGCAAGTCTAAACGATGTTGTTCAAAAATCCGGTAACTTACTTCTGCCAATAATCCAATTAAAACAAACTGGATTATTAACAAATTAGTATAGCCAATATTATTAACGATACCTAATTTAGGTACAATCAAATAGATTGGATAAAACCAAAGATAATAAGAATAACTTCTTCTTCCTAACCAAGCTAACGGCTTAAAAGCTAATAAGGTATGCCAGATTGAAGCTTGATGTGTCATGATGACAAAGAAAACTGCTGTAATTAAGGTGAATAAAAACATCCCTAAATAATATGCAAATCCTTGTGTACCATACATAAATGACATCATCAGCGTCATTAAGACTAACATCAGAAAACCTACGAAGTTCATTACATGTCTTTGTTGTTTAGTTACATCAGGTTGTTTTAGTGACAATGGTGTCACAAAAGCTATACCTCCACCTAAAGTATAAGCAAAAGCTCGTGTCGAAACTCTATAATAGACATTTGTTGGATCAGGATCTCCCGCATAAATATATGCCATTGTAATCGCTGAAACAACAGACAAAACTAATAACATTAAGCTCGCTGTAGTTGGTTGTTTATGATATGAATAAACAACTTTTACCACTAAAGGTGTCAACAAAATATATTGTGCAAGTAAAGATACATACCATAAATGACTAAAAGGATTAGGTGCAATTGCCTGAACAAAATAAGATTGTCCAGATGCTAATTGATAATAATTATTACCAAATAACAACGAAGCTACACTCGTTCCTGCTAAATTAACAAGAAAATCTTGTTGAAATAGTAAAATGAATGCCGACACTAATAAAATTAGCCATAACATAGGGAAAAAGAGACGTTTTAATCGTTTTTTATAATATTCCCACAATTTAATTGATTCATTATCTTCGATTTTTTTATAGAAATACCGAAAATTCATAAATCCTGCAAAGAATAAGAATATATTAACTGCTAGGTAGCCACCAGGAAGTATATGTTCATAGAAATAGAAACAAATAACACCAATCAGCGCTAATCCTTTTAATCCATCAAAGGCTGAAATTCTATTTTTATTCATAGTTAACTGTGACATTAAACTCACCTAGTCCATAAACTCAAACTGGTAACCATCAAGTTCAATCGTGTCTCCTGAACTTGCTCCAGCATCACGTAAAGCTTGGTCGATTCCCATTGAACGCATTTGGCGCGCAAAACGTTGAATACTTTCATCATGGGCCATATTTGTCATACGGAATAATTTTTCAATCTTATCTCCAGTAATAACAAAGAAGTCAGTATCAACACGGTGTACTTCAAAATCAGGCTCTTCTTCTTCTAATTGATAATGAACGAACTCTACCACTTCTTCCTCAACAAGTGATACATAATCCAATTCTTGAACCATTTCGTACGCTTTTTCAATTAAAGCATCTACACCCTTACGTTGATATGCTGAAATTTCAACGATTTCTGGTTGAGTATATTCTGAGTCAGAATAATACTCCAACAATTGTTTCTTAAATTCAATTAAATTCTCGTGAGCTACTTCTTGATCCATTTTGTTAGCAACAATTAGCATTGGTCGTAAAAGTAGACGCTCATTATAAGTGGCTAATTCATCCATGATACTTACAAAATCCTCAAAAGGATCACGACCATGAACAGCTGCCATATCAATAACATGTAGTAACACATTGGTTCTTTCTATATGTTTTAAGAAATCAATACCTAAACCAACACCCGTTGAAGCACCCTCAATTAGACCAGGGGTATCTGCAACAACAAACTCTTTATCTACTCCAATTTTTACCATACCTAAATTTGGACTTAATGTTGTAAATTGATAGTCAGCAATTTTGGGTTTTGCATTACTAATGACAGATAGTAGTGTTGATTTACCAACACTAGGGTATCCAATTAATGCCACATCTGCTAGTAATTTTAATTCTAATGTTAATTCTCTTTCTTCACCTGGCTCACCATTTTCAGCGATCGAAGGTGCAGGGTTTTTATGTGTCGCAAAACGTGTATTACCACGTCCGCCACGTCCGCCACGAGCAACTACTACACGTTGCCCATGTTCTGTTAAATCTGCAATCAAAGCATTTGTTTCACTGTCGCGAACAATAGTCCCTGGTGGAACATTAACCAATAAATCTTGTGCATTTGATCCAAATTTATTTTTACTCATTCCATTTTCGCCACCATCGGCTCTAAAATGGCGATTAAATTTAAAATCGAGTAAGGTTCTAAGTCCTTCATCAACGATGAATATAATATCGCCACCTTTTCCGCCGTCTCCTCCAGCTGGTCCCCCATCTGGAACGAATTTTTCACGTCGGAAAGCAACCATACCGTCTCCGCCTTTACCGGCTTTGACATTTACTTTTGCGTAATCTAAAAAGGTTGACATAATCGGCTCCTTTTGTAAAATCTATTTAAAATTTTGTAATTATTTCCCTAGGATCCAGCATGATATTAATATAATTCGTTAATGTCTGCATTGTTGCATAGCGATTATTTTTAATTTGTTCTTCATCAGCATTAACCATATTATTTTCAAAATAAGAGTTAATTGGATTAATTAATAAACTAAAGTTTGCTAACTGTATCTCGGGATCTGTTTCTTGTTTTGGTAAATCATTAATCACTGAGATTAATTGGCGTTCTGAACTTGATTCTGCCAATGATTCATCCATAGTGACATTCGTTTCACTTTTACTACCTAAATTCGTTACTCGTGTTATTGCTTCCATCATTTCACGGTAATCACTTGCTTGAACTTTCTTCATTGCTTGTAATTGAATAGCAGAGTTAACATTATACACTAAATTCAATCCATTTGCTTGTTTTACTGCATTAATAATATCATAATCAACACCAGATTTTGATAAATGTGGCTCTAAACGATTTTTAATAAACTCCACTAAATCTTTCGTAATTTCATCAGCCTCTTCTGAACGTTCATTTACTAATTGATAAATGATTGATTCTAAATCTAGATGCCAATTTTGGTTTAATATAATTTCTAATATACCAGTTGCTTGACGACGTAATGCATAAGGGTCATTTGAGCCCGTTGGTTGCATACCGACGCTAAAGTAACCCACCAATGTGTCTAATTTATCTGCGATTGCTAATACTGCTCCTGCTTGTGTATCCGGTAATTCACCACCTGATGTAACTGGTAAGTATTGCGTAGCAATTGCTTTAGCCACATCCTCACCTAGTCCAGATTTTTCAGCATAGTATCCACCCATATAGCCTTGCAGTTCCGCAAATTCATCAACTATCCCTGTCATTAAATCAAATTTATAAATTTTTGCAGCTTCTTGAGCTGTTTGTGTTACAGATGATTCTAAGTCAATAGATTTTGTTAATACTGGAATCATTTGATGCACACGATTTTGTTTGTCAGTTAGTGTTCCTAATTTATAGTGTTCATTTACATTGGCTAATTTTTCAACAAATGATTCAATTGTTTGATTCGTATCATTTTCATAAAAGAATAATGCATCTTCTAAACGGGCACGCAATACTTTTTGATTCCCACGAGCAACATTCTCGATATGATTACTATCACCATTACGTACCGAAACAAAATACGGAAGTAATTCGCCATTTTCAGGATTTTCTACATAGAAATAACGTTGATGGTCGCGCATCGCTGTAACTAAAATACGTTTAGGTATTGCTAAATATTCTTCTTCGAAGTCGGCTGAAAATGCCGTTGGCCACTCAACTATAGACGTTACCTCATCTAACAGATCATCATCAATCGGAATTTTCCAATTATTATCAGAAGCAATTTTTTCAATTTGTTCACGAATTAGTGCTTGTCGTTCTTCATAGTTTGCAATTACAAATTCTTGGCGTAACTGATCAACATAATCATCAACTGTATTAATTTCTACACTTTGGCCTAAAAAGCGATGCCCACGTGTTTGGCGTCCAGCTTTTACTTCAACAAATTCGAAAGGAACAACTTCATCATCTAGTAAAGAAACAAACCAATGAATTGGACGAATATAAGGTGTATGATAATCATGCCAAGTCATAGAAACAGGAAAAATCATGTTTTTAATAACTGTTACAATACCTTGTAATACTTCATTAGCCGGTTTTCCTTTAATTGACTTTTGAATAAAGACATAGTTTTCACCCTTAACTTCTTCAATAATTAAATCCTCAGGCGTGCCACCTTGACCACGTGCAAAACCTTGAGCAGCTTTAGTCCAGTTTCCCGAGTCATCTTTAGCAATTTTTAATGATGGACCCTTTGCTTTTTCCTCAATATCTTCTTGAGTTTCTGCCAAGCCTCGTACAATCACTGCTAAACGTCGCGGTGTAGCATATGGTTCAATACTAGTAAATGTTAAACGTTCGTCAGTTAAAAAGTCACTCACACGTAAACGTAATTGATCACTTAAGTCTTTCAAGAAACGCGCGGGAACTTCTTCTAATCCAATTTCTAATAAATAATCTTTTGTCATAATGAATTCCTTTCCTACGCTGTTGGTTCTTGTGATTTTAATAATGGGAAACCTAAAGCTTCTCGTTTATTTACAAAACTCGTTGCAACGGCACGAGCCATTTTACGGATACGCGCTAAATAACCAGCACGGTCCGATACTGAAATCACACCACGAGCGTCTAATAAGTTAAAAGCATGTGAGCATTTTAAAATATAATCATAAGCTGGATGAACTAACTCTTTTTCAATATTATGCATTGCTTCTGCTTCATAAGCATCAAATTGAGCAAATAACATTTCAGTGTTCGACTCATCAAAAGCATAAGTTGTTTGTTCAAATTCAGGTTGTTGGAAAATTTCTCCATATTTTACACCAGGAGCCCATTCTAAATCATAAACATTGTCTACATCTAGAATATACATTGCTAAACGCTCTAATCCATAAGTTAATTCACTTGTTACTGGATCACATTTCAATCCACCTACTTGTTGGAAATAAGTAAATTGAGTAATTTCCATTCCATCAATCCAAACTTCCCAACCTAAACCAGCACAACCTAATGAGGGATTTTCCCAATTATCTTCTACAAATCGAATATCATGCTCTAATGGATTAATCCCTAGCACACGTAAACTATCTAAATAAATTTCTTGAATATCAATTGGAGCTGGTTTCATCACTACTTGAAATTGATGATGCTGATATAAACGGTTTGGATTTTCACCATAACGACCATCCGCTGGACGACGTGACGGTTCCACATAAGCTGCATTCCAAGGCTCAGGACCGATTGCTCTTAGAAAAGTATAAGGGCTCATTGTCCCCGCGCCTTTTTCTGTATCATAGCTTTGTAAAATTAAGCACCCCTGATCTGCCCAAAAATTTTGCAGCGTCATAATCATATCTTGTATTGTATTAACACTCATTTTCATTCTCCTCTAAATAAAAAAATTCGTCCCTATGAGATTATTAAAAATCTCATAGGGACGATTAGTTCGCGGTTCCACCCTAATTCTGACTTATGTCAGCACTTTAATCTATTCAGTTTTCTGTAAAATCGCCTTCGATTTGTTCTAGCTCACACCACCCTAGAATCGCTTAACTATCTTCTTTCATGATTTTACATCATTGTTATCATTCTACTGACTTTACCAGAAAAAGTCAATCACAACCCGATTAATTAGGCTTTTGTTTGTCAACATTTTTGTTTTTTTGACGCATATCTTTAAGCAAATTAGCTTCATCATGAATTTTTTCTAATTGATCTAAATAAGATTTGCTTTTTAATCGTAGTCCCACAAATTCTTTATATATCTCATCCATTAAACGCCTTAGTTCACTTAAAATATTTGAATTTAAATTCACAGACTGGATATGATTTAGTGCATGAGTTTGTAATTGTTGAACTATATAAATTGCATTAGGATGGATACGTAATCTAAATTCATCCATATGATAATGTTTTGAGCAAAGTAACCCTTGCTGTCTTAAGCTTAAATCGAAAGGTCCTTTAGCTTCGTCGCAATATAAGCATTGGTCAAAATTTATATGCGTTCCAAATTGGGGAAGTAAAAATAATTCAACATATGTCGTAATTAATTGCGGAGCAAGTTGTTGATTAAGCTTATCTAAAACATGTTCAAGTAATTGATAATTCGTCGGATTCGGTTCATTATCCGCCGTTGCAGCATCAACTAATTGTACAATGTAAGCGACATAAGCTTGAAAATCAACATCCATTTGTAGATGACGGTACATCGATAATGATTGTCCTTCTTTCAAAAAAGATAATCCTTGCTGATTAATTGTACCGATATATTGATTTTTAGTTAAGGGCAAAGTGTAGCTCATTAATGGATGATTTGGTTTATTTAACCCTTTCACAAAGAACATTTTTGTTCCCCATTTTTCTGTAAATATTTTTACCAATGCATCATGATCACGGTAAGGACGTTTAAAAAGGACAATGCCTTCAAACGATTCGTTCAACTCATTGCCCCCTTATCTAAATTAAATATATTTTATTAATTAATAATCTTCTTGACGATAGCCTAAGTCTACTAATGACTGCTTTCTATCTCGCCAATCTTTTTGGACTTTAACAAATAGTTCCAAATAAACTTTATCGCCTAGTAATTGTTCTATGTCGCGACGTGCCATAGTACCAATTTTTTTAATCATGCTACCTTTTTTACCAATAATAATACCTTTTTGACTATCGCGTTCAACATAAATGACCGCACTTACTTCAATTTTGTCATCTTCGTTACGTTTCATACTTTCAACATGAACAGCAACAGAGTGTGGTACTTCTTCGCGAGTTAAATGTAATATTTTTTCACGAATAAATTCGGCCACCACAAAATACTCTGGGTGATCTGAAACCTGATTTGCAGGATAATATTGCGGTCCTTCAGGTAAGTATTCTTTAATTGATGCCATCAACTCTGGCACATTATTTCCTTCAGTGGCACTAATAGGAAACACTTCATCAAAATCATACTCTTTAGTATAACTTTCAATAATTGGTAATAATTCATCTGGTGTAACTAGATCAATTTTGTTAATTAATAAAAAGACAGGTGTATCAACGTTTTGAATACGTTCGATAACTAAACGGTCACCTGGTCCAATTTTTTCACCAGCATTAACCACAACTAGGACAACATCCACACCTTGTAATGAAGAAAAGGCAGTTTTTAACATAAAATCACCAAGGGCATGTTTTGGTTTATGAATCCCTGGCGTATCAATAAAAACTACTTGCGCATCATTATCAGTATAAACTGCTTGAATACGGTTACGTGTGGTTTGGGCTTTGTCCGACATAATTGCAATTTTTTGACCAACAAAGCGATTCAATAAAGTTGATTTTCCGACATTTGGACGTCCGATTAATGTAACAAAACCTGATTTAAATTCATTCTTTTTTCTAGATCTCATGCATTCCTCCAATTATATAATCCATTGTAAAATTTTAGGTACAAAAATAATTAAACCAATAATAACTGCTGCGATTGCAGTCACTAACACAGCTGCTGCTGCTGCATCTTTGGCTATTTTGGCTAAGGGGTGATACTCTTCTGTTACTAAATCAACTGTCGTTTCAATCGCTGTATTGATAATTTCTGTCGACATTACAACACCGAACAACAGTACAATAATACTCCATTCATAAACATTCAGACCGAAGAAAAAACCAGCTAATGTTACAAATGCTGCAGCAATCATATGGTACTGTAAATTTCGCTCTTTTTTTATAGCATAGATTAGACCATTTACTGCACACTCAAATGCTTTAATAAATCGTTCAATCGCTTTTTTCATATTATCTTGTTAAGCCATATTGAGTCAGAATTTCTTCTTGAAGACCAAACATTTCTGATGATTCCTCAGGCGTCTGGTGATCATAACCATTTAGATGTAAGAATCCATGGACGGTTAAAAATCCTAATTCTCTTTCATATGAATGGCCGTATTCTTTAGCTTGTTCAATTACTTTATCATTCGATATGATAATATCTCCCAAATGAACAACTGGCATCATGTCTGCAGTGAGTGATATAAAGTCCCCCTCTACTTCATCTAACATCGCAAAAGATAAAACATCCGTTGCACGGTCAACACCACGGTACTCATTATTCAATTGATGAATAGTTGTATTATCAACAATTGTAATATCAACTTCCGTATATTCTTTAAGTCCAAGATGATTTGCAGTTAATTCAATAACATCTTTAATTATTTTTCCAGCTTCCTTCGATAAATAACTTTGGTCATCTATAATTTCTATTTTCATGGCTATCCTTTCTATGATTAGCTTGGGTAATCAATTCTTGTATGGTACATACTACCAATCCCTTTAATTAAAGATTGCTTTACCAATTTTAATTCATGAACAGTTAATCCGCAATCAGAAAATTGATTATCTTCCAACTTCGTATTAATAATATTATTAACTAAATCAGTAATTGTCTCTGGTTCATAATCTTTCAGTGATCGTGACGCCGCTTCACACGAATCAGCAATCATTATAATAGCTGCTTCTTTACTTTGGGGTTTGCGACAGTCATATCTAAATTTACTTTCATCAACTTCTTTCCCCTCAGCTTCTTGAGTGGCTTGGTAATGGAAAAATTTCACCAAAGTAGTCCCATGATGCTCATAACAAATATCAATAATACTTTGTGGGAATTTGTGTTTTCGGAGAATTTCTACACCTTGATGGACATGATCAATAATAACTTTTGCACTTTCTTCAGGTGATAAAGCCTTATGAGGTGTTACAATTTTACTTGATACATTTTCTGTAAAAAATAGCGGCTGGCTCATTTTACCTACATCATGATAATATCCCGCAACACGCGTTAATAAGCCATCTCCTCCAATAGCATCAACCGCATTACTACTTAAATTTGCGACCATCATACTATGATTGTAAGTCCCTGGTGCTCGTTCAATCAGCTCTTGTAACAGTGGATGATTCAAATTCGACAATTCATTTAACGTCAATTTCGCTTTATTACTAAATAAACTTTCCCAATAAGGATAAATAATCGTATTAATCAGCCACGTTAAGATATAGCTAATGACGATATAAAAAACAACTCGCAACCATTGCGTCATTGGTAAATTCACATTAAAAATACTAAATACTGTAACTCCCAATAATATCGAGGTGCCTAATAACCTTAATCCAGATTTGTAATTATCAGAACTTATAATAGACTCATTTTTACTATATTCTCCAATAGCAAACAATGAAACAAAAATAAAATATAATACAAGTAAATACCCTACGGTACCTTCACTATAATAAGTCATAGGAAATGCCTGAAAGAGCGAATAAACTGTCAAAGCACCTAAAGTCCACCTTGTTCCCAACAAAGGTAATAAGAATGTGATAAAAGTACTAATTGGTAATAATAACAGCAAATACTCCAATGATAAAGATTGAATAGATCCAATTCCCATTGTTATAGAAAACATAAAAATAAACATTAATAAATAAGCAGTAATATTAATTTTGGTTTGTTCAAAATTATAGAATTTTCCTATTAGGATGAGCCCTATTGCATGTATAAACACTAATAAATAATACATGACAACACGAAGAGAAATATTTGATTGCTCAAAATAATTAAATAAATTCAGTTGCCTAATATCCTCTCCATCTACAATGTGACCTTCTTGAACTATTACTTGGCCTTGTAAAATATAAGCTGGCTGTACCGAATTATATGCTTCTGTCTGTTTCTCTAAGGTCGCTGCTTCATCATAAAGCATTGTTGGTTGAATAAAACGTGATAAAATATCAGCAAATAACATTTCACTATCGTCATCATTATACTGTGCGACTATATCATCAATAACGCTATCCATCTGCCCAGAATAAATAGGCTGTGCCATAATAGCGAAATGTTGCTCATTTAATAAAGATACAAAATTTCGATAGTCAACATCACTCATTACTAACAAAGATAAGATGTTATCAATTTCAAATTGAGTCACAAATTCCACATTATTTTCTTCCAATAAATAAGTATTTAGCTGAAGCACAAGTTGCTGTTCTTGTGTGGATAACCGACTAAAAGAAACTGATTGATTTTCATCTCTTTCATCTGATAATACTGACAAATCCAGATCAACATCAGAATCACTTAAAGTAGCAGCTTCCTCACTAATAGAAGCAGTACTATAACTCTCATCGCGTATAACAGACAGCCAATTTATAAAACTATTTAATCGGTCTTGTTCCTGCTCTAACACACTTCTTTGATATGTAAAAGAATTCTCAACACTAGCTACCGCCTGATTTCTTAATGCTTCAGTTCTTTCTTCGTCTTCAATCGTATAAGGAGCTAAAACGGTATCCTGCGCCACTTGATTTCTCTGAACTGTTTGTGTTGTATTATTTTGAACTCTAAAGTAACCAAAACTTACCATAATAATTGTAAAAAGACTGACAATGATCGGTAGATACCACTTGCCTAGTCTTTTTTGGGTAGACTGTAAGTAATTATTCACATTGTTGTCCTTTCTAAAAAACGATTATCCTTGATTACTATAAGCGCGTATAATATCCGCAACCACTGGATGTCGAACTACATCATAAGCATCAAATTTAACAAAATTAATGTTGTCAATTCCTTGTAAAGTTTGTTTTGCATCCCTTAATCCAGATTTTACTCCACGTGGTAAATCCACTTGTGTTTCATCTCCGTTGATTATCATTTTAGATCCAAAACCAAGACGCGTTAAGAACATTTTCATTTGAGCAGTTGTCGTATTTTGAGCCTCATCTAATATAACAAACGCATCATCCAATGTACGACCACGCATGTATGCTAAAGGCGCTACTTCAATTACTTCTCTTTCTAGCAACCTTGTTGTTTGCTCACGTCCATAAATAGCGTAAAGTGCATCATAAATCGGTCTTAGATAGGGGTCTACTTTTTCTTTCAAGTCTCCAGGTAAGAAACCTAAATTTTCTCCTGCTTCCACCGCAGGTCTCGTCAAGATAATTCGTTTAACTTGTCCTTCACGTAATGCCTGGACAGCCATAACAACAGCTAAAAATGTCTTACCAGTCCCTGCAGGCCCAATTCCAAAAACAACATCAGACTTTTGCACTGATTTAACATATTGCAATTGCCCAAAGTTTTTGGCACGAATTGTCTTGCCGTCAAATGTCCGTCCCACTACTACTTCAAATAAATCTAGAAAATAATCCAATTGATTATTTTGTTCCATTTTAATGGCAGTAACGAAATCCATAGTATGAGGTGTGATACCTTGTTGTATTAAATTAAATAAAGCTAGAAAAATAGCGCGTACTGATTGAACGGCTTTTTCACTTTCGCCTTCAATTGTGATTTGCTCACCGCGATTAGATATTGTCACCGGGTAATGAGAAGCAATTAGTTTAGCTTGCTTATCATGATTTCCAAGTAGCACCATTAACCATTCAGGATTCGTAACCGTAACTTGTTCTTTAAAAATTTGTGATTCTGTCAAATAACTTCTCCTTTTTATTGCTTAATTATTTATATACTCCTATTTTACGAAAAAAACACGGCACTGTCAGTAGTAAAGTATTCTTTCCTACTTTATTACTTGATTACCATACTCGAATGCTCCACTTGATGGTAAGCAGCTGTAGGCATTTTGATGCCTTTATCAAGAAATGCATCATATAAAGCTAATTGCATGCGTGTGTTGTTGTAACTCATATTATGGTAATCCGTAAAATAGGTCACAATAATATCAAAACCAGATCCCTCAACAGCGATACGGACATTAGGTTTATTCGAGGCCTCTCCGATTTCAATACTTCGATTAAATGCTTCGATACTTTCTTGACTACTATTTTCTAAAATCTTTTGATGGACCTCATAAGCGACACGTGACGCTTCACGAAATGCCAATTCACGGTCACTATCAAAACTAATCAACATGCTAACATCTTGTTTTACAAAAGGCGATTTATAGGAATATATATGTGTTGCTTGCTCGAATAAAAGTCGGTTGGGAATTGTAATTGAACGCCCTGTTGCTTCTTGATTCGTGATGATGTTTTCAACTTCTAACAAATGAATTTGTAAAAAATCAATATCAAGCACATCTCCGATGCATCCATCAATTTCTACTCGGTCTCCAATATCAAATGGCTCGCGTATTGAAATATAAATATAAGCGACGATATCTAGAATTAATCCTCTTAAAGCCAATGCTGATACAAAAACAATGACACTTACTGTAATTGCTAATGACTCTATTCTGTCAAACCATAAAAGAAGCACTGACCCTATTGACAATACTAAAATTACTAACCTTTTCCAACGATATAAATGTTGTAAGAAAGTTTGATTGCTCACATACTTTTCTAAAAGCCGAGACATTATTCGATTGATTAGTAGTAATCCAATAATCACAACAACGGTAATTAAAAAACGTTGCAGAAATTTAGCAGGATCTTCTACTCCTGAATTTAAATAATCTAAATAATTGTCATAATTCATAAGCCCCTCCTAAATGTAAAATCTTTTTATAATTATAACATATAATTGAAAGTCTCCTAATGTATGTGACCATTGATATTTCAAAAAATAAAAAAAGAACACCACTATTAAGCGGTGTTCCTTACATTGAAATCAATGTTTATTTTTAGTCACTTCAAATGTATCTAAAATTAATACTTGCGTTTACGCGCAGCTTCAGATTTTTTCTTACGTTTAACACTTGGTTTTTCGTAGAATTCATGCTTGCGAGCATCTCTTAAAGTACCGGTTTTAGAAACGTTACGCTTAAAGCGACGAAGAGCGTCATCTAATGATTCGTTATCACGAACAACTGTTTTAGACATAAATACCCTCCTCCCAAGCTTTAGTAACCTTCCTTAGACCTAAAATCTAATAAAGTTCAGTGTCTATTATAGCATTAGAAGCTCGTTTTTCAAGTTTTTTATTAATTTTTTTGAAATTTTATTGAGTTTTCGAAAAAATCAAGTCATCAAAGGCGTCTATGCACACTCTTCACATAAGCCAAAAACTTCAAATCGATGACTTTGCACTTGAACACCCGGTAATTCTGATTCAATTTTAGCCATTGGGCATGCGTGAATCGGAATGACTTTTCCACAATTAGTACAAATAAAATGGTGGTGATGGTGATCAGGGAAACAGCTTATCTTAAATAGTTGTTCTTGATTATATTCCGTTACCTCTAAGATACCAATCTCAGTAAAATCATATAAATTTCGGTATGTCGTATTATAACTCATTGTCGGATTTTCACTACTTAATATGTCATGGACATCAATAGCTCGATAGTATTTCTGATCTTGGGCAAAAATATCAATGATTTCTTGGCGTTTTTTGGTTAATTTAAGTCCAGCTTCCTTAAGCATGGCAATTGCTTCATCTCTGGTTTCTTCAAAACTATGATTTTGTTCTTGAAATGTCAAAATATTTTGCTCCTTTCTAAAATATGATAAAATAGAATAAAATTACAGGAGGTCACTATGCAAAACCAAACGGAAAATTCAAATGTACTTCATTATTTTATCCTATCCGATTCAATTGGTGAAACAGCCGTAAAATTAGTTAAATCTATTTTAGCACAATTTCCTACCGTTGAGGCAAAATTACACCGCTATACTTTTGTTTCTGATCCTGCCCACTTAAAACGCATCTTGGAGAAGGCAAATCGATTAGACGCACTCGTTTATATGACGATTGCCGATATTGAATTAGCCCACTTAGTCGAAGATTTTTGTATTGATACAGGACTTATTTGTTATAACTTGATTCAACCCTATGCTTTAGAAATTTCAAGACGTACAGGTGTCAAACCGAGTGAAATATCTGGTGCGCAGCACGAATTGGATGATCAATACTTTAACCGTGTTAAAGCGATGGAATTCGCTGCTTCATATGATGATGGTAAAAATGCCAATTCTTTAGCTGAGGCAGATATTGTTATTTTAGGTGTTTCAAGAACGGGTAAAACCCCTCTTTGCATGTATTTAGCCGTAATGGGATATAAAGCAATGAACTTGCCCCTTATTCCAGAAAATGAATTACCTGAAATGCTTTTTGAGATTGATCGTTCTAAAATTATTGGTCTAACAAATGATCCTGAAATACTCAACAAACACCGTCTCAGTCGGATGCGTGAATATGGGATGTCTGAAAGTTCAAGATATTCTTCACATGACCGTATTTTAAATGAATTAGAATATGCTGATGAAATTTACCGTGAATTAGGCTGTCCTGTTATTAATGTAGCCGACCGCAGTATTGAAGAATCAGCCAGTATTATCTTAGATATTATGAACCTTCCTGTCACTTGGCACTAATTATTTAGTCTGACTTAACCAGTCAGACTATTTTTATGTACAGTTCTTCACTTAGGTATGTTAGAATAAGAGAAAATTCTTTGGAGGTACAATTTAATGAAAGCGGTTATAACGGTTGTTGGAAAAGATGAAAAAGGAATCATTGCTAAAGTAGCCAATGCTTGTTTCGAAAATAACGTAAATATCGTCGATGTGGCACAAAAAGTATTGGATGGTTATTTCACGATGACTATGGTTGTTGATATTACTGAAGTGTCCGATGATTTTGAAAATTTCAAGAATAAAGTAGTGGGACTATTCCCTAATATGAAAATTAATGTGATGCACGAAAATATTTTCGAATCAATGCACCGTATCTAGGAGGGTATTATGTTTATAATGGATGAAATTCTTGAAACAATCACAATGATTGATCAAGAAAACTTAGATATTAGAACAATTACAATGGGAATTTCTTTATTGGATTGTGCTGATAGTGATATTACTAAATCATGTGAAAAAATATATGAAAAAATTACGACAAAAGCGGCTAATTTAGTAGATGTAGCCCAACAAATTGAAAATAAATATGATATTCCAATTATTAATAAACGTATTTCAGTGACACCCATCGCTCATTTAGTAGCTGTTTCCGGTGGAAATCCGGTTGAATATGCGAAAACACTCGATGCAGCAGCTAAAGAAGTTGGCGTAGATTTTATTGGTGGTTTCTCTGCCCTAGTTCAAAAAGGTTTCGCTGCCGGAGACTTAGCTTTAATTAATAGTATCCCTGAAGCTTTAACCGTTACTGACCGTGTTTGTTCGAGTGTCAATATCGGATCTACTCGAGCAGGTATTAATATGGACGCGGTAAAATTAATGGGCGAAATTACAGTGAAAGCAGCCGAAATGACTAAAGAGCGCGAGAGTGTTGCAGCTTCCAAATTAGTTATTTTCAATAATGCTGTTGAAGACAATCCATTTATGGCTGGCGCTTTTCACGGAACTGGGGAAGCAGACTTAGTAATTAATGTTGGTGTCTCTGGCCCTGGTGTTGTTCGCTCCGCTTTATCTAAATTAGACAAAACTGCACCTTTACAAGATGTTGCAGAAGTAATTAAACGTACAGCTTTTAAAGTCACTCGTATGGGACAATTAGTTGGATCAGAAGCTTCAAAATTATTGGATATTCCTTTTGGTATTGTGGATTTATCATTAGCACCAACTCCTGCTACAGGCGACTCTGTAGCACGTATATTAGAAGAGATGGGGCTAGAACAAGTTGGAGCTCACGGAAGTGTCGCTACTCTTGCATTACTTAATGACGCAGTTAAAAAAGGCGGCGCAATGGCTGCCAATAATGTTGGTGGTTTATCAGGAGCCTTCATTCCAGTATCAGAAGATGAAGGTATGATCGCAGCAGCAGAAAATGGTAATTTATCGCTAGATATGTTAACTGCTATGACAGCTGTCTGTTCTGTTGGATTAGATATGATTGCTGTACCAGGTGAAACGAGCCCCGAAATAATTTCAGCAATTTTAGCTGATGAAGCTGCTATAGGAATGATCAACTCAAAAACAACAGCCATTCGTCTAATACCAGCAATTGGACGACAAGCTGGTGAATCTCTTGAATTTGGTGGTTTGTTTGGTTCGGCGCCGATTATGCCTGTCAACACTTCAAAACCGGATGTCTTTATTCACCGTGGTGGTCGTATTCCAGCCCCAATTCAGGGATTAAAAAATTAATATAATACACTAAAACAAATACAGGCAGCTCCTAGTTCAGGAACTGCCTTTTTGAATGTATTTAATTTATCCTTTTAGAATATCTGTCATTAAATTTGGATTGTAATTTTGTGTTTTAAACATGCTAATTTCATGTTTATATGGAGCAAGTTTTTTCTTGTTTCCCTCCTCTATCGGCACCCAAGGCGTTTCTAACATTTTAGGAATATGGGCAAACTCAGGCAAATGAACAATTTCGTTTAATTTATCAAATCCAATAGTCCCTTCACCGATATTAGCGTGACGGTCTTTATGTGAGCCAATCTGATTTTTCGAATCATTGATATGAAATACTGATAATCTGTCTAATCCAATAATTTTATCAAATTCAGTAAACACCTTATCTAAATCATTAACAATATCATAACCCGCATCATAAACGTGACAAGTATCAAAAGTTACACTTAATTTTTCATTATACGTAACACCATCTATGATTCTGGCAATCTCTTCAAAAGTACGACCTATTTCTGTTCCTTTCCCCGCCATTGTTTCTAGAGATATTTGCGGTGTTTGATCTGGTCTTAGCACTTCATTTAACCCATGAATGATCTGATTAATTCCTACATCCACACCAGCCCCAACATGAGCACCTGGATGGAATGTAATTTGATTTGCGCCTAACGCTTCAACTCGGTTAACTTCATCTCTAAGGAATTCAATCGCAAAGTCATGATAGCCTTCTTTAGTCGTATTCGCCAAATTGATAATATATGGCGCATGAACAGTAAAAAATTCTAACCCATTATTCTTCATATATTCAACTGCTTCTTCAATTCTAAAAGCATCAATTTCTTTGCGACGTGTATTTTGAGGGGCCCCAGTATAAACCATAAAGACATTACTTCCGTAACTAGCCGCTTCTTTTGCAGAGCCTAGTAGCATATCTTTACCACTTAAAGATACATGTGATCCAATTAACATCATTTTGCTCCCTTCATTTTATAAATTACTTTTATACAAAAACAAACTACTAAAAATAGCTTGCGACTAATTTTGAGTAGTTTGTTTAATATTATTAACTCAACAGTTATCTAAATTATTTATTTTCTTTAGATTTTCTTGGTGCTTTTACTGATAAGTTTAATTCGCGTAATTGTTTTCTATCAACTGCACTTGGTGCATTTGACATAAGGTCCATACCAGAACCTGTTTTAGGAAAGGCAATAACTTCACGAATGTTTGGTTGGTTTGCTAAGATCATTACTAGACGGTCTAAACCGAGTGCTAACCCACCATGTGGAGGGAAACCATATTCTAGAGCGTCTAATAAGAAGCCGAATTGAGAATAAGCTTGTTCTTCAGTAAAGCCTAATAATTTGAACATTTCATCTTGCATTTCGCGTGTATGAATACGAATTGATCCACCACCAATTTCATAACCATTTAAAACAATATCGTACGCTTGAGCTAATGCTTCTTCAGGTTTATCACGTAAAGTTTCTAAGTTATAATCTTGAGTTGCTGTAAATGGATGGTGCATTGCAACATAGCGTTTTTCATCTTCGTCAAATTCTAATAATGGGAAGTCTGTTACCCAAACAAATGCTAACTCATCTTCATCATATAATTTATGTTTATCACCTAAATGAGTACGTAAAGCACCTAATGCATCTGCAACTACTTTTTCGTTATCAGCCATGAAGAAGATAATATCCCCAATTTCACCATCTAATAATCCAACTAACTCTTCATAGTCATCAGATAAGAATTTAGCTACAGGACCATTGAATCCATCTTCAGTGATTTTTGTCCAAGCTAAACCTTTAGCACCAAATGGTTTAACAACATCTAATAATGCGTCTGCTGTCTTACGTGTGTATTCATCCATCAGACCTTTTAAGTTAATTGCTTTAACTTGACCACCATTGTCCGCAGCACCTCGGAATACACCAAATTCTGTAGTTTTAGCAAATTCTGTAATATCTTTGAACTCTAAACCAAAACGGATATCTGGTTTATCAGAACCATATTTAGACATTGCTTCAGCATAAGTAATTGAAGGGAACGCTGATTCAGTTTTTTCACCACGAACTTGATAAACAACTTCTTTCAACATTTCTTCCACTAATTCTTGTATTTCAGCTTGTGATAAGAATGATGTTTCTAAATCAACTTGAGTAAATTCTGGTTGACGGTCTCCACGTAAATCTTCGTCACGGAAACATTTAACAATTTGATAATAACGGTCATAACCAGCACCCATTAATAATTGTTTATAAATTTGAGGTGATTGTGGTAATGCATAGAAACTATTTGGTTCACGACGAGTTGGTACTAAAAAGTCACGTGCCCCTTCTGGTGTAGATTTATTTAAGACTGGTGTTTCAATATCAATAAAGTCTAACTTGTTTAAATAGTTACGAATCGCTGAAGTTACTTGATGACGTAAACGTAAGTTATTAATCATCTCTGGACGACGTAAGTCGATATAACGGTAACGCAAACGTAGCTCTTCATCAGTTTTTTGATCACTATCAACATAAATTGGTGGCGTTTTTGCTTTTGCTAATGTCGTTAATTTAGTTGCCATCAGCTCAACTTCACCTGTTGCAATTTTGGGATTTACTGACTCAGGGTCACGCTTTTGAAGTATTCCTGTTACTTCAACTACATATTCACTTCTCAAGCTATCTGCTTCATCCATTTGTGCTTCAATATTTTGGCGATTAAATACAACTTGACAGAAACCTTCACGGTCACGTAAATCGATAAAGATTACCCCACCTAAGTCACGGCGTTTTTGTACCCATCCTTTAAGTGTGATTTCTTTTCCCACTAATGTTTCATCCACTAAACCTGCATATGTTGTTCTTTTACTCATTTTTACTCTCCTTTAAAAAAATTATCGATAACACTTGTATCAGAAGTTAAGCTGCGATAAATACCATAAAAATCATCATATAATTCGTCTACTGAAACTTCTTGTTGTTTCTTATTAGTTTGACTCTTCAATGTTATCATTCTTGTTTCAACTTCATTCGTTCCTAATGTTATCACTAAATCAGCCTTGTATTTATCAGCAGACTTATATTGCGATTTTAAACTACGGCCTAAAAAATCACGGTCTGCAATTAATTCTTGTTCACGCGCAATTTGAACAATTTCTTGGGCTAAAATATTCGCTTCTTCTCCCATTACAGTAACAAATACGTCAACACCTTCTGTTTCAGGTAATTCAACTTTTTGTTCTTGTAATAAAATTAATAAACGTTCAATTCCTAATCCAAAACCAAATCCAGGTGTTTGAGGTCCGCCAATTTGTTCTACTAAACCATCATAACGACCTCCACCGACTACTGTCGATTGCGCGCCGATTGTATCGTCATTAACGATAATTTCAAAAATTGTATGTTGGTAATAATCCAAACCACGTACAATTGATGGATCCACTTTATAAGGAATTTCCATCATTGCGAGCATATCTTGTACTGATTGGAAATGGGCCGCACTCTCTTCACCTAAATAATCCAAGATGATTGGTGCATCTTTAACCAATGCGATATCTTTCTTATCTTTACTATCTAAAACGCGTAATGGATTTTCATGTAAGCGACGTTGTGAATCTTCACTTAATTCATCCATAAATGGTTCGAAATATTCAATTAAAGCTTGACGGTAATTTTTTCGTTCTTCAGTTGTTCCCAATGAATTTAAATGAATCGTTAAATTAGAAACCCCTAAAGTAGTTAAAAATTGCCATGCCAGTGCAATACCTTCAGCATCTGTTGCTGGATTTGTACTTCCAAATACTTCCATTCCAATTTGATGGAATTGACGTTGGCGTCCAGCTTGAGGACGTTCATAACGAAACATTGGACCCATATAGTAAACTTTTAAAGGTTGTGGATGTTCTGGTCCAAATAATTTATGTTCGACATAAGCACGTACTACTGACGCTGTTCCTTCTGGACGTAACGCAATATGACGGCCGCCTTTATCTTCAAAATCATACATTTCTTTTGAAACAATGTCAGTTGTATCACCAACTGATCTTGAGAACAAATCAAATGATTCCATCATTGGTGTTCTAATTTCATTAAAATGATATAGTTCAAAGACTTCACGAGCAACATCTTCAACGTACTGCCATAAATGACTATCCTGTGGAAGGATATCTTCAGTTCCTTTTAATTTTTGCATGTTGATTCTCCTTAGTTAATTTTAACTATAAAAAACGTCCTGTAACAAATTGTTACAGGACGTCTAAACGTGGTACCACCTATATTTATAAAATAATCTAGTCTATTTTATCTCTTAACCGTAACGTGGTGAACGGAATAACTTTGCATTATTCTTCTCCATAGTGTTAACTTCTGATTATGTTGCCTTTCACCAATCGCAACTCGCTAATTTTATCAGTAGTGTTGTCTACTTCATCGAATTTAGTTATATCTAAAGGATAACTTGTAACTATAATATTGTCAATAAAAATAGTGTATAATACACTCAGAAAACGCTTTATATTTCAATCATGTAACAAATATAATAATGATTTGAAAAGGCCTCATAGCATTAATATAATAGTGGTTATGAAGAAATCATGAAGGAGGGATATTATCGAAAAAATAAAAGTCATCTTGACGCAGTTGATGACTCGTAAATATTTTCCAATTTTTATATCCATCGTATTAATATTACTCAGTTCCCTCTCTATTTTTGGACTTATTTTACAGAGTACTAATACATTAGATACTAATGTTGCAATTACTTTAAGAGAACAACCTGGAACAAACCAAGCTTCAATAGGTCAGATTGAACCTGGAGAAGAGTTCTCTACTCTAGAATCACAAAATGGTTGGTTGTATATTGAAACTATTCAACAAGAAACAGGATGGATACCTGAATGGCAACTCAACAATCTCAATATTACTGATGATCAGTCCATAGCTGGTCAAGCAATTACAAATGCAGTATTATTTGCAGAAAATAGTGTTTCAAGTATTGCATTGGAAACTATTCCAGAAGCTAGTTATTTTCCTATCAACTATGAATCCGATGGTTGGGCTCAAATCGAATTTTCTGGTCGAGTTGGATTTGTTCGAAGTTCCCAAATTAAAATATTATCTAGGGATGAAGTTCCTGAAGAAGAATTAGAAAAACAACAAGTTTCTCGTGAATCAGAACAGTCTGAACCTGAAGAAGAAACTACAGTGAATGAGAATACTGTGATTATGCGTCAATCTAATCAAGCTTTCCTCGAAGAACCAGATTTAAACAGTACGATTCTTTATACTCCGGATATGTATGAAGAGTTTCAATTTATAAGTTCTACTGAAAATGATCATGGGGAATTTTATCTTGTAGCTAATCGTAATGGAAATCGAGGTTATATAGAATCTCGTGTTGTTTCGTTTGCAACGGATTCATTAAATCACGTCTCAGATACCGGTGTGACATCAATGTCCGATGCGGTCATAGTTATTGATGCTGGACATGGGGGCTCAGACCCTGGTGCAGTTAGCCAAGATGAGAATACTTATGAAAAAAATGTCACTCTATCTACATCGATTTTCTTACAAGAATATCTTGAAGCCATGGGAGCAACAGTTATACAAGTGAGATCATCAGATACCGATGTTTCTCTAGCTGAGCGTGCTCAAATAAGTAATGATAATGAAGCTGATGCATTTATTAGTTTACATTATGATGCTGGTTATGATCCAACTTATTCAGGAACAACCACATACTACTATCACCAAGATGATTATGATTTAGCTCAAACGGTCAATAATCATTTAGAAGGCTTACCATTAGAAAGTCTCGGTGTAATGTATGGGAATTTCCAAGTTACTCGTGAAAATAATCGCCCTGCATTATTGTTAGAATTAGGTTATATGTCGAATCAAAATGATTTAAGTTACATTCGTTCAGAAGAATATCAAAGAGCAGTTGCTGAAGCAATCGCTAACGGGATAAGAGAACATATTGAACAATAAAAGAAAGCCATTCGCAACTGGATGGCTTTTTATATACAATGAAATTCTATAAATAAGACAAAAGAGCTCCTACTTGGACAATTGGGCCGTAGGAGCTCTTTCT
This sequence comes from Aerococcaceae bacterium DSM 111022, assembly GCA_015863195.1. Taxonomy (GTDB): domain Bacteria; phylum Bacillota; class Bacilli; order Lactobacillales; family Aerococcaceae; genus DSM-111022. Next base: position 97,580 of record JACBXO010000001.1, on the reverse strand, counting down.
TATGCGTCTTAATGGAATTATCTATTTAAGTCCCTAATCGCTTAAATTCTGCAATTATTAACTTTAAATCACTCTTACTCAGTCACTAACTCTGCTTCGTCAGGAATAACAATGACTTCATCATCTGAATCCACTATGTGACTTTCATTTGCATAACGCACTAATTCTTTCTTAAGGTCATTTGTTGGTTTATCTTTAACTTCTTCAACAAACGCTAACGTTTCTTCAATTGGTTGATCGATTACTTGACCAATAAAAATATTTTCATCTAATTGTTTATTGACTAATTCAGAACTTGTTAATAGTTCTTCATATAATTTTTCACCTGGGCGAATACCAGATTCAACAATTGGAATTTCAGATTCGCTAAAGCCACTTAATAAAATCATTTTCTTAGCTAAATCTAAAATTTTAACTGGTTCTCCCATATTAAGTACAAAGACTTCACTACCTTCGGCAAAAGCCCCAGCATAAATAACCAAACGGCTTGCTTCAGGAATTGTCATAAAGTAACGTGTCATTCTAAAGTCAGTCACGGTTACAGGTCCACCCGCAGCGATTTGTTTTTCAAACACTGGGATAACACTACCACGACTTCCTAAAACATTACCAAATCGTACTGCACAGAAAAGTGAATCACTTTTCTTATTCATACCGATAACCAGTAACTCTGCGATACGTTTTGTTGCTCCCATAACATTTGGTGGATTTACGGCTTTGTCCGTTGAAATCATAACCATTTTACGCACACCAGCAGCGTCAACTGCCTTTGCTACTCTATAAGAACCATAAACATTATTTTTTAAAGCTTCAATCGGGTTTACTTCCATTAAAGGTACATGTTTATGCGCTGCAGCATGATAAACAATATCTGGTTTATATTCTTTGAACACTTCCAAGAGACGATCATAATGTTGAACGTCAGCGATAACTGGAATATATTGTGTCATCATCCCTGGCTTTTTAATTAATTCATGGTAGATAAGATAAATTGAGTTTTCACCATGACCTAATAAAATTAATTTTAAAGGATTATATTTTGAAACTTGACGTGCAATCTCAGATCCAATCGACCCTCCTGCACCTGTGATTAAGATGACTTTCCCTTCAATTTCTTGGCGCAAGTGAGATTCATCTAATTTAATTTCTTGACGTCCTAATAAATCACTGATATCAACTTTTTTCATATCGTTTTGACGATGCTTCCCTTGAAGCACTTTTTCTACTGAAGGCATTTTAAATACTGGCACATCAATTTCATTTGCTGCTTTTAATATTCTTTCATAAGCTTCTGGTTGCAATGAAGGGATTGCAATGATAATTTCATCGACATTATATTTCAACGCTATTTCAGCTAAATCTGAGTCAGATCCTAAAACAGGTACACCACTGATATTCGTTCCAATTTTATTCTTATCTTTATCTAAAATACCAACCACATTTAGCCCCTCCGGTTGACGTTTAAAACTCTGGATAAATAATGATCCACCATCTCCCGCACCAATTAATAAGATTTTTTTATCTTCTAATTCGTCTACTGAGAATTTAGATACAGAACGTGACGTATAAACTCCACGCCATAAAATACGGTATGCTGTTGAGAAAACAGCAGCAAATAACGCTGTTATTACAACGAAGCGCAGTGAAAAAGCATCCATTAATAAAGATAAAATAAAACCAGATACTAAATTACTTACTAATTGCGAGAAAAATACATTAACAAAATCGTATAAACTACTATAACGCGAAATACGTTGATCGACTTTAAATAAATGCAAAACAATGAAATATATCGATGCTGATAGTAATGTAAATATTCCCCATTGTATTGGTGTTACTGTAATAATATCGTATAAAATAATAAAACTGACGATTGATGCAACCATAATCGCAAGTATATCCAAAGCTCTCCAGACAAATAATCGTTGTTTATTCGTCCAACTCGTAACAAAATCTACTAAGTTTTTTAAAAATGACTGTTTAGCCATAAAAACACTCCATTCATTCCAAACCAACCCCACCAACAAGACTTCTAGCAAAAAAAGAGCTCAAAAATTCTGTTCTTGAGCCTCTAAAATTGACTAAGAGATTAATTTCATTTTATATTCTGAAAATTTTCATAAAAAATCCTTATAACAATAATATTATCATAAGCTATTCTTTACTCAAGTCTATTTTTTGTTTTCTTCTATTTTTTAATCAAATATCTTTATTTCGTGAATCAATTAGAATTGTCATAGGTCCGTCATTAATGAAGTCAATCTCCATATGTGCTCCGAACACTCCAGTTTCAACAACTAAATCATAACTTCTTAATTGTTCATTAAAATACTCATAAAGATTATTCGCTACTTCGGGATCAGCAGCGTTAACAAAACTTGGTCGGTTACCTTTTCGGGTATTGGCATATAAAGTGAATTGACTAATAGATAAAACTGAACCTCCGACATCTGCTAAACTTAAATTCGTTTTATCATCTTGATCTTCAAATAACCGCATATTTGCCACTTTTCGGGCACAGTAATCAGCATCTTTTTGACTATCATCATGAGTAATCCCCACAAAGACTACAAATCCTTTATCAATACTAGATATTGTTTTTTCATCTACTTTTACAGCAGCTTTCTTTGCTTTTTGAATAATAATTCGCATAAAAAACCTTTCTAATTAGACATACGTTCAACTTCATATACATCCGGTATATTTCTTAGTTTCGTCATTAAATCACGTAATTCAGCAGTATTTTCTACAGCTACTTTTAGTTCTACAACTGCTTCATCATTTCCAATTGCTTTACCATTGACACTAATTAAATGTTTAATTGTGTGGTCAACAACATGCAGGCAGTCATTAACAAGTCCTTTTCGGTCAAAAGCTGTAACTTTGATTTCTGCTTCATAAAGATTGTTTTTAGTACCTTCTTGGTCCCAATAAACATCAATTGTACGTGATGCAAGGTCTTTTTCATGTTTTAAATTATCACAATCTGCACGGTGTACAGATATACCACGCCCACGTGTGATATAACCAATAATCTCATCTCCAGGTACTGGATTACAGCATTGGCTAAGACGAATTAATAGATTATCTGCTCCTTCAACAACGACGCCACTCTCGTGTACAGTCCTTTTTCTTTGTCCAGAGTTATGGCGTTCTTTATGAACTGACGTTTCATCTTGTTTTTCTGCTTCTTTCCATCCAAGGAAATTAATTACCTGACTACAAGACAATTCGCCCAATCCGATCGCTGCATATAAGTCCGTCAAATTATTATAATTAAAGCGTTCTAATAAACGATCCTCAACCTTTCGTTTTGAAAGATTTTTTATATTTTGTCCAACCGCTTTAAGTTCTTTATCTAATGTTTGATAACCTTGATTACTCTTTTCTTCACGGTCTAATAATTTGAAGTAACGTTTAATACGATTACGGGCTTTACTTGTTTGAGTTAATTTTAACCAGTCGCGGCTAGGTTTAGCATTTGAATTTGTTAAAATCTCAACTAAATCGCCATTTTTTAGTTTATAGTCAAGCGGCACAATATCACCGTTAACTTTAGCACCAACGACTTTGTTTCCAATTTCTGTATGAATATGGAACGCAAAATCTAAGGGACCTGAACCTTTTGGTAATTCAACCACTTCACCCTTTGGTGTAAAGATATACACTTGATCCTTAAAGATATCTTCTTTAACAAAGTCCATAAATTCACTCGCATCGTGAGCGTCATCTTGTAATTCAGCAATATCTTTAAACCATCTTAATTGTTGTTCAATATTATCGCCTGAATTATTTTCAACTTGTTCAGTCTCCCCACGCTTATAAGCCCAGTGAGCTGCTACCCCGTATTCAGCTACTTCATGCATTTGATGCGTTCTTATTTGAATTTCAACCGGTTTTCCTTGTGGTCCAATTACAGTTGTATGAATAGATTGATACATATTGGCTTTTGGCATCGCAATATAATCTTTAAAGCGACCTGGCATCGGTTTCCACTTTGTGTGAACTGATCCAAGAACAGCATAACAATCCTTTACCGTATCAACTAAGACACGAATCGCCAATAAGTCAAAAATATCTTCAAATGATTTCTTTTGATCAACCATTTTACGGTAAATAGAATAGATATGTTTTGGACGTCCATAAATATCAGCAACTATTTCTAAATCTTTAATAGCACCGTGCAATTCATGTATAGTATTTTGAATGTATTCTTCTCGTTCAACACGTTTTGAGTCCATCGAACGAACGATTGAATAATAAGCTTCTGGATTAATGTAACGCAATGAAATATCTTCAAGTTCCCATTTAATACTGCTCATCCCTAAACGGTCAGCTAATGGCGCATAAATATCTAATGCTTCTTGCGATTTCTCTACTTGTTTTTCTCGTCTTTGGAATGTTAATGTTCGCATATTATGCAATCGGTCCGCTAATTTGACGATGATAACACGAATATCTTTTGACATAGCAAGTAACATTTTACGGTGATTTTCGGCCAATTGCTCCTCTTTACTTTGGAACTTAACCTTCCCTAATTTAGTTACTCCATCGACTAAGAAAGCAATCGTTGGTGAGAATTCTTCAGATATTTCATCTAATGTAATCTCTGTATCTTCTACCACATCATGTAAAAATCCAGTTGCCACAGTGTCAGAATCCATCTTTAACTGTGCTAAAATTCCAGCTACTTGAATAGGATGAATGATATATGGTTCACCAGAAAGACGTACTTGCTCTTTGTGTGCTTCGGTTGCGTAATCCAAAGCTTTCTGAACTAAGTTAACGTTAGTTTCTGACATATATCCCTGACACAATTGAATCACTTCTTGTGCAGTTAAATCTTGATTTTTCCCCATATAATCACGCTTCCTCTAACCTTTAAATATCTTAATTTAAAATTGTATTATGATTCAGAGACAATTGCAATCCCTTTTGATGCTCCTATACGAGTTGCTCCTGCTTCAATCATCGCTAAAGCTTCTTCACGGTTAGAAACGCCACCTGACGCTTTTACACCCATCTCTGGACCAACTGCTTCTCGCATTAAACGTACATCTTCAATCGTTGCTCCGCCAGTTGAAAAGCCAGTTGACGTTTTAACAAAATCAGCTCCTGCTTCTTTAGCTAATTGACTTGCTTTTATTTTTTCTTCATCAGTCAATAAAGATGTCTCAATAATGACTTTTACAATAGCGTCTTCATCGGTAACGTCAACCACTGCTTTGATATCAGAAGCTACTAAATCCCAATTTCCAGATTTTGCTGCTCCAATATTAATAACCATATCAATCTCTTTGGCACCTTCGTCAATTGCAGTTGAAGATTCATAAGCTTTAACAGCAGAAGTATTAGCTCCTAGAGGAAAACCAATAACAGTACATACAACCACATCGCTGTCCTTTAATTTTTCTGATGCATATTCAACCCATGTTGGATTAACACAAACTGACATAAAATCATATTCAATTGCTTCTTCTAATAGAACATCCATTTGTTCTTTAGTTGCGTCTGTCTTTAATAGTGTATGGTCGATATATTTATTTAATTTCATAATAATCCTTCTTTCATTATTTGATTTCTAACGCAAAACTCAATGCACTTAAAAAGTATATCGGTGCTGTCTCAGCCCGCAAAATTCGTGGTCCTAAACTAGTTTGAGTAGCACCTTCATTCATCATCAATTTAATTTCACTTTCATCCAAACCACCTTCGGAACCAAATACTGCCAGTATTTTATCTCCTGGTTTTAAGTCAATCGTCAATTGTTTTAATGCATGATGCTCCCCTTGTTTCGCTGTTTCCTCATATAATACAACAAAATAATCATATTCATGGGCCGTTTCTAACAATTGATTTAATGTCATTAAATCATATATTTGAGGGATCATCAAACGATGGCTTTGTTCTGCTGCTTCTTTAGCGATTTTTTCTAAACGCTCGATTCTTTTGGTTGATTTTTTACCGTCCCATTTTACCACATCTCTTTTTAAACTTAATGGTATAAAAGCAGTCATACCCGTCTCTGTCGCTTTTTGAATAAGCCAGTCAAACTTATCATTTTTCACTAACCCTGAAGCAATTGTCACTGAAATGGGTAACTCAACATTTTGAGATAATGCTTCAATGGCAATTAATTCTGCTTGACGATTTTCAATACCCTTTACTTCAGCTAAAAACAACTGTGACTGATTATCGACTATTTCAATTTTGAATCCTACTTGTGCTCGCATGACATTGACAAGATGATGATTATCTTCTTGTGATAAAGCAAAGACATCATCAAGATTTATCAATTCATCTATAAAATACCTCTGCATTAGTCAATATCTCCTTTTTTTGCAATATAACCTAACCATTCACCCAATTGATTCTTTTGAATGACTTTAAAATTATATTTATCTAATGCTGCCTCAATTTCAGGGCCTTTTGTTTCTAAAATGCCTCCTAAAATTAGGTAACCTTCTTGTGTTAGCTCACGGTATGCATCCTCTAACATATTAACTAAAATGTGAGGTAATATATTGGCAACAATTATGTCAAACGGGCCATTCACGCCTTTCATCAGGTCATTTTCTCCAAACTTTATTGCATCTTCAGCAATCAGTTTTAAAATACGCGAATCTTTTTGAAGTTCTAAATTATCTTTCGCACTTGACACCGCTTGTGGATCTAAATCATATCCTTCAACTTGGCTGGCACCTAAAGCGCTTGCGATAAAACTTAAAATTCCTGAACCTGTACCCACATCAAGAACACGTTCGCCTCCTTGCATAAATATACTTAAAGCTTGACCTCCTAATTGAGTAGTTGGATGATTTCCTGTACCAAATGCCACTCCGGGGTCTAAAATAATCACATGTTCATCTGCTTTAGTTTTATATTCTTGCCAAGCTGGCACGATGACCAGATGACGACTAATTCTTTCTTTTTCATAATATTTCATCCAATTTTGTTGCCAGTTTTCGTTCTTAATTGACTCAACCCGAATTTCAAATGTTTCTTTTTCGTACATTGATAAAATAAGTTTAATTTCTTCTATTTTTTCTTTTGACGGTATTTCTTCAAAATAACCTAATACTTCTACAGGATGCTCGAGGTACGAATTAGGCAAATCTAACGGAATTTCGCCAAATAAATTCGGATGATTTTCTAAATAATCCTGAGCATATTTAACTTCTGTTCCCAAAGCTCCAACTTCAAATAATGCATAATTGACATAATCAATTATGGAAGTATCGATTGATGAAAATGATACTATCAATTGATTCCATTGTTCCACTGAAGGTCCACCTTTCATTATTTCGGTAAAAACACTCGTTCTTGACTAAAACGATGCTGATCAAGAATGCGTCCTTTTAATAACTGATATTCATTTTCTTGCCATTCTATTACAAATAAATCAGACTCTGAATTATTTAAAAATTCATGGAAATACAATGGTACTTTGTTCATGACTCTTTTCAAATACATCACTATCGAAAGCAATTCTCCATATTCAATGCCAATTAACTGATCAACCGGAATTGTTTTTAGAAATTGAGTTGATTCAAGGGAATATAATTGATCGTCATAAAACAGCACCCGCGTTTCATATAATATATCTTCAACATCTGTTTCTTGCCCTTTATTATTGAGTAGAGACACTTTTTGCTTATTACTCAGCGGAATTTGTAAATTCAATACAACTGCACGTGAGTCTTCCAACCAATTAATTTGCCATTCACAATGAAAGTGAGCTTGGTTAATTAATTTTTCTAATACACTAATAATATTTTTTCTTCCCATAATCAACTTCCTTTAATATATAGTATGGCGCAACTTTACCGATTATTCAATAAAAACTCTTGGTTTTACATGACATTTTTATTATAATATAAAGTGGGTTTTAAATGATTATTTACTCATATAATAAAATAGTCTTTGATATTTACTATTAAACATAGTACACTAAATAATAGTCTTATTACACAAAATAATTTCTTACTATATAAACTTAGAGGTGATTCAATGGCAGAGAAAAATTTAACTGCAAAAGACATCTTACAGAAAGAATTTACTAAATCTTTCCGAGGATATCATTCTGCAGAAGTAGATGAATATTTAGATAGCATCATTCGTGATTACGATTCTTATCAAAAAGATATCTCAGCACTGAAAAATGAGAATGAGAGACTGATAAGTAAAGTTGATGAGTTAACAAAACAATTAGCTTTATCTAAAAAGAATAGTCCAGTAGCTCCAGGTAGTGGTGTAACAAATTTTGATATCTTAAAACGTTTGTCTAACTTAGAAAAGCATGTTTTCGGTTCAAAAATCGAAAGTACAGACGATACAGTTGATTACTCACAAAACACAAAATATTAATGAATCATATGTAAATTTCAGGTAATCGCGGGTTTGAAAACCTGAGGAAAGTCCATTCTCGCACAAGCTGAGATGCTTGTAGTGATCGTGCTTAGCGAAACAATAAGCTAAGGTACCCTTTTGGGTAACGGCAAGTTAAAAGCCTAAGGGCAACTATGGCTGAGTGCTTGTAAAGTGCCACAGAGACGAGACAATATAGAAATATATTGTGTGGAACGCGGTAAACCCCTCGAGCGAGTAACCCAAATTTGGTAGGGGCACTCTTGTGACCAGGAAATGAACTGAAGCAAGAGACAAGTAATTGTAGATAGATGATTACCCGGTGAAACTAACGCCTACGTAGTGACGCTGACAGAACATGGCTTATCGAAATTTACATAAGTAGGTTTAACTTTGACTCTGTTAACAGAGTCTTTTTTTATAATTCCCATAAAGGAGCAACAAAATGACAACTTATCAACTAATCGCAACAGCAGCGGCCGGAATCGAGGGGCTTGTTGGTAGCGAGCTTAAAGACATGGGCTATCAAGTTCAAACTGAAAATGGTCGTGTGAGATTCCAAGGGGATGCTCTCGATATTGCTAAAGCTAATATTTGGCTGAGAACAGCAGACCGTATAAAAATTGTATTTGGTGAATTTAAAGCAACTACTTTTGAAAGCTTATTTGACCAGACTTACGCCCTTCCTTGGGACGATATCTTAACTCTGGATGCTGAATTTCCTGTTTCCGGAAAATCAATCAAATCAAAATTACACAGTGTACCCAATGTACAACGTATTGTAAAAAAAGCCATTAGTAAAAAAATGCAAGATGTTTATGCACGCAAGTCTCATTTACCTGAAACGGGTGCCAAATATCCGATTGAAGTAGCTATTCGCAAAGATCATGTCATGTTAACTATTGATACTTCAGGTTCAAGTTTATTTAAACGTGGTTACCGTGAACATAAAGGTGCAGCACCATTGAAAGAAAATATGGCAGCAGCTTTAGTAAAATTAACGACTTGGCATAAAGACCGCCCTCTTTATGATCCAACTTGCGGTTCTGGAACTATTTTAATCGAAGCTGCTCTGATTGGCCGCAATATCGCTCCCGGACTAAAACGGTCATTCCAAGCTGAAGATTGGTTACTACTAGATCAGTCTGTTTGGGACAAAGTGCGTACTGATGCTGAAGCGCAAATCGACCATGACATTGAATTAGATATTTATGGTACTGATATTGATCACCGAATGATTGAAATCGCCAAAGATAATGCAAATCAAGCTGGGGTTGGTTCTGATATTAAATTCAAACAAATGCAATTAAGTGATTATGTACCAGACCGTGAATATGGTATATTAATTTCTAACCCACCTTATGGTGACCGAATGTTATCTGAGGAAGATGTCCAGGAATTGTACCGCCAAATGGGAAATATTTATCGTGATATGCCTACATGGAGTAAATATATCTTAACAAGTGATGAGCAATTCGAAGAATTTTACGGTGAACAAGCAACTAAAAAACGAAAGCTTTATAATGGTTCACTCAAAGTCGATCTTTATCAATTTTGGTCGACTAAAAAATAATTTTTTTAAAAGTACGCTTAGATATTCTCATCATAGAATATTTAAGCGTACTTTTGATAGTTTATATCTCTAATTCTCTAAATTTCCCCTGTTTGTTTAATGCTTGTTTAGCAATCTGGTCCACTCCAGTATTATTTTTTTCATGAGAAAGATTAATAAAATAATCTTTGCTTAGGCTTAACTCCTGCTCAATCAAAGTTAACCAACCTTGATAAGTTTTATTTTTAGCATAACTTTTCGCAACAGAATCAACAACTATTTGACTATCAGAAAATATTTGAATAAATTCCTGACTTAATTTCTCTGAGCCGATCATCTTTAGTCCCATCCACAATGCAACAAATTCTGCCTGATGGTTATCTTGTAAATATTCCATGTAAAATTTATGTTGAATATGATTGTCTTTTGAGTAATGAATAATAATTCCAATTCCGCATTCATGTGTATGTGGTCTAAAAGCAGCATCGACATATAGTTGAATCATAAGAATCCTCCATGTAAAATAGAATAATAAAATAAATGAGGTGAGAAAGTGACAGATATCGTAGAAATGCCCAATCAAGGCGAAAATTATATACGTAAAGGACGTAATGCGGCTGCAGAGTTAAATTACCAAACTGCTATTAATTATTTCATTAAAAGTTATCAAAATACACCATCTGGTGAAGCATTAAATGAAATTATTGCCTATTATCTTTTCCTAGACAATCGTGATGATTTAAATACTTTTTTAATTGAATATGATATTCAACTGGAACATTTTTTAGAAAACAAAGAACTAGCTACTTTCTATATTGTTATTTGTGAAATGATTGAAGACAATCAAAGTGGCGTTTTAAACTTGTACCGCCTAAAACAAGTTGTACCAAATGAATATCAATTAGAAAACTTAATTAACCAAGCAATTGAACGTTTAGAATCAAAAATAGCTTTAACCCAGCGTTTTAATAAATTAGCGAAAGAAGATAAATACGGTGCAATTTTACATCAATTTTATATTCAAACGCCTTTTGATCAGTTAAAGTATCTTGATATTTTTTATGGCTTATCAGGAAATATTGTAGAAAAACTACTGATTCCTTTATTAGAATCAGACAAGATTGTCAGTTTTGTCAAAACAGACATACTACACTACTTAATACAAAATCCAGTAGAGAAAACAATAGATTACCACTGGTTGAATGAAAAACATGAACTGGATTTAAATAAATTACAACCATTAGCTGATAATAAAATGTATCAAGATACCCTCAAGAAGATTTATGAATTATCTGAGCAAGACAATCCTCATTTAACTAATGAGTTAATTCAACAATTTCATACTCAAGCTAATAGTTTTTATCCATTTTTTGACAAGGTTATTAAAGCACCAGAAGATTGGTATCATGCCTATAATTCATTAAACGGGCTTACTGATCTTTCTGATGACGAAATTGATCAAAATTTATTAAGTTATATGAAAAAAGTTTTACAAGAATACATTAGCCATGTTGACTTAAATGTCACCCACCATCAACAATTTTAAATTTCAAATATAAAAACAGGTGTTAAAATTAATTAACACCTGTTTTATTATGCTTCAGGTTCTTCAACAAAGTCAATGATATCTTTAAAATTGACAATCGTGCGGTCTTCTATAATATCTTTCATCGTTGGATCAGATAATTCCCAATAAATTTCAATAACTGCACTATTCGTTAATAATTTAATAATGGTACCTGCCATATCCGCATCACGGAATTTAAAAACAATCCGATCTCCTACTTCAGGTCGGATATCGTCTTTAACAAATTCAATCATCTCTATACCTTCGTCGTAATCGACCTCTAGTAAGGTTGAAATTCTTGATTTATTCGTCCCTCGACGTAATTCTTTTTCAATGAGTTGTTGTTGCTCTGGTGTAACTTTAGTTTTAGCCATATATAATGTGACCCTCTTTCTGCGATTCGGCAATAACGACACACATTACATATATTATACCATAATTAGAATTATTTACTAATTAATAGCATTTACTAAAATTTAGGTAACAATATTTTTAAAGCATTATGGATAACTTTTAATGAAACAGGCAGATTTGGTCCAGGATCTCCATCCATATTCGTAGCAATATCTTGTTCACTCAAAGATTCTATATCTAACTGAGTTGCTTGTAATGACACCATATTCTCTAAATCATTTTGTGTTAAATTATCAAAACTAAGTTCTAATGCAGCATTTATAGTAGATATTGGATGATGGCCATCAACCGCTGCTAAATGCAATAATCCATCATTATAAGTTGCTTGATTAAACATAAAGTCAAGTCCACCAACACTATTCGTCAAAGCAACAATCATCAAATTCGTTTTAATTTTACGCTCTTCTTCATTCTCAATAGTTAACTTTAAATCATATCCCTTGTGCGAGAAAAATCCTTGTAAACCATCTTTAATATACGCAAAAACACCTAAACGATTTTTATCATCGGACTGAGTGTTCATCACACCTTCAGGAATAACTCCAATAGCAATCACATTAATAAAATAACTATCATTAATTTGCCCTACATCCAACGTTGACTCTTGAATATTTTTAAAGCTATCAATTGCTTTTTGCGGATTTAAAGGTATTCCAATTGCTCTGGCTAAATCATTTACAGTCCCCAATGGAACAAATGAAAAATAAGGTCTTTCCTCTACTTCGTTCGACATTAAGCCTTCAATTACCTCGCTTACTGTTCCATCTCCACCTAAACAAAAGACGCTATCATACCCTTCTTGAACACTTTCATTCGCCCAATTAGTAGCATCATTTGCTCCTTCAGTATATTTAATTTCTGTTTGACTTTGGTGCGCCTCTTCAAGCACACTTGCTAATTCAATAGCAAACTCTTTTCCTTTGGCCTTGCCGGCTACGGGATTAGCAATAATTAAAACATTTTTTAACATCTCTTCACCTCCAAAGAAAATACTTTTATTTAATTCTAGCATATTTTAATAAATAATCACAAAAATTTCATCAAATTAACATGATAAAGAAATACATTAAGTTGTGAATAACTTGATTTTTAAGTATAATAGTAACATGTTTATTAAAATCAAGGAGGTAGCACATGTCTAAAGACTATCGTGTATTATTATATTATAAATATCAAGAAATTGCTGATCCCGAAGCGTTCGTTCAAGACCACTTACGTTTCACAAAATCGATTGGCTTAAAAGGTCGTGTTTTAGTAGGTTCTGAAGGTATCAATGGTACTGTTTCAGGGACAATCGAACAAACAGAAAAATATAAAGAGTATGTTCATTCGTTACCAGGTTTTGAAGACCTATGGTTTAAAGAAGACGAAGCAGATGACTTCGCTCATAGCAAGATGTATGTTCGTGTCCGTGAAGAGATTGTTTCTCTTGATTTAGAAGATGATATTGACCCATTAGAATTAACAGGTGAATATTTAAATCCAACTGAATTCAGAGACGCTATCTTAGACGAGGACACAATTGTATTAGATACTCGTAATGATTATGAGTATGATTTAGGTCACTTTAAAGGTGCCGTTCGTCCAGATATCAAAAACTTTAGAGAATTACCAGAATGGGTACTTGAAAACAAAGAGAAATTTATGGAAAAACGCGTTGTCGTTTATTGTACTGGTGGCGTTCGTTGTGAAAAATTCTCAGGCTGGATGCTTCGTGAAGGTTTCAAAGATGTAGCCCAATTAAATGGTGGTATTGACACTTACGGTAAAGACCCTGAAGTTCAAGGTGACTTATGGGAAGGACAAATGTATGTCTTCGATGAACGTATTGCTGTTCCTATTAACCGTGTTGAACCTACTGTTGTTGGCCGCGATTATTTTGATGGTGAACCATGTGAACGCTATGTAAACTGCGGAAACCCAGAATGTAACCGTCAAATTTTAGTTTCTGAAAAAAATGAAGCTAAATATGTTCGTGGCTGTTCAGCAGAATGTCGTCGTCACCCACGTAATCGTTATATTTCTGAAAATAATCTTTCAAACGAAGAGTGGGAAAATCGTCTAAATGTTATCGGAGAATCATTAAGCGAAAATCGCACTGCCTAAATTCTAATTTATAAAGGAAGAAGGTGAAATAATGCGCGAAGATAATAATCAATCAGACAACAAGTCAACTAATAATCATTCAGATGATTTATTGAATGAAAATATTGCTTCAGAAGATAATTCTATTGAAAAGTATGACTCAGAAGACAAACCGAATGAAACAACGTCGTCTGACGAGACAACAAAGAATTCGAATAAAAAAATACCTTCTCGAGAAGAAATTAAACTTGAACGTGAAAGGCGTTTAGCTCGAATTAAACAATTGGAAGATGATGTCGATCAAGAAATGGCTAAAAAGTATCCTGAACAAGCGATATTAAATCAAGTTAACGATTCAAATACAAATGCAGAAGATAAGATTGAAGATGAAGACACAGATAGTGAAATAAATTCTGAAAATCAATCTGAACCAAATATTATTATCGCTAATCACCCAAGTCGTCGTAATGTTCACCAATCTAAAAACAAACAAAATGATCAAACGGAAGATGAAACAGAAGATCCAACTTCAGAAGAAGGTGACAATGCACCTTCTCTTCCCTTGGTGAAAACAAATAATCAAAACAATGATAAAGAAAGTCCTTATTCACTTAAAGACTATGACACGAATGAAAAAGTAGCATTTAGTTTCAAAGTCTTCCTTAATGTTTTAGGAAAACTAATTCTTTATTTAACTGTGATTGTTTTATTAATTGGCGCACTTGTTGGTGGTGCTGGAATTGGTTATTTTGCTTCATTGGTCAAAGATACTGAACCTCCGTCTGAACAAACGCTAGCAGAACAACTAACACGTTACGAAGAACAAAGTACACTTTACTATGGAGACGGTAATCCAATTGCTGATATTCAAACCGATGTAGTTCGAACTGAAACAAGTTTAGATGCTGTTTCTCCATATATTGTAGCCGGACTTGTTGCCACAGAGGATGAATATTTCTATGAGCATCCGGGGATTGTGCCGAAAGCCATTTTAAGAGCTGCCTTAGAGTCGCTATTTACTCAATCTGGTACTGGCGGCTCAACATTAACGCAACAATTAGTTAAACAACAGTTATTATCAAACGAAGTAACCTTCGCACGTAAAGCAAATGAAATATTATTAGCTTTAAGAGTTGAAAACTACTTCGAAAAAAATGATATTTTAATGGCTTACTTAAATGTTTCACCATTTGGTCGTAACAACAAAGGGGAAAATATCGCAGGTATTGAAGCCGCAGCTCGAGGGATATTTGGGGTGAATGCTGATGAAGTTAATTTACCTCAAGCAGCCTTTTTAGTAGGTCTACCACAAGATCCTTATGCATATACCCCCTACTCTCAGACAGGTGAAATATATGACGATATGACTGCTGGTATTGAAAGAATGCATGAAGTTCTTTTTAGAATGTATCGTAACCAAGATATAACTGAGGAAGAATATAACCAAGCCATGTCTTATGATATCACTCAAGACTTCATCGCTACAGAATCGATTCCTGAAGAGAGAAGTTCTTATCTTTACAACACTATTTTCAATGGTGCCGTTGAAAAAATTATGCTAGCACGTATTGAAGAAGATGGTTTAACAAGAGAACAAGTATGGGCAAATGATGAGTGGTATAATGAATACTATTTCTCAGCGGAAGAAGAATTAAGAACTGGTGGATACCATGTTTATTCGACAATTGATAAAGAAATTTATGATCAACTTCAAGTCTCAGCTCAATCCTATGAATCTGACTTAGGTGTTTATTATGATGGTGTTTATGTCGATCCTGAAACTGGTCAAGAGACTTATTACGTCGAACGTATTCAAACAGGACTCGTTGTTATTGACAATCCTACTGGACGCGTCTTAGGCTTTATCGCTGGTACCGATTTTGAGAATAATCAAATCGATCACGCGTTTAACATGCACCGTTCTCCTGGCTCTACCATTAAACCATTAGTTGTTTATGGACCAGCGATTGAACATAATATTATTAATCCAGCTACGATGATTCCTGATACAGCCTTCGTGGAGACATATGAAGATGGTTCTACTTGGCAACCAACAAACTATGGTATGACAATGAGTAATGAAAACATGTCAGCTCGAAGAGCACTTTATCGTTCAGATAATTTACCTGCTGTTCGTATTTATCAAGAGAATTTACGTCAAGGTGTATCAATAATTGATTATCTTGAACGGATGGGATTTGATACCGTTGATTCATACACTGAAGAGGAAACACATAATTTAGCTTTCTCATTAGGTGGTGTTACATCAGGACCAACAGTATTTGAACAAACAAGTGCCTTCACTACTTTCGCTAATAATGGACAATATATCGATGGCTATTACATTGAACGCATTGAAGACGCTGATGGAAATGTCCTTTTCCAACAAGATGTCGACCCTGTCACAGTATTTGCAGAAGATTCTAATTACTTGATGGTAGATATGCTTCGAGATACTATGGATCAAGGTACTGGTCGTACAGCCAATGAAAATATGGTAATGGGCGGCGATTGGATTGCTAAATCAGGTATTAGTGAAAATTCAAAAGATATTTGGTTCCTCGCTTCTACTCCACAAATTACTATCGGATCTTGGATAGGTTATGATAGTCGATTTGCTGATTATACGATTAACGTGAATGATGGATTCGGTTTAGAAAGTGTTCGTAGTCAAATTTACTGGGCAAGAATTGTCAACGACTTATATGGTATTCGTCCAGAAATATTTGGTACAGAACTCGCTTTCCAACAACCGACATCTGTTCAACAACAAAGCATTTTGGAGCAAACTGGAACGCTGCCTGGGACTGTTAATTACAATGGTCGTACCATTCAATTAACAGGTCCTGTACGAGATGATCTATTTAAAACATCTCACCCTGCCCCTCCTTTAACATTAGATTTTATATTTAATGCAACAGATGAGGAGCAAGCTGCATTTTGGAATGCACAGGTAACTAGACTCCAAGAAGAAGAGAATCGTCGAAACAGCAACTCTTCAAGTTCATCATCAGGTGATTCTTCAGCAGAAAACGGAGATGAATCTTCAGAGAATCAGGATGAAAGTCAAGGCGAAGCAGAAACAACGCCACCTGAAGTTGAAGAGACAACTCCGAGTACTGAACCACCAAGTGTCCAATAAAAAAAGCAACTCTCGAATTGAGAGTTGCTTTTTTATTTGAATTATATTCAATTACTTAGTTGATTCACGTTCTTTAATTTTATGTGGTAATGTAATTTGACGACTTTCAATATCATCTTCATTATTCATAATTTTAGTTAATAAACGCATTGAAACCGCTCCGATATCATATAAAGGTAATTCAATACTTGCTAATGCTGGTCTAGCCAGTTCTGCAAGTGTTGTATTATGACCAGTGACCATTTCAATATCTTCTGGAACTTTGACTCCTCTGTTGATTAATTCATTTAAAATTGCCACAGCAGTTGAATCATCAAAGACAACTAATCCGCCTACATTTAAATCAATAATTTCATCAACTATACGATCCGCTTCTCTAAACTCCAATTCAGTCATGAGCATTAGACTATCATCAAAATCTTTCCCAGCATTTTCATAAGCTTTCTTAAATCCAGCAACACGATGTTTATTTTTACTTTGGTGACTCGTTTTATCAATCATCGCTACTCGGTCGTTGTTTTTAAGTAATTTTTCCGTTGCATGTTGCGACGCAAGTTCATCATCAATATTAACTACATAAGCCTCATCTGAATCAACTACTGTACCAGCATAAACTACTGGTGTTGTCGAACGTTCAATTTCTTTTTGGAATGCCTCGTCAATATCAGACCCCATAATAATAATCCCATCAACCTGTTGAGCAAGTAATGTGTTAAACACCTTGATTTCTTTATCTGGATTATCATCTGAGTTAGCTAAAATAATATTGTATTTGTACATTGCTGCAATGTCATCAATACCATTGGCAAGTAATGCAAAGAATTGATTCGTAATATTTGGAATAATTACCCCAACCGTCGTTGTCTTCTTACTAGCTAATCCACGCGCGACCGCATTTGGTCTGTAATTTAAACGATCGATAACTTCCGATACTTTTTTACGCGTACTAGGTTTAACGTTAGGATTGCCATTAACAACGCGAGATACTGTAGCCATTGAGACGCCGGCTTCACGAGCAACGTCATAAATTGTTATTGTTTGTTTTTCCATTTACAGTACACTCACTTTCTAATTTTATTCATACTTCTGAAAACAATATACCATATTTTCATAAAGACTGCAAGCGTTTTCTATCCCCATGAAAAGAGCACACACCTGAAAAGATGCGTGCTCTTAAAATTCAATTAATTTTCAGTACTTACATCATCTTGTTGAGTAGCTTCTTTAATCGTTTCAGCACTATCTTGTGTAGCTGCTTTTACTTCATCTGCAGCAACTTCTGCATAAACTGAAGCATCTCCCGCTGCCTGGGAAATTACATCACTTGCATGTTGTGCTTCATTAGCTACGATGTCTTTAGATACTTTTAATTCTTCTTTAACATGATCAAAATCATCTGCCATTTCATCAGTAACTCCTGATAATTGCGTTTTTAATTGATCCATATTATATTTTAGATTTACTTTAATATCTTCTGTTGCTTCGGCAACTGTATCATAAAATTCAACACTACGTTCTTCAGCATGTTCCTTATAATCGTTCGCTTGAACTAATAAAGATTCTACTTCCTCTGCAATATCTGCACGTAATTCTTTCCCCGTTTTCGGTGCATAAAGTAAAGCCGCAACACCAGCAATAGATGCTCCAAATAATGCTCCTAGGAAAAAACTGCCATTATTTTTACTCATTTAAATCGTCTCCTTTTACTTAATTCTGATTTCTCCAGCTGTAGTTGAAGGCTCAGCACTAATAAATTGTTTTAGTGTTTGCGTCGCTTCATCTTCATTCTTTGAATTAACGGCACTTGACTCAAATTCATTTCGCACAGGATGAATACCAATTTCTTCATCCACTACAGATTCCGGTTTAATTTCTGACGAGCGCTTCGTTCCTGCAGTATTATATTTAGCGTCTGAACTTTTTTTACTTGATTTCCTAATGCGATCAATCGGGTTTCTTTTCTTTTTACTGTTACTATTTAATAAATTAGTTGCAAATTCATTAGCAGAATCCGTTAAATCAGAGACAGTTAAGCCAACATCACCAATTGCAGTGAATAGTGGATCTGTTTTTCCAATTTTTTGGTTAACGTCATCAACTAAAGTATTTCCTTTATTAAGTAGTCCTTCTACCTCAATTGAAAGATTATCAACATCTTTAGTGACAATATCAATCGTAGTATTTAAACGTTTAACAGTCTCCTGAACATCCGTTAAAACTTTAGACAGTTTCGAAAGATTGATGCAGATAAAGACCACTAAAACAGCAAAAGCCAAGGCCGCAATTAAACCAGCAATTCCTCCAATAGTCATGCTTGCTTCACTCCCTAACTAAGTATTACACTTAATATACCACATATTTAGAGATATTGCATCCATATCGAATTGTGATTTGATAACCTTTTAGCCCACATTAAGCAGACTTATGATAATTTTTTTTGAGTTTGTTATAATGAATATATCATACAAAATTTTAAATGAGGTGTAAATATGAATTTTCAAGAAATTGTAAGGTATTTTTTGTCAGATGATGCAAGTGAATTATTAGTAAATTTTACTGCTTTAATTTTACAAATTACCATCATCACTATACTCTTTCAATTAGCAAAATCAGCCATTGACTATGCATTTAAAAGTCGCATATCTTCATGGCTAAGATCACGCAATCATATGAGCGGTAGTCGATCAGAAACTATTGCAAACTTAATGCGTAATGCCATTATCTACATACTATACTTTGTCTATTTCTATTGGCTATTAACATTAATCGGCATTCCAATCGGTACATTATTAGCTGGTGCTGGTATTGCGGGGGTAGCAATTGGTTTTGGTGCTCAAGAATTAATTCAAGACATAATTAATGGATTCTTCATCATTTTTGAAGGCTATTATGAAATTGGCGATCTAGTCACTCTACCTGAAGAAGACATTACCGGGACGGTTGTGAGCGTTGGTATTCGTACAACAGAAATTAAGGCTGCATCAGGTGAAATGTTCTTTATTCCCAATAGTGCAGTTATAATCGTTAATAATCAAAGCAGACAATCACGTTCGATTAACTTAGACTTACCTGTTGCAGATGGTACACCTATCGGATTATTAGAATCAGTTGTTCAAGAAACGACAGAAAATATTCGTCTAGAATATAATGATGTTCTAGTCGATGATCCAGATTTAGTTGGATTCGTTCGTGGTTTAGAACAAACTTTCAATTATCGTATTACTTTTACTGTTAAAAATGGTGAACAATATAAACACGAAAGTATTTTCTACCGAGAATATCTAAAAGCATTCGAAAACAATAGTATCGATATTCCTAACTCAGTTTACGACAGTGTAGACTAAAAAACGAGCTAATAAGACCTGAAATCTTATTAGCTCATTTTTTATCTATTAAAAACATAATGAAGTCGTTCAATTGGTTGACTTTCATCATCATAAAATTGTATTTCAATTTTTTCGTCTAAAACATCTACGACCGCGAATGTTCGTTCTGGGTGTTCACCTCTCGATTGATTTAAACTCCCTGGATTCATTAAAAGTACTCCATCTATATATTCAGCATATAAACGATGCGTATGACCATGAAAGATAAAATCAGCGTTCTGTTTTTTTCCTGCTTCAAAAATCTCTTTGTACCCTCGGTTTACGCCTAATAAATGACCATGCGCTAAAAACACATTACCTACAGGTGTACTTACTACCATTTGTTTACGGTAACCTCGGTCAAAATCCATATTTCCTGTAACGACACCGTCAACTTTATCCCAAATCACATCATCAGAAGGAAATTCTGTGTCTCCTGTATGAAAAATATACTCTACTTTATCACGCCATGTGTCAATCACTTCTTGAACTTTTAAATAGCGACCGTGATTATCACTCATCACTAAAAATTTCATCCTAACTCATTCTCCTTCAACCATTTTGGTAATTCATTGCTTAATTGCTTAATTGCGGCACCGCGATGGCTTAAAGCATTTTTTTCTTCCGTTGACATCTGAGCAAATGTTTTATTCAGACTTGGAATATAAAATAAAGGATCGTAACCAAATCCTTGGTCTCCTGTCAATTCTTCTAAAATCTCACCATAAGCTCGTCCTTCGACGACTAAAGATTCTTTCCCAGGAAAACTTACAACTATACATGAAACAAAATATGCCTCACGATTTTCAGGAGAACGAGTTGCTAGTTCACTTAATACTTTTAAATTATTTTTATGATCATTATGGGATTCTCCACTATAACGCGCACTATAAACCCCAGGTTCCCCTTTCAATCCTGGTATTACTAAACCTGAATCATCTGCCAAGACGATTTGATTCGTTAATTTTGCGATTGTTTCTGCTTTCAGCCTAGCATTTTCTTCAAAAGTAACTCCTGTTTCTTCAACCTCAGCCAACTCAGGATAATTTTCCATTGTTTCAAGAGATAGTGTTAAATCAAGTTCTTTAAACATTACTTCGAATTCATGTAGTTTGCCTTTATTATGCGTTGCTATTATCAACGAGTTCATCTCCTACTATTTCAACTTCATGCACTTGTAAATCTGGCTGATTAAACAACTTTTGTGTGAATTTTGCAAAGTCTGTTCCATCACCCGTTGTAAAATAAGTTTGCGTAGCTGGATTAAGATCATTATCGCTTGATGTACGACTTAAATTAAAATAATCCAATAGCGCACTTACTTCACTAATCGTCTCAGCACCAGAGTCAATCAATGTCACTTCTGGTCCCATTACTGACTGAATTTCTTGTCGCATCAATGGGTAGTGTGTACAACCCAAAACTAGCGTATCAATATTCCGTTCTTTTAATGGCAAAAGATCTTGTTTGATTGTTGCCATTGTCTCAGGTTCTTGAATACGTTGTTCTTCAACAATTTTTACAAATTCTGGAACGGCATGTTCATAAACTTCGACATTTTTCTCTTTATTCAAAATCACCGATTGGTATAAATGACTTTCTACAGTTCCTTGAGTACAGATAACACCAATTTTTTGATTATTTGTCATTTTTATAGCCGAGCGACTTCCAGCATGGATTACTCCAACAACTGGAATTGATATTTCATCTTTCAATTCATTAAGAGCCGCAGCAGTACCGGTATTACAAGCGATTACTAACATTTTAATACCTTTATTCATTAAAAATTGAGTGAGTTGTTTTATATATTTTTTAACTTCTGATAATGGTCTTGGCCCATAAGGTGCTCTAGCACTATCTCCGATATAAATAATTGATTCATTTGGTAATTGCTTTAAACTCTGTCTGACCACTGTAAGTCCACCAAAACCAGAATCTAAAAAACCAATAGGTAAATCACGCATCTTATCACCTCTTCTATCTCATTTATTCTACCATATATCAGTCATGTCTTCCCTAATTTTTTGTTTGTAAGATATTACAATAAAATAACCCCCATACCAATATGATATGAGGGCATTAATAAATTCATACGAAATTAAACAAATTTTTGTAATAGCTCTGAATAAGGTCTGTTTGATAGATAGCGAACTGGAATATCTAAAATCGACTTTGCTCCAAAATCACCTTTTTCATGTAAATGATAAGCGGCCCTTGCACATGCTGTTAGGACACTTGCTGTAAATTCAGGATTTGACTCTAAAGCTAAACTGAACTCAATTAATTGACGTGTTCCTTCCGTAGTCTCACCCGAACGAATAACAAAACCTCCATGTGGCATGGCTGAATGATCTCGATCAAACGTCTCTTCATCGATGAAATGAACGACAGTTTCATATTCAGAAAAATAAGCCGGCATTGTTACAATCTGTTTTTCTATTTCGTTTGTATCCACACCATGTTCAGGTACAACAAAACATTCACGTAAATGCTTATCTCTTGTAGTTAAATTACTTCCTTCTCCAATACGGACTTTATTCATCGCATCATCTGAAGGTATCGTATATTGAACTGCACGTTTAACGCCCTCTACACGCCTCACAGCGTCTGAATGACCTTGACTAACCCCTTTACCCCAAAAAGTATTTGTCTCCCCTTCAGGAAGGATTGATTCCATCAATACACGTGTCAATGAGAATAATCCTGGATCCCATCCAGTTGAAATCACAGCTACTTTTTCATTTTCTAAAGCCACTTCGTCAACTTGTTCAAAATGTGTTGGAATTTGACTATGGTTGTCAAAGCTATCTACTGTATTGAAATACTTTGTATATTCAGGTGTCTGTATTGGTAAGTCAGTTGCTGATCCACCACACAATACCATTACATCAATTTTACCTTGATAAGAGGGTATTGCATCAACGTGTTCAACAATTACAGTTTCATCAACTGGTTTTACCCCTTCTTTACCGCGTCGTGAGAAAATAGCCACTAATTCTAAGTCTGATTGTTGTTTAATCGCTAATTCCACACCACGGCCTAAATTTCCATAACCTATAATTCCAATTTTAATCATATAAACCATCCTTTTGTATTAACACTGACTACTCAGCTAATTCAAATTCAATTACTTGACCATTTTCCGCTGCTTTGAAGATTACACTATCTCCTGACTCCACAAAAGGTAGTTGTTTATTCAATGCTAGTTCTGCAGTATAAACAGTACCATCTAACATAAAGTAATAGACTGTTTCACCATCAGCTACTACTGCTTGAATATCTTCAATTTGTCCTTCTAGCTCTTCTAAATCAGTTGCTTCTAAAATCGCAGTTTCATCTACTGGATTTTCTAAAGCATAATTTTGCATCAATGTGTTAACATTTGATGCAGTAATAACATTTTGATAATTTTGTGCATCTACTAAAGCATATTCTTTGATTAAACCGCCATTATCTTTCAATGTTAAAATATACATTGGTCTACCACCAATATTAATGAGTAATGGGAAAGTTGCCGTATACTCAGTCTCCTGCACACTACCTTCTGCTGAACGCATTGCTGAAAATTCTTCAGCCGCTGTTAAAGGATACATCGTCGATTCCTTTGTTCTCATATTCACTAATACGAAACCAATATTCGATTCATCGGCAACAACTGAGGTAATTCCGGTATATAAGTATAAATCATCATACATCGGCAGATAATTATAACCTGCTGTCGGCTGTGTTACACCATTTTTAGCAAATAATGAGTTAAAATAACCACCTGAATAATGTCCTCTCATTTCTAACTGATGCAGAATTAAATCCGCACTATAAACACGGTCAACCCAACTAGGCACATTCCCTAAGTCATAATGCTCTGTTTCACCTGTCATAGCATTTAGTAAAATAACACCAGATGGTTCTGGTTCACGGATAAAGAAGTTACGCTCATAAGTGGTTGCAACATAATATGGAATACCTTCATCATCTACTTCAAAAGAAGGCGCTTCAAATATTGTAAATGGATATTGGAACCTTAACCGACGCATTACATCGCGGTTAAATAAATCAGAATAACTATATTTAATTGACTCAGGTGGCGTCTCAATAGAAACATCTCCCGTTACATTATCAACGCGAATATAATTTGGAATTCCATCACGGAAATTATTCACCCATCTAAAGAAACCAGCATACTCCAATGGAGTTACTCGGTATGGAGCACCATCAATATTAATCTGTGTATAATCTGGTGCCGCTTCAAACTGAGATACTAAATCAGTTAAAGCACCTAATTGGCGGTCTCCCAATCTTTCAGCCGTATCTCGGTCCACTAATGGTATTTGATTTAAATCTGTTTCAGGAAAATCTTCAGCAAAATCCTTCGTTTCAACTGTAATCATATTTGCGTAATTATCCGCAAAGAATACAGGCGAAATGATTAAATATGCTCCCCCACCTATAATAACTACCAATAACCAAAAGAATAAAATAAATTTATATTTTTTTAATTTGAATGGATTATTGTCTTTATCAAAACTTACTTCCACTGAATTATCACTTTTTAATTTAGTAATTGCACCATAACCATCATTAATCAGTTCAATAATAACCACAATCACTGTAATAATAAATAAAAAGAACCAAAATTCTCTTGCCGCATAATGAATTGCCGGCAAAGCAATATAATAATAAATTGCTAGACCAATAAGTGCCGGTATATATAACCAACGCATATTTCGTTTCTTAGTGCCTTTCTTCTTCTCTTCTGCAGAACCTGTTACATCTTTCATTTGCTCACCTCTTTACTTAATTATAGAGAATATCAAGGCATTACGCAATCATACAAAAGTCTACCTAACCGCTTTTTTTAAAGTATAGTTCAAATATCTTTGATACAAAAATTGTACATTCAATCAGAAACTATTTTAGTAAATAAAAAACACCCTCCAATTTATGGAGAGTGCTAAATAAACAATTAATTATTTATATTGAGCTAAGATATAACAACGAAATTCATCAGAACTAACAGGCACTCACAACCGTTGATATAACAACCTTTAATTTTCATTAGGCATCATCACAACTCATAAAACAGTGATGATTCTGCCCCTTATTTGCCCCTTTTTAGAGCTATCACCTCGTTCGTAATTATACGAACAAACGTTCTGTTTGTAAATAGGAACTATTCGAGATAGATGGATTCGAATGGGAAATTGAACGCAAATAAAAACCCAACACTCGTTAAGAGGTTGGGTTAATGTCCCAGGGTTGGTGAACTCAGGACAGTATTGATATATCACAGTGATATATTTAATGTAAAAAAATTTTTTAAATTATTTTGTTTCTTTCGTTTCTTTTTTATCATCATCTTCAAATGTAAGTATCTCTGGAATCCACATATGAACACTCCTTTATATATTGCATTTATTCACATTATACACAAAAATTGTATTTTAAAAAAGTGTTTACACTCTCTTTTTTATTTTGCTATGAGCTCTTTCTGCATTATTGGCAATTTCATCAAAGCTAGCTTTTTCTTTATTGTATTTTAAACGCCAAATTTTGTACAGATTGGTGATGTTTGTAAAGTACCTATCATATACTTCCTTATCATTTTTCATAGCGATTTCAATATAGAAACACTTCATTAGAACAAAATATACTTGATGCAATGATTTATAGACCGCGTCGCTATCTGCTACCCCTGTAACGAAATACATGCTCATCCACTCTAATTTATTAAATACATGATTATAAGAAACATTAAATTTTTTAAATAAATTAATCACATAAATTCTCAGATCTGTTTGAATTTTCATTTGAATTTTAAACAATTCTTTATTAGATTCATCACTTTGGTCTGTTTCCTTAGAATTTTTAAGATTATCTTTAAATTCTTTAATGTTTACATCCAATGTTTTACTAGAATCAAACTGAGATATGACACTTGCAAAAAACCTCTCATCAGAATTCGTTTCCGTATAGTGTTTTGATAAAATTTTTATGAACGTTACATTAGTATATTTATTAAAATTTTTATATTTTTCAACTTCATTTTCACTAAAATAAGTATATAGTTCCTGCTTTGTAAAACTCAAAGCAGCTACATCGTTTTGCAAAAATGTAAATTTATCTTCAAATTCCAAAGTTTCTATAATCTCGCTAAAGACTGATTGTACGATAAAATGATCTGAATTTAAGATTGTTTCAAATTCTTTTGCGACTTCTATCGCTTTCTCGTGTTTATTTCTATTTTTTTCGTGATTATAATAAATATGTGATATTAAAAAACCTACAAGTGCTGAAACGCCCGCTACTATCAACTCCATAATTACCCTCCTAAGCCTTTTATTTATTATATCACGCTTTATTATAAAATATACAAAATAAAATAACCCTCCGTCCATAAAGGATAGAGGGTTATTTTATTTATTTGATTTCTTTTAATTCCACGTCATACACCGTTCCATCAATCTCAACTTGACCGTTTCCGACTTTTGGTGTGTCGCCACCAACTGGTTGATCGTCTGACACCTTATCTTGTAACGCTAGGTATTCGGTGTAAATTTTCCCACCATGAGAAATTGTTTCGTCTTTCAAGTCAACGAACTTGCGTTTTCCGTCCAATGTCTTAAGTGTGGTATATCTGCGTTTACCATCTGCGGAACTAATCCATCCGCCCCACAAGTAGCCTTCCGCTTCAATAGTTACATCAATATTTTTAACATAATCTTTCTTAATGTTTTCCACTAACTTAGATGTCGCTGTTGGTTCTTGGAAAGCTCGTAAATTATCAATCGTCACCACAAAATGCTGAGATACTTTCTTCTCGTTCTTAGCTGTTGCTTCGGGTGTCACTGTGGATGTCCCATACTTCGGACGTGCATACCCTTGAATGCTTTGAGCGTTCCACGGATAAGTGTTGCGCCCTACCTGTGACACACCGCCTTTAAAGGTGTTTCCTTCAATCGTAGTGATCGTGTTTCCTGATATGGATTCCACAAATCCAATATGATTAGCGAATCCATTACGATTCCCATCCCATCGCCAAATGACGATGTCTCCTGCTTGTGGTTTGACTAAACCTAACCAAATGTTCTTCTGTTTGAATATGGATTTGTGTCGCTCCACACCACACTCACGACCGATTAAGCTAGTCGCACCTGCTCTATCTGCTACTACCGTGACAAAAGCATCACACCAATCGTCATTATAAGTCACTGCATATCCGACTGGACGAGGCGTTACCTTGTTGTAATCATTAATCAACTTCTTGTGGGTCGCACCATACTTGGTTGCGCCAATTAAGCCCCTAGCAACATTCAGAACCTGCTTTGCTGTTACTGCCATAGATTCACTCACTCCTTTGATTAAATCGTCTAAACCACCGTTATTTGCTTGATTAATAGCTTCACGTCTTGCCCGCATACCTTTTAAATAATGGTCGTAACCAGAAGCGGCATAGTTGTACTTAGCCCCACCGACCTTAAACATACCTTTGATTGCTTCATCAAACGTCTTAGCACCTGCGACTTTATAAATACCACCATCTCGCAACAAATAAGCCCAATCTTCGAGAAAATCATCCATACTCGCATAGCGCATGTAATGACCACCTTCGTTAGCTGGTCTTGCTGTACCCTTTGATACTTTAATTCCTGATGGACGCAAAGGGTCGCCCGTCCACGTCATTCCGCCCCAGTTGTTGTTGAGTTTTGCGACTTCCGAGTTGCCCCACAAGCCTTCAAAATGCAAAAGTGTAATCGCATAATCAAGTGGGAAGTCGTGCTTCTTGGCTACTCTGGTAATCTTTTGGATCGTGTCATCTGATAGCGTGTGACCTGTATATTTTAATACCATTCAATTACCTCCATATAAAAAGACGGACTATTTGTCCGCCTCGTCTTTATAATATTCAGCTGATGATAAGCCTAAGCTTGCACCCATGAACGTGGTAATTGCCCCCAGCACTGTCATAGTTAGCTCTGTATGTTCCCAAGCGACCGCTCCACCGATAGTACCGATTGCTACAATTAAAGCTGGCATAACGACTTGCACGATCCATTTCAATGCGTCGTAATTTTGATTACTCAGTTTCATTTTTATCTCCTTTCGGACGACCTTCTGCGTCCAAATTTTGTGTCATTGTTGCGGTAATTTTTTGTTCTTCGCCATCATCAATTTGAATTTGCAGTCTGCTTTCAACTACTTGCGTCAACCTGTCTGTAATTTGGTCAGGAATCGGAAAACCTAATTTCGCTAGGTTCTCGATCACGCTGACCGCATACAAGTAACACAAATACGCGACAATACTGATAGAAATAGCGCTCGACTCCGAGACCGCTGACACCATCGGCAATAAAAGCATGACAACAAAAAAGACACCTAAGTGCTTAATCGCGCCTATGATGCCTTTTTTGCTGGTGTATATTTTTGTTGTCCACGCGATGATGTTCCCTAAGAAAATATCGCTTACTACTAACGCACCATATAGCCAAACCACCGGATTGTTAAATGCGTCATTGTAGAACGTTGTTAAGATTTCCATCGTCACTCTCCAATCATTAGACCGCTCCTTGTTCAGTAGTTTCTTCGGTAACCTCAGCATATTCAATTATCTGCTTGCGCCCCTCAAACACCGTACTGTCGCCATTTAGTTGAGCAAACGTCGTTAATAGATTTGCCATTTGAACGACAGTAGCGCTGTCTTGATACCACGTTGCGGATTGAATATCATTCGCACGATAAGCACTAAATCCATTCACTCTTACGGGGAATGTATTCTCGTCTTTAGTACCAACAATAAAGTAACTTGTTGTGCTCCCTAAGATATGTTCATTCATATTATTCCACTCCTTCTATAATAGTAGTGATTTTTTTAGCTTCAAAGGTTTGACCAGTATTCCGCAATGTAGCCATTTGATTCAATAAATCAGCTGATTGTACAGCTTCTTCCTGTGTGTCATATTTGGTTGCCTGATTGACATCATTTGTTTCGTTCGCGCTAAATTCATAGACATATACCGGTTTTTCAACCTCACCTGATTTTACTACTACAATAAATTTTTCAATTGTTCCATTCATACTATTCTACCCCCTCTAATTCTTCGCCGAAATCAATAATTGGAGCCAAATTCCCAATGTCTTTCATACTTAATGGCAAACTTTCCAGTTCATCCAAAGTAAACTTATCAAGCTTTAACTCCTGTTCTTCATTTAAAATTTCTAATCGCTCAGCTTCAGCGTCAACCCCCTCCATAGTCTCATAGACCAATTCAAGGGCTTGTTCACAAGCTCTCTTTACTTTAAACAATTTGAACTTTAGTCGACCTGTTAACTTTTGGTCGACTAAGCTTGCTAGTGCATTATTTATATTCGCAATTTCGTAGTTTTTCATTGATTAATAATCTCCTTTAGTTGTTTGATTTCTTCAGCCTGAGTTTTAACGATTGCTTGTAACTCTTGAACACCTTTAAGCCCTAACATGATAGCTCTTTGAATGTCGAATCCTTCCATTTCATCATCTGGAACCCTTATAATCCCACTATCTTGTGCAATTAATCCTAGTGGTTCAAATCGATTATCTCTGTTCCATCTGAACTTCTTGAAGGATAGGCTCTCGATATGGGCTAATGCTTCTACCTGAGTTGGCTCTATATCATGTTTAAGCCTTCTGTCAGAAGTACCTGTTGTACCGCCTTCGAATACATGGTAAACATGCGAATAAACTCTTGTTGAACCGTTCGATGATGTCCCCATAGTCCAGATTCTTTCAACTCCTGATGAGTTACCAGCGACTGCCTCCTTATACATAACGGGTTCCCCTGGCTGTAATACTGGCCATGAATTTCCCCATCCATTAAGGTTTCGAATAAATGCTGATGCTGTATTGAAGTTACTTGACACATGACCTAATCTCATTAGCTCTTCAACTACCTGAACAGCTCCCCATCCTGTTGGAGTGTTATAGTATTGGGCTGGTGTTCCACCATAACTATCTGAAGGGCGATAGATCCCCCAAGTTTGATTCTTTGCGATGTGTACACCGTATTGACTTAAACCATCTAGGTTTGAGCCTATGTAGAATCTTGGCTGATTTCCACTATAATAATGAGAACGACCTTTCCCCATAATAGCCGCCGTACCAGCGCTATCTTGAGACCTAAACTCTGGAATAGTATTCATCGTTGCAAAATCACCAGAACTGTTCTGTATTCTGATAGCTCCAGAATTTAACTTCATGTTGCTATTTAGCGACTCGAAACTAAGCGTTAAAAACTTAGCTTTATCACCAGTTATAGCACCAACATCTAGCGTGTCAGCTTTGATGTTTCCACCATGAATCTCAACTTTTCCACTAGACCCTAAATCATTTACAATATCCTCTGGAGCTGGTGTCCAGCTTGTAGCCTTATTTCCTTTTTCGATTTTCAAACCCCATAATGATATGTCAATGTGCGACGCAAACCTATCTGCTTGTGATGTTAAAAATCTTAGTTGGAATTGACCGTCACCATCAGACATAGAGGTAAGGCTTACTCTCTTTGTTTCATAAGGTCCAATGGCTATTGTTTCATCATCTAAAAAAGTGTCCACTGCTAAAGTAATTCCACGATTTTCTTTTATAGTGATAGATACTGTATATTGAGTTCTAGGCGTTAGATACGTCCTAATTATAGCTCGTAGCCTACTTGCTGGGTCACTATTCCCATTAATATAAAACCTCCAACCATCAGGTTGCCCGTCTACTGTATCGGTAGTTACGGAATTAAACGTAGTGTAAGGTCTTGTTTCGATATGTTTAGGAATATTTTTACTATCTAAGACTAAATTCCCTCCACCTATCATCACATTATCTAATGAGTTTGTAGATATTCTATCAGCACTTATTGTTCCAGCATTAATTTTACTTGCATTTATACCTTTAATATTAGCATCTTCAATCCACGCACCCTGAGCCACAAGCCTTGACGTAGCCGAAGTGGTGCTAAATAACGTCTCGAATAGAGCGCTATCAGCTTTTATATGAGTTGAGGTCACTACATTAGTTGTTAAACCACTTGTTACAATATCACTAGCGTTCAATCTAGCTGTACTAATTGTTCCAGCTTTAATCTGACTAGCGTCAAGCGACATTGCGGTAATCTTATTTGTCCAGATTGATTTAGCCCACAATCTGTCAACTAACGCTTGATTGGCAAATATATTGTCAATCAAAGCATTATTAGATTTTATATGAGTTGCTTCCACTACGTCAGCGCTTAGTCCATTGGTGACAATATCAGTTGCGTTCAATCTCGCTGTATTAATCGTACCACTCGTTATTTTGCTAGCGTCAATTTCAACTGCCTTAATGCTGTTGATAAATGCCGTCTTAGCTGTTAGTCGATTAACCATAGTATCGGTAGCAAATAGTTTATCGATAGTGGTTGTGCTTGTTTGAATATGGTCTGCTTTAATTACATTTGTAGTAAGTCCGCTTGTTACTATTTCACTTGCGTTTATTCTTGCTGAATTAATTGTTCCAGCGTTTATTTTATCAGCGTGTACGCTTTGAATCTGTGCACTAGGTATAAACGCATTACCTGTGAACACGACAGAATTTGCATCCAACACCAACTTATTCGACTGAATTAATGTTCGTTCCGCTTCGATATTAATTTGGCTTAGCACATCACCTTTTGTTACTCTAAGATTGATGTTGTTTGAGAGTTGGGTTATTTGAGATTGAGTATCCTCTGGAGCTGGTGTCCAATCTGTGGCTTG
The DNA here is from genome assembly GCA_015863195.1 of Aerococcaceae bacterium DSM 111022. Taxonomy (GTDB): domain Bacteria; phylum Bacillota; class Bacilli; order Lactobacillales; family Aerococcaceae; genus DSM-111022. The sequence goes on along the minus strand of JACBXO010000001.1, from coordinate 65,334 downwards.
GTTTCCTTTTTCTATTTTCAAACCCCAAACACTAACATCAATATATGAGGCGTACATATCTACTTCTGATGTTTGAAATCTAAAGTCCACCATTCCAGTACCACTACTCACTGTCCTTAATGATATTCTTTTAGTTTCATTATAACCTAGTGAGGCAGTCTCTCTTGTTTCTAAAGTGTCTATCTCCATTTTAATAGCTCTATTTTCTTTAATAGTAGCCGAAATTACATACTCAGTATTAGGTTCTAAATTAGAGTGACGTATTAAAGCTCTCAATCTCTGACCTACACCACCATGAACTATGAATCTCCAACCACCCTCATTATCTCCCACCTTCACATTAGGCGTTGTGGTTGTGATTTCGGTCTGGGGTCTCGCCTGAAAATATTTAGGAATATTTAAACTATCAACTGCATAATTCCGCCCACCAATCTCTAAGTTATCCAAGTCAGTAACCACACTACTCAACCCATCCGCTAACTGAGTAACTTGCGTCTGACTTGCTTTGTTGGCAACGGTAGATTGTAAACCACTTACACTTGTTTCAATTTGACTTATTTTACCCTCAGCATTGCCCACTCTAGCAACTGTTCCATCAACAGTAGACTCCAAAGTGTTAAATTTGGTGGTTGTAACTTTACCATCCACATCAGTTCTTAATTGTGCGAGAACACTTGTACGACTATCTACCGTTTGTTTCGTCTGATTTAATAAAGTTTGTGTTCCAGATAAATCAGATTGAGTAGATTGAATAGTAGTTTCCAAACCTTCAATCGTTTGTTTTTGAGTTGTTACTCGCCCATCAATACTAGATACTGTTGCTATTATGGAATCATATTTTTGTGTTAATTCAGACTCCACATGGTTGATAAGAGTTGTAGCATCCTCTGGAGCGGGAGACCAATCAGATGCTTTATTACCTTTTTCGATTTTCAAACCCCATAATGATATATCAATATACATCGCCAGTATATCCACTTGTGATGTTAGAAACCTTATTTGTAATTGACCCGCATCATCTGACATAGTGGTAAGGCTTACCCTTTTTGTTTGACTAGGTCTAATAGTTACTACTTCATCACTTTGAAGAGTATCCACTTCTAAAGTGATATTACGATTTTCTTTAACGGTAACTGATAATGTATATTGAGTATTAGGTGATAGATACGTCCTAATTATAGCTCGTAGTCTATTTGATGGTTCGCCTCTCCCATTAATATAAAACCTCCAACCATCAGGTTGCCCGTCTACTGAATCAACATTTGTGGAAGTAATTGTAGTATAAGGTCTAGTTTGAAGGTATCTAGGAATATTTTTACTGTCTAGAACTAAATTTCTCCCACCAATTTCAATTCCAGCTACCGCCGTTTCAATATCTGATTTCCATACCTTACTGCTAATCTGACCAGCAGTCACATCAAATTCACTTCTTAACGTATTGACTGTTCCTGTCAGAGCATTAACGGTAGTCTGGTTAGCCTTAAGTCCTATAGCAGTAGCGTTAGCTGATATGCTGGTCTCAGCTGTACCCACTCTACCTGTCAAGGTGTCCACAGAGCTTTGACTAGCTTTAAGTTTAATAGCATCCGCATTAGCCGAAATACCTGTCTCTGCTGTACTTACTCTACCAGTTAAGGAATTTACTGATGTAGAGCTCGCTTTAGTTGCTATATCTGTCGCATTTTGACTAATTTCTGTCGTGTGTGTATCAACTGTTCCTTTAATCGTGTTGACTAATTCTGACTCAGCTTTACTAGATATGGCTGTTGCATTTTGACTAATTAATGTTCCCTGATTAGAAACGGTTCCAGACAGCGTGTCTACAACGGTCTTATCAGCTTTACTTGCTATAGCGGTCGCATGTTGACCAATTGTAGTCGTATGACTCGATACTGTACCACTTATACCATCTACTTCAGTTTGACTAGCCTTTAGTTCTAATTCACCCTCTAAATCACTTACCGTAACCGACAAAGTATCAGCAGTAGTCTTAGCATTTCCCGCTGTCGTTAATGCCGATTGAGCGTTATCAATAGCTGTCTGGACATTTGTTTTTGCTGTGTTGGCTGAAGATGCGGCTTGTCCAGCTTGTGTTATAGCCGTCTGAGCATCTTCTTTTGCCTGGCTTGCATCTGCTTTTGCTTGGTTTGCATTAGATACTGCTGTACTTGCATCACTCATTGCATCTTGTGCATTTCCTATAGCTGTATTTGAGATTGATTGAATGCTACCAAGCGTTTCATCTAGGCTTGTAAACCCAGCATTTGTTACTGCTGTATCAATCTGCTCCACCGCACTATTGGCTGTCGATTGTGCGTCAGCAACGTCTGATTCCACTTCTTCGATTAAATCGTCAAAATGTTCTTTACTTGCTTGTATTTCTGCATCAGCGTGAGCCTTAGCGTCCACCAAAGCTTGATTAGCTTTCGATACTGCGTCAGCTTTCGCTTGTTCGGCAATCTCTATTGCACCATTAACTTCTAATTCGATTTCCTGTTTAATGCGAGCGTCTTCTGCTTCAGCATGAGCTTTAGCGTCTGCTAATGCTTGGTTAGCTTTGTTGGTCGCATCTTGTTTAGCAGTTGATAGTTCTTCCTCAACAGCAGATATTTCTTGTTCAATCTCAGCTCTAATCAAAGCATCTTCTTCATCGGCAATCCGCTTAGCTTCAGCAACTGCATCCTCGTAAGCTTGCTCAGCTATTTGCTTGAGTCTTTCTCCTTCGAGTATCGCTTCTTCGACTTCTGCGCTGATTTTGTCAGGAGACTTGTCTACTTTTACAGTTTCCGATGTTCCAGCGATGACATTCCCGTTTTCGTCATAAACTGTCAAAATAAATGTCGATTTGTCGCCATTAACATCTTCAATCGTTATTTTTAAAATGTTTGAATTATTGAATTTATTTCGGTCATTCCACAGTAAATCAGCATCATCATCATCTGATACTCGTGTCCAAATGTAATTGTGTGGAATATCAAAATTAAAGTGCGCTATTAAGTCTGTGGTCTTTGCTCCGTCTCCAAAAATACTTGGCTCCTTGAAACTCAACCCTTGGACTGTAACATCCGCTTTTGATGTGATAGCCATTGACGCAAAAATAACGTCCTCTTTAAAAACTGAGTGCGAAATTTTTGAGTTGATATTGACTGGTACATCTTCCTCGTGGACTAAAGCCCCAGTCGTATCATAAAATTTAAAGTTTAATTCTTTAACTCGTAATCCAGTAAAGTCTGCCACGCTGTCAACGATAGCTGTTTTGTCCCCTTGAAGATTCTCAACTGTTTCATTATTATTGTCGTCTCCAACGATTCCTGAAATTAATTCCTCGTCGATTTCTGGTTCTGGTTCAACAACGATTGGATTGACTATATCATTAAATTCCGCCATAAAAATATTGTCTAACAATTCACCAGTCAATTCGTAAGTACGAACATTTTCTCCGATTGGTGCATTTAAATTAATTTTGTACGGCGTATTTGCGACTAGCTTAATTTTGTTTTGCGGTTCTGCAATTAATTCAATTGCATGTGTCACTCCGGTGTCGATTAGCGCCAATCCGTTGTTAGCTTGAATCGATACTCCTAGCTCTTTTTGAGCAAAGTAATCATCGACTAACTTCTCACGAGTGTCTTGTAATTCTTTTTGCAAAGCTCTGATACTTGCATCCGTCTGAGATTTAACTTCTCGCACATTCCCCACAACAACGCTGTCGTTTTCAGGGTTTGAGATACTCGTAACGATTTCTAAAATACGTGCTTCAATGTAAAGTGGCGGGTTGAATTTGTGGTCTACAAACATCCCTGTATCGCCGATTGAAATATTGTCAGGTAAATGCTTCAGCTTGACACGATATTGTGCATCAGGCTGTGCGTTTTCTTTCATATACTTAACCGCTTCGTCCATAATTTCTTGCGGGTCTTCGGAATTGACTTCTAAAACATGGTCAATCCATAAGACATCGCCTGATTTCGTTTGGAATCCGTACGCATCATTTAAAGTTGGGTTGTAAATTACAGACTCGCCTTTTGGACTATGTAATAAATCATCTTTATACTCCAAGTCCTCAATGTTATATCTACCGACTACATCCGTCTCAGTTGTGGGTGTGATCATTGCACCTTCAGACGAAACAGGCTCTAAACCGCCTGCGACATCTCCTGAAAATGCTTCCTCATCCCATGCACGCAATCCATACGATTCTATACGTGTAATTAATTTATTTGCATAGTCTGAGTCAGTTGCATATGCTTGTGGTGCATTTTGTAACGCTCTAGCGGCCTTGCGATAATCTTTCTCCCCGACTACTTCCTTGTAATTGTTTTTACGCCAGTCAGTGCTTGTAAAAAACGCAGCATGGTCTGCGACGGATTCTTCGATACTGTCATACCATCTGAAATCTGCTTCCACATAAACCTTTTTGCCGTTTATTTCTTCCCAAGTCATCATTGGTACTTTTTTACCAGTCCAGTCATCACTCGCTTTAATGCCAAATTGGTTGTAATAAGGCGCTTGCGCTAGCTTGGATGTGCCTGATGCACCTTCTAAAATCGCCTGAGCACCAGTGATAGAAGGCAAAATACGATGACGCTCCCAACCTAAAATTGCGCCTGATTTAATTTTCTTCAAAAATTCGGTTGTACTCATTTTGTCCTCCTATCCTGTTTGTACTCGATAATATCCTAAGACTCTACCAACATGATTCTTTTGTGTTAGTATTCCTAGCGCTTCGTTGGCCGCATGAACCACACCAGCGCCTGAATTTGGCGTTCCTAGTAGTATTTCAACATGACCACCGCCATTTGTGATAGCTAAGTCTCCTCGCCTTGCTTCGGCCTTGCTAATCTTTTTGAATGGATATGTTTGGTTCGCAATCGATACCGTTGTGCATCGATGGTTGATTGGGAATCCAGCATGACGATAAGACTCATAAATCAATCCCGAACAATCATTTGCTTTAAATGCCGTTCCACCCCAAACATAACGACCACCAACTTGAGATAATGCGCGTTGAACTGCTTTTTCATACATATCTAATGCCGGTTGTGATGTATCTAATCCAGTACCATTATTCGTGATTGCTCCACCGTCTTTGTCATTTAATCTAAAACAGTATAGTGGAGAACCAGCATAATTCATTCCTGTTGTCGCAATGCCGTTTTTTGAGTAAGTACAATGAATGATTGTGTCGTTGTCTAAAAACACGCCTGTGTGCCCAGAAGCACCCGCTGAAGCTGCTCCCTTAGCGCCCGATAAAAACAAATCTCCTCTCCTTGCTTGATTACGTGGAATAGACCGCATTAATTTATTAGCTCCAATGTCAGACCATAGCGAAACAGTTGAGCCTAGATAACTAATATTAGGTTTAAATCCAGCATGAAAAAGCGCCGAATAAACCGCACTTGAGCAATCATATGAATTTGGTCCATTTCTTCTCGCCATCGAGTAAGTAACTTTTCCTAGTCTACTTTGGAACCACTCAATCATTTTATCAATACGTGTGTCGTGTACCGTCTTAGCATTGACTTGAGCGTTCGGCTTAGTTGTTCCGCCAGTGTATTGGATGGGTATCTCGATGTTTAAATTTCGCGGGTTGTCTGTTACTTTTGAGTAATTATGTTTGATTGCTGTATCTGGCATGGCATATCCAAAGGACTTCAAAGCGCCCCACATTAAATCCTTGAACGTGGCTTGGTTATTTTCATCCGATGGACTGTATTTATTTAAGAAATCTCGGTAGTAAGAAGCGCCTTGCTCAATATATATATATCGAATCAGTCGCATCCATGCATTGATTCCGTTCTCAATCGTGCCGAATGACTGCCACAAGGAACCGCCCGCTGAAACTGATCCGAAATTCCCTGGATTGCCTTCGAAATATCGAATACACCCAAAGTTAAAATCAGGGCTTGTTCCTGGTCTGCCTCGTCCGAATGTCGATTCTTTCGACCACACACCTATCGCTGCACCTACTGCAACACCGAAATAATCAGCTGACTGCTTAACATAATCCCCGTGTCCAATTATTGGACTGTCAGGAAAGTAGCGTCTCAGAAAATCATCGATATATTTCCCATTAACATAAGGCGGGTCAGCTTGATTCATTCGGAATTGGTCTACTTCTCGTTCAGACCAACCACTTTTCACAATAGCTGTGGCTCCGCCTTTTTTACTCGCATCATATTTATTTGCTACGGGCTGTGGGTCAATGGCGATTCTTTTTTCTCCTGTTGCTGGGTCAATGGTTGCTTCTTTTTTAATCTCAGCACCACGCACGATTAAACGTGTAGCGATATTATTAATGCTCACTTGTCGACCTGTGTGGTCTAATAAATCGTCAGAAGAAACTCGGAACCCTTTTTCATCTTCGATGCGCTCTTTAACGATATGTAACTTAAAATCAGGTGCATCTGGCGGTGTGATTTCTGTTTCAAAATAATGTTCCATGCCAAATGCTTCAATAATTTTATTAATTCTTGCTAGTGCTGTTTCAGTGTTCGGATATTCTAAAATTTTCTTTTCTTCCGACTCGTTCAGTCCAATTTCCCAGCCTGTTTTCATCAAAATATTATTGATATAAAATTCAATAGGCTGTTCTTCTTTTGGCGCTAGTTGTTCCTCGACCACCTTATTAATCAAATTCAGCGTTGTATCGTCCGTATAGACGACTTTAACACCTTTGGTATATTCGTCCACTTTCATGATTGTCATCAGTAAATCGATGCCTTTTGGCGTTTTAAAGGCTAACATATTACCCTCTTTAATATACTCGTGGTCAGGATGTTTTTTATCCACTCTAAAGTCAAAATTATAAACACCACCTTTTATCGAGGTGGTGAGTTTATCATCGTAATAAGTGAGTCCTTGGTCACTATGTGGTGTCATAATTGCTAATCGTCTGAACGAATTATCTAATATTTGAATGTTCATTATCTAAATCGCTCCTCAATTTGTAAGTTTACAGTGGGCATCTGCGCCCAATCGGAGACAATGACTTGTAAGTCCGTCTCCCCAAAATCAATATCAAAAAATTGTGAGGCTGGGTCAAAATAATCTTGGTACGTTGACCCATTCAACAACACTTGATTGTTTTTGTTATCAATCGTTAATACATCGCCTTTTGTAAAGGTGTTTGTGATGTCTTTAAATTTCACATCATTGTTTAATCGATGCACGACAACCGACATCAAATTATTATGTGTGAAAGGATTGCTGTTGTCCCACGTACCGCCGATTACAAGCACTTTGGACGCAACCAATCCCGCTAGCTGAGTGTTAACCACTCTCTTTTGAGATACCTCGTCCTCAGCCCAGGCGACTTGCTCCCGTGTTTTTCCGACACCCGAAGCATTCGCTGTCAAATCTTCCTCGTTCATCCAGTAGATTTTTACACCTGTATAGGATATTTCATATTGTTTCTTGCCCTGGAGTGTACGTACGCCTGTAATAACATTTCTGCGCCCTCTAGTAAAACCTTTAATACTGTGACGAGTGCCATTGTAGTGCCATCCGTATTGAGCTGAGTTACGGATATAAGCAATGTCTCCGACTTTAAATGTTTCGGTTACATTCACTTTATAACCTGCCACTGTTTGATTTTTCTTAGAGTCAAAAATCCAGTGGAATACATCTTTTTCCTTGTACATTTTGACCAAACCATTGAAACCGTTTGGGAATCTAGCGGTATGAATAATCTTACTGTGACGATCCCCGCCTCCGCGAAAGTCGTTGACTTTTGCCGTGACGGTTACTTCATTACTGTTTGCATCCACGTTATACATGGATGTTGTCATCACAGGTCTATACTCATCATCGAGTAACACGATCAAATACATTCCTGTGTTGTTTTTAGTCCCGCTTGAGTCCTCGAAGCGGATACGTGATTGTAATTCGAAATTATTAAATTCTGCTGGGTCTAGCGTTGTGTCACCAGCAAAGTCTTTAATATATCCCCAAGTATTCCAGTAATGACCTGCTTTTGGATTGGGTGACTTGCTAAAGTAAGCGCCCCATTCGTTGTGACCAGCTACACCTGTTCCGATATTTAATTTGTTGTAATCAGGCACCCATGGACTGCCCTTAGGATTGTTATTTCCTGTCAATTTCGTCCAATCGTCCATATCTTCCAGGTGCATTTCCTCGTTCATGACTTCCTCTTTTTGTGGTAAGTCCTCAATGTCCATTTGTTCCTTGCTTCCAAATTCCAGATAGCCGTTCGGAGATACAATGTTTAAATAACCGTTATCGCCTGAAAATTCAATGGCCATCTCCGGATAGGTTGGTGCTGTGCCTTGATTAATCACGGTAATTACACCGTTCGAGTCATTGCTAAATGAAGGAATAGGTCCATCTTGATAGTCTTTCATCCAATAATTATGGTCAGACACAAATCGAATAGTACCCCTTCGAGTATCTTTAAAAACTTCTAATTCAATCTCTCCATCGATCTTGCAAAGTAATTTTCTGTAAGGTAATTTGTTGTACCGTAAAAACTTCGATTCTTTCGTATGGAGTGCGACATTTAACACATCCATTTTATTTAGGACATCTCCTATAATAGTAAAATCGACCTCTACAACCACGTTTTTTGTGTTGTAGAGGTTTTTGCGTACATCGTCTATAAAGACAAATGCGGATAAGTCGATGTCATCAAAATAAACTCGTTTTAATTCCATCTAGGCACCCCGTTCAATCTTTGATTTCTTAATTCAGTTCGTTCCCGTTCCGCGTCCAAGTAACCTCTGATAAGTTCAGCGAATCTCACGCCGTCCAGGTCAATGCTAATAGGATTCTCGTCACTATCTTTGGAATATTTAACAAGTAATCTCATTAAATAAATTAACTCATCCATCGCTTCTTTATCAGCGAAACCACTATGTTTAGCAATACCTGCTCCGATGCCTGCCAATGTTTCAGAATTTAAAGGCAATACTGCCTCAGGTCCCGCTTCTCCGCCGACCATCAAATTATTACCATTCTGTCCGAACACTGTTGGTCTCGTCATGATACCGCCTTTTGCATACCACTCAATACCAAAAGTAGGAACTTCCACACCTAAAATGCTTTTAGAACCTGTCTTAGTGATGCTTGGTATTTTAATCTTTGGCATTTTCCACTCAAAGTCAAACAAGCCTTTGATTTTTTCAACAACTGCCGAAACTTTTTCTTTAGCGTCCTCGATGATTTTAATTACACCAGATTTTAGCCGTTCGAACTGCTCGATTGCGCCGCTCTTAATATCCGTAAACTTCTCTTTTACTCCGCTAGCCATTTCTCCAGCTTCCTCAGTAATGTTCGTCCAGTTCTCGGATGCTCTTTTGAACATATCATCAAAGTAGCCTTTGACCGTTTCAGCTATGCCACCGAACCACTCAGATAGTGCGCCCCACTTGTCGCTAATCCAATCTGTAATTTCGCCCCAATTTTGAATTGCGTAAATTAAAGCGCCCACAATTGCGATAATAGCCACAATGACGGCTACAATTGGCCAACTGGCGGCACTAAGGATTGCGGAAGCTCCAGCTAATGCTATAACTGCACCGGATACAATTCCGATTCCTACGGCTAGCATCGTCAGATTTGACGCTAGTTCAGGATTCTGAGATATCCATTCAGCAACCTTTGACACCAATTCAGCAACAACCACTAATAGCGGCTCTAGCGTCACTTTGATATCGTTCATTGCATTTTTGAGTTGAACCATGGGATCTTCGTCAATTCGACTAAGTGTATCATTTAATTTTTGTTGGCTATCTTCTGCCAAAACTAAATGTTCGTCCATGTTGAGAATCGTTTCTAGAATGTTTTCTCCTTGGTCTTCCCAAATCGTGCCAAAAAGCGCTACTCCTAATTCATTCCGTTTGGTTTTATCTTCTACGTCCATCAGAGCCTGCGCAACATCTTCCATTGCTTTTTTACCTGCTTCTCCACCTGCTGAAACATCTTTACCCCATTGTTGTAACTGATCAGCAGAAATTTTAGTACCTTCTAGCATTTCAGCTGTCGCATCATCGATACCTGAACCAAACTCACCAATTAAAATTCGACCTTCTTTAAGTCCGTCTAGCAAGTTGTCGATGTTCCATGTACCTGTGTTAACACCTGCAGCCATTAACGCTTGTACTTCTTCGGCGGAATATCCCGCCTCGGTCAACTGCTTACCATACTCGGCAATTGTGTCGATTTGTTCTGGCGGGAAACCGATAGCAAGTAATGAGTTAGTCAGCGCTAATGCTTCCTCGTCTGAGACGCCAAGTTCTGAGCCAATTTCATTCACTTCTTGAATCAACTCAGCAAAGTCAATACCAGCATAAGCACGCGTAATTGCTCCAGCGCCTTGAATCACTTTCTGATTCGCTTCATCAGATGCATCGGCATTCAACGCCCACTGTCTCCGAATTCCCTCGAGCGCTTCTTCGCCTTCAACGCCGTAAGCTTCAATATCTCGTATTGATTCTTTTATGACTGCTTTACTTTCTTCGGGGACATCAAAAGAAATATCGATTGTCGTATCTAATGACGATAAATCAAGTGCCTGTTCGCCAATTTCCGACAAACCAATCCCAGCACCCATTGCCCCAGCCACACCTTCGAGGGCGCCGATTAAGTTATCAGCACTCTCAGATGCTTCATCTGCTTCTTTTTCGACTAAATCTAAATCTTTTCGTAAATTGTTTAGAGAAGAACCGTCATCAACGGCATCGATACTGTTTTTTAATTTGTCAATGTCAGTATCTGCGCCAAGTGCCGCCCGACCAACTTTGTCGATCGCAACATCTAATTGAGCAGAACTCGCTTTTCCTTCTTTTAATGCTCTCACTAACTTATCGCCTAGCGTTTCAGCATAATCATCAATTTCGCTATTGGTTATACTCAGTAACTTGTTTAATTGCTGAGACGACTTTTTCATAGATTCTTGCTCTGTGACGGTATCTTTCAACTTGTTTTCTAAGTTGCCAAGATAGTCCTCTGTTTTTTCGATTTCACGTTGAAATGCCCGATACTGTTCTTCGGCGATTTCGCCTTTTTCAAATTGTTTTTGGACATCAGCCTCAGCCTCTTTTAAAACATCCAACTTTTCAGCTACCGAACCAATTTGCTTCTCAAGTAACTCTTGTTTTTGCGTCAGTGCTACCGTGTTATTCGGGTTAAACTTTAATAGCTGTTCTACTTCTCGCAATTCTTTTGAAATATCAGTGGAGCTCTTTTCGACATCTTTCAAAACTTTCTGAAGAGGTTTAGAATCCGCTCCTAGTTGAATTGTTATCCCTTTTATTCGTTTATTAGCCATCTATTCACCTCCGTCAAAGTAATCTATCAATATCTTTTTGAGTCGCTTTTCGGACATCATTTTTTTTACCTTGTTTTGATTTACTCATTTGATCTGCATATTCATGTGCATAGTCAATCAGCCCGCCAATGGTCATACTTTCAAGCTCTGAAATACTGATATCCACTTGTTTAGATAGCATTAAGAAGGTTTCAGTTGTAAAGACTTCCTCGCTTTCGCTATCCGTTTCTATTTTTTTTTTCGTGTTAGCAATTGTTGAAGCATTTCGAATACTTCTGGTAAAAAGTCCAATACTGGAAATTCGTCAAATTCAGATAACCAGTCATACATTTCATCAATGTCTTTATTACCGCTTTTTGCTAAAATATAAATCATTTGATATAAAACTGATAAATCCAATTGATTTAAATCTTCATAAGTCAATTCATTGAAGTCGAGATTCTCCCCGTCAGTTGCTCCATCAAAAGCTTTCGCCGTTTTAATGACATCTGCAAAAAAATCGGAGCCAAACTCCATCTTATACAAGATGGGAGTTGCTCCGTGTGATACTAGTTTGACATCTCTTCCGTCGATATTAATTGTTTTGCGCATAAACTACACCCCTACCTTTGGCTCCCAAGGTGTAGTGAACCAAGTCGCATATTTAGCACTATCTGGTAAAGTTTTTGCTTTAATCATGAAGTCTGTTGAACGAGGGCCAGCATTGAACGCTAATTCGTCTGTTTGTGGTTCTCCTGTGTCTGCCGTCTCATAAGTTGAGCTAGGACGCGTTGCATTACAAGAATAGTATAAGAAGCGTTGTGCTTTTACATCGCCTTGTACTTCATAAGCAATTGCAAATGGTGTACTTTGTGACTGTGATGTTTCAAATTGAACACCGTCAGTCGCATCTAATACCTCGCCCAAGAATTCCTCACGGAACCAATCAGGAAGCATTGCTACAGTTAGTGTCCCGGTATATCCTTGGTTGTTTTGGTTGAAGTAATAAGTAACATCGTCCGCTTTGAATTCTACTGCGTCTCCAGCTGGGTCTAATGTTAATGATACTGCTCCGGGTAACCGTCTTGCCTCTCCGTAAGTAATCGAATTCGTTAAATTGTCATACGTTACTGGCCATACGTGCACATTACGTAAACCAAATTTCACTTTGTTTTCTGCCATTTTATATATTCACCTCATATGTTTTTAAGTATCTTTTTTCGTCTTCAATCCATAGATCAGCTGTGGCTGTATAAGTCATATTATTTTGTTTGAATATGTCTTTTAATCGCTGTTCTAATTCAGGGTCTTTGTATTTAAAGTGCAAAATGACATCGTAATCTGTGATGTCGTAGTAATTCTCGCCGTCTGCAAACAAACTATCTAAACCAACGTCTTCAAATGTGATAAACGGCAATTTTTGCTTATCATCAAAGTGGCTATAAGCAACGGGTAAGCCCGTTTGTTCTAAAATTTCGACTAATTCTAAATATTTCATCGCTTCACCGCTTTTTCTACCGCTCGTTCATACTGCGTAATCATCATTTCTTCAACGGGAGCAATATGAGGAATACCTTCCACACGACCGCCATTCACTTTGGCATGGCCATGTTCTAGTAAATGAGTCAGTTGATAGACGCTGTTATGTACGGTTGTTCCGTCTTTTTCTTTGGTTAATTTCCAACCTCGCCCATACTTACCTTTACGTTTAGGACTGGTTGACTTCAGTTGTTGGACACCATCTTTAGCAATTTTTTCTTCTTCATCTTTAATCTCTTCTTGAACTTCATTGGTGTATTCTTCCAAACTTTGAACAATGGCTTTTGAAAGTTCTGAAACATTTACTTTCATTCCATCACCTCACACACTAATTCCAACTCTTCAATATCATCTGAAAAGGTTCTAATAACACGGTAGCGTTGGCCCTTATACTCTAATTCTTGTTGACGGAAATATTCATAAGGATGGATGACTAATGTCACACTTGGTTTGTGTCCTTCTCTTCCAGCGTTATAGAATTCTGCCCGTGTTATACTTTCTTCACGACAAAGAATTGTTATTCTTTCTTCATCGTAAATAACATTTTTATATTTATCTTGTTTTTCATTTTTAGTGATTAAAGTCACTTCATCATTGAACATCTATACCACCACCTACAAATAAATTATGTAGTCGCCATTGTAAGTGTCTTGGCATATTAGGTGCATCACGATTAGAATAACGGTATTCAGAATAGTCCGCTAAAAACATCAAGTGATCATTTCTACTAACGTCCATCTTAATACCTTGTTGATTTTCTAACTCATCCATAACACCTTTTATAATCGCTTTTAAATAGGAATCTCTAACAGTTGTAGAGATTCCTAATCTAGCTTTTAGGATAGTTAAAACTTCAGTTTCCATTATTCTTTTTCTTTCGTATCAACCCTAACAATTAAAGGGCGACCAATTTTATTGTTAGAGGTTGATAATTCTTCAATACGCTCAGGCGGGACATTACGCTTAGTCATAGGGAATTTGTCGCCTGTATGGTACTCACGACCATTAGGAAAAGTTTTTGCTTTGTCTTCTAAATCTTTAAATGGATGGATTACTTTATATTCTTCCATGTTTTTTCCTCCTATGCTCCTGCTACTGGTGGTGTGTAAGTTACATAGAATCCTGCTCCTGTATCAACAATATTCACAGAGAAACGAGTGAATCCAGCAAGTAATTGTCCATAAATGTCGTGGTCTACCCATTTTACTGAGTTCTTTTTACGGTCAAATAATGTAATAGCCGCTTTACTATCACCAAAGAACCCCACCAAGTCGCCTTCTGCTGAACCGATAACATCATCATCAATAACAATTACGTCTTTACCAAATAACACTTTACCTGTAGGTGAAATTACACTTGGTTGTAACAAGTAACGCCCTTCTGTATCTTTCATTAAATCAAGCTCATTATAAAGTGAAGCAGAAACAAAGGCTTTTACATTTGAGAACTTCTTAGAAATGCTTGTATTAAACATTGTTTTAATTTCATCTAATCCAGAAACTGTTTTTGCTGGCATAGCTTTGAATGCAGCAATTACTTGATTATTTTTTGTGCGAATTTCTTGTAACTCAATTTCTTCAGCAATCAAACCTGTAACATCAAAGTCCGCATCATCAATAACTTCTTGAGATACTGGAATATATCCACGGTAAGTAGAAACATCAAATGTAACATCATCGAATGTTGGAACTGCCAATTCTGGGTTTTTAGCTAATTCTTCAACTGTTACCATCACACCATTTGAGTGCTTGTAAATTGGATATTTACCACTTGCACGATTTACTTTGACAACATTAATATATTTAGTTAAATCAAAAATTTCATCAGATGTATCTTTAATTGGATGGACTTCTTCAGGGATTAATGCTCCACCCTCAACTGTTGTAAATTGAGCGCGTGTTTCTGATGACAAAGAATTCCAATCACCTTTTGCTCGAATATAAGCGCTAATACCACCACGTAATTCTTGTTCTTTTTCTTTACCTTTTAACATATTTCTTTTTTCCCCCTCTTTAGGTTCATCCTTTTTGTTGTTGATTGCTTCTAATTGATTTTCCAATTCAGCAATTTCTTCATTCAATGAATCAATTTCTGCTTGTTTATCATCTAAATCTTTTTGTAACTCTTCACTTGACTCTTCAACCGCAGTAACTTCTTCAGTTGTTTCTGCTTCTTCGATTGCTTGTTCTAATTCAGTTTTCTTATCATTTAATGGTTCGATTTCTGATAAAACTGTATCTAATTCACTTCGTTTTGCTTGGATTTTTTTACTTAAAATCAATTGTTTTAATGCCATGTATTTTTTCCCTCGCTTCTTTCTTTTTAATTTCTAATTTTCTACGCTTATCTAATTCAATATCTTTATTTCTAGCGGCGATTGCTGTTGTTGGATATGCTGGAAAGGTCACGACGCTTACTTCATGCAAATCAATATCTTTTAATACAAATTTCGTTGTGCCATCGTCTCTATCTTCAATTTCTTCTTTTCTAACATTGAATCCGAAACTACAAGCATCAATATCTCCACGTTTGACTTTTGAATAAACTGACATCGCTTCTGGATCTTCTTGATTAACTTCTACTGAACCAAAAACACCTTTATCATCAACTGTAAGTTTCAAAGTATTGTTAGATGTCCGACCTAACACTGAGCCAGTATCATGATTAAACAAACATCGAATATCGTTATTAATACTCTCCTTTACTGACTCTGGCAAAACTTCTTCATATACGTCTGGCCACAACTCTGTTTCTTCATTGAATCGAATAAAATAGCCTTCCAAATAGAGTTTCTCGTCTACTAGTTCAGTCCTAAAATTCGTGCTCAAAAATGATTGCCTAGTTTCTATCTCAATCACCACCTTTCAATTTTTCTTGGTCTCCTAATTGTCCTTGTGGAATATAATTCTCTAAAACTATTAGTTCTTCCATCTCTTCATCAGGATCCAATCCAACCCAATCCCTAAGTTCATTTCTTCGCATTGCATTCATCTTGACCATCTCGCCACCCGCATTTACTAAATCTGTTAAGGCATATGAATATAGACTTCTAGGATTCAATCTAAAGTACCAATCCTCGCTGTATAATAAATCTCTAGTTAATGTTTGAGCGATGGTTTGAGCAATACTCATAATTCGAGTGTTAATAAAATTATTGTATTCATCACGGTCAAAGTCGCCCACGCCAAGAAAAAAAGCAGGAACACCAAAGATGCCAGCAATCGTTCGCTTATCTAATTCAGTTGATTCATTAATTGCTATATCTTTTAGAGATAATGGTTTTACTTGTTCAACCTCTAATAGTTCAGCCGGGATTACCAAAGGCTCCCCTGGCTTGTTTTTTAAGAACTTATTCTTAACACCGTCTCTACCTTCTTCAGAAGATAACTCTTCACTCAAAGAGTCAACTTTAACAATGATGTTTGGCATATACTGGCCATTCATAAAACTATTTCTAGTAGCGTTTGCTTGATTCAAGTTTTTAACAATATCTCGTATGGTAGTTTTGTAACCATTTCCTTTCCAGTGATGTTCATCATCTGGATTAATAACAAAATGCATTACTTCATCTGGCTTAAATTTCTTATCTTTATACCAAATTTGGTAGTCATCTTCTTTAATTTCGTAATCGACTCTATCCATACTTAAAGGAATAAGATCTTCAATTAAATTTGTTTGTCGATTAATTTTTACACGAACGATTGAATTACCATCACCATCTAACAACATATCTTTTACAATTCTGTAGAGCCATGTTTTCCTGGTCATATTACGACAAGGTTCTATATCAATTTTACGCGATAAAGCATTCTTAATTCGTTTATCACCGTCATCACCATTTTCTACTAGATGAATAGTCATACTTGAAACTAAGTCAGCTATTTTATCTACAGCGATACGAACATCTGCATTGTCAGATAATTTTGTATAACCTGGATAGTTTTCAAACATCCCTGCTTTAACTAGTTCTAAGGTAATTGCTTGTTGGTTGTCAGATTGTGTTATAGAGGTTGTTGTCGGATCATCGTTGTAATATTCAAAAGCTCGTTTAAAAAAATCTTGTACTCGTCCTATTTCCGCTCACCTCCTAACTGTTTAACCATTTCTTAGCTACATTATCCATCGTTGTATCATCAAGTTTTTGAACCGTGGCAAATACACCAGCATCAAACAAGTCAATCCTTGCACTACCACCATCACCATCAACTTTTTCGTATTGAATCATATCATCCGTTTTTTCGATAGCTCTAACATTTTGTACACAATACTCAAACGCTGAACTATGCAAGTAATATAATTCTTCATTCTTAGACTTCATTTCTATATGTCTAAAGCCTTCTGATTTTTTATAAAAATACTGAGGTTGGTCTACAATTCTAAATTTAGCCTTCTTCATTCCATTAAAGAACTCACGACCAAACTTTTTATCAAAACCAATCTGTTTTATACTGAATCCTAACTTACGCATATTAATAAACCATCTCACGACATCATCGTATAAAACAGTAGGTGTATTACTCATCGTTAAGTGGCCATCATCTTGCCAACCAAATAGTGGTATATTATCCTCTTCAGCTTTTACATAAGCTTGTGTAATCGGGAAAAAAGCATGAGTGATGATAATATCTACTTCCTTACCTTTATGCTTATAAGTACCACTTAATGCAGCTGCAGTTAAATCATGCATCTTAGATAAGTCAGCACCTCCATACCATTTTATTGGTAACTTAGCTAATTCGTCTAAAGTCCAATCATAGTTACTATCAGACTTTCTAAACTCATCAATATTGAAGTAAGCTTTCATTGCTGAAGTATATATATTTAATGATTTAGCGTAAAAATCTTTGCGCTGTTGCGGGTCATTTTGAGCTTGCTCCGCATCATTCAAAATATCTTCTGGACGAATCGTAACACCGTAATTTGGATTAGCTTTTTCATGTTGGATAGGATTAGTGTAATCAACATTACCAGCTTCATCTTCATCTGCTTTAGCAATAAATACAAAGTACTGTTCATCCTTTACAGTTTTATCTAATATCTTTTGACAATACTTTAAACGCTGATAACAAAATGAACTCATCTTGTCACCAGCGGTTGTAATACCTATCATTAATTTATTAGTATAAGCTTTCATTGCTTCCTTTATGATATTGTATTGCTTTGGTGTCTTATAAGCATGCAACTCATCTGCAATTCCGATGTTACAGTTTAGTGAGTCTTGAGTATCAGGATTTGCAGCTAAAGCTTGAATGAACAATGAGCCATCGCCTAATGCGCCACTAATTGAATGTTCCATATTATTATCCAACACTCTGAAGTTATTAATTTCACCCATTTCAGTCAAGTTAAACTTAATAAATTCAAATGACTGCATTGCTTGCTTAAGTGCAGCACCTACAATATAAACGGTAGATCCAGACTTTCTCTCAAGTAAAGACAATCCCCATGAAAGAGCAGCAACAAATCGCGTCTTACCATTTTTACGTGGCAAAAATATAAATGCTTCTTTATATCGCCTTATCTCAGTGTCTTTTTGGAAAAAACCTAATAGGTTATAGATAATAAATTTTTGCCATGGCTCCAAAATAAAAGGCTCCCCACGTAATGGAGAACCATCTAACCTCTCTCCCTTATCATGGACGAACGTTGTTTCAATAATTTTTATAACAAATTCTGCATCGCGAGTTCTAAAATCATACTCATCATTTCCAACATCATCTAAAAATCTTTGGCAACTTTGTATAATTTCTTTACCAGCTATTTTCTTATCACCAACAACACTTTGTGCATACTCCATCACAATTTGTCTGTTTATTGGTTTTTTATCCAATCATTTGCAACGCTTCAGCTAATTTTGATTTAGGTGGTTCGTTGATGTCTGACATTGTTTGATATGATTTAGGATTAACCATTAATCTATCGGAGTATGTAACAATATCTTTTCTAAGCGTTTCAAGTTGGGTTACTAATACAGGTTTTTTACCAAAGTCATCTTCAACTGGGTAACCAAGCTTTTCATAAAGTTCCATCATACGCTTGTAGTGATAGATCATATCAGCATATACCTCAATCATCGTATCAAATTCTTTTTTATAAACATCAAGTGACTTCATGTTACTTACAATGTTAGCTTTCAATCTTTTTACTTCACTCATCTTAATTTCAAAAGTTAGACCTTCAGGTTTTCCGCTCTGTTTGAAATAATTTTTTGGTAAGTCAAATACTTCTATAATCTTTGTCAGTAAAGATTCTTGCGCTCTTTTCTTACCATTCTCAATCATAGATAAGTAAGTCCTAGATATACCAATCTTTTCAGCAAATTCACTTTGTTTCAAACCTTTTTCTTCACGTAATTTCTTTATTAATTCGCCCATTTACATCACCGCCTTTCTAAATTGTCACTGAAAAAATGTGAAAACCCGATGGAGAGAGAAAGAGTCCTCCTCCTCGGTCCTCAATAAGGTAAAAATTAAATTTAAATGATGGGGGGGTTATTGAAAATAATTTTCAAATTGATTTCTAATTTTATTTTGCCAATACAATCCTCTCCCAATAATTTTATTATCATCACGATCATGGAATGTATTGTGCGCTGAACGACTCACTGGTATCAAGTTCCAATCAACTAGCGCCAGTTCTGGATACTCTTCTAGCGGATAGATATGATGAATCGTATCTGCCTTGACTGTCTTGCCGTACTGTCTTGACTCTTGGCAGAGATAATTATACTTCCTTAGTATGTTCTCCCGCTTCCGCCTCCACTTGCTGGATTTATAAAATGGATTGACTTCCTTGTAGATAGATAGACCACCGCCTTTAAATAATAAAAGACACCCGCTAAGGTGTCTAAATAATTTATATACCACACATAACGTGCGCCAAATGACTGCGTTCCATTTAGGCTCATTCGTCCCCGCAAAATCATCTGGATTTAAAATAAAAAGTGAGTGAAGTTCGCAACTTCGGTTTGTTTGTTTTCGGCCTGCTGTCCTTGACTCACTTTTCTATGCTACCAATATACCACCAATTCAGGTGTCATAAATTCGTTTTTCGTTCGTTATTTATCTAATCCCAAATCGTCTGCAATGTTTTCAAAAAAGTTATCCCTTAGCTGGAAAGCTTTAGTCCGACCACATTCAATTAAGTGATTCTCAACCAAGCCTTCCATGTGATACCTAGGATACCGTTTGATATATAATTCCGTGATAATCGTCTTAGTGTCCTTACCGCATTCATTCAAGTTATCTTCCACCACTTTTTTGTTGCGTTCCAAAGCCGATAGCCGTCTGTCCTGCTCAATGGTAATCATTAAATTGGTCATTGAGTCCGATTGAGCATTGCTCTTGATGCCTGCGTTGACATCATCGGGACGGTATGGATATTGCAACTCTTCCATGCGTCTCTTGATGTGGTCATCAATCTGTGAGTAGTCCTTTAAAATCTGTTTGATGTAATTAAATGTTGATCGTTTCACTTAGTCACCTCGTGTTATCTTAATACTTTGAAATTCATAACGAATAATGAACATTGTTCCCTTAACGGTAAGCGAGGTATCATCTGGAATGAAATAACCACTCGCTGTGTTAATCACCCCAGTAATTAGGCCTTGCTCCGCCGCTAATGCCATCAATTTCTGGTTCGTCCAGTTGGTCGATTACTCCTTTAGCGAATACCAGTGCGTTTCTGGCTTCGTTCACCCCTTCATAAGATAAGTATCTATCAACTTCTTTTTGTGCCCACTCTTTATCTTTATTCATTCCGCCACCTCTTTCTCATTTCCAGACCAGTAGCCTTCTAAGTGTCTATTCTCTCTTTCAAACTTTTCATCTCTTCTCTCTTTTAAAAATCTGTTTATTTCTTTACCACATGATTGACACTTTAACCTAGTGACAATCCTTAATGGTTCCCAGTGTGGGTGGAAGACCAATCTCCATTTAATCAGTTTGTATTGGTGCTTATGGAATGGGTAAAAGTTCAGTTTCATTCTACTACCTCTTTCTCCTCATACTCTCTTAACCTCTGCATCACATAAATGCCTTTATCAATATCTTCTAAGCGGTTATTTTTATCCCGCTTGAAATATCTTTCAGCCGTAAACTCCATGATGGCTCTAACCTCGCTAAAAGGTCTGGTACGATACGCTGCTTCAAATAAATCTATTTCACCTTTGTTGTAATGCTCTGGTTGGATTGGGTTCATTCCGCCACCTCCTCCACGTTTTCCATTATCCAATTAGCCACTTTTAAAGCAGTTTGATGGTCCAGCATTATAACTGACGGTTCTTCACCCTCCATATCATCACGAATGAATAAATTGGATTTACTACCTTTCATAACTGCGACTTGATTTTTCATGCCTGGTATAGCTTCATTTATAAAAATTTCTACATTAATCATTCTTCCAACTCCTCTACTTCCATGCTGATAACCTCTTTAAAGCGCTCAAACGATTTGTAAAAGTCTGCGATTACACTTGCGACTGTTTCGGGTTCTTTTTCTTTATCTGCCAATCCTTCAAGGTAGCCTTTGTAGAAAGTGTGCTGTTTTCCTTTCTCGTAACCGTCTTTATACGCTCGGGCTACTTTCTCCTGCTTCGGCACGAGTAGGTTTTGTAAATCGGATATTTCGACCGAGTCCTCCATTGTGTATGATTTTCTATGTTCCTCTATCCACTCCTGCGACAAGACTTCTGGTTCGTCCAGTTGGTCGATTACTCCTTTAGCGAATACCAGTGCGTTTCTGGCTTCGTTCACCCCTTCATAAGATAAGTATCTATCAACTTCTTTTTGTGCCCACTCTTTATCTTTATTCATTCCGCCACCTCCAATAATTCTGGGTTCTCGTAAATGTTTCCGATAACTTCCACATTTAACTGCTCCTCAGACAAAGTGTTGCCCACTTCGCCCATTCCCCATTCTCCGCTTTCTTTTTGATAAACTTCCTTATTACTATCAATTTTACGTTTGGTTCGCATATCCATTGGAGAAGTAAACTCTGTCATCCAATGAACTATATCTCCCTCGAAAATCTCCACGCCGTTTTTGTCTTTTAAACCTGTGGATTGCATTAAAACAAGGTCATCAATTTTATCTACTTCTCGTGTTTGTTCTAGCTCGTAATCAGAAACTTGTTCAGTCCATATATAAGCTACTTCTTTGTTGTAAAAGTCAATTTCTAATACTTCTACCATTTCCTCTATGCTTTTTAGCCACGCTCTAAATTTTGGTATCATTCCGTGACCTCCGCTAGAACTTCAGGCGAGATGTTCCATTCGGTCATATAATCGTTTAGATATTTAATGAGGTCTTTATTGTGTAAAGATGGTTGTTGGAATTTCATGCTTTAGCCCTCCTTGATAAATGTTCCGTCCACAAGTTTTCCTTTTCTGTCTTTAATCTCTCCGTAAGCTGCACTCACACAATCTGCAATTTCAATGCCTAATTGCTGGCATAGAATAACCAGCGTTACATACGTATCGCCCACTGCATCA
The DNA here is from genome assembly GCA_015863195.1 of Aerococcaceae bacterium DSM 111022. Taxonomy (GTDB): domain Bacteria; phylum Bacillota; class Bacilli; order Lactobacillales; family Aerococcaceae; genus DSM-111022. The sequence continues at coordinate 43,040 of JACBXO010000001.1, read as the reverse complement.
ATAATTTGCGCTTCGTCATTCGTCACGATGGCTTTAAATAATTCGCCCACTTCCTCGCCTACTTTAAGCGTCTGCATCTTGTGGTCTTGTGTGTGTAAGTTGCGGTCTGTTGACCATAATTTAATAGCGCTTGTTAATTTGTTTAGATCAGTTGTGTTTGTCATGTTAGTTCTCCTTTGCAAATGCGCGGGCGAAAAGCACCGCCTCGGCCTCGTCCTCGCTGACTTCCAAATCATAAATTTCTTTTACCATCTCTATTGCTTCTTTTTTTACTTCGGCACGTTTTCTGCTCTTGATCCCAACGCGCCTACGCCACTCCGTTGCTTTTACCACGTTGACAAAGTAGCCAGACTCGTAAAGCATCACTTCTAGTGTTCCAGCGAGTTTGGCAAGCACTTCGTAGACCGCTGGGTTGCGTTGAACTTGAACACCCTCGATAAAAACGAAGGCCACTTCATTGGTGCGGACTAGATTCAAGCAGCGCTTAATGGTGTAGGTGACTCGGTCTATCGTTTCGTCATTCTTTTTGGGTAGGATAACGCCAGATTCGATGATGTTAGCCGTACCCATTTCCATAATGCAAAAGCCAGTCGCTGTGGTTGATTGGTCAAATGCAATGATTTTTAAAGGTGAATCCAACTGCTCTCCTCCTTGAATTGAGGCGGGAATCCACCCACTATGATTAGTTTTTGCTTAGCACGCGTTACCGCCACATAAGCTAGGTTTTTAGTGTCCATTTCAGTCGGTTGGTAAGCCACGACATCCCACTCCGAACCTTGTGATTTATGGATAGTTAGTCCATATGCCAGCTCAAAGTTGTTAGATAGCTCGTAAGGTGTTCTGAAATTGATTGTATTCCCTTTTTCATCCGTTGCGGTGTCCCATGTCACAATCGTAAACAATTGTCCGTTAAAGAATCGATCAGTGTTTGTTTTAGCCATGATTTTGTCGCCAATACTAAAGTCGCGATGGATTGCAGGCTCACCGTTTTTTATCCGTTGCTGTTCGTTTGCTTTCTTAACATTCGCATTAGTGAAAGTAAGTAACACTTCCGCTCCCTGCTCAAACGCTTCTTCAATCGTGTTTACTTGCGTGATGTTATGTTGTCCGATATTTGCATTAAATGGTTCTCCGATGATTTCTCGACCTAGCGCGATAATGTCTTCCGCCTCTGAGCGGCGGTTCGCTTTCAATGACACCGTTGGAAACAATTCTTGAATAAGTTCAAAAGGACGGCCATAATCCACTGGTGGTATTTGGTTCTTGTCCCCCACAAACACCAATTGTTCACCGTTGTAGATATTCCCTAGTTTTGCTATTAATTCAGTGGATAACATCCCAGCTTCATCTATGACAATTGCATCAACTGTTTTAGGGTTATAAACGAAAGAATGAATGGTTTGTACCAGCCCCCGCTTTAATTTCGTCTGCAATGCTTCTTTGGCTTTGTGTGTGGGTGCTAAAATAGCCACTTTCTTATCATTTAATATAAGTTGCTCTACAATAGCGGATGTCACATAAGACTTTCCTGTACCTGCACCTCCAATCAAACATGAAACGTGATTTTCAATGCTGTTTTCAAGAGCCTTGAACTGTTCGATAGAATTCATTAAGCCAGCCGGTACTTTTTCATCGTGCAATACATTGAATGTCTTTTTGTTTCTTGGAAGCTTACCAATGAACTTCCTAGCATCTATCGTATATTTCGTTGTGTAAATGTGTGGATCAGCGTATTTAACTACCCCTGTATTTGATACATCTTCTTGATATCCATAGGACACATCCGAACGATTACGTTTCATGTCCTCTACCACTTCGTGATAAACCTTCGCTCGTCGTTCTTGCTCCTTAGTGTAAGGAATATCGTATCGAATTAAAGCGTTCAATGAATTTTTGAAGGCATACCCATCAAGTTCCATAAACGCGCCAAATGGGTCTTTTTTCGCCAATTCGTTAAAGAAAACGATTGGATCGTAACGTTCAGGTTCAATATCTACACCATGTACGTTTCTCGCGTGTGAGTAAGTATATGTGCGCGCTATATTGTTCCTTAATGCTTCTGAATAATTAATTGCTACCTGCATAATAGTTCTACCTCACTTTCCGATAAACCGTCGGTGTACATTTGTGAAATGATTTTATCTTCAAGTTCGGCTGCTTCTTCGTGCCATTTAGAAAACTCGTCGCTTGACTGTGTGTCTCGCAAGAATCTAATAATTTGATAATATGATTCATTCCGTTCACCTTTCGGTATACCTGTTTCTAATGCTCGATTGAGCAAGTCTGCTTGCTTATGTTTGAAATCTCGTAATGATTTTGTCGATTCAAAGCTATTGCCTCTAAAGCGAACCACATTCTCAACAATACGACTCCTGTGTTCGGGCTTGAACTGACTAACGCTGACCATGGTTCCGATGACAGTTGAAATATCTTTGGAAGCCAGTGGATAACCCATTAGTTGACTAATCTTACTTGAAGCACTGTCTGCTTCTAAACCAAGCATTTCTGCCACTCCACGCGTAGTGTGCTTGTAATTCTCCTTATCCATTTCTTCGTCTGCCATCATGATCAATCTCCAGCGTTGGCTACCATCAAAATAGTAGCGTGCAGTAGGATAGACAATTCCGAATAAACCATTAGACTCAAGCTTGTCTTCGATTTGCGAACGCGTATATTCACCCTCGTCCACATCCAGCACAATCAATCGTCTGCCACCTTCGTAGTTGTCATCACTTCTTCGGTTGTTTGCATAATTCCCATCTAAGAAATATGCTAGGTTTTTCTTTTTGATTTCATCGTATTCTTCTTGTGTCGTAGCACCTTCTAATAACTCCAATGAATTAAGGTCTTGAGACAATTCGTCCGTCGCATCAATAAATGACTGAAGTGTCTCGTCTTTCAGGTAACCCATCTCTGCCCTTATGTAACCTGCTTGAACATTCAGCGGCAATTCGATGCTCATGATTTCTTCCAACATCTTTTCTTGTCGCTCTGCCAGCAAGCGTTCGCGCTCTTCTTCAGCTCTGATTTCTTCTTCAAAGATTTCATCTTCATCTTTATATTCAAACCCTTGGAAATTGAAGGCTTCTTCTGGGATAACCACCCAGCGTGACACACTGCTACCAATGCGTTTGTTGTTTTTGAGTTGGGTGATGCCTAGCTCTTTGATTTCTTTTAGACCATTCGCCACCTCATTCGACCCCACAACACGCTTATAATCAGATGGCTTTATATACCACTCTCCGTCCAGCTCGTGGTGAACGTTCATTCGCAGTTGATTGAGTGCATCCATAATGACTTGATCATCAAGTTCTTTCTTTTGGTACATGGCGAACATCATCTTATCCGCCTCTTCCACTCCCTTGAGTTCGGACAGAATATTGTATGGACTTGCGTTTCGGTTCTTCACTTGCACAAACCCAATGAAGTTTGCGTACCTTAATCGATGACCACTGAACTGTAAATTTAATGATGGGTCATCCATGACTACCACTGTCGGCTTAACCCATGCTACTTTCTTTGCACCTACACCAGTGAACCTGTGCGCGTGTTTGTATACCAGTAATGACTCTTCGAATTCGTCAGCCACGTTTAAATTCAGATATCGCTGGGTAGCTTCGCCGTAGTTATCTACTTTTGTTAAATAGTTAATCTTTTTAATATATAGGACTTTCTTCAAGTGCGTTTCTCGCACAAAGTTATCTGTGATTTTAAGCGATGAGAATGTTGCAATATCAGTAGGATTTAAACCCATGCTTATAAGTAACTCGTAAGTTCGGTTATATCCACCCATGGCTAAGAACAAAACTTCTTCCATGCCCACGTGCTTCGCTGCACCATCATCTCGCCCATTCAGGCGGTTAAATACTTTTTTTAAATTCTTTCTTGATTTCTCGTAAATGATCTCTTGTTTCTCTTGCATTGTGTCCTCCTTTCGATTACAATAGAGGTAATTAAATAGCCATTACTATATCAATCCCCTTTGTGAAATTTGCATTTGTAGCAAAAATCATATAGGGGATTCTTTTATATATATAAGAGTAAAATAATTCTATTAGGTGTAACATTGCTACAAAATCGTGTAAGCCCTACTCTCCCAAGGTTTTACGCTGTAGCAAAAAATGTAGCAAACGTGTAGCAGTAGCAAGAATTTTCACTTTTCATCTGTTATTTTTGTTGTATTTCGGTTTTTACAACAGAAACGCTACACTTCTTGCTACACGCTACAATCGTTGATACAACGGCATTAGTAGCCACTTTTTAAAGTTTCACAAACTTCGCTTGCTACACTTTATTAGAAAGGAAAATCGTCAGTATCACCTTCTGCAGCACCAAATGGACTATCTTCTAATCGATCAAATTCATAATCACGGTATGGATATTGTGGGTTCTTTTTGTTTTGACGTAGTTTTAAATCCATTTTGAACTGCTTACCGATTTGACTTTGGAAGTATTCGACAAGACCTTCAGGGTCAGCAAGTTGTGACTTGGTTGGATTTACTCCTAAAATGTCGATGAGTGTCAGCAAGATCTTTCCATTCTTTTCGATAACAAAATCAGGTAGATTGTCACTGAAGTTCAATTCTAAGAATTCTAAGCGATCTTTGGCTTCCCCTGACACTACTTCTAAAATGATGTTCGCACGCTCGTAACCTTTGAACTCTGAACGCTCCGCTTGTTTGATACGTACTGGGTAAATTCCTGACCCTAAACCTGTTGATGTGTTGATTGCATCCCCTGCATTAAATCCTGAATCCTTAACCATTTTCATTGCATCTAAAATTGACATATTAATCATTCTCCTTTAAGTTTGTTTTTTGTAATTTTGGCAGTAGCTCCATTTGTCCAATCGTCGGTAAATCGCCAATCAATTGGTCTTTTGCTCGCGTAGCCTGTGTCGGCTGCAACACAATGATTCTTTCATCTTCGTTGGTGTCTTTGTTTGCAAATATGATAAGTCGACCAACGATTGGGGTAATACCCATGATTGCATCTAAATTCCTTAAATCAGGCTGAAATTGCGTATAAGTACCGCCTGATTGCCTTACGATTTCTACTTGTTTTTCGTGTGCAAATATCAATAAATTTTTATTTAATTTCTTGAGTGATAAAATTGTGTCGAACATTATTCGGTCGATGATGGCGTAATGTTGGATTTCGGGGTTTCCACTCGTGGTCTCCCTTGCTCGTTCATTCAGCCACATTTTTTGGTAAGTCGATAAGTTATCGATGACGATATTGTCGTACTTGTCATGGTGCTCAAATACGAATTTTAAAAAGTTAGTTAATTCGTCGTGTGACTTTTTGGGGTCGATCGTGACAATATCGACATTATCTAATTCAGCTAAAACGTGATACATACCATCCGCTGATAATAGAAGCGTGCGACCCTGTAACGACTTGACCATGGATGTCTTACCTTTACCGGGCTCCGAATAGATCAGTACCGACCAATTGTTAAATCGCTCAATATCTTTTGCTTTGATAAATTCCAATGTTTCTCACCACCTTTATAAGTCATCGATACCTCACCCCTCGCGTTTGCACGATTTCCACACCTTCCAGCGATTCGTCGCGATTAAGCTTCAAGTATTTAAGCAGCTCTCGCTTATCTAGCTTTGGTGCTTGCTCGATGAAGTATTCACTAGGTATATGACTTTCATCCTTCACTTGTAGCGATTCAGGGTTATTTTGAACCCATATACTAAAACGTGGGGTCTTAATTTTGGTCTTGCCTGTACCTTCCATTTCCTCGGTTAATACTTCGGATAATTTCTTCCGGTTGTTTTCTAACGCTGATTTCTTTTCTGATAAACGCTTTATTTCGCTTGCGACTACTTCAATGTCATATTTCAATTGATTGATAATTGATACATAACCCTCTGCTTTGTCATCGAATGAAGCATTAACGCTGTCCAATGTGTCTCTTAACGCCTGCGCATATTCAGGTTCTGCTGTCGTATCCACACTTTGTAGCAAGTCCAATATTTGCTGATAACTGTCACTCAATTCATATAAGTTCATTCTTTACCTCCTCATAAATTTGCATGGTATCGAGTATCACTGCGTGTTGTAGCAAGTATGCTCTAATTTCGTCTGGCTCGTCTAAAATATATTCGCCATCCAGAAATATGTATTCGTCGTTATCATCTGAAAATATTGGTCTACTCAACCAATCGTATGCCACCAATTCGCTTGGTTGTTCTAACGGTTCCATTGTCATTTTTGACAATCTCATTTTGTTTATGTCCATCTGATTCATAAATTCGTAACCTCTTTCCAGTTTTTTCCTCTTTTAATGTCATAAATACAATCACTGCTTACCTTGTATATCTTTGCTATTTTTTTAATAGGAACATTGCGTTTTAATGAATCTGCGATTTCCAATACTTCTTTTATAGTCAAAATTGCATTAGGGTTATTTTCATGCTTGTTATTTAATAAACCTTTTTTTGAAGCGTGCATCATATTTTCTTTATTTGTAACCCATTCTAAATTGTTAACATTGTTGTTGGTTTTGTCGGCATCTATATGATTTACTTGAGGTTTGTTTTCGGGATTATTAATAAAAGTTTTCGCTACCAATATATGAGTAGTAATGTTTTTATAATTTTTATCTTTACTAAGCTTCACATACGGATAACCTTTATGGTTTAATCTCAGTTTTAATACCTTACCTCTATATCTGTAGGTTTTTCCGTCAATACCTATAACCTCTCTATCAACGCTTCTCACTCTGCCACCTGTGCTGACTTGGTAATAACCTTCATAACCCGGTATATCTTTCCAAACACCTAAGCTATCTCTTAACATTTTGCATATCCCCTTTAATTCTGGTATCATTTAAGTGAATATTTTTCTAAGTCCGTCATTGCAGTGACGGGCTTTTTATTGCATTAATTCGTGAATCAGTGGTGAAATAAATGTCATATAAAATATGATTAACCCCATTCCGACAAACACCCCACTTAAAATAACCTCCTGAACTTCTTGTTCTCTGTTATTTCGCATCAAAGTACACCACCTTTACTAAAAGCAACCCAATGAAAACAATAATTACAAATTCCATTTTTACCCTCCGTTCATGAGTTGGAATAACGCCTTCTTTGTTTCCCGTTTTCATGAAAAGTTTTCTTGAATCTTCTCGTATTTTTTGTATTTCATAATTTTTTCATCATTTCTTCAATTGTTACTCCAAAAAATCTGCGTATTCTTCTAAGCGGTCATCACCAACTTTCAATTTTCCGTTTTCCCAATTTGACACCGTTGCATGATGTACATCAAATTCATAAGCTAATTCCCTGCATGTCATGCCTGCTTCTTCTCGTAATGTTCTTAAGTTCTCACCGATAAAAACTGTCATAAAATCTCCTCTTTCAAAAGATGTAAGCTATATGCTTCAATTAATCGTGGTAAGTCATTTTCAAATTTTAATGACCGTGTACCAGCATCTATCAACCCTCTGTTTTCAAAGTAATGAGCAAAGCAGAAAATATTGTACTTTGTATCGCTACTGTTATCTTTGATATACGGAGTAGCAGGATTAAAATAATTAGGTCTTTCATCACAAAACAGTCTAAATTTTTTTAATAGCCCAGAAGGATTTTTATAACCGAATATCAGCGCTATATCTTTGGGATACGCCCAATACTGGGGTGTGAAAGTTGTTTTGATTATATTCATTATTATCTTCCTTTCTTTGGTATACTCTCCTTATGGAAGGAGGTGAAATAAAATGTTTAAACCTTATATGATAAGTTATGATTTAAATAACCCTGGTCAAAAATATGCGAAGGTTTTTGAGATAATAAAAGGATTTGGTTCTTATATTAAACTTCAAGATTCTTTTTGGTTGGTACGCACTTCGCTAACGCCAAACGATATGACAGATAAATTGAATCAAGTATTAGATAATAATGATTCGTTGTTTATATGTGAATTAGTTAAAAATTATCAAGGAAGAGCATCTAAAGAAGATTGGGAATTCATTAAAGATGCAATTTTTCCAAATTAATAGGGATTCATTATTTTGGGTTCACCTTGTAAGTGTTTTGATAAAGAATCCTTTGCAAGATGTTTAGCAAATTCACGGCCATCTAACTTATAAATATCGTTTCGTTTACCCACTCGCCCGATTACCACACCGACTACCAATCCTGTGGTAATTAGGGTGAGTGTTTTTAATTTATTGTTCATTTTCGTCACCTTCTTTTTCTAAAATGCTTAGTATTGACAGAGTCGGCTGCAAATCTCTTAAAGAAAAGTCATCATAAGTCAAGTTTTCTAAATACGATTTTGCTTCATCGAACTTTTCCCGTCTGATCGCTGTATATCGAACAACGTTCATTTTGGTTTTTAATTTGGCGTGAATTCTTCGAATAAACAGACCTTTCCAAGCTTTGAATAAGTTATCCGAGTAAAATTGATTCGATAAATGTTCTTCTGCTAATGCATTAGCTTTCTTCTATACCAATGATTGAATCATCTTTTGTTCTTCATAATTGATCGTGATTTCTTTAGATACTTTTTCAACAAGATTTTCAACATCAACAATCTTCAAATCAATTCGTTTTTCTTGCCGTTCCATACGTTCAATAACTTCCAGCAATGCTTCACCATGTCGGTTTTGTGTTACAAGTGTCTGCTTTAAGACATCCATACTTTGCAATTCATTAGTCATCTGTAAAATCTCCTTCTATAATTTTTATATTTGAGTTAGGGATTAATCGATTCATTTCTTCGACCCACAAATCAGCTTGATTAATCATCTGCTTAATTCGTTCTGTGGCATTTGTGGCATATAAATGATTTGCTATCCCTTTAAATCTCATTGGTGCCATTTTGGTATCAAAAAACTCGTTAAATTCTGATTCTAATTGCTTGAAATCATCGATAGTCTGCAACTTATCCATCAAACTTTTCTCTTGAGTTTTCATTGAATTTATTTTTCTTTCCAACTCTTTGGCTTCTGCTGTTGTCGATTCCAACAAGTCATACTTAGTTTTGGATAACTTTAATTCGAACTTAAATTGTTAAGCTGTTCATTTAATGATTGATTAGTTTGTTTAAGTTGTTCATAATCATCAGGGATCTTTTCGGTAACAACCTCTTTTTCAATCACTTGTGGTTCTTGCTGTTGAACTTTCTCCAGCTGTTCATAGGTCTTATTGATAACCTCGTCTTTTTCAGCAAGCTGTCGTCGGTGTTGTTCGGATTGCTCTTTGAGTTGTTTTTTTAACTCTTGTAATTCTCGTACCGTCATTTCATCAGGTGTTTTTACTTCACCTTTGTTAGTAACGTGTTCTTTGGTGCGTTCTTCTTCTGGTAACATCGAGATTATATATAAAGCTGATTCACCTAAATGGTGCAACGTTGCACTATTTGGTAAGTCTCTAGCGACTCTCATCATCCTTTTTGCCGATGTATGATCAATTTGAACCCTTTCAAGCCACTTCATAAAATCACCATGCGCTAAATCATTTTCCTTAACATGGTTCAAGCGTCTACCTATCTCCCAAATGGATTGACCAGCGATATTCTTATGATGATTTATTTCTAGTTCAATAACTTTTAAGTCATCTGATAATGCTATTTCATTCAATAAAATTCTCCTTTCTTTAAAATTATTTGGTATTATTGTTTAAAAACGAGGTACTACATATGGAAAATTATTTTGATAAAAAAACAGTTAAAATTTTAACTAAAATTTATAAATCTAAGGATGGGCTGAAACGTAATGAAATTGAAACTATACTCCAAGATGAATTCAGTATCTTTTTGCTTGATAGACTTGTAAATGATGGTTATTTAATCGGAAAAGACAACAGTGGAAACCATTTTTCAAAAGTTGAGTATCCTTCACATTCATCCTGGGAGGATCGTTACTACTCCACTCCCCAAACCAATAAATTTATAGAAGAAAAAACTAATAAATCAAGATTATTTTGGTTTCCATATTTAATTACTACCTTCATCGCTTTAACAAACTTAATTATCACCATCATTAATTTCTTCAAGTGATATTAGATATTTCTCAATCAAAACTGCTTTTTTCTCTTTAATTAAACTTTCAATAAGATTTTTAGCTTCAAAAATATAATCAGATTTTCTCATTGTATTCTTCTTTCTTTTTCCTAAACCAGTTGGTGCTGAGTCAAAACCGATTGGTTTAGGTAATCTGTGATCCCACTTCATTTGGTCTAAATTATCTCTGATTTGAATTAATTCTTTAAGGCTATACTTTTTTTCATTCACTTGATTCTCACTCCTCTACATAAGGTTATCGAATTCGAAACCTTGATGTTAAAAAAATTTCTCTGCTACCTCTTGTAATTCTACTGCTATTTTCATCGCTTCGCTAAAAGTGAAATCTCTCCCATTCGTTCTATTTATTTTGACGTTGAAAGTTGCTCTGTCCATACCTAGTGTATTTGCTAATTGCTCTTGGGTAATTCTTTTTCTTTTCATAATATCCATTAAACCAAAATATGGTTTGTTATGCTCCGTAACTGCTGACATTCTCTGTCCCCCTCTCATATGGCTAAATTACAATTAAGTTTCGTTATCAACAACTTTTGTTGTTAAGTTCATGTTACCCTTATTCAGTTTCGATGTCAATAACTTTTGTTTTTATTATATAACTGTTGCGTATTCGCAACATTGATGTTATTATATATTTAAAGGAGGTGTGCAATGGAAAAATGGAATATTGGAGAGAATATTAAAAATATCAGGCTCTCAAGAAATTTAACTTTAGAAGCTCTAGCTAATAATTTAAATGCGAAATATCCTAATGGCATAAACTTCAATAAAGGTAAACTTTCTAAATGGGAAAATAATAAAGAGGAGCCGATGTTATCGTCAATTAGGTTACTGGCTGACTATTACAATGTTACTATTGAGGATTTATCTAAAGGAAATATTAAATCTAACATCAACGTTATTTACGAGAAGCTAGATGAAGTAAGACAGAATAATGTTTTAAGTTATGCAGAGGAACAGCTAGAAGAACAAAACAAAGTCATAAACTTATCTGACTACTTAGAAGAGGATTTATATGGTTACGCTTCAGCTGGTACAGGACAGCAAGTTTTTGATAATCCAGTTGAAACGATCCGATTACATAAATCAGACGTACCTACCCAGCATTATGATTTAACCTTGCAAGTGGTTGGGGATAGTATGGAACCCGCTTTTAAAGATGGAGAATATATCTTCATTAAGAAAACAGAAAGCTTAAGGAATGGACAATTCGGAGTTTTCATTATCAATGGAGAAAGTTATTTGAAGAAAGTATATGTGGAAGAAGACCATTTAAGATTGGTTTCTTTAAATGATAAGTATGAAGATTTGATATTTACAGAAGATGAAGGAATAACCTTAGTTGGTCAAGTTGTTTTGTAAAACAAAAACACTCACCAACGCGTGCAGGCTTAGTGAGTGTTACCCTTCGGGGGTGTATATAAAAAAGTATATTAAAAGGAGTAAGTGTATGGCATTAAATGTATTTGCAAATTGGGTTTTTAATCAAGAAATCAACACACCGAAAGAAATAACTCAAATACTTAGAAGTGATGAGCAGGTTTATAAATCTTATAAAACAATTAGGGACGTAGCGTCATTCACGAATAAAAGATTAATAGTTATTGATTCGCAAGGTATAACAGGTAAAAAGAAAGAAATATATAGTTTACCTTATAAAAGCATTCATATGTGGTCAACAGAAAATGCTGGAACAATTGACATTACTTCTGAAGTTCAATTATGGACTAGAGTAGGAGTGATAAAGATAAACCTAGCAAAGAAAGTTAACGTCAGAGAGTTTGATTTATTGCTACAAGAAGTATGCTTATAACATAAAATAACCCCACTCCCTCTAACTTGGCGGTCGGAGGAGTGAGGATTAAAATATGGAGGAATTAATTTGAAAGAAATAATTTATCTAGATAACACTTTAGTGAATTCTTTTTTAGCCCAATATAATAGCGGGTTAATAAGTTCAATTGTTAGCTCTCTAACAACTAGTTTAACTGAAACTGAAGAAAATGGTAATAGTACAAACTATGGTGGGGGAGCTAGAGTCCCGGGATTGGCTAGCGCTGAAATTTCAAAAAACATTGACAGTAAGTTCCAGACTTCATATGGGAAAGAAAATTATGATAGTCAAGAAATTGCATTTCATGATTTTGCTCTTGATCTGCTTTTAGAAAACTTAAAAGAAATTCAAGAGTCTAATATTGAGTTCTCTACCGCTGAAGGAAAATTAAGGTTATACAATTTCGAACGATTAGAGACTATTATGGATAGAAGTATTGTAAATATCTTTGATCAAGATGAAATTCATAATGCACAAATTATTTCTAGAATAGAAACACTAAAAAATAACAGCAGTTATAAATCGCATAAAAAAGCGATAGATAGGGAAATTGCATCATTAAGAAGCAAACTAAAAGAAATAGATGAGTCGAAATATAATAATTTTGATAATGTTAGAAGATTAGGAAAAATTGGTAATGCCCTTTACCCTAATAGTTGCCTAGTAAAAATAGCCAAGCAATTAATGGTTTGTCCTAAAGAAAACTTTAGAGTTAATGAAGCGGGGCTTACTTTATTTAACGAGACGGACAAGGTCGCTAAATGCTTGACACTTCCTTTGTACACAAGAGATGACGGCTATATAAAAGAAGAAGAAGATGGCTCGATTTCTCAACTTGAAGTTGAAATAATCGCTGCATCTTCTCCTACAATGGTAATGGATATATTATTAGATAATTTTGAATTAAGTCAAAAAGATGATGTTATAGCTAGACCAATAGCAATCTACTTTGAATAAGATTTCATTCTCGATTTTATATATTTCTCTTGAAATTCGAATTCTTTTTTCAAGGTATTAAAACGATTGTTATGCTCAATTTGTTTTTCCTTAAAAACTTTTTCAGCTTCATTAAAATCATTCTTCATTTTTTTGAATGTTCTAGTTGTTTTATTCATACAACCACCTCTACGCAAATTATAACATTGTACTAACCGTATAGCTAATATTATTAAGTATAAATAAAAAAATCCCACACTCTCCCCGACCAAAGTTTGAGTGTGGAACAACCAACAAACAACGCTTTAATAGCGGTATTTGCTATACCCTATTTTAGCATAAATAGGAGGAATTATACATGTGGATTGAAAAAACGAAGAATGGAAAATTTAAGTTTGTGGAAAGGTACGAAGAACCTCTCACAGGCAAAACAAAACGTGTATCCATAACTCATACAAAAAATACGAAAAAAATACGTGAAGAAATGCTTTTAATGTTAAATCTAAAAATCGAAGAACAGCTAAACCGTCGGGATAAGAGTGCAATCACTTTAGGACAAGCAGTGGATAGGTGGGCTGAAATCTACAAACGGACGGTTAAACCGTCTACTTATCAAACCACTACGCAATATATCACCGCTATCAAAAGCGAACTAGGTGATATACTCGTATCACAATTAACAGCACCTATCATCAATAGCTTTTTTGAAAATTGTTTAATTGAAAAAAACTTAAGTAGAGCTGTTGTGACCTATCGCAAATCAGTAATTATACGTGTTTTAAAATACGCTGCGAATAATTTAAGTATTGATAAAACTGATATAATACCACATTTTACGATACCTAATATCAATATATCTAAACGGAACCATAACAAATACCTTGAGCCGAATGAATTAGCCAAAGTTTTAAGTGTCTTAGAGGCTAGAAGTGATTACTATAATTTGGCTTATATATTAGTCCATACTGGTATGCGTTATGGCGAACTGGTAGCGCTAGATTACCAAAAAGACATTGATTTTACGGACAATTCTATCAGCATTAATAAAACCTACTACAACATCACAAAGACGTATAGCACCCCTAAAACAGGCGATTCCCGCACGATATACTTCAGCAATGACTTAGCACACGTATTAAATAAGCAGATTATGAGTGCGAAACTTATGAAGTTAAAACACAATTTTCCGAGAGATAATTATTTGTTGTTCCCGACCGTCCACGGAAACCCCATAGACATTAATAATTTTAACTTTTACATCGGTCAAATTGAACTCCCTGATAAAAAAATAACCAGCCATTACTTTAGACATACGTTCATTACCATGGCAGTCCAAAACGGAATGAGTAAAGAATTAATAGCTAAACAGGTCGGTCATACGTCGCAGCAAATGATTGATAATATCTACTCACACTTTACAAAAGAAATGAGTAATCAACAAAAAGAGGCAATGAGAAACTTCAAAATCGTTTGATTTTGCCCCTCAATTGCCCCTTAGGGTATATTTTTAAATTAAATACTCTTACAAATGGCTTTGTATCAACAAAGTTCAATACACTATTTATATTGAGCTAAAATTTCTGTTAAACGATTTTTGTCGTGAACTCCGATTAATTTCTCAACAACTTCACCGTCTTTTTTGATTAATAATGTTGGGATTGACATAATACCAAATTGGCTAGCAGTTTGTTGTTCTTCATCAACATTCATTTTGTAGAATGATACTTCATCCATTTCTTCATCTAATTCATCAATGATTGGTGATTGCATACGACAAGGACCACACCATGGTGCCCAGAAGTCAACTAATGTTACCCCTTCTGATGTCTTTTCTTCAAATTGTGCATCTGTTATTGCTTGTGTCATATATATTTCCTCCTAAAATTACTTTCTATATTATTTTCATTATACTTTGATTCAATAGTTTGGTCAAAAGTAATGCTTACTATTTAAAATGTACTTGAGTTGATCCATGCCCTCCTGCATTTGGTGGAGAATAATTAAATCGGTCAACCTGTGGGTGTTTTTTCAAAGCCTTCTGAACACCTTCACGTATAGCTCCCGTACCGATACCATGAATGATTGTCACCATTGGATGATGAGATAGTAACGCTTGATCGAGATAGGTACTTAAATTAGACATCGCTTCTTCATAACGTTGTCCTCTTAAGTCTAGTTGAGTGGAAACTTTACTTCCTGCTCTTCTTTGAACATTAACATTTTGCTTTGGTTCAACCTTTTTAAGTGGTGCTAATTCTTTAGCGGGTATCGCCATTTTTAAAATACCCATTTGAACGACAAATGAATCCTTACCAGATTCCTCAATAATCGTTCCACGTTGCCCATATGTTAATACTTCAACATCGTCTCCTACTTTAAAAGTGTTCTTTTGTTTTGCCTTTTTGAGCACTTTATTTTTCCGCAGATGTTCAGGTTGTCTTAAGTCTCCCATTTGTTTTTGCTTATCAATTAAAACATGTTCTTTAATCGTTGTGTTTTGACCTTGTTCTAATTGTAATTCACGAATTTCTTGAATTATTTTATTTGCTTTATCTTCGGCTTCCTTAACCTTTTCGTTCGCTTCTTCCACTGCTTGTTGGTTGAGGCGGTCTTTTCGGTCCATAAATCGCTGATATTCGGTCTTTAGGTCATTTAAAAATTTCTCTGCTTCATCGAGTGCTTGATGCGCTTGATCATTTTTCAATTCAGACTCACGGCGCTCACGCTCTAGATTTGCAACTAAGTCATTCATTGATTGACTATCTGTTGATACACCTTCTTTTGCACTTTGTAAGATATCCGCTCTAAGTCCCAATCGTTTAGAAATATCTAATGCATTTGAGCGCCCAGGAATACCTATGAGCAAACGATAAGTCGGTGATAAGCTTTCACTATCAAATTCCATACTTGCATTAATTGTTTTCGGTGTTTCATGTGCATATACTTTTAATTCAGGGTAATGCGTTGTCGCCATAACTGTAGCATGTATTTTTTGAATATAATCTAAAATTGCCATCGCTAACGCAGCACCTTCTTGCGGGTCTGTCCCAGACCCAAGCTCATCGAAAAGTAATAATGACTCATGTGTGGCATGATCGATGATTTTGACAATATTAGTCATGTGACTTGAGAAAGTAGATAAGTTTTGCTCAATCGACTGCTCGTCCCCAATATCAGCAAATACTTGATCAAATAAACCAATTTGGCTACCTTCTTCTGCAGGTATATGTAAACCTGATTGTCCCATTAAATGTAATAGACCGAGTGTTTTAAGAAGGATTGTTTTACCACCTGTATTTGGTCCAGTAATAACTAATGCATTATAGTTTTCACCAATAATTATATCATTAGCAACAATTTGATTTTGTGGTATTAATGGATGTCTCGCCTGCCATAAAGCAACATGGCGATCCTCTGATAATTTTGGTTTCACTGCATTAATTGAACGAGCATAATTACCACGTGCTTGGATGAAATCTAATTGTCCCATTATCCGTTCATTTTGACGAATATCATGGTGATAAGGCATTAATTCTCCCGATAATTCAATTAAAATACGGTCAATTTCAGCGCGTTCTTCAACTTGTAATTGATTACGTCGATTATTCAAATTGACTACTACCTGTGGCTCCATATAAAGTGTTTGACCGGTAGAACTTTGGTCATGCACAGTTCCACCAATACTTGAACGATATTCCGCTTTAACTGGCAAGACATAACGATTATTACGGATAGTAATGATTGTATCGCTTAACATATTAGCGCGGTTTTTTAAAACATCATTTAAACGCTCTCGCACTTGATCTTCGGCTTGTTGTTGTTGGCGGCGAATTTTAGCTAATTCCTGCGATGCACTTGTTAAAATTTGCCCATCTTCACTGACCGCTTGATTAATCGTACGAACCAAATCAGGTAAATAGACCGTTTGGTCTACCCATTTTTGTAAAGATGGGAAAAAGTTATCTTCCTCTTCTTGGCTGCTAAAAAAATCCCCCACTTGCTGTGTAGAGGTTAATAGTCGCCCTATAGCCGCAATTTCTTGTCCATTTAAACTTGCTCCCAGCTCTAAACGCTTGATTGCACTTTCTAAATTTATCATGCTAGGAACTGGTATTGAATAATTTTTTTGGATGATTTCTAATGATTCGGCCGTCTCATCTTGCCATTCTTGTACAATTTCAAAATTATTCGATGGCTCAATTTGTTGAATCATCATTTTGGCTATTTCTGTTTTCGTGAACGTTTGTAGTTGTTTTTGAATTTTATCGAATTCTAGTGTTTGAAAAATCTTCGAACTCAGACTAATCACTCCCTTAAATTAATTAACCGGCTGTAAACCAAGCTTCTGTTACATATGTTGAAAGCAATGGTGTTTGTGTTACTATCCAATACGCTAATGGACTATTCACAAATTGTTGTTGAATCCACTCGATAGGAATTAAAGATAAAATAAATAAAAACACAAAAATAATCACATAAGTAGCAAGTAAATTAAGAACCCCACCTAATATACCATTAAATTGTTTTAACACAGGATAATACATCACTGGTCTAGCTAGCATTGATAAAAAATTAACTACCAGTAATACAACCACACTGATCGTAACGAAAGCTAAAACATTATAGAATGCATCACTAATAAAAAAGCTTAACTCTTCACTATATATTGCTAAATTGGAATCTGGCTGAATTGACGGGAATGGTACAATCATTTCCAAAATATCTGATAATTGTTGATAAAACATACTTGATAAAATAAAACTGATAATCATTCCTAATACACGAATCACTTGCATTGCTAAGCCGCGTCGGTATCCTGTATAGAAACCAAATATTAATACTAAAATAATAATTAATGTAAACATAACTACCTCCTAAACGCTATTTACGCGGAAAACGATTTTGCGTTGACTGAGTTTGAGACGACTTTTTGTTTGTTTGAGGTGCCTTTTCAGCAGTTAAAACTGCTATTTTTTCCTCTAATTCAATGATTTGCTGTTCTTTTGAAAGTTGGTCAGAGATTGCATTCACTGCCATTAAAACACTACGGTCTACAACCGATAATTCTGGGGCAATTTCCTTTAGTTGTTCTAATTGTTGATTTACTAGTTCAATAACTGCAGTCATATGTTGTGATGATTTATCGCCTACAATTGTATATTGGCGATTATCTATCATTGCTTTAAAACGTTTGTTGTTTGACATTGGATAAACTCCTTTGTTCATTTTTTATAGTTTCGCAAATATATTTTACCATAATCATTGAAATGAGTACACTAAGCATGTTTTGACTCACTTTCAAGTAACTTGAAATCATGTTATGATGTTAGACGCAAATATGAACATAAAGGAGAAATATATGAGTGTTACTTTAAAGATTAATCCTAAGAATTTTAAACAACTGAAAAATCATTATTCAAATAATCTAGTCAATCCAGTTCCTTATAGTGAATTCCGCGCTAAAGTTGGAAACGTCACAATTACAGCATATACAAGTGGCAAAGTCCTTTTTCAGGGAAATGGCGCTGAAGATGAATCTGCGAAATGGTCGAATTTAGGATCAAAGGCTCCTTCCAAGAGTAAAACCAAAGAGAGTAAACAAGAACTTCCACAAGGGTTTGCTAATTGGACAATCATAGGTAATGATGAAGTTGGAAATGGTAGCTATTTCGGGGCTTTGACTGTTGTTAGTTGCTATTTACCAAAAGATAAACAAGCTCTGATTAAAGAATTAGGAGTGAAAGATTCCAAAGAATTATCAGATCCTCAAATACGTGAATTAGCATGGCAAATCAAAGAAATAATTCCCTATCATTTAACAGTATGTAATCCCATTGATTATAATCGTGGTGTTGGAAAGTTAAATGCTAATGGAATTAAAGTATCATTACATAACTTCACTATTCAAAAACTCGTTCAAAAATTAACAAAAGAGCAATTAAATAATCTTGAAGGAGTTTTAATCGATCAATTTATTCCTGAAGCAAATTACCTTAAATATTTGAAAAATGAAGCGTCCCCTTACACAGAAAATTTATACTTTGTAAAAAAAGGCGAAAGTCATCATTTAGCCGTTGCCTGTGCTTCTATTATTGCCAGAGATGCTTTTTTAGAGTCCCTAGAAACTTTAGGGGAACCATACGACGTTACTCTACCGTCTGGAGCAGGTGTAAATATCGATCAATTCGCAGCCCGTTTAATTAAAAAAAATGGGATAGCTGTTCTAGATAAAACAGCCAAAACCCACTTCAAAAACACCCAAAAAGCAATTAAAATTGCAAAATTATAATCAGAGTTAAGATAATTGATCATCAATAAATCAAAAAAATCAGTCACTTACAGTTTAATGAAAAGTGACTGACTTTTTATTTCATAATTAACGAATGGATAATCCTTCTACTTTGCTTAACGCTTCAGAAATTTCTGTCATTGCTTTATCGATAACTTCATCTGTCATTGTTTCTTGCGGATTTAGGAATACTAAATGGTATGCCAATGATTTTTTACCTGTTTCGATATTTTCGCCATCATAAAGATCGAATAATTCAACCGATTTTAAGAACTCGCCACCATTATCTTCAATGATTGAAACTAATTCATAGTGATCTGTTGTATCATTTACTAATAATGCTAAATCACGCGCTGATGATGGGAAACGTGGAATTGGTGATTGGATTTGCATATCTTGTAAATTAGATAAGACAGCATCCATTTTCATTTCCATAAAGAATGTTTCGTCAGATAAGTCGTATTCACGTGCTAATGTTGGGTGAACTTGACCAACTAAACCAATTTCTTCACCAGCAACCTTAATCATCGCTGTACGTCCTGGATGCATTTCTGCATATTTAGCAGTTAATTCATAACTAATCTCAGAATGAACACCGACAGCATCAAAATATGCTTCTACCATCCCTTTAATATCATAGAAATCATAAGTTTCTGATTTCCCATACCAAGTTGATGATTGTTTAACGCCTGATAATAAAATTGCAAAACGCTCTTCTTCAATTGGTTGAACATTTTTTCCTTGACCAAAGAAGACATTACCTGTTTCATAAAACGCTAAATCATTATTTTGACGCGCTTTATTAAACTGAGCAATTTCCATTAACGCCGGGAAAATTGACTGACGTAACACAGCACGCTCTTCTGAGATTGGCATTAATAATTCAACTTGTGGGTAATCATTAGATGCTAATAATTTAGCGTGTTCTTTTGATGTTAACACATATGAAATTACTTGGTTTAAACCAAATCCTTCCGATATTTCACGCGTTTTACGCACTAATTGCTGTTCTTTAGTTAATTGTCCCACTGTCGTTTCCCCAGTTGGTAAAGTTGTAGGAATGTTTTCATAACCATAGATACGAGCAATTTCTTCTAACATATCGGCTTCAATTTTAATATCCCAACGTCTCGGTGGCACAGAAACTGTAAATGTTTCTTCACCATATTCAGCTTCAAAACCTAAACGAGTGACAATCGCTTCTAATTCTTCACGAGACATTTCGATCCCTAATTTGTTTGGAATTGAAAGATAGTTTAATGTTACTTCTGCATTTTGTACTTCTTCTGATTTAGATTCAGCCACACCTTCAACGACTTGACCGCCACCTAGATTTGCAATTAAACCAGCAGCTAATTCACCCGCTTCATCAACAGTAGCAGCATTGATTCCTTTTTCGTAGCGAGCCGAAGCTTCTGATCTTAAATTAAATTGCTTAGAAGTTAAACGAATGCGTTCCGGGTTAAAACGCGCTGTTTCTAATAATACAGTGGTCGTATTATCCGTTACTTCGGAATCTAGTCCACCCATAACTCCTGCTAAACCAATCGGAGTGCCGTCACTTACAATCAACATATCTTGTGTACTTAGAGTACGTTCAGTACCATCTAATGTTGTGAACTTAGCCCCTTCAGTTGCTCCAGCAACACTAATCGCGTGTGAAGTCATCGCATCATAATCAAAGGTATGCATCGGTTGACCGTAGAGTAATAAGAAATAGTTCGTCACATCAACCACATTATTTGTTGGACGAATGCCTGATTTCATCAAGCGCATTTGCATCCAAGCAGGACTGTCTTGAATTGTTACCCCTTTAATAATACGTAATTGGTAATGAGGGCTTAGTGAACTATCAGCAACTTCAACAGACACTGATTCAAACATCGCTTTATCTTCAACCGTTTCAAACTCAACCTCTGGATTAAAGTTAATTTCACGGTCTAATACTGCACTCACTTCGTGAACTGCACCACGAATACTCATTGCATCTGCACGGTTAGGTGTTAAATCTAATTCTAAAACTGGATCATTTAATTTTAAATAGTCAACTACATCTGCTCCAGCTGGTGCATCAGTTGGAAGTACATAAATACCATTAGCATACTTTTTAGGTACAATATTGTCAGAAAATCCTAGTTCTTGAAGTGAACAAATCATACCATTTGAATCAAAACCACGTAATTTACTTTCTTTGATTTCAAATCCACCTGGCAATACTGCTCCAGGTAATGCAACGATTACTTTTTGACCTGCTGCAATATTGGGTGCACCACAAACGATTTGTACTAATTCATCTTGCCCTACATTTACTTTTGTTAAGTTTAAATGATCACTTTCTTCTAAAGGTGAACACTCTACAACTTCCCCAACAACTAAGTGAGATAAGTCTTCACCAATATTTTCAATACCTTCGACTTCCAAACCAGTCTTTGATAAAATTTCAGAAAAATCTACAGGATCAATTTGTCCAAGGTCAACATAATTATTTAACCATTCCATTGATAATTTCATCTTATTTATGACCTCCTTTAAATTGTGTCAAGAAACGCGAATCATTTTGGTAAAAATGACGTATATCATCAATGTTATGACGTAACATTGCCACACGTTCAATTCCTAAACCAAAAGCAAAACCACTATATTTCTTCGAATCAATACCTGACATTTCTAATACATCTGGATGAACCACTCCAGATCCTAAAATTTCAATCCAGCCAGTTTGCTTACAAATATTACATCCAGCTCCTTCACATTTAAAACAAGAAATATCTGCTTCAACTGAAGGTTCTGTAAATGGAAAATAAGAAGGACGTAAACGAATCTCACGTTTTTCACCAAACATAGCTTGAGCAAATAAAAGTAAAGTACCTTTTAAGTCAGCTAAAGTGATACGCTCATCTACCACTAATCCTTCGATTTGTTGGAATTGATGTGAATGTGTCGCATCATCATCATCACGGCGGAATACTTTTCCTGGAGAAATCATTTTTAATGGCCCTTTAGAAAAATCATGTTTTTCCATCGTACGCGCTTGTACAGGTGAAGTATGTGTTCTTAACATCACTTCGTCATCAATATAAAATGTATCTTGCATATCACGTGCTGGATGGTTCTTAGGTAAATTCATTTTCTCAAAGTTATATAAATCTAATTCAACTTCTGGTCCATCAACCACTTGATAACCTAATCCTAAGAAAAAGTCTTCTATTTCTTCGCGTGTTTGAGATAAAATGTGACGTGTGCCTGTTTGTTGGACGCGTCCTGGTAATGTCACATCAATCGTTTCAGCAGCTAATTGCGCCGCTAATTCCGCTTCTTTAAGTTCAGTTTCTTTCGCTCCAAATGCATTATTAAATGTTTCATGGAAACCGGAAATAGCTTTACCTAATAATGGTTTCTCTTCATTTGTTAAATTACGCATTTCTTTCGAGATTGCGGTTAGTTCACCTTTTTTACCAGTGTATTGAACTCGAATTTGTTGTAATTCCTGTGTCGATTTCGCCGCTTTAATTTGTTTTACGGCTGCTTCTGCCAGCTCTGTAGCTTGACTTTGCAATACTTCAATTGACATGATTTCCTCCTGAATATTAAAAATATAATTTTATTGATTTTTCATAGCAAACCTTTATTTATACATTGTTTGATAATGTATAGGTATACCTTAAGTGACACATCTATTTAAAATATATAGTATCAGCATACAAAAAAGCCCCATCCCAAAAGGGACGAGGCTATCGTGGTACCACCCTAATTCTTGTTATATTAAAATAACAAGCACTTAAAACTCTTAACCGCGAGGACGGGCTCCTTTTCGTAATTAAAATTACTTAACAGAGCGACTCCCAGAATGAAACAAGCATATGTCTTACTTTTAAGAGTCTCAGTCTAGCTCTTAATTCCTGTAAATTGCATATGTTGGGTTCTGATTATTGTCTTTATTTATCAATTGTTTGTTCAAACGGCTCATGTGCTAAATATGCAGTTGCAAAAGAATTGTACATTACTTCTTGGTAACGTGATACTGCTGATTTGACAATACTATGACCACCAACAGCCAATTCTGTTATAGCTGCTCTCTTGTCCATTAAAGTGACAATCCAGCTTTCTTTATATTTAGGCAATTCTTTTGTAGCGCCAAACATGTGTTTTTCAATGATATCACATTCTAAATCACTAAGTTCTGTTAACTTTTTGGCATTTTCTAATGCAATTCTTGGATGTTCCCAGTTATGACCATTACCACCCACTTCATGCTTATCTTCGCTTTCATAGAAGAATAAATCATGAAGTAAACCAGCTCGAGCAATAGCACGAGTGTTTAATTTGAACCGCTTAGCTAAACAGTAACTATAATAAGAAACCGAAATCGAGTGTGCTAGACGATTTGTTACTTTGTGATGTTTAAATTTTTCTAGGGACCGAACTTCTTCTAATTCTAATAAGTCTTCAATTAACGCCACATACTCAAAATCATCTTGCCAAAATTTACTCATTCAGTGAATTCCTCCAATATTAATACTGTCTTATAGTATATCTACCAAATGTGTCAAAAATGTGAATTTGCTATTAATATTTAATTAAGTTCAACTATTTGCGAACTCACTTAATAATATACCAGTTGCCACAGCAACATTCAAGCTTTCTGAGCGTCCTGGCATTGGTATGAAAACACTTTCATCTGATAAATCGATATTCTTTTGATGAACGCCTTGCCCTTCATTTCCAACTATGATGGCAACTGAATGATAATTTGTTAAATCTTTGTAAGATTTAGCCGTTTGATTCAATGCTGTGGCTAATACTTTGATATTTTGGGATTGTAATTGGCTGATAGCTTCATCTAGGGGCATTTGAATAATTGGTAAATGCCACAATGATCCTTGAGTTGACCTCAGTACCTTATCATTATAGAGGTCTACCGTCCCGTTCCCTAAAATAATTGCATCATAATTAAATGCATCCGCTGTTCGAATCATCGTTCCTAAATTACCAGGATCCTGGACAGCATCCACTAGTAAATAGTGCGTCCCATCTTGTGGTAATTGTACCATCTTTTCTGGAAGACGGATCACAGCAAATATCCCCTGACTCGCTTCTGTTTGACTTAATTGGTGTGCTAAGGAATCTTTGATTACAAAATCTGGTGATACTTCATTGGTCAAAAATCCTTGATAATTTTCACTAAAGATAATTGCTTCAAACTGTTCTCGGGGTAAATAGTTTAGAGCTTCCTGAACTAAATGCTCACCTTCAATAATATAAAGTCCCAATTTACGACGTTGTTTAGCTTGATGAAGCTTGCGCCATTCCTTAAATTGGTTGTTCTGAGCTGAACTAATCATATTATCCATTTTTATCTCGTTAATTTATAAATCGCTTCAGCATAAATCGCTGTTGCTCTAAATAAATCCTCTAATGAGATAAATTCATTAGCTTGATGCATTGTATCAATTGAGTCAGGGAATAAAGCACCATATGCAACTCCGCGTGGCATTAAGCGACCAAATGTTCCACCACCAATGACTTGTTCGTGACCTTCAAGTCCTGTTTGTGATTCATAGACTTCTAATAGTGTCTTTACTAAAGGATCATCTGCTGAAACATAGTGTGGCTTTTTGGCATCTGACATTTCTGTAGAAATTGTTTGATATTCCAATAAACGATCATTAATGCCATTTAACATTTTCTCAGGATCAGTTCCTTGAGGGAAACGGAAGTTAGCATCGACAAAACCACCTTGTGCGTCAAATTTCGCAATACCAACATTCATTGAAACGTCGCCCATTAATTCATCACGGTGACTTGCTCCAATTTTTTCTGCATTAAAGTCTTCATGTAATTGTTGACTAAGAATTCCTGTAAAATCAGTTACTCCTGCTTGATCAAATGAATAATCATTTAAAAATGTTGCTAAGTAAGTTGCAGCATTAACCCCTTTTTCCGGTGTTGATCCATGCGCACTTTTACCAATTAAATGTAATGAAATTTCATCATCTTTAATTACTGATGACCCATTTAAATCAGTTGATTGATCAATAAACTGATTGAATGCATCCGCAACTGCTTCTAAGTCAGTTCCTGTAATTACAGCTGTCGCATCTTGAGGAACCATATTTGGACGAATTCCTGCTTCAAAAGAGACTAAATGAAGTTGTCCTTCTTGATTATCACCTAAAGTAAATGTGAAATTCGCAGACACATTCCCTTTTTCACCATTAATGATTGGGAATGTCGCGTCTGGTGAGAATCCATAGTCTGGCATTGGCGCATGTTGGAAATAATAATCCATGTCTTGCCAACCGCTTTCTTCGTCTGTCCCGACAATTAGATGAATGCGTTGATTGAATTCTACACCCAATTCTTGAAGCATTTTAATTGCAAAATATGCAGCAATCGTTGGCCCTTTATCATCGCTTGCACCTCTAGCATAAATACGATCATTAATAATTTGTGGTTCAAAAGGATCTGTATCCCAACCAGTTCCAACAGGAACAACGTCCAAGTGTCCTAATACACCTAGTAATTGCTCACCTTGTCCCACTTTAATATGACCTGCCCAAGGACCAAATTGCTCAGTTTCAAATCCATCCTCTTGTGCCATAGCCATAAATTCTTCTAAAGCTGCTTTTGGACCGGGTCCTACTGGTGCTTCTTCAGTTGCTAATGCATCGTCACGTACTGAATCAATTTTTAATATACGAAATAAATCAGCTAATAATGCATCTTGTCTCTTTTCTACTTCTTCTAACCAATTAATTCTCATTTTCTCACTCCTTAATAGATGTATCTATCATAACATGATTCAATTATCAGTAAAAGTAATGACTTTAAAACTAGTCTCATTTAAACACATTTGAATATATTTTAAAGTTAATAAACACGCTTATTGTAAGCCTTTTCTAGCTACCTACGTTATAATAGAATTAACAATACAAGGAGGTTTTTATATGTCACAAAATTTACCATTACCAAATCAAGTGTATGATGAAATGATTGAACTACGTGAACACGTTGTCGATTTAGGTGACGGTCTATATAAAAAATGGGTTAAGGATGATTCACTAGAACATTCCAATTTAAATAAATTAAATTTGTGCTACTATCTTGCATTAAGGTCAATTGATATTAGACCACTTCAAGAAAAATTAGTTTTATTGGGACTATCTACACTCGGTCGTGCTGAGGCCCATATTCTTGAATCGATCGATGCTATTATCGCTTCTTTAGAACGAATTGTTGGAAAAGAAAATCCAATAAACTACCCGGAACCGGTTGATTTTACTGAAGAATATGAACAGTTAAGCCACAATACTAAAGAAATTTTCGGATCAAAATCTGAAAGTGGCCGTGCTGGAATTATTGTTACGCTATCTAGTGATTATTCTCAAAAAGATATTTCTAAATTAATTAGTAACGGGATGGATATTGCTCGAATTAACTGTGGTCATGATTCGCCAGAAATCTGGAAAGATATGGTCAAAATGGTTCAAAAAGGCGCGCAGGAACATGGTAAAAACTGCCGCATATTCTTCGACTTAGGTGGTCCAAAAATCCGAATTCAATGGCTATTACTGAGTTCAAATCAGCAAAAAATTAATGTCGGTGATAATTATTTATTAACTGGGGATCCAGAAATTGTTATTTCTCCAGAGTATCATTTCCAAGTGGGAATTAGTGTGCCGGAAATACTTGATGCAGTAGAAATAGGAGAACCAATCTTAATTGATGATGGTAGTATTGCAGGTGAAGTGATTGATCGAAATGATCATGGGTTAATCGTTAAAGTAACACGTGTGACTAAATCCAAAGGTGTGCGTTTAAAAACAGAAAAAGGAATAAACTTCCCTAAAACAGACATTGATTTACCTATTATTACTCAAAAGGATAAGTCAGACTTAGAAGTTATTATCGATGATGCAGATATAATTGGAGTCTCGTTTGTTAAATCTGTTGAGGATGTTCAATATGCCATGGATATCATACAAAATGCAAATACGCGTGAGAAAAACATTCCAATTGTTGCAAAAATTGAAACAAATAATGGGGTTAGACGTTTACCAGATATTATACTTTCAATTCCTGATGATCAACCTTTTGGTGTTATGATTGCTCGTGGAGACCTTGCAGTTGAAACTGGCTTTATGCGGTTAGGCGAATTGCAACAAGAAATTCTTTGGATTTGTCAAGCAGCAAATATTCCTGTCATTTGGGCGACGCAAATTTTAGAAAACTTAGCAAAAACAGGTACACCCACTCGTTCAGAAATTACAGATGTTACTGATGGTGCAGCTAGAGCTGATTCTGTCATGTTGAATAAAGGGGATTATATTAACGATGCTGTTATCTTTTTAAGTGAGTTATTGGAAATATCATCTGAAAACACTTATAAGAAAACACCACGATTACGTGCTTTAAATATTGCCAAAAGAATGATTAAATAATAAAAAACGAGCCGTTAACATTTTTAGTTAATGGCTCGTTTTTTACTAAAATAGATAAATTATCTAAACTATTTTATTCATCAATCAATCCGTAAGGTTTTAATAATTCCTTTTCGTCTATTTTTAATTCACGGTAAGCTCCGAGTTCTAGTGTCTCATCAAGGACAAGTGGTCCCATTGAATGACGATGTAAAACTTCTACAGTCTTACCTACCGCTTCAAACATGCGCTTAACTTGATGGAATTTACCTTCATGAATTGTTACAGCGATGGAAGTTTGTCCAATTTCAGTATCTATTTCATGAATGACTAATTCTGCTGGTTTAGATGTAAAATCACCTAAATCTAAACCTTTACTAAATGCTTCAACATCATCTTCAGTTACAATGCCTTCAATTAAAGCATGATATGTTTTAGGGACATCTTTTTTAGGCGACAATAGTTGATGCGCTAGTTGCCCATTATTTGTTAGTAAAAGCAAACCAGTCGTATCAATATCTAATCGTCCCACTGGAAACAAATCAACATGCTCATAATCCAGAGCTACCCAATCTATGACCGTTTCATATTCACGGTCTTCTGTCGCGCTAATAATACCATCTGGTTTATTTAACATAACATAATAATAAGTTTGATAGTGAATTTCGTCTCCCAAATATGCTACTGAATCTTCTTGAAGTTTAACATGAAGATTAGGCTTTTTAGCCATCTCACCATTAATTGATATTAATCCTTGTGAAATTAACTTTTTAACTTCTTTACGAGTTCCAAATCCAGTGTCTGCTAAAAATTTATCTAAACGCATTAAAATAACCTCAACTTATCTTGGATTTCTTGATATCTATCACCAATAATTAGTGATAAACGTCCGAATAGGCCTAATCCAACGACATAAACGCCGGCTGCGATAATTACGGTAATTAGAATCTTAACAAAAGTTAGGAAACGTCCTACTGGACCAAACAATGCATTTAAAGTTAAATTCCAAAGAATCGCAACAATTCCCATAACAATAGTTACCATCATGATAACAATTAAATGATTTCTTAATGTTACTGTATCAATATCAAGCTCTTTGTTTATTTTAATCCACATTATAATACTTGAAATAGTAAAGGCAATCATTGTCCCTAATAAGGCACCATGACCTTGTAATAATGCCACTAGTGGGTATTGTAAAATCAATTTGATCACAATTGCTACAAGTAGATATTTTACTGCCACACGTCTAAAGTTCATTGATTGTAAAATGGTCGAAAATACAGTGTAAGCACCTAAAGCAACACTTGATAATGCCCCGGTAACTAATAAAGCTGGTCCCGCTTCACTACCTGTTGAATAGAAGAATGTATATACATTATCTGAAATGGCAGCCATTCCTGCCGCTGCTGGTAACATAACCGCAGCAAAGATCAAAGTAATATTAGACACTAAATTTCCTGTTGCTGTCATATCGCCACTCGCATAATTACGTGTAACCGCTGGAACAGCAGCTGTTGCCATCGAGACAGCTAAAGAAACAATAATCATAATTAATTTATCAACGTCTAAACTCAACACACCATATAATTCAGAAATTTCTACCAACAATAATGAGGAAGTTCTTTCTAAAATTTGACTAAATGTATAAGTATCAATTAATTGGATAATGATAATACCTGAACCTAATAAGATAAAAGGCACACTATCACGAACCATTAATTTCATACTGTCTTTAAAGTCAACATCTATCAAATTAGATGATGATTCAACTTTAGTTTTAATTTTTGGTAAGTGTCTAAAGTAAATAACAATTAAGTATAGTAAAGCAATTAATGCACCAATAAATGCGGCAAATGTCGAATGAATTACTGCAGTGGTTGCCGTTCCTTCATAAACACGCATGATTGCATAAGTTGCTGTTAACATATATATCACACGTGCTAATTGTTCTAATACCTGTGAGACAGCCGTCGGTTTCATATCATTAAATCCTTGGAAATAACCACGTAGTAAACTCATTGCTGGCAAAATTAATAAAGCAGGAACTAATGAACGAATAACCAAAATTGCTCCTTCTGGATTAACAGTTGAAGAATTTACGGCTAATGTTGGTGCTAAAAACCAAAGTAAGGCAGCTGAAAGAACACCAGTTCCTAGCATGATATACATACTATTTTTGAACAATTTATCTGCTACTCGGTATTCATTTTTTGAATGGAAATATGCCATTTGCTTGGCAATTGCCGAAGGGAATCCAGCAGTTGCTATCGCAAGGAATAATGAATATGGTTTATAACCAACACTATAAAGTGTGTTAGCTTGCGTATATTCTTGACCTAACCAAGTTGCCCAAGGAATAACATATAGTGCTCCGATAACTCGTGAAATAATGTTACCAATTGTTAACCAAGTCGCTCCGCCAACAAAATGCTGACTCTCATCTACTTCTTCGCCTGGTTCATCCGCATCATGCTCAAAATCAATATCATCTTGGTCATATAATGCTTCTTCAACTTGGCGGTTAAAGTCTTTGATTTGTAAAGTGTCATTAATAGCTTGGTCTGTTACAACTGGACCTGGCTCACCTTCAAGTTCTTTAGAAATATCATCCACTAAACGATCATGATTGTCATCTTGTTGAGATTTAGCTTCTTGATCATCTTCAGTTTCATTCACTGACGTCATATTATCTTTGACTGTTTCGTCATCTAACTCTTTCTCAGTAACTTCTTCTTCAAATTCATTCGCATCATCTTCATTTTTTTCTGCTTTACGAAAAATAATTTTTTCTTGAATTTGATTTTTAGTTCCACTACTCGCTCTTCGCATCCGATTAACGAGTGCTGATGCTAAATTTTCTGATTTCTTTTCTTCTTCAGGTTGACCATTATCTGTTGTTTTTTCATCAAAATAATCGCCGTCTAAAGGCTGACTTTCGTGTCTTTCACGAAAACGGTCACGACTTTCTTCACGAAGTCGTAATCGTTCACGTTCTAAATCTTCTGTCGTAAACTTCATGGTCTGGTCTAAATAATTGGCACGTTGTTCATCTTGTGACCAATTTTCTGGTGAGTTGTCATGTTTTTTGTCCATGATTTAACCTCCTTTTATTGATCTAGTTTGCAACAATGTTCACTAATTTCCCAGGTACTGCAATTACTTTACGAATTGTTAGTCCATCGATCGTAGTTTGTATCTCTTCATCTGCTAATGCTACTTTTTCTAAATCTTCTTTTGATAATTCTGGATTAACCATTAATTTAGCTTTAATTTTACCGTTAACTTGGACGACAATTTCGACCTCATCGTCAACTAGTTGGGTTTCGTCAAATTCTGGCCAAGGCACTTCAGAAATACTTTCTTCATGTCCTAACATTTCCCATAATTCTTCACCAAGGTGAGGTGCAAATGGTGCTATTAATTGGACAAATCCTTTTGCATAAGCAAGTGGTAAAACATCTGCACTACGCGCATCATTTAAGAAAATCATCATTTGTGAAATAGCGGTATTGAAATGTAATTGTTCGATATCTTCCGTTACTTTTTTCACTGTTTGGTGATAAACTTTAGAAAGTTTCGTATCATCGCTTTCTTCTATTTTATTAGATAATTCACCTGAATCATCTACATATAGACGCCATATACGGTCTAAGAAACGACGGCTACCTTCTAATCCATTTTCACTCCATGCGATTGATGCGTCTAATGGTCCCATGAACATTTCGTAAATACGTAATGTATCCGCCCCATATTGATTAACAACATCGTCTGGATTGACAACATTTCCTTTAGATTTAGACATTTTCTCGTTATTTTCACCCAAGATCATTCCTTGGTTGAATAATTTTTGGAATGGTTCCTTAGTTGGAACTACACCTAAATCATATAAGAATTTATGCCAGAAACGAGCATAAAGTAAGTGTAATACAGCATGCTCTGCTCCACCGATATATAAATCAACATTATTCCATTTTTCAATTGCTTCTTTTGAAACTAATTGTTCGGCATTGTGTGGATCCATAAATCGTAAGAAATACCATGAGCTTCCTGCCCATTGTGGCATTGTATTTGTCTCACGGCGGCCTTTCATACCTGTTTCAGGGTCCTCAACATAAAGCCACTCTTCAATATTAGCTAATGGAGATTCTCCTGTTCCTGATGGATGGATGTTATCTGCCTTTGGTAAGATTACTGGTAGTTGATCTTCCGGAACAGCTGTTGTTGTCCCATCTTCCCAATGAATGACAGGAATTGGTTCACCCCAATAACGTTGGCGTGAGAATACCCAGTCACGAAGACGGTAATTTACTTGGCGAACACCTTTACCATTATCTTCCAACCAATCGATCATCGCAGCATTCGCTTCTTCGATATTTAGCCCGTTCATAAAATCAGAATTAATATGGACTCCATCGCCTGAATATGCAGCATCCTCTAAGTCATGTTCAATAACTTGAAGAATTGGTAATTCATATTTAGTTGCAAACTCATAATCACGTTCATCGTGAGCTGGAACCGCCATAACTGCTCCGGTACCGTATGAATAAAGAACATAGTCAGCAATCCAAATTTGAACTTCTTCACCTGTTACGGGATGAATCGCATATCCACCAGTAAACACACCTGTTTTATCTTTATTTAATGATGTACGGTCCAAGTCACTCTTTAATTCAATTTCTTGAACATAGTTTTCAACCGCTTCACGTTGTTCATCTGTCGTCACTACTTTAACTAATGGATGCTCAGGCGCTAAGACAACATACGATAAACCAAATAAAGTGTCAGGTCTCGTTGTATAAGTTTGAATGATTTCATCATGATCTTTCACTTGGAAATCAATTGTTGCACCTTCAGAGCGGTCAATCCAGTTACGTTGCATTTCTTTAATGCTCTCTGGCCAATCAACCTCTTCTAGGTCTTCTAGTAAACGATCGGCATATTCAGTGATTTTCAGAACCCATTGTTTCATTGGTTTACGGTAAACCGGGTGTCCCCCACGCTCACTTAAACCGTCAATTACTTCCTCGTTAGCTAAAACTGTTCCAAGTGCTGGGCACCAGTTAACCATTACTTCATCTTCGTAAGCTAAGCCTTTTTCAAATAATTTAACGAAAATCCACTGTGTCCACTTATAATATTCTGGGTCTGTTGTATTAATTTCACGGTCCCAATCGTAACTAAAACCAAGGGATTTAATTTGACGTTTAAAAGTCGCAATATTTTTAGCAGTAAATTCTGCCGGATCGTTTCCTGTATCCAAAGCATATTGCTCTGCAGGTAAGCCGAATGCATCCCATCCCATTGGATGTAGTACATCATATCCTTGAGCACGTTTAGCACGTGAGACAATATCTGTTGCAGTATACCCTTCCGGGTGCCCCACATGAAGTCCTTGTCCTGAAGGATAAGGGAACATGTCTAATGCATAATATTTCGGATGATCTAATCCTCTATCCTTTGTTTTAAACGTTTTGTTCTCGTCCCAAAAATCTTGCCATTTCTTTTCAATTTGTAAATGATTAAATGCCATTTAATTCCCTCACTTATTAATATTAATTCTTTCAAAAATAGCCCTACATTATCCAGTCCAGCTAGATAACATAGGGCGTTAAACGCGGTACCACCTATATTTGTAATAATTAAGCTTATTACCTCAAAGACTTTAACGCGGTCAACGGCCTATTCTAATTGAAAGTTTCGTTCAAATAAGACTAAATTTAGATGAGTTCGATAATATCCAATGACTTGTTCACACCACCCACAAGCTCGCTGTACATGTTTATTATTTACTAGTTCTAATTAGTTTTAATATCTCGTTAATTATAGCAAAAACAAATTCGCATATCAAACTATCTTATCTTTTTAATCCGGGTCTGCTAAGATACTATCAAGGAGTGATTTTATGATAAATGCACTAGCATATAGCCAACAATTATTAGATAAATTAGTCAATAAATTTTATGATGGTAATTTTGTCGACGGAACAATCGGAAATGGTCACGACATCCACCGAATAGTTTCTAACAAACATTTCAAAGGCCATGCATATGGCTTTGACATTCAAGAACAAGCTTTAACAAATACCAAGCGCAAACTTGAAAATATCAATACCAGTAAATATACGCTAATTAATAATTCACATGAGAATATCTCAAACTACTTTGAGGAAAACCATACTTTCCACGGAGCGATTTTTAACCTAGGATATTTACCAGGCGGCGACCACTCGATTACAACACGGGGCGAGTCGACTTTAAAAGCGGTGGAATTTATTAGTCGTCATTTAATTAAAGGCGGGCAAATTATTTTAGTTGTATATTCCGGGCACGAATCCGGTAAAATTGAGAGTCAAGAAGTGATTGATGCGCTAAGCAAATACCCCCAAGACGACTATCAAGTTCTCACTTACCAATTTATTAATCAAATTAATCACCCACCTTATGTCATTGTGGTTGAAAAATTGTAAAATAAAAACCAAGAACTTAGGGAAAATATTCCTCTCGTTCTTGGTTTGATTATTCTATTCAATTTTTTATTTTAACAATCCTTGAATTGCTTCCACTTTATCCAATGATTCCCATGGTAATTCAACATCCGTACGGCCAAAGTGTCCATATGCTGCTGTCGCATTAAAGATTGGGCGTCTTAAGTCTAACATTTCGATGATACCATTAGGTGTTAAATCAAATAGCTCACGGATAACTCCAGTGATTTCTTCATTCGAATGCTTACTTGTGTCATAAGTGTCAACCATAATTGAAGTCGGTTCACTTACCCCAATTGCATAAGCTAATTGAATTTCACAGCGATCAGCAATTCCTGCGGCTACAATATTTTTTGCAATATAACGAGCTGCATAGGAAGCCGAGCGGTCCACTTTAGTTGCATCTTTCCCAGAGAAAGCTCCACCACCGTGACGTGCTGCCCCACCATAAGTATCCACAATGATTTTACGACCAGTTAAACCTGAGTCTCCAACTGGACCACCAATAACGAATTTACCAGTAGGATTAATATAATAAATTGTATCCTCATCTAGCCATTCCAATGGAATAATTGGTTTAATCACATGTTCGATAATATCTTGATGTAATTGTTCTTGCTCAGTATCTTCACTATGTTGTGTCGAAATGACAATATTATCGATACGTAATGGCTTGTCATTTTCGTCATATTCGATGGTTACTTGCGTTTTCCCATCTGGTCCTAAATTAGTTAATGTACCATTTTTACGCACTTGCGCTAATTGATACGCCAATTTATGACTAAGTGAAATCGCCAAAGGCATAAATTCTGCCGTTTCATTTGACGCGTAACCAAACATAATTCCTTGGTCACCTGCACCGATTAAATGATTTTGTGATGTTCCGCTATTTTCACGCTCTTCTAATGCTTGGTCTACACCTTGAGCGATATCAGGAGATTGCTCATCTAAAGAAACAAGCACCGCTACATTATCCGCGTCAAAACCATATAAGCGGTCTGTATAGCCAATTTCACGAATTGTTTCACGAACAACTGATTGTATGTCCACATATGCAGTTGTTGTTACTTCTCCGAAAACTACGACTAAACCTGTATTAACAATCGTTTCACACGCTACACGGGCTACTGGATCTTGTTCTAGGATGGCATCTAAAACTGCGTCACTTATTTGATCGGCAATTTTATCCGGATGTCCTTCTGTTACTGATTCTGATGTAAATAAATATCTTTCTTCTCTCACATTTTTCCCCCATTTTTCTAAATGATGTAATTCGGTATAAACGAATTACGGATTGGTTACAAGGCATCTTTACATAATGTAAATCCTATCGGGACAACAAATAGTTATACCACCCAACATTATACGACAAAAAAACAAGTTAGTATAGAAGAGTTTAATTCTTTTACCTTTTTCAGTTGTAAGAATGCGTTTTTTTTCGTATTATGTATATATAACCCCCTTATGGGTAGAAAGGTCAAATTATGAAACAATTAACACACTTTTTGCAACACCCTATTTTAAAGATATTTGTTTCACCCATTGCTATCATATTATTTGGTACATTGACTGGGATTATTGTCAGCGGAACATTTAATTGGTTAGGCTTCATCTTACTTGCATTAGTTGCTATAAGTTCTCACCTAATTTCACATTATTTTAATCTTGATGTTAACCGTAATAATAAAATGAATCAAGGTATCCTTTATGCTTGCGAGGCTATCATGATAATAGCTATTTTAGTACTAGCATTTACCAACCATTGGTTAATCACTGCTTTGCTTATATTATATGCTATTTATATTCATATTATTTATATTCCATATAATATTTCAGGTACTTGGTATCATATTATTTTATCAGCATTTTATAATACTTTGTTTTTAAATATTGCAGCTTATTTCATTCAAGCATCAAACTTCGAAATAAGTATTCTAACTCAGTATATTCCACTTGTCTTATTTTACTTAGGAGCACAATTTGAAATATTCAATCTCCAAAGTAAATTAAGTCGTCGTAAAAACAAGATTTTCTATCACAGTTATCTAAATTTAGGATTAATGGGAACCGGAATTGTTGTAGGATTATTCCAATCCTTCCCTTCAACAACCTATTTCATTGTTCAAATCTTGTTTGTTATTTTATCTGCAGGTATAATTTTACCACTAGTCGTAACCACAAATAAAACACATCAAATGCAAAATAAAATTAATTATATTAGTGCTGTTTTCTTATTATTCACCCTATTTTATAGTTTAAGTGTGATGTTCTAATATTAATTTTCAATTTAAAAAGCTCAAAGTCGTCGAATCATCACGTCTTTGAGCTTTTTTAATTACTTCCTATCTTTCATTCTTTGGTCGCCAATTGATAAAAATTAAGAAAACGACTGCTAATAAGGAAATTACACTACTCGTTATGAGATATGG
This sequence comes from Aerococcaceae bacterium DSM 111022, assembly GCA_015863195.1. Taxonomy (GTDB): domain Bacteria; phylum Bacillota; class Bacilli; order Lactobacillales; family Aerococcaceae; genus DSM-111022. The sequence goes on along the minus strand of JACBXO010000001.1, from coordinate 6,604 downwards.
TTGTTTGAAAGTCAGTTGAATCGTCATTTCGCCTTCTGGAATATAAAATCCAATCATACCATTGTTAGTATTTAATATTTCTTGGTCTTCATCATTGATTTCTAAATACCAGCCATCGTCATAAAAAATTGGTAATACCATAAATGGATAATCTTGTTCATTATTAAATGTAATCTCAATCTGTGAATCATTGATATTATATGTGTAATCAAGTGATTGATCAGACAAACTTCGGCTCTCTAATTCATCTAAACTAACTCCGATTAAATTGTGTATTTCTATTTTATGTCTTGTGTAATTCGGTAAATCAATTTTTATACTATCTGTTATCGGTAATTCAATCTGTTGTCTAAATACTTGATGCGCATATTTAGAATCTGCAGAAATTCGTTTAATTGTTTGGCCATTTATATCGTAAGAATAATCTTCCGTTTTCCCTTCAATAGGTATAATTGTATAGTCTAGTACAAAATAGTCATATTCCTGAGTAGCCTCATTTATATTAATAGTTAAAGAGATGTTTTCTTCATCAACATTACCTATTACAGAGCCATTTTGACTTCCAGCAATTTGAATATCATCAAAGTTAATCGTATCAAGTGCTTCTGGAATTGTAGATTCCACTAAATTTTTATTTTCTTCAATTATTGCTCCGTTAATTAATAATTGATCTTTATAATCAACATCCGCAATTTGACTGGCACTATAAACATTATGAACAGGATGAATAAATGCCATAGGCATAGTATTCTCGTAAGTGACTAAATTATTTTCACGATTAGTTTCCTCAAAAGCAATTGGAACAATTTTTTGATTGTTTTCATCGGTTACAACATAATCTTGTAGCATTAATGAAGATAATACTTGTCTTCCTGCCAAACCATTTTGTTTATTTAAACCAGAATCGAAATTTGCTATTTTATAATACTGATTAAATTGTTGATGATAGCCATTTTGAAAACTATTATAAACATTAAAACTAGGAACTTGTTGCTGCATCCCAAAATTGTGGATGGATTCATAATCACCCCTTACTAATTCGCCTTCTGATTCTTCTTTTATCTTATTGAAGCTTTTCACGTAATCATTTCCCGTATTATCGAATGTGTTATATAGGTATTCACGATTAACTTTTTGTAAATTATACTGTTCATATAAAGTTAGATTAGATGTATAAATAGTATTCAGTGATAATACAAAAACAGATATTAAACTTATCCATTTTAGTTTTTTGCTAAATAAGATGAATAATATAACTTGTAATAAAATGAATAACATTACTGTTTTTATATCAAAAGGATGCTCTATATTTTGTGTATGAGCAATAAAATAAATAAAGACAGTTAGTAATCCACTTGTAAGTAAATACTTCACACCTAATTTAATATCAGTTTGCACTATTTGATAAATATTTTTTATGCCTATTCCAATAGCCGTAGCAATTAATAAAAATATAACAAATTGCCAACGAAATTGAGGGTCACTAAAGCCATTAAAGACACTCGCTACTTTTATAGAATAACGAGCTATTAGTAAAAATAATGAGCTGAATGTAAAGAATTTAAAAGATTTTGATTGGTAATTTGGTTTAAACAGTAACATGATAACAAATATAAATGGTATTAGATTCATATTTTCAGTTAATAACAATTTTCCTATGTTAATTGGCTGAAAATCGGTCCATTCAATGCGATTAGGTGCAACATCACGAATGGTTTGTGTGAATCCCCGAACAAAAGTAAAAAACCCTGGTAAGCTAATTAAAAAACCTAATATACCATATTTTAAAAAATGTAGAATTTGATTTTTAACAGATTCTTCGTTATCTGATAATTGATAAAACCATCTTACTACGATATAAAGTGCAACTATGATAACAATAATGTAAGCAAAATAGTCATTATTAAATAATGTTAACGCTAATCCAATCGCAAACCAATTTCCTTTACCACCTCGTATTATTTTTTCAACACCAATTAAAATGATCGGTAACCATATAAAAGCATCGGAGAAAAATTCCCATAATACCATATGACGGAAATACATGCTTGAGAAAGCGTAAAAAGTTGCACTAATTAATGCGATAGAGACTGATTTAGTAAATATATTTATATACTTTGCGCTGAAGAGTAGAATGATTGTTGTTCTAAAAAGACTTAAAAACAGCGCAAGACGCGCCCAATAAATCATATTGACATTGTTCACTATATTTAACTTTTCGAGTATATAAGTACCAATCATTGTCAAATAATGAATCAGAGAAGTTGAATAATAGTAACTTAAACGAGTGAAGTAATTGTCTCCCCCATTGTAATTAAAACTATAAAAAAACTCTCCTTCTTTAAATTGTTCATACATAAAATCTTTAAATATTTGCATTTGTTGAAGTTGATCATTTGGACCAACCATGTACTGTTCGTGATACCATTGATTTTCAATAAAAAACTTATGCGCTACTATGGATACTATTAAAGAAAAGATCAAGACTAATAAGCCTTGGAGTTTAACATTTTTTATTTTAACATTCATAAATTATCTCCACATCTAATTAAAATTACTCTAAGAGTATATCATTAAAATGAAGAAAATAAAAAAACCATCTACTAAATTGTAAATGGCTTTTAAAAAATTAAAATTATTTTTCTTTATACTCTACATGCTTACGGCTATTTAAGAAAGCACCTACCCATAATGCCCCGGTTACTAAACTAATAATCGCTAGAACGATCCATGAGTTTGTGTAAGAACCCGTTGCATCAGCTATACTTGCTGCAACTAATGATCCTAACATTAAACCTAAGTTTACAGCACTAGTTACATAACCATAACCTTTTGCATAGTTCTCTTCAGAATAAATAGCTGATGTGATTAATGGTGGTGATACTGTACCAACTGCATTACCTAATCCAAAGACAACCGCCCCTAGTACAGCGATAGAATAAGTCGGTGCACCAATCATTAAAACGTAAGCAATTGCCGATAAAACAGTCGCATAAATAGTACTTACTACGATACCAAATTTATCATTAATCGTACCTAATATTAACTTCCCTGCAATCCCTACTGCAGAATAAATACTAATTAATGTCGCTCCTGCAGCTGCACCATGTAACCCTTGTAGATATGGTGGGAACTGACCTAGTCCCCCATTATTGATAATTCCCACAAGTGCTGCACCAGCAATCAACATAATAAAAAATGGTTTTGTGAATGTTTTTTCAATTGGCATTGTTACAGCCATATGTTGTTCAGTTTCACCGTCTGTTTCTTGAGTAACTGGTTTACTTGCACCTAATGCTGCTAAGCCCATGTCCTCAGGCTTCGCCTTAATTAAGAATAAAACGATAGGAATACATACAATTAATAAAATAGCTGCGTACAATAAGTAAGTCATTCTCCAACCAAATTGACCAATAGACCATGTAACGAGTTGTGAGAAAATAACTCCACCAATACCGAGTCCTCCCACAGCTAAACTCATTGCTAATCCTCGTTTTTCAACAAACCAATTATTGATTAAAATACCAACTGGAATTAAAGTTGATGCAGAATATCCAGCACCTACTAAAAATGAAATTAGATAAAATACAATAATATTTGGTGCAATACTATATAAACCATAAGAAACACCATATAAAATGATTGCAAATAAATAAATACGTCTAAAGTCCCCAGTCGCATATTTTTGTGACATTACTGGCGCTACAAAAATACCTGTTCCTAAAACAATCGAGTTTACAATGGCAAACTGACTCGCAGAAATACCAAAATCAGCAATAACTGAAGACTGATAGACATTTGCTACCGCAACAGAAGCTGGTCCAGCAATCGCTAAAATAATTGCTGACGCAACTACAATCCACCAACCATAAAAGATACCTTTATTCTTGTTCAATAAATTTCCCCCTAAATATTTTTTCTTTATGCTAAAATAATAGCTTTGTATTTAACTTATCATAAAAATCAATAACTCGCTTAAAATGAAAACGTAAACTTAATATTTTATGTATTAAACTAATAATTTCAAGCACTTTTACGATACAAAAAAAGCCGATATCATATATCGACTTAAAAATAAGCGGGTGAGGAGAATCGAACTCCCGACAACAGCTTGGAAGGCTGTAGTTTTACCACTAAACTACACCCGCATTTTATTTACTTATTATGACTACCATACTCTGAATTATCATCTTCATGAGCTTGTTTCACTTCCCAGTGAATTACTATAGATAATATAATTCTTAACACAGCAATGAAAGCTAACATAAGAACATCATTTAAATTGGAAACTACTAAGGTATGAACAATCTCAGCACCCATTTTAAATTCTAAACCTAAAGCTAATGCTTCACCAAGAACAATTTTAACTTCACGGTGACCATAATTATTGTCATTTTTGAATAAAATTATTAACGCTTTGATTGATCCTGTTAGGATTATAGAAACACCAATAAATTCAACAAAAATAATAACGTATTCACTATAAACATGAAGCAATTCAGTGGCCATTTCAAACATTATTTCACCTCTATAGATCATACTATTGCGGGGGTAGGATTCGAACCTACGACCTTCGGGTTATGAGCCCGACGAGATGCCAGCTTCTCCACCCCGCGATAATAAAAAAAGGAGGATAAGGGATTCGAACCCTTGCACGCTTTTACACGCCTGACGGTTTTCAAGACCGTTCCCTTAAGCCGGACTTGGGTAATCCTCCGTTATATTAAAATGACCCCTACGGGATTCGAACCCGTGTTACCGCCGTGAAAGGGCGGTGTCTTAACCGCTTGACCAAGGGGCCATCATTATAAATAATAATATTAGTTTTTTCAAAAATACGGAGAAGGAGGGATTTGAACCCTCGCGCCGGCAAAAACCGACCTACACCCTTAGCAGGGGCGCCTCTTCAGCCTCTTGAGTACTTCCCCAAATCCAAATATCTTTGAAATGGGCCTGAGTGGATTCGAACCACCGACCTCACCCTTATCAGGGGTGCGCTCTAACCAACTGAGCTACAGGCCCGTATTAAATTAAAAGCGGGTGAGGAGAATCGAACTCCCGACAACAGCTTGGAAGGCTGTAGTTTTACCACTAAACTACACCCGCATTATAAAACATAATGCGTAACGCTTTATATTAAATTAAAAACGGTCCGGACGGGATTTGAACCCGCGATCTCCTGCGTGACAGGCAAGCATGTTAACCCCTACACCACCGGACCATATTGCGGGGGTAGGATTCGAACCTACGACCTTCGGGTTATGAGCCCGACGAGATGCCAGCTTCTCCACCCCGCGATAATATTAAGTTAAAAAGGAGGATAAGGGATTCGAACCCTTGCACGCTTTTACACGCCTGACGGTTTTCAAGACCGTTCCCTTAAGCCGGACTTGGGTAATCCTCCGTAATATATATGTTGATGGACCTTGTAGGACTCGAACCTACGGCCGGACGGTTATGAGCCGTCTGCTCTAACCAACTGAGCTAAAGGTCCTCAGTAATTCAAATAGCGGCGAAGGGGGTCGAACCCATGACCTTTCGGGTATGAACCGAACGCTCTAGCCAACTGAGCTACACCGCCATATTATTATAAAGTATCAATGGAGAATAGCGGGATCGAACCGCTGACCTCCTGCGTGCAAAGCAGGCGCTCTCCCAGCTGAGCTAATCCCCCATTAGGATTATATACTATCGGGAAGACAGGATTCGAACCTGCGACCCCTTGGTCCCAAACCAAGTGCTCTACCAAGCTGAGCTACTTCCCGATGATACAATGCACCCTGCAGGAGTCGAACCTGCAACCGCCTGATTCGTAGTCAGGTACTCTATCCAGTTGAGCTAAGGGTGCTAAATTTAAATGCCGAGGGCCGGAATCGAACCGGCACGGAGTGTAACCTCCGCAGGATTTTAAGTCCTGTGCGTCTGCCAGTTCCGCCACCCCGGCAGGGTGATTATTCATTAAAGAATACTGGCATAATTATTATTTAATTATGAAGCGGAAGACGGGATTCGAACCCGCGACCCCCACCTTGGCAAGGTGATGTTCTACCACTGAACTACTTCCGCAATTTTATTAAAAGTGCCGGCTAAAGGACTTGAACCCTCGACCCTCTGATTACAAATCAGATGCTCTACCAACTGAGCTAAGCCGGCATATTTAATTTATAGTAAAAATACTGTATGCGGGTGAAGGGACTTGAACCCCCACGCCCGAAGGCGCCAGATCCTAAATCTGGTGCGTCTGCCAATTCCGCCACACCCGCAGGATGATATTAATTACTATATGACCTGTGTAGGAATCGAACCTACGACCCACTGATTAAAAGTCAGTTGCTCTACCGACTGAGCTAACAAGTCGTTATATAATGGAGGTTAACGGGATCGAACCGCTGACCCCCTGCTTGTAAGGCAGGTGCTCTCCCAGCTGAGCTAAACCTCCATAAGATAAACAACCTGCGTGGCAAAGACCTACTCTCGCAGGGACAAAGTCCCAACTACCATCGGCGCTAAGAAGCTTAACTGCTGTGTTCGGCATGGGAACAGGTGTGTCCTTCTTGCCATCATCACCACACAGTGGTTGTATCTCGAAGTGAATCTTTATTCA
>JACBXO010000018.1 GCA_015863195.1 Aerococcaceae bacterium DSM 111022 | reverse complement strand
TTATACATGGTGATTCACTAAGAATGAAAGATGGCTCAGTGACTACCGATTAGAGTGGTTCAAAAAATCGCGATTTACCTGGCTCAGGTAATCGCGATTTTATGGTCTTATAGGAACGCCGTATGCACAATTATATAATGTAGGAAATCGGCAATTTAAAATTGTTGGTTTTCCTACATTTTTTATATACTTTTCTTATCCCCTTTTCAGAAATGGAGGAATCAGGATGAGAAAAGATATTCGAGAAGGATTGAAGAAACATATGATAGATGGTATCAAACCCAATTATGCCGCGTTAGCTGAATATTGCGAAGCGAAAGCCCCACTAGTGCGGGAATAGCTCCACTTTTCTTAAGAACATTAAACAGAAAGATACTTAATGACTGTGTTGTCCTGTCATTCCCAGTATCTCTCTGTTATTTATAACTCAGCTCTTATTTATATGGTATCATACGTCCGCTTCAGTCCAAGACGCTCTCGCATAGAAACTTCACCATCAATCAATATCTTATAGGAATTATGAATAACCCGATCCAATATGGCATCGGCCAACTCAACATTTTCTATTTTTTGATGCCATCCTTCTGGCGCAAATTGAGAACAAAAAATAGTGGATGCCTTATATGAGTATTGCGGACGTTTTTTACCAGTAGTGCGGTTCTTTTTACCACTCTTTGCGGGAAGATTTACCAATGTCTGCGGATTAGTTTACCAGTAATAATTAAATGACCCCATTTCTACTCAACTTTTGAGTAGAAATGGGGTCAACATATTATAAATCTATTGGCTATGTCGTAAAAAAACCATTGGTCTAGTTATCTTGATTTAAACCTAGCTTTTCACGCATCGAAATATCTCCATCTATAAGTACATCATAAGAATTATGTATAATTCGATCAAGGATAGCTTCTGCTAAAGTACCGTCTCCTAGTTTCTCATACCAACCCGGAAAGTCGAACTGGGAACAGTAAATATTCGACTTCTGCGCTTCATAACGAGCGTTGATAATTTCCAGGAGTAATGTGGATTCTTCACTTGTGAGTTCATATAAGAGCCATTCATCAAGGATGAGAAGATCAACTTTGATAAGCTTTTTCATTAATTTGGTGTAACTACCATCAGCTTGGTGTGTCGCAATTTTAAACTCCTCTAATAGATTAGGCAAGCGAGTATAACGAACGGTGTAAAATTGCCTGCAGGCCTGAACGCCGAAGGCGGTAGCTAACCATGTCTTTCCAGCTCCCGATACACCTTTAAAGATGATATTGCGACCGTCTAAGATATAATCTCCAGCTGACAACTTCATGAGTAATTCTCTGTCTAGTTTACGATCTGCATCATATTGGATATCCTCTATAGCGGCTTTCACGGTGAATTGTGCTTGTTTTAGTAATCGATTCAATTTATTGCTTTTACGTACGGAATCTTCTTGATCAATCATGATTCCCAATAATTCATCAAAAGTAAGATCCTTGTATGCTGGGTTTGACAGTAAGGTTTCATAAGCTTCTGCCATACCTGAGAGTCTAAGCTGTTTTAGATTATCATAATTTTGTTGATTCATTTATTTCTACCTCCATAATATGATGCCCCTCTAGTAAAACCATATTTTTCCTTCATCTTTCTAGATTTTGGTTCTGTTAATTTTTCTTCATCGTGTTTTTTATTTGATTGAATAATGGTTTGCACACTTTTGACCGTCGGTCGATTGGTAGCTTTTAATACATCTTTACAGGCTTGTTCGATTTCATAATTGGTATATTTTCTTTCCAACTTCTTTAAAGTGAAGATTGCGTTGAGAGCTTGCTTTTCTACTTCATAAGTCTCAAGTAAAAAAGTTACAATCATTAGAGTGGAATCGCCTATACTTGCTGCCCATTTTAATCCCTCTTCAGGCGTTTGTTCGATATACAATCGATGATTCTGAGGCATATGTTCTTTTAAGGTAGAGAACTGTCCGTATTTTCCATATAATGTTTGATGAGAAGCTGCTCTTATGTGATTAAAATAGATTTCAATTGTACTGTCTGAAATTTTCACATCTACTTCCTTACCTATTAGTTCATAAGGGACAGAATAAAACATACTGTGAATAGAGATATGGTAGTCTGGACGTACTTTAGCGGTACGCCAATCAGACATTCGATAAGGAGTGGCTGGGAGAGGAGAAAGTGCGAATTTCTCTTCTTCTAAAAAGGCAGACCATCTGGAACCATTTCGGTTCTGGAAGGGTCTGTTATTTAAATAGTCTAACTTTTTCCAGATTTCATCGTTCAATTCTTCGATTGAGAAAAACTTCATGTTCCTTAAACCTTGAATAATCCATGTGGACACAATATTTACTGAACCCTCTACACTCGCCTTATCTTTAGGGGAACGAACGCGTGCGGGTAAAATAACTGTGTTATAGTGGTCAGCCATCTCTGAATAAGTCTTATTTAAGATAAGTTCTTTACTCGTATGTTTACTAACGCCTGTCTTCAAATTATCAGGCACAAGGATTTGTGGTGTTCCTTCAAAAAATTCGAAGGTATGCTGATGAAGTCGAATCCAAGACGGTAAATCCATGCGATAAGAACCTTCTACGTAAAACAT
>JACBXO010000017.1 GCA_015863195.1 Aerococcaceae bacterium DSM 111022 | reverse complement strand
ATTTGTTCATTGAAAACTGAATATCCAGTATTAACATTCTCATGCGAGGTGTTAATACACAAACAAAATTATAATTTCTAATAAAAGATATAATGAACCGAGAAATTGACCGAGTCTATAGCAATATAGAACAAAAAAATAGCGCGATCATATTGAAAATGATCAATAATGGTTAAGAAACAAAGGGCGCACGGTGAATGCCTTGGCACTAGGAGCCGATGAAGGACGGGACGAACACCGATATGCTTTGGGGAGCTGTAAGTAAGCTTTGATCCAGAGATTTCCGAATGGGGGAACCCAACATCTAACGGATGTTACACGCAAGTGAGGTAGACGCAGAGAACTGAAACATCTTAGTACCTGCAGGAAGAGAAAGTAAATAACGATTCCCTGAGTAGCGGCGAGCGAAACGGGAAGAGCCCAAACCACTTATTTATAAGTGGGGTTGTAGGACTCTAACGTGAGACTTAAGCGGATAGTTGAAATATGTGGGAACATATAGCGCAGAGGGTGAGACTCCCGTAAACGAAATCCAAATAAGCTCTAGGAGTATCCTGAGTACGGCGGAACACGAGAAATTCCGTCGGAATCCACCAGGACCATCTGGTAAGGCTAAATACTCCCTAGTGACCGATAGTGAACCAGTACCGTGAGGGAAAGGTGAAAAGCACCCCGGAAGGGGAGTGAAAGAGTACCTGAAACCGTGTGCTTACAAGTAGTCAGAGCCCGTTAATGGGTGATGGCGTGCCTTTTGTAGAATGAACCGGCGAGTGACGATAGTTGGCAAGGTTAAGCTGAAGAAGCGGAGCCGTAGCGAAAGCGAGTCTGAATAGGGCGTAAGTCAGGTGTCGTCGACCCGAAACCAGGTGACCTATCCATGTGCAGGTTGAAGGTGCGGTAAGACGCACTGGAGGACCGAACCCACGTATGTTGAAAAATGCGGGGATGACGTGTGGATAGCGGTGAAATTCCAATCGAACCTGGAGATAGCTGGTTCTCTCCGAAATATATTTAGGTATAGCCTCATAGCGAGCGTCATGGAGGTAGAGCACTGTTTGGACTAGGGGCCCTCTCGGGTTACCGAATCCAGATAAACTCCGAATGCCGTCGACGTATCTATGGGAGTCAGACTGCGAGTGATAAGATCCGTAGTCGAAAGGGAAACAGCCCAGCCCACCAGCTAAGGTCCCCAAGTGATTGTTAAGTGGAAAAGGATGTGGGGTTGCCCAGACAACTAGGAGGTTGGCTTAGAAGCAGCCATCCTTGAAAGAGTGCGTAATAGCTCACTAGTCGAGTGACCCTGCGCCGAAAATGTACCGGGGCTAAACAATACACCGAAGCTGTGGATTCATCCAAAAGGATGAGTGGTAGGAGAGCGTTCTATGTGCGGAGAAGCAGTACCGTAAGGAGCTGTGGAGCGCATAGAAGTGAGAATGCCGGTATGAGTAGCGCAAGACGGGTGAGAATCCCGTCCACCGATTGACTAAGGTTTCCAGGGGAAGGCTCGTCCGCCCTGGGTTAGTCGGGACCTAAGCTGAAGCCGACAGGTCTAAGCGATGGATAACAGGTAGAGATTCCTGTACTTGGTGTTAACGTTTGAGCGATGGAGGGACACAGGAGGTAGTGTCACGCAGCCGAATGGATGGCTGTAGAAGCAACAAGCCTTGGGATGAGTCAAATGCTTATTCCTAAATGGGTGAGTTGTGACCTGGAGCGAAATTAAGTAGCGAAGGTGACGAATCATACTGTCGAGAAAAGCTTCTAGCGAGTTAACACGAACCCGTACCGCAAACCGACACAGGTAGTCAGGTAGAGTATACCAAGGTGATCGAGAGAACTCTCGTTAAGGAACTCGGCAAAATGACCCCGTAACTTAGGGATAAGGGGTGCTGGTTAAAGACCAGCCGCAGTGAATAGGCCCAGGCGACTGTTTAGCAAAAACATAGGTCTCTGCCAAACCGAAAGGTGACGTATAGAGGCTGACGCCTGCCCGGTGCTGGAAGGTTAAGAGGAGTGCTTAGCGCAAGCGAAGGTACGAATTTAAGCCCCAGTAAACGGCGGCCGTAACTATAACGGTCCTAAGGTAGCGAAATTCCTTGTCGGGTAAGTTCCGACCCGCACGAAAGGCGTAACGATCTGGGCACTGTCTCAACGAGAGACTCGGTGAAATTATAGTACCTGTGAAGATGCAGGTTACCCGCGACAGGACGGAAAGACCCCATGGAGCTTCACTGCAACTTGATATTGAGTGTTTGTGTGTCATGTACAGGATAGGTAGGAGCCTAAGAAGGTGGGCCGTCAGGTTCACCGGAGGCGTTGGTGGGATACTACCCTTGATTCATGAACGCTCTAACCCGCGTATATAGCGTACGGGAGACAGTGTCAGGTGGGCAGTTTGACTGGGGCGGTCGCCTCCTAAACAGTAACGGAGGCGCCCAAAGGTTCCCTCAGAATGGTTGGAAATCATTCGTAGAGTGCAAAGGCAGAAGGGAGCTTGACTGCGAGACCTACAAGTCGAGCAGGGACGAAAGTCGGGCTTAGTGATCCGGTGGTACCGCATGGAAGGGCCATCGCTCAACGGATAAAAGCTACCCTGGGGATAACAGGCTTATCTCCCCCAAGAGTTCACATCGACGGGGAGGTTTGGCACCTCGATGTCGGCTCATCGCATCCTGGGGCTGAAGTCGGTCCCAAGGGTTGGGCTGTTCGCCCATTAAAGCGGTACGCGAGCTGGGTTCAGAACGTCGTGAGACAGTTCGGTCCCTATCCGTCGCGGGCGTAGGAAATTTGAGAAAAGCTGACCTTAGTACGAGAGGACCGGGTTGGACACACCGCTGGTGTACCAGTTGTTCCGCCAGGAGCATAGCTGGGTAGCTATGTGTGGGATGGATAAGCGCTGAAAGCATCTAAGTGCGAAGCCAGTTTCAAGATGAGATTTCCCATTACGCAAGTAAGTAAGACCCCTGAGAGACGATCAGGTAGATAGGTACGAAGTGGAAGTATGGCAACATATGTAGCGGACGTATACTAATCGGTCGAGGACTTAACCATAAGAATCAATTTTGAGGATTGTTTGAGGGATATTCAGTTTTGAGTGAATAAAGATTCACTTAGAGATACGACAACTGTGTGGTGATGATGGCAAGAAGGACACACCTGTTCCCATGCCGAACACAGCAGTTAAGCTTCTTAGCGCCGATGGTAGTTGGGACTTTGTCCCTG
>JACBXO010000016.1 GCA_015863195.1 Aerococcaceae bacterium DSM 111022 | reverse complement strand
GGTAGCCAGTAACATTTCTAATCCAAATGCGAGCTGATTTGTTACTAGACCGGGTAGCCAGTAACATTTCTAATCCAAATGCGAGCTGATTTGTTACTAGACCGGGTAGCCAGTAACATTTCTAATCCAAATGCGAGCTGATTTGTTACTAGACCGGGTCCCTGTGGCAAGACTGACATGCCAACTCAAATTCTTGCCACAGAATAGGGTCTCCGTGGCAGGACTAGCATGCCAACTCAAATTCTTGCCACAGAATAGGGTCTCCGTGGCAGGACTAGCTCGCCAACACAAATTCTTGCCACAGAATAGGGGCTCCGTGGCAAAACTAGCTCGCCAACACAAATTCTTGCCACAGAACGGTGCCTCCATGGCAAAAATGACCTACCAACCCGAACTCTTGCCACAGAATGGGTCCTCGTGGCAAAACTAGCACTCCAACTCGAAGTCTTGCCACAGAACCACCTCCCTGAAGCAAAACTAGCCTGCCAACTCAAATTCCTGCCAGAGCGCCATTTCAAAACCCGAATGCAGAGTCCACAGCCAGATTCGTTTTCGCATAACTTTTGAAATTCGTTTTGTTATGCGACAAAACAACTCATATTTTCGCACAACTTCAAAGATTACCTGAGTTATCCAAAAAATCAGCGTTATTTTCGCATAACTTCGCGACCCGCCTGAGTTATGCAAATCACCACCGGCTTTAATTATTCTGCTTTTAATTTATGAATAAGTTGGATTCTTTTTTCTTGCTTGTAAGCGTTTTATCAACTAAAATTGGAATTGTATTATTGATGTAAATATAAAAAGAAAGGAGTGATAAGATGAAGCGATTATTATCGTGTCATGCGAGTGATTTTGCTGAAATGACGGGTGCTGATTTAGTGCAGTCGATTAAAGCAAGTGAAGGCCGGACGATTTTAGGTGAGACGGTTGTGACAGCCGCGCCACTACTTGAAGGCATTACCAATGGCGAAGTGATGGCTGCTTTTGGTGCTGATTTGCTTTGTATGAATGAGTTTGATGTCTTTAAGCAAGAGATTGTTGGTATGGAAGGAATCGATGAACCGATTCAACAATTGAAAGAGTGGACTGGGCGTCCGGTTGGAATTAATTTGGAACCGGTCAATCCGGAAGACACTGTGCTTGACCAAAAAGTGACGATTTCTAAAGGACGTCAAGCAACTGCGGAGGCTTTCAAACAAGCTGAAAAATTAGGCATTGATTTTATTATGATTACGGCGAACCCGTCAACGGGTGTGACGAATCAAGGTATTTTAGACTCAATTAAAGTGGCTAAAGAAAACTATACAGGTCCAATTTTTGCTGGAAAGATGCATGGTGCGGGGTCGAGTGAGCCGGTTGTTCAAGAAGACCTACTGCTTGAAATTATTCAAGAAGGAGCTGACGGCATCCTGCTACCAACAGTGGGAACGGTGCCGGGAGTGACGATTCAACAAACGCGTCAAATTACTGAGCGCGTCCATGAGTTGGGTGGACTTGTCATGAACACGATTGGAACAAGCCAAGAATCGGCGGATGAAGAGACGATTCGTCAATTTGCGCTACATAACAAGCAAGTTGGGACCGATATCCATCATATCGGTGACGGAGGCTACGGGCGGATGGCTCCGCCAGAAAACATCACCGCGTTTTCGATTGCAATCCGTGGTAAACGCCATACTTTTGCCAGAATGGCACAGTCTATTAAGCGTTAGTTAGGAGAAATTATTATGTTAAATTATTTACAAAAAATCGGGCGGTCATTGATGCTGCCGGTTTCGGTATTGGTTGTTGCGTCTTTATTTATGGGGACGGGGTATGCGTTAGACCCGGACGCGCTGTCGGGGTCGGGTAATACGATTGCGATTTTCATGGTCCAAGCGGGGCTGGTTGTAATCGACAACTTACCGATTTTATTCGCTTTAGGAATCGGGACTGGATTGGCCAAAGACAATAATGGAGCCGCAGCGCTGTCGGCGGTTGTCGCTTTCTTGATGATCACGACACTACTCGATCCAGAGAAATTGGCGGTCATCACCGCGACACCAGTGGAAGAAATTAATCCGGCATTTGGTTCAATTAAAAATGTCTTTATTGGTATAATCGCCGGGATTATTGGTGGGGAGATTTATAACAAATTTTACCAAACACAATTACCACAATGGCTGGCCTTTTTCTCAGGTCGCCGTCTCGTCCCAATTTTATCTTCCATCTTGGCCCTAATCACTGCTCTGGCACTTTACTTTATCTGGCCGGCCGTTTACGGCGCACTCCAGACATTTGGTGAAGCAATTGCCGGTATGGGTGCACTTGGAGCAGGTATTTACGGTTTCCTAAACAAATTACTGATTCCATTCGGACTGCATCACGCGGTTAATAATGTATTCTGGTTTGACACCATCGGAATCAACGACATCGGGAATTTCTGGGGCTCAGTCGGCGAACTGGGAATTACCGGGCGCTACCAAGCCGGATTCTTCCCAATTATGATGTTCGGTCTACCCGCTGCCGCTTTCGCGATTTACAAAAATGCCAAACCTGAAAACAAAGCCCGCGTCGGTGCTTTAATGTTCTCCGGTGCCGTCGCATCATTTGTGACAGGGATTACCGAACCCATTGAATTCTCATTCATGTTCCTTTCGCCTGTTTTATATGTCGTAAACGCACTCCTCACAGGGGTTTCGATGTTCGTCGCGGCGACACTCAACGCCACCGCCGGCTTCTCGTTCTCAGCCGGTTTAATCGACTTCATCTTGTCACTCCGCATGCCTCTAGCAAATAACACTTGGATGTTAGTCGTTCTTGGGTTAGTTATGGCAGTGGTTTATTATTTCATCTTCGATTTATTAATTAAAAAGTTAGATCTCCAAACACCGGGTCGTGAAGATGATGCAGATCTAGATATTAATGATGATGCAACGGCGCCTGTTTCAGGTGGAGACCGCTACGATTATATGGCTAATGAGATTTATGAAGCGGTTGGTGGTGCGGATAATATCAATTCGATGGTTAACTGTGCTACACGCTTGCGTTTAAATCTGAAAGACACGAGTCTGGTTGATCAGCAGCGTATTAAAAATACAGGTGTGCCTGGTCAAAATCAGATGGATGATCATAATTATCATGTGATTGTTGGGACGGATGTGCAATTTGTTGCCGATCCGTTCAGTGAGCGCTTGAACCGCGAGAAATAATTATATGTGTATCACACACGCTTGGGATCCCCCTCCCGAGCGTGTTTTTGTTTGCAATTAATAAATCGCATATCTTCGGGGGAAGCGCTATTCATCGTAGCCATGGGAACGTCTTCTGCTTTCTTCGAAAGCTCCAGACTTGCCTAGCTATTGAATCTGTTGCGCGCTTCGCTTGCACAGCTTCTAATACGCTAGTCATCCAAATTTCATGGCACATGAATAGCCCTTCCCCCTTCGATATGCTTTGTTTATAGTGTAATCAAAGTTTGCTGTGATAATACAAATATATTTTTTTGAGAGGTAGAGATCAGGGAACTGCTGGGGATTGGGTGTGTGGTTTTGGTTGGGATGGAATTTGCTTTGGCGCTTTGGGGCGCAAATTTTATGGTTGGGAGTTTCTATTTGGTTCGGTTGTGGGATAGGGTTTCCTCGGGAGTTTTGAGTGCGGGGTTGTTGTGGGATTTTTGTTGGTTGTTGGTTTTAGATCTATGGTCCATGCGGTGGTCAATTTCTTTGAAATTGACTGCTTTTTTGTTTGGAGGAGACTTTTTGGCGCTTGCCTAAAAGCTTTGTTTAAAAAGGTTGAGTCGGAGCAAAGCTGCGACTCTTCTTTATACTCCTGAGTTTGTTGTGAGGTTTGGGTGGGTATAAGTAATTGGGGCTTGAATGCTTACAAATTTTTGAATGAAATATTAATTCTGTTATCTGTAATCTGCTTCGAGTAACATTTCTGATCTAGAAGCACTTAGAGTTGTTATTAGATCAGGTCCGCAGTAACATTTTTGAACCAAATGCGAGTTAATTTGTTACTAGACCAGGTAGCCAGT
>JACBXO010000015.1 GCA_015863195.1 Aerococcaceae bacterium DSM 111022 | reverse complement strand
AACTCTCATGAAAGATTAGTTTCATAAGTCATTTGTGACTCATTTAAATACTAGCTAATGGTCTTTGTTTAAAGTCAGAAGACACTGACTGTCTCGAATTATTGAATTCGGGTTGTGTTATTCATCGAATTGATGAATCCCTACACAATTTGGTGTTTGTCTTTGTTCAGTTTTCAATGAGCTGCGTTGCTGTTTAGCAGCAACCTCTATATATTACCACGTCCAAAACATACTGTCAACAAGTTTTTTAAAAACTTTTTCAACTCGGTGTTTAAAGTGGTGTGTTACCTCAATTGGCAACCTATTAATAATAACATCGTTGTTATCATTTGTCAACTACTTTTTAAAGTTATTTTTCAAATTGATTTCAGACGTGTTACACATCATGTGTTGTCTCTTGCGACAACTTTTATATCATACCTGGTTCCGAAGCATTTGTCAACACTTTCTTAGAAAATGTTTCAAACTTGTTTCAGCTGTGTTACAGCCAGGTGCTGTCTCA
Source organism: Aerococcaceae bacterium DSM 111022 (assembly GCA_015863195.1). Lineage (GTDB taxonomy): Bacteria > Bacillota > Bacilli > Lactobacillales > Aerococcaceae > DSM-111022. The sequence goes on along the minus strand of JACBXO010000015.1, from coordinate 3,845 downwards.
AATGACAACCTACAAATAATACCATCCAGGATGGAGGATGTCAACACTAATTTTAAATTACTTTTCTTTTTATCAAATAAAGTAATTTTTTATCATTCTAGTTCCTTGTTCTCAACGGATCTAATGACATTAGCATCTTTAAAACAAAAAATTGTGAAGGGATACTTCACAATTTCTTATTAAGCGGAAGACGGGATTCGAACCCGCGACCCCCACCTTGGCAAGGTGATGTTCTACCACTGAACTACTTCCGCATTATATATGTATTTATTTTATTAGCTATACGCTTTTGGTGAGTGACGGGAGTCGCATAATATACCCCTAGCTCACTTTGTTCGAAGGGCTATAATAACTGATCTACTTCCGTATTAGATTTCAAAGCCACCTGACGGAATCGAACCGTCGACCTCTTCCTTACCATGGAAGCGCTCTACCTACTGAGCTAAGGCGGCAGATTAGTAAGAGGCCCTTTAGAGGACTGATTAATAGTATATACCATAACACTACTACATTGCAAGCCTTTTAGAAAAAAATAGAGTAGAGACAATTTGCCCCTACTCTTCCTACACAATTTTCTTTTTCTTAAGCTTCACTTTGCACTGTTTCAATCACTTGTTTAAATGTCTCTACTGGTTGAGCACCAGATAAACCATATTTATTATTAAATACGTAAAATGGTACCCCCTGCACTCCAATCGTTTGAGCAATAGCTATTTCTTGAGTAACAGCTTCTTGATTAATCATTTGATCTTGAAGTATTGCTTCTACTTTTTCTTTGTTTAAGCCAACTTCAGATGCTAAACGAACGATAGTATCATGATCACTCAGAATTTCTCCCTCAGCAAAATGCGCTTTATAGAAACGTGTAAAGTATTCTTCCCCTAAGTTTTCATTCTTAGCATATTGAAACACTCGGTGGGCGTCAAAGGTATTCGCATGTTTCATAGTCTCATGGTCAATTTCTAAACCAGCATTGTTTGCCATATCTTCTGTATATGCCAACATTTGACGAATCTCTTCGGTACTAGACCCTTTCATTTTCGCTAACCGTTCAATATAACTTTCACCCTCTGTATATTTTGCATCTGGGCTTAATTGATAAGAATTATACTCAATCTCCACATCAGTCAAACCCACTGTGTCTTTAAGTGCTTTATCTAAGTGTGCTTGACCTATGTAGCAAAAGGGACAGTTAAAATCGGACCAAATCGTAATTTTCATTTATTTTCCTCGTTTTCTTTTTGATCTGTTTCATTATCTTCTATTAATAGGTCTTTTTCTATCTCTTGTCCTGGAATAGTACAAACTCCAGTTACCGGATCACAATAAGCTCCACCATCAGAGATCACTTGGATAGGTTTTATTTCTTTTAAATCATTCATGGACGACATCCTTTCTTTCGTAGTTACATTATACGCGTTAATACCCATCTTTAAAAAGAATTTGCTTAGTATTCTAAACAAAAGATAGTTTCTTATTATTTTTAGTCAAGTGTTTTTTATATTTTTAGATTCTCATTCATCATATAATGAAATTTGAAAATTGGATGATAATTTGCAGAATTCACGCTCTCTGAGTATGTAAGCGACTGAACATTTGCTATCTTCTAATGAGTTTCATAATAGAGTTGAATAAATATCGTAATCTGTTAGTTCACTCTCATTTGCAGTGTCATTCCTCCAATTACAATTATTCTATTAACTATCCGCCTCTAGGATAAATTCTAATTAAATCCCTTCGTCACCATCCCCATACAATATATTTTGAAAGTCTTTCACTGCCAGAGATAATTGTCCATTAAAGTTATAATATAAATACATCTCTTCATTTTAATAATACTCAAGATAACCTGCTATCATTTCAGTAGGCGATAATTTTGTGATTACTTGAACTTGTTTTCCATCTCTTTGCCATCACTTCTAGAAACAGTGATTGCTTTCTCTTCTCTATCATAAATATCATATAAGATGACATTGTCATCCATTGTTGAGAAAATTATTTGACCATTTGTATCAAATGTAATACTTGCTGACTCCCCAATTCTACTACCGCGATAACGAATTGACTCTAATTCTGTTAAATCAATTTCTGCCGGTGACGGGGTATGAGTCATTACGATTGGTGCATCAATCGGATAAAGAGAATATTCAACCCCACCAGCTTGTGGTCCTCTAGTCCACCGATGATTCATTGCTTCTGAAGATTAGAGGCTGTGGAAAGATAATTCCTAATAAAGAAGGCAGATTGCTAGTCAAACAAACTTACATCATTATATGCTAAGGATAATATCTTACAGTATAAATATAAAAAAGGAGTATACTCATGACTAAATTAAATCAATCTTTAACATTTACACGTGGTTTAACCCTTAAAAACCGTGTAGTAATGGCACCAATGACAAATAGAATGAGTTTTTTCGATGGGGTCGTGACAAAAGATGAACTTGCTTACTATCATCTAAGATCCGGCGAAGTTGGTGCTGTTATAACGGCAGCCGCAAATGTTTTAGATAATGGTAAAGGCTGGGAAGGGGAATTAAGTGTCAGCTCTGATTCTATGATTCCGAGTCTAACTCGTTTAGCTGATACCATTAAACAAAATGGTACAAAAGCAATTCTTCAAATATTTCACGGTGGGCGTATGACTAACTCGAGCATTCTACGTGGCATTCAACCGGTTTCTGCTTCAGCAATCCCAGCAGAACGAGACAATGCCGAAATTCCTCGAGCATTGAAGGCAGAAGAAATTCCTCAAATTATTGAAGCTTTTAAAGATGCAACCAGACGTGCTATTCAAGCTGGTTTTGATGGCGTTGAACTACATGGGGCAAATACCTATTTAATTCAACAATTTTTCTCTCCTCACTCAAACCGACGCGATGATGAATGGGGCGGAAATATTGAGAAGCGATTTAAGTTTATTGAAGAACTAGTAGATGGTGTGATTGAAACCGTAGATAATTCAAGAGCAGAAAAATTTATTATCGGTTACCGTTTTTCACCTGAAGAATATGAAACTCCAGGTATCCGTTTAAAAGACACTCTATATTTAGTTGATCATTTAGCAGATAAAAAGTTAGACTACTTACATATATCCTTGCGTGATTATGAACTCGTCTCTAGATCAAAAGATTATCAAGAAAAAAGCATCTTACAATATATTCATCAAAAAATTGACGGCCGTCTTCCTCTTATTGGAGTTGGAGATGTTCGTACTGGTGACGATGCTAACAAAGTTTTAAATGATGCTGAACTAGTTGCAATTGGTCGGGCTATTTTAATTGATCCACATTGGACTTATAAGGTCTTGTCCGGAAACGAGGATACCATCCGTTCTTACATAGCTAGCCAAGACCGTGAAGAACTTGTTTTACCAGAAACTATTACTGGTTTCTTAGAAGGTATGATGCCAGAACGTTTACGTTAAAACTTACATAATAAATAGTACTTCAACAATTCTTCTATAGAGTTATTGAAGTGCTTTTATTTTTTAATCGAAGGCAAAAGAAAAAGCCGCCTCTGCTAAGCAGAAGCGACCCGTTATTGTCTCTCTAAATAAAAATAACCACTCTCTAAGTGGGGTCTGTCTTACTTTAAAATTAATGACTCCGCCAGCTGGGCTCGAACCAGCGACATCATGATTAACAGTCATGCGCTCTGCCAACTGAGCTATGGCGGAATGAGATTTAAACAACCTGCGTGGCAAAGACCTACTCTCACAGGGACAAAGTCCCAACTACCATCGGCGCTAAGAAGCTTAACTGCTGTGTTCGGCATGGGAACAGGTGTGTCCTTCTTGCCATCATCACCACACAGTTGTCGTATCTCTAAGTGAATCTTTATTCA
>JACBXO010000014.1 GCA_015863195.1 Aerococcaceae bacterium DSM 111022 | reverse complement strand
AACTCTCATGAAAGATTAGTTTCATAAGTCATTTGTGACTCATTTAAATACTAGCTAATGGTCTTTGTTTAAAGTCAGAAGACACTGACTGTCTCGAATTATTGAATTCGGGTTGTGTTATTCATCGTATTGATGAATCCCTACACAATTTGGTGTTTGTCTTTGTTCAGTTTTCAATGAGCTGCGTTGCTTTGTTGGCAACCTCTATATATTACCAAAGTCACGCTCGGTTGTCAACAAGTATTTTCAACTTATTTTCACCAGCTGTTCGTTTGGTGCGTTGTCTCAATTGACAACTTTTATATCTTACCTGATTTGCGATTCCTTGTCAATACTTTTTCAAATTATTTTCAAGTTCATTTCGTTTGTGTTTCAATCAGGCGTTGTCTTCAGCGACAACTTTTATATCATACTTGATTCAAATTGACTTGTCAACATTTATTTAGAAATGTTTTATGTCCTTTGGATCAAAGGTGTTGTCTCAAATGACAACTTGATAATAATAACATCCGACATAGACGCTGTCAACAATTATATTTAATTAATTTACATTTATCTTTTTATAAATTAAACCAATTTGACTCCCGTATATAGCATCTTAACAGACTAGGTAATATATACTAAAGTGCTATTGGAATGTATATAAATTTTTAAAAAAGAAGTAGAGGGGATTCCCTCTACTCCTAATGTTGAATTAACTGTATTATGCTTCATTTTGGCTGTTTCTATAACTTGCTTAAAATTTCCAACTTGTTGAGCACCGGTCACGTCATACTTATTATTGAACACATAAAATGGTATTCCTTGTACTCAAATCGTTTGAGCAACTGTCATTTCTTGTTTTACAGCGTCTTGATTATTCGTAGTATTTTGAAGATTAGTATTCACGTTCTCTTCATTGTTTAGTAAAGAAGTTTTAATATCTCTGGATTCTCACTCACCATATAATGGAATTTAATAATCAATCTTCACTTTATAATTTGACATAAAATCAAAAACATTATCGATTGGCTCATTTATATCGCCATAAGGATTATATTGTTGTACGATATCATTTTCCTCATCATAATTGTATAGCCAAGCTAAATCTCCTATCAGATGATAGCCTACCTTTTCAATTAAATATTCTGCATTATGATTATGTTCTTTAGAATATCGATAAACTTGTGGCATATACCCTGAAGCTAGACCTATTCTTAGTTGAGTATCAGCTTCAACAGGGTCGCTTATTTTTAATTGTTCGAATTCCTCTATAAGTGTCCTCATTTGGATCATTAATGGAATATGAACACCAAAGCCACCATCTTGACCCTCACTTTGTGGATCATTAATTCTGTCAACTTCAAATAAATCTATCGCAAAAAATAGATATGCTTGTAAATTATCTAACGCCGCTAGTTCATCTGCGCTTAATTGTGGCACTATATGTTCGATTATATATGTATGACTCAATAATGTTGTAGTTTCTTGATATATCTGTCCATATGTAGCTGTTCTATAATTTGCCACAATATTTGTAAAGAAACGATTGTAAAGAGCGTAAATAATTGGTTGTAACTCTGAGTCAAAAATAGCATCAACTGGCAACAGCTGTTCCAATTGATTCTTTGACCAAGCATATTGGGGATCTAGATATACCATATTATGTTCATCGGCTAACTCAATCAATTCCATCGCATCCATTACTTGAAAACCATCTTGATTATAGCTCTCACTCACAGATGGCTCAGTAGGAATATCGATTTCTGTTTGGTAGTCATTGGCTACAGCAATCCCGTATACTTTACTAAAATCAAAATTGTAATCATAAATAGAGATAGATTCATCATAAGGATTCATGGTTTCAATTTGTTGCGTATCTGTGTTATACCGAAAAATCATAGACGGACCTTCATAAATTCCTTCATTATGATGGAAAGTGTAAAAGTCATTCTCTCTAGCTTCGATATGATAAACTCTTGGATCCATACCACTAGCTATACTCATTCTTAATAGGTGGTCATATTGAGTCGGATCTGTGTCTTTTAGTACAGAAAATGCCTCAGATCGATCCATCCAAAATTGGTTGGCAGTTTGATTAGGGACAGGATAGTTTGATTGATTTGCTATACGCTCATCGATAACTGCTTGGTAAAATACTTGGTTGGCAAAATAAATATGAGCAATTAACAAATCGATTGCATCATTTTCTTGTTCACTAAATGTTGGTTGCATCGTTTGAATAACATATGTATGGCTCAGCAATGTTCTCAAAGCATGCGATGATTAATAGTAATTATCTTGCTTTATAATTTGAAAAAATTCATCAAATACCGCTTTAATAATAGGATGGTAATTCGCTGAACTTACAGCTTCGGGATAAGCAAGCGACTGAACATCTACTATTGTCCAAGGATTTTCATTATAGAGTTGAATAAAACTCTCGTAATCTGTTTGTTCACTCGTATTTCCAGTTTCAGCGGATACATCATCAATAGAGACACTTAAAATAACTAATAAACTTAAAATCATAAATAGTATGATTTGTTTTAATTGTTTCACAGTTAGTCCTCCTAGTTACAATTATTCTATTAACTATCTGCCTCAAGAATAAATTCTAAATAAACCCCATCATCACCCTCGCCAAACAGTATATTTTGAAAATCTTTCACTGCCAAAGATAATTGTCCATTAAAGTTATAATATAAATACATCTCTTCATTCAGGTAATATTCAAGATAACCTGCCGTCATTTCAGTAGGCAATACAGCAGAGATTACTGAAACTTGATCTTCCATCTCTGTACCATCACTTCTAGAAACAGTGATTTCTTTCTCTTGAATATCATACACATCATATAAGAAGACATTATCATCCATTGCTGTGAAAATTATTTGCCCATTCGTATCAAATGTAATACTTACAGATTCACCAATTCTGCTGCCTCGATAACGAATTGACTCTAATTCCGTTAAATCAATTACTACCGGTGATGGATTTTGAGTCATTACAATTGATGTCGTGATTGGATAAAGAGTATATTCAGTGACATCTGCTTGTGACCCTCTAGTCCAACGATGATTTATAACTTCTGAAAACTCATCGGCAGTATACCGTTGACTTGGATTATCAACTTCATAATAAGGATATGCTTCATTTCCATTCAAATCAAACACGTAATGTCCAACTAATTCCGTTGAAACACCGTCCAACGCGATACGATACGTTCGATACTCACTAAGCGATGCACCACCTACAAGTTCTTGGTAAATATAACCATCATTAGAAATCATTATTACATCCCTAACAGTAAAGTTTCCTGAAGCATCTTCTAAATAAACTACTTGATCAGTAGCTTGATCATAAGTATAAATTGACTTTACTAAACCACCCTCAGTTAACAGTAATTCTTCTACACCATTTTGATCAACATCATAAAGAGCATAATAAAATGGTGTAGGATAATTATATTCAATAATGGTCTTAAGTTGAGTATCATAAACTTCATCAATCACATCTTGATAAGCCTCTAGAACTATTTGGTTACTCTCTTCCCCAGTCTCAGCTACAACTAGGCTGTCAAAAATACCTGTAATCATCAATTGACTCACCATTATCAATAATATAATCCATTTAAACTTCTTCACGGTTGCACCTCGTTCTCAAATTTTCTTTATAAATTACTTGTTTCTAAAATATATTCAAGATAAAGATTTTCGTCACCATATATCCCCTCATAATCTTTAATGGCAATAGCAAGTTCGCCATTATAGTTATAATATAAATACATTTCTTCATTCAGATAATAATCAAGATCTCCTTGTAGTAATTGGGTTGGAATGATCGTAGTTACCACAGGAACTTGATCTACAATTTCAGTCCCATCTCCTCTACTGACTGAGATTACTTTTTCATCATTATTGTAAATTTCATATAAATAAACAGTATCTTCATCATAGTTACCATGTATTTTATCGTCTTTTGGAAAATTTATTTCCCCATTACTTTCAATAATTACTGGAACCCATATATTTTCGCGGTATCCCCAGAGTGTATTGTCATACAGTTCATTTAAATTAATTGCAACATTTGATGGGGCTGGCTGACTCGGCTCCTCCATAACTGGCTGTTCCATCTGGCTAGTATCACTACCAGTATCTTCTTCTGATGAAAAGTCCTCCACTGGAGTCTCACTACCATATCCACTAAAGTTATTATCCACTCTCACACCATACTGACCTTCAAAATCAAATGGTTGAGTTAGTATCTGATTATTTCCTGGTGTAATCCCTAATCGTTCTACTTGACCTGTTTCAGGATAATAATTGAAACTACGGAAAATATCACCATAATAAGCTAAACCTAACTCCATCACAAGATAATCAGAAACTTCCCCTACTTGATATGCAAAGATATGAGGATCAAGTCCACTATAGATAGCGATTTGTTGTTGTTCGGTTGCTACATTCGGCTGGTTAATAATCAAATTTTCAAATATGTTTATTTGTTCTTGCCAATACTGATTGAAGGTATTAGGATAATTCGTCATATTTCTTTCAGATAATAAAGCTACCCGGTCACCTTCCAGCAGATCATTTGCTGTCATAATATATTCGCGCAATGTTCCTAACGCTTGACTGTCTTGGTCGCTGACACCGCCCTGCATCGCCTCAAACAAATAAGTGTGGCTAATTAATTGACTTATATTGTAATGATAGTCTTCATAATGACCAATACCATTGATTATTTCAGCAAATCGTTGGTAAAATGCACCAATAATTGGATGGTTATTACTATCGTAATTGACAGAATAGTCAATACTTTGTAAGTCTGCTATTGAAGGTTCACCATCTTCAACAGGTCCTTCGGGATTATTTATGTCATTTTCACCAGTTACTGGAGATTGATAATTATTCTCAACTGCTACCCCATAATCTACTGTGAAATCATAATTTGCTGAATTTCAGTTTCTTGATTTGAAAGCATATCAAACTCATAAAAACGATTATTATGGCTATCCATATGGTAGTCAGCTATATGACTAACAGATACCGCACCTAAAGGATTTCGATAAGTTACCTGATAATCAGCATTATTCGAAGAATTTCCTGTAATTGGACCAACAACACCATCTGCATATGATTGATAAGCCATACCTGTCGCATTTCCCATCCGCTGATTTAAATCAAAAGAATGAGGATCATTGATTAGCATATCTTCCATACTAATCGTTTGGGCTGTCCAATCATCGATCACTGGAGTAACAGATCCATTTATCGCATAGCTTTGACGTTCAGGCTCACGGTACATTGAATGATAGTAAATATAAGTTCTTAATCGATTTAACGCCGCTCCTTCTGCTTGTGAAAAATCCGGTTGCATCGCCTCTACAATAAAAGTATGGCCTAATATATGAGGCATACCCATTGCATTATCTTCTTTCACTACTGAAAAGTAACGATCAAACATCGCTGGAATAATTGGATGGTACATCGTTTCATCACGGTAAACTTCAGGATTTTCCAAATTTAGTAAATCTTGATGGGTCCAGTTAGACATTGGAGGTATCAAATGAATCCATTCACCCTCAAAATCTATTTCATTATGGAGCTTTAAAGTATCTGTTGCATCTTCTGAATTAGCAAAACGCGTTCCACTATAAGCGATAGCAAAGTTAATAATATATAGTAACTGATCTTCAGTTGGATCTATATTAAATTGACTACATACATCTAGAACTATTTCTCTAATTTCATCCTCATTAATTGTTTCTTGATTCTGTAGACGTTCACTAACGAGTCTTTTTAATTCACGTATAAAAGCATTCGCTTGTTCCTCAGTTAGACCAAAATTCTCTTGAAGCCAAATAATAATTTGAATTTCATCTTCAGCAACACCGATATCATTCTCATCTAATTGATAGCCGACCTTTTCTAACAAAGCATATACAGCAGCCAAAGCACCTTCACCGGTAACGGGTTTAACGGCAGCAATTTTAATTGTCATATTGTTAGCACCTGCAGTTAAAGCTGCATTGTGATATGTCGTTTGACTAATTGATTGAATATTAGTCGGTGTGATAATTTCGATTTCTAAACCATTTTCATTTGGAAAGATTGCTGCACTTGAGATTACTATAGTATTTGCATCCGCACCATAATTTAAATACTGATCTAATACCGCACCATCAACTAACATAATATCATCTATAGCTAAATCATCTGCTGTCAACAACTGTAATGTACGGTTATACTCTTGCGCTGTTAAGCTTGTTCCTACCGCAGCAGCAGGGCGTACCACCGATTGATTTTCTGTTAATACATTATCATTAGCAGAAACCACAAGATTAATTCCCAAATCTATATTCAAAGTTACCAACATCAATATTAAAGCCATGGTAAACAATACTATTTGTCTTAATGCTTTCATCTATCCAACCTCAATCCTTGAATTATTTACTATATCTATTATTCAATATTAATACATCCATTTCAATATATATTTTTAAATAAACACTTTAATATGGTTTTGTTATAATTGTTAATAAATAGAAGTAAAATTTAAAAAGGAGAGATATGATGTTATATTTTGAGGAATACGGTAACCCAGAACTTACAACCCTCGTTTTCATTCATGGATTAGCTACATCATCTTGGGTGTGGTGGAAACAAACTGAGTATTTTGATAATTATCATATTATTTTAATCGATTTACCTGGACATGGTGGTAGTCAAGATGTTCCTTGGATCTCGTTAAAAGACACTTTTCATCAAATTAAACATCAAATAATACGAGATAAATCTGTACATATGATAGGCGTCTCTCTTGGAGGGCATGTAACGCTGGATTTTGCTAAGTATTATCCTGAAAATCTACTAAGTGCTTATATTTCTGGAATTACTGTCAAACCAATGAAAGGCAAATGGCTAATGCCATTAATTAAACAATATTACATACATATGCTAAATCAAGAAAAAACGCTACAAAAAATGATTAAGGACTATAATATCCCTCCTGAAAAACACGCTGACTTTAAAGATAATGCCCAAAAACTATCCACCAACAGTGTGTCTAAAATTGGTTTAGAGATAATGTCATTCAATTTTGATTTAACATACGAACATATCTTAACGCCAATTAAAATTGTATGCGGAGAAAAGGAAACAGATACCATTAAACAGAGCTTGTCGGTTATTCCTCAAACAATACCATCTGCGTCAAGTGAAATCATTCCAAATGCTGAACATCAATGGCCAATTCAACAATCACCATTATTTAATCAAAAGATTAAGGAATGGCTGGAAATTCATTCATAGTATAGAAGAGAAACTACTATTCAATCACACCTGCATCTTTATAGGCAAAGGATAATATATTATTGTAAATAAAAAAGCCGCCCCTGATTCAGGAACGACTGTCATTGTCTAGGTAAAAAAATAACCACTCTCTAAGTGGGGTCTGTCTTACTTTAAAATTAATTACTCCGCCAGCTGGGCTCGAACCAGCGACATCATGATTAACAGTCATGCGCTCTGCCAACTGAGCTATGGCGGAATGAGATTAAACAACCTGCGTGGCAAAGACCTACTCTCGCAGGGACAAAGTCCCAACTACCATCGGCGCTAAGAAGCTTAACTGCTGTGTTCGGCATGGGAACAGGTGTGTCCTTCTTGCCATCATCACCACAC
>JACBXO010000013.1 GCA_015863195.1 Aerococcaceae bacterium DSM 111022 | reverse complement strand
GTTGTCTGTAATCTGCTTCGAGTAACATTTCTGATCTAGAAGCACTTAGAGTTGTTATTAGATCAGGTCCGCAGTAACATTTTTGAACCAAATGCGAGTTAATTTGTTACTAGACCAGGTAGCCAGTTACATTTCTAAACCAAATGCAAGTTGATTTGTTACTAGACCGGGTAGCCAGTAACATTTCTAATCCAAATGCAAGTTGATTTGTTACTAGACCGGGTAGCCAGTAACATTTCTAATCCAAATGCGAGCTGATTTGTTACTAGACCGGGTAGCCAGTAACATTTCTAATCCAAATGCGAGCTGATTTGTTACTAGACCGGGTAGCCAGTAACATTTCTAATCCAAATGCGAGCTGATTTGTTACTAGACCGGGTCCCTGTGGCAAGACTGACCTGCCAACTCAAATTCTTGCCACAGAATCGGCGCCCCGTGGCAAAACTAGCACTCCAACTCGAAGTCTTGCCACAGAATGAGGTCCCCGTGGCAAAAATGGTATGCCAACACGAAGTCTTGCCACAGAACCACTTCTAAATCAGAATCCAGAGTCCAAAATCAGGTTGATTTTCGCATAACTTGTTGGGTGCGCTAAGTTATGCGAAGAAAACAGCACTAAATTCAGATAACTTTTGAGTTCATCAAAGTTATGCAAATCGGAGCGCAGATTTTTGCGGGCTGAGCGGTGGTCAATTTCCATGAAATTGACTTCTTTTTGAATGTGGGTGGTTTGTTCGGCGATTGGGTGCTATTAGAATTGGCTATTCTTTTTTCATCCGCATTAGCATTTAATTTTAAACTGCAGATATCAAAACCAAACCTCCGATTGTGAACGTATGCACATTTCCATTGCCATATCTTCCTATATCCTTTAAAATGAATATAACAATACACAAGGAGGGATTCCATGTCAGCCGCATTACACAGCCAAATCGCCTCAACCGCCGTCCAAGTCGCCCTCTTTTTCCTCGTCGGCCTCGTCCCCCACCTCGCCTACTACCGCCGCAAATTCACGCTCGCCGAATTTTTCGGGCTCGTCCCGTTAAAACCCGGCTGGGGGAAAAGTATGGCAAAAATGGTGTTGGCGACGCTACCGCATTCGGTTTTAACCATATATCTATTTTCAATTTTAGACCCTATGATGACCGGTGGATTGCGGGCGCAATCCTTTGTCGAGAGTGGTTGGTCGCTGTCGACGGTTGTAATTATACTCTTAGAGGCACTGATTCAGACGTCCTTCACCGAGGAAATTGCGTTCCGCGGCTATCTCATCAACTTCTTTAAACGAAATGGCCGATTCAAGTTGGGCAATCTTTTTCAAGCAGTTTTATTCGCTTTAATCCACTTACCCACTGTTGCTGGATTTTCTGTTTTCATCCAAGTCTCGCTTGTGTTGTCATTGATGCTGATGAGTTTAGTGTGGGGCCATGTCATTCACAAAGAACAAGGCGGCTCGGTTTTACTGGCCTGGTTCCTGCATGGATTGACCAATACAATTTCCGGGATTGTGATTTTGATGAGTATTTAAAAAGCAGAGTCGCTCTATGTTGTTTAGAGCGTTTTTTTGACTGCTGATTTAACGAAATTCTGTTATGCAGGAATCTATTCTGAGTAACATTTTAGAACTGAAAGCACTTTGATTTGTTACTAAAATAGAGCCCCAGTAACATTACAGATCCATATTCTATCTATCTTGTTACTAGCTTTGTTAAATAAGTCGATGTCTGACAAAACCTACCCGAAAACTCAAAATATTGCCATAGAATGGTGTCTCCGTGGCAAAACTAACCTGCCAACCCGAAGTCTTGCCACAGAACGGTGTCTCCGTAGCAAAACTGACATGCCAACTCAAATTCTTGCCACAGAATGATGTCTCTGTGGCAAAACTAACCTGCCATCCCGAATTCTTGCCACAGATCCACTCTCCTCTGGCAAAACTGGCATGCCAACTCGAAGTCTTGCCACAGAACCACTTTCAAAATCAGAATCCAGAGTCCAAAACCAGGTTCAATTTCGCATAACTTTCCAAAAGCGCTGAGTTATCCAAAAAAACTGCCTATTCGTCGCATAACTTTAGCAAAAGCAAAAGTTATGAAAAAACAAACCAGCCCCGCATCCCAACAACAAACCACGACCATAAAGCAGTAGTCAATTTCCCCAGAAATTGACTTCCACAAACAAAAGAATCTTTTAGGCCTAGCCTAAAAGCCCCGTCAAAATAAGGAAGAGTCACGCACCGCGACTCTACTACTAAATCCCCACAGTTGGCACTACGATCAAATTGCGTATAGACACTCAAAAACCTCACCAACTACCAACTCCGATTCGCTAAACGCCAACCCATAACGCGCATACTCTTCACTAAAAAACGCCCAATGCACACGGCGCCAATAGTCAAGCGAGCGGTCGCCTTCCCCTTCAAGGTAAGCAAACTCAGCAGTCACTTCATCAAATGGTTTAACAATCAAGTCCGTATTCTGCGTCACACAAACCGGCTCGTCCTTACTATTCAAAATAATATTCAACAAACCAGGTTGCGGCAACGCCTCACCCTCCAACTCATATAATTTATAACCCAACGCCGTCGCCGTCTTAATACCACGCACAACTAAATCCGCCAGCTCATCCGCTTCCACCCCAAACTGCCATGCTTCAGGCCGTTCTGCGTCTTTATATTCAGGGAATTGCGCAACAAATTTTGCCCAAAAAGTATCTAATTCCATTCATATTCCTCTATTCTAAAAAATCGATTTAACAGTAATCGCCACGCTATTATTGTATGATAATATTAACAGAAACAAAAGAAAGGTTGGTAAAAAATGTACCCAGGAGCAATCACAGACGTACCCGGCATCCAAGTCGGCCACGCCCAAAACTTAGATGCCATGACAGGCACAACCGTCATCCTAGCACGAGAAGGCGCCACAGGAGGCGTCGACGTCCGCGGATCCGCACCAGGAACCCGCGAAACCGACTTATTTCAAGAACGCAAAGCCATCGACAAAATCCACGCCATCACACTCGCCGGCGGCTCAGCATTCGGCCTCGACGCAGCCACCGGCGTCATGCAATACCTCGAAGAGCAAAACATCGGCTTCCAAACACACGGCGGCAAAGTCCCCATCGTCGCATCCGCCGTCCTCTATGACTTAGAAATTGCTTCGGGGAGAATACGCCCAGATAAACAAATGGGATACGACGCCGCTCGCACAGCTCACAGCGCCGAACACAGTCAAGGCAATCACGGCGCCGGCACCGGAGCCACCGTCGGCAAAATACTCGGAGCCCAGAACGCGATGAAAGCCGGACTCGGCACCGCCAGCGTCCAAGTCGGCGACCTCATCGTCGGTGCCATCGTCGCAGTCAATGCCGTCGGGGACGTCTTCGACCCCCAAACCAATACCAAAATCGCAGGTGTCTACGACTATGAAAATGCCGCATTTCTCGACACCGTCGAGATAATGAAAGCTGGACATATAGCGAACCTAGAAGGACAAAATACGACCATCGGAGTGGTCGCAACCAACGCAAAATTCACAAAAGCGGAAGCCAACAAAGTCGCCGAAATGGCGCAAAACGCCTACGCCAAAGCGATCAACCCCGTCCACACCATGTTCGACGGCGACACCGTCTTCGCGCTGGCGACCGGCCAAGTCGAAGCCGACGTCAACTTGGTGGGCATCCTGGCCGTCGAAGCGATGACAAAAGCCATCGCCAACGCCGTCTACCACGCCGACTCGTACGGATCGCTGTTGGCACACAAAGATATTTAAGCTCCACAGTCGATGTTGTTAGTTGTTTTCGATTTCTAACCCAAACAACTGACACTTCTACCCATTCCGTTGGTTGTTTTCGATTTCTAAACTAAACAACTAACACTTCAGCCCCTTCTGTTGGTTGTTTTAAATTTTCAAACCAAACAACTAACACTTCAGCCGGTTCTGTGAGTTGTTTTAAATTTCTGTACCAAACAACTAACACTTCAACCGGTTCCGTTGGTTGTTTTCGATTTCTAAACTAAACAACTAACACTTCAGTCGGTTCCGTTGGTTGTTTTAAATTTTCAAACCAAACAACTAACACTTCAGCCCATTCCGTTGGTTGTTTTCGATTTCTAAACTAAACAACTAACACTTCAGCCCCTTCTGTTGGTTGTTTTAAATTTTCAAACCAAACAACTAACACTTCAGTCGGTTCCGTTGGTTGTTTTCGATTTCTAAACTAAACAACTAACACTTCAGCCCCTTCTGTTGGTTGTTTTAAATTTTCAAACCAAACAACTAACACTTCAGTCGGTTCCGTTGGTTGTTTTAAACTTATATACCAAACAACCAACACATTCCCTCACCACACCATCCCAGCCCCCTCAACAAACTCAGGAATCAAATAAAGAAGTCAATTTCCCCAGAAATTGACCCCATCAAACAAAAGAAGCTTTTAGGCCACCGCCTAAAAGCCTCATCAAAACATAAGAGGAGTTGCGACCGCAACTCCTTCCATTTAATCCCACAGTTTGTTGAGAGAACAAAAATTTCACCACCAACTAAATCAATCAAACCAAGATCCCAAAACTATCCCAATCTCACTCAAATTGCGGCCACCAAACTCAAATCCTAAACAATTCCACACCCCACCCAATCCAAAAAGGGTTTAGTATGAAATTAATATTAAATAGAATCCACCAACTTAGCTTATCGAAGAGGAAAGGGGCATGAATGCGCCGTGAATTTTGGATTCACTCCCGTATTAAAAGTTGTTCGAACGAAGTGAGTTACAACTTTAATAGGGAGTGAAAGTCTGAAGCTCCTCCGAAGGAGAGCGGAAGACGGTCCCACGGCAGTAATGAATGCCCCTTTCCTCGCAGATATGCGGACGCTGTATGTAACAAATTCCTATACTTTGTTTTGTCAC
This sequence comes from Aerococcaceae bacterium DSM 111022, assembly GCA_015863195.1. Lineage (GTDB taxonomy): Bacteria > Bacillota > Bacilli > Lactobacillales > Aerococcaceae > DSM-111022. The sequence goes on along the minus strand of JACBXO010000013.1, from coordinate 11,504 downwards.
GCTCATAACGCGGTCCAGTGATTCATCTCAAAACAACTTTTGTCACGCTTACTTATAAAAATTACTAAACACCGGCATATACTCATCATCCCCATATGACTCAAGCAACGGCAACGCGTCCAGCTCCAACATATCAGAAGGCGAAATCACAAAATCCAACTCCGCATTCGACTGCATATGCGCCTTCTTCGTCGACTTCGGCAGCGCCACCAACCCCAACTGCAAAACATAACGCAAACTCAACTGCGCCGGCGAAACATCGTATTTCTCCGCGATCTCAACAGCCACCTCATGCTTCAAAATAGCCCCATGCGCAATCGGCGAATAAGCCTCAACCACAATATCATGCGCCTCACAGTACTCAATCACATCCGTCGGCACATTCGTAATATGCGCCAACACTTGGTTCACCATCGGCTTCACAGACGCATTTGTAATCAAATTCTCCAAATCTTCTACTAGAAAATTTGACACCCCAATCGCACCAAGCCGACCAGCCTCATACGCCTCTTCCAACGCCTTCCAAACCGCCACATTCTCCTCAAAGAAATGCTCATCCGGATCACGGAATTTATCCCAAGGCTGTGGGCTGTGAATCAACATCAAATCAATATAATCCACACCCAAACGCTCAAACGACGCATCAATCTCACGCACCGCCGAATCATAATCCTTCACATTATGCTTCACCTTCGTCACCAAATAAATCTCCTCACGCGCAACCCCCGACTCACGAATCCCACGCCCAACGCCCTCTTCATTACCATAAGACGCCGCCGTATCGATATGACGGTAACCCACATCCAACGCATCCCGCACCACACGCGCCGCGTCATCGTTTTCAACCATCCACGTCCCCGCACCCAACACCGGAATTTCCTTCCCATTCCACAATTCCTTCACTTCATTCAACACCATTTACTCCCTCTTTCCTCAAAAATCTGCCATAGTAGTCTGTAAAATCAATATATCACAATTCGCTCAAATCACGATAGAAAACGCTTACTTTTATAAAAGAATAGTAGAAAAATGATATAGTAGAAGCAAAAGGAGTGATGAGAGTGCGAGAAATTTTGTTTGAAACAAGCGTAGTCAATGGGGATGGGGTCGACGGCATAGCCTACGTGGACCGAGCGGACGGCCTACGAGTGGTAACTTCGAACCCAGTGAGCAGTCGCCCGGGGACCAACCCGGAGGAGCTATTAGGGTTAGCATTCGCGACATGCATGAATGCGACCATCAAGGCAGTTCTAAAGCGTGAGCAGCTGGAAAACGACAGCAAAGTCATCGTCGATGTCCAGCTAAAACGCGACGAATCAGATAATAGCTACTATTTTGACGTCGTCCTCAAAGCGATGATTGAAGGCATGGCAGTCGCCGAAGCAGAGCCCATCGTGAAGCAAGCCGAAAAGCGTTGCCCCGTTTCCAAATTATTACAAGGCGCCGACACTTTAACCATCAAAACCGTTCCCTACCAATAAATAGGAGTGACATTATGGCCACACAACAAACTTATATTATGCTGAAACCCGACACTATTAAACGCCGTCTCATCGGCCAAATCATTACCCGCATCGAACAAAAAGGCTACCGAATTATCGAAGCCAAACAAATGACCTTAAACAAAACAATCATCGCCGAACATTACAGCCACCTCACTGATAAACCCTTTTTCCCGAAACTGGAAGCATATATGTTATCCGGCCCCGTTTTCGGCATGATTGTGGAAGGCGACGATGTCATCCAAGGCATGCGCACAATGATGGGACCAACTGATTTCACAAAAGCCCTACCCGGTACGATTAGAGGTGACTTTGCGAATTCGACAACTTATAATTTAATTCATGGATCGGATTCTGAGGAGACAGCGAAGACTGAGATAGCGCGGTTTTTGGGTAAATAAAAAATGGAGAAAACCTGTCAAGTGAGGTTTTCTCCATTTTTCTATACTCTAATCTTCACCTCAAACCGATGCTTACACTTAGGACAATTCGTCGTATGCGTCCCGCGCTTCATCGGCAGACGCAAAGTAATCCCACATTCTGGACATTTGCGGTAACGGTATTTCCGCACATCACGCACGCGTTGCCACACCGGGTTGACGCGTTTTTTCACACGGCCGTAAAAGGCGAGAAACTTCGCATTTTCAGCACGGCGTGCTTCGATATTTTTTGAAAAAACGCGGTAAAACATCCACACGAAAAATGCCATCAACAACACGCTCATAAACGGAATATCCGCAAAAATCTGCACAATCGCCAAGATAAAATACACCGGCACACTCGCCAAATACAAATGATCCGCACCGTAACGCCCTTGCATAAAATCCATTAATTTTACTTTCATTTTATCTAACATAAATACCCTCTTTTTTGATTTAAAGCCAATTAACAACTTAACTCAATATAACATCTTTCACCGCAAATAATCACAAATATCCCGCCCTATTAATTGACCCCGCCTTTGATAATCTCTATACTTAACATGAAACCGCTCTTAAGTCAAGCCACAAAAAGGATGTGACAGAAATGGGATTATTTTACAGAATTTTAATCGGCATCGTTACCGTCTGGATACTACTCGTCGCCTTTTCAATCTACAAACGCCGCAAAAACGAAAAACGCTACAAACAAAAAACCGACACCCCAAAATACTACGCCGACCCCACCAACCTGTCCCTCTACCCCAAAAATTTCCGCCACATTTCCGTCGAACACATCAATGGCAACTACTTAAACGGCTTCCATTTAAAACCTGAATTCAAACTTTTTAAAGGCGTGGTAGGCACCTTTGGTGGCTCAGATGGGACGCCTTCTTACGAAGTCGCCCAGGTCTTAGCCGGTGCAGGGTTCGAAGTCTTAGCCCTTTTCTATTACGGTATGCCCAACCAACGCCCAAGTTTAACTAAAATCCCCCTCGAATTTTTTAGTGAAGTCGACCAATATATTGACGACAATATCACCCACAGCGGACCCGTCACCATTTACGGCCTCTCCAAGGGTGCTGAAATTGCCCTCAATTTAGTGACACTTTTTGACTCAATCGACAATGCCGTTTTAGTCGCACCCGGTGCTTACAATTTTTCTGGTTTAGACTATGAAAATTACCAAGAAACTTTCCCAACCGCTACGTGGGGTGGCAAAGACCTACCTTATATCAACACCTCACCAAGTGGTTTTGGCAGTCTCATTAAATTCATGTACCGCCTCACAACGAAGACGCCCATCGAATTTTTGCCAACATACAAAAATGGCGTCAAAAACGACAACAATTTAGAAGAAAAACGCATCAAAGTCGAAAACAGCCATGCCAATCTGCTGCTCTTTGCAGGAGGTGACGATTTAATGTGGCCGAGTGCGGAAATGGCTGAAACAATTAAAGCTGCCCGACCCGAAAACACGGAAGTTGTCATCTACGAAAACGCCGGCCACCTACTCTACGGCGACCGCGTCATCGAAGCCGGTCCCATTAACTTGGCCATGGGTGGCACAACCAAAGACAACGCCCAAGCCAACATTGAATACATGGATTATTTATTAAAACAACTCAAAGACTGGCATCAAGTCGCGTAACCAACAACACACAAAAAGAAGGTCTACCATTTTCTCTAACAGAGATGGTAGACCATACTTTTTATAAAATTGGGTAATCGTCTTCATTCACTTCGCGCAGTACGCGCGCTGGAACACCCGCTACAATCACATTATCGGGCACATCTTTGGTGACGACCGCGCCGGCCGAAATGACGCAATTGTTCCCAATCGTGACCCCAGGCATGACCGACACATTTGCGCCAAACCAACAATTGTCCCCGACCGTAATCGGACGCGCCTGCTCAAGCCCTTCGTTACGCGGTTCCGGCGCATTCGCATGTGCCGCCGTGTAAAACCCGGTAAACGGCCCGATGAAATTGTTGTCGCCAATCGTAATCGGCGCCCCGTCCATAAAATAGCACGACAAATTCACAAAGACATCTTTCCCAAACTTGATATTCGTCCCATAATCACAATAAAACGGCTGGCTCACATCCAAATTCTCCGGCGTATAGCCCAAAAGATCCGCCAAAACCGCCTGCTTCCCCGCATCATCACTCGGCTTCAGCTGATTAAACTCAAAATACTTATCCTGCGCTACCCGCCGAGCCTCCACCAACTCCCGGTCAAAATTCGCATCATACCACAACCCCGCCCGCATCTTCTCAATCTCACGCATTTTTTTCAAACACTCCTTTAGGTAAAGTATATCTCATACCACTGAACCAACTCCGATCACTCACACCAACGATGTTTCCTCATATCAACATAATTACGCTTTTTGAAAGTCACACCCTCCGATTCCAGCAATGACTCCTGCTCCGCCCAGTGCGGCGCCGTTCTCCCCGCATAATTCACGACCCGGTGACAAGGATATGTCCCATAATACTCCGCCTGGCTCAATATTCGCCCAACCAACCGCGCATTCTTATCGCGCCCTATGAGTTTAGCAATTTGCCCGTAGCTCGCAACTTTCCCCTCAGGTATTTCATCAACCACCGACAGCACTTCATATACTAGATTTTCGTTTAGAGTCGCCAATCGCGTCAGCACTCCTTTCAAAATTGTTGTTGCGTTTATTTTAGCACAGCCGACTAATCAGCCGAACTAAAATGACTATACTGGGGGGGCTAGTAACATTTCTGACTGAGTTGGGCTGGATATTGTTACTAAACTGGGATGCCAGTAACATTTCTGACTGAATTATGCTGGATATTGTTACTCACTAGATCAGTCTCAAGAAAACTTTAGCTGATATTATAACTTCCATTTTGCATAACTTTTGGATAGCGATGAATTATGCGAAAATTCCGCCTAAAATTTACATAACTTTCGAATATCGACAAGTTATGCGACACAAACAGCATTTTATTCTCATAACTCCAAAACTGCATAAAGTTATGCGAAACCGAACTAGATTCACGCAATCAGTTTCTACCTGCTAATCGCAAAACTCATCGCACAATCCCTAGTCTTGCCACAGAACAGGGTTCCCGTGGCTAAAATAGCTTGCCAACTCGAAGTCTTGCCACAGAACAGGGGCCCCGTGGCAAAACTTACATGCCAACTCCAAGTCTTGCCACAGAATGGGGGCCCCGTGGCAAAAATAGCTTGCCAACTCGAAGTCTTGCCACAGAATGGGGGCTCCGTGGCAAAACTTACATGCCAACTCGAAGTCTTGCCACAAATTCCTAATAAAGCCACCCCAATCCCTAACCAACTCCAGCACTAAAAATAAAATAGAAGTCGCATCTGCTAAAACTGCAGGTTATTTGCAAATTAATTTTATCATCGAAGCAGTTATTCGTTTAACTCTATTTATTCTCGCATGTGAACTCGTAGTGTTTCTGAAGAAATTGACCTCTACATTAACATCCCAGAGTGAGCTGTGGGATGCTTGATAATTAATTTGAGTTTGAATAGCTAAAAGAATTACAGATAAACGAGTATTTAATCCTTCACAACACCATTCAAGAAGAAATCAACAATCGCTTCGATTGTTAAGCGGCTATAAGACAAATTATCGGGGTTCATATATGGAGCAATCACTAAGAAGAAATGATTGGCAAGTAATTGTGAGTCATAATCACTTCTTATCTGATCTGAGTGCGCATCAAATAAGTCCGCAAAGGGCTGCAGATAAGCTTTTTGAAAGATACGGTACAATGCCAGACTTGATTCCTGAGAAATTTCAGTCTTCATATCATTCATCATCACTGAAAAATTATAAGGATGCGTCTTTCTTAAATAATGCGTCTTTTTAATTAAAGACTCTTCTAAATTCAGCTGAACTTCAGCCGGGATACTCTTTAAGTCTTCGAGCGCTTTACTTGCCACCATCTCTAACAACGCAATATAAAGGGACTCTTTGTTTTTAAAATGATGGTAAAGATTTGGTTGAGTAATACCAATTTCTTTAGCAATTTGTCTAGTTGAAGTTCCTTTATAACCATCCCGCATAAAATGTACTTCAGCTGTTTGAAGAATCAATTGCCGCGTAGTTACTCTTGCCATATTTTCACTCATTTAAACGCACTCCTTTCATGATTAATTTACACTCATTATCATAACACAAAATAGTTGCACACATCGACTTTGAATGATATAGTTAATGAAACTTATCGACTGATAATCTTTCAAGAAAGGGTGAAAAATTACTATGTTTTTAGCATGGAATGAAATTAAATATTCAAAAACGCGTTTCGCTTTAATCATCGGAGTTATTATCTTAGTCAGCTACCTCGTCTACTTCCTAACAGGCTTAGCTTATGGTCTGGCGCAAGATAACCGAACGGCCGTTGATAAATGGGACGCGACAGGTATTGTCTTAACCGACGAGTCGAACGGCAATATCAATATGTCGATGGTCGGGAATAATTTGAGCGAATCAATCGAAGCCGACGATATCGCTATGTTAGGGACCGCACCAAATGTCGTGCGCCTTAAGGAATCAAACAGCGAAGATGACAAAATTTCCGTCAACTTTTTCGGCGTCCATCCCGACGAATTCCTGGTACCTGAAGTAACCGAAGGTAACGAGGTCACAGAAGATTACCAAGTAGTCGCAGATTTCAGCATGAATGAAGAGTTTGGGATTGAAATCGGGGATGAATTGAATCTAGCCGGAACCGACCTGACTGTCGAAGTTGTTGGCTTTACAGAAAATGCTAAATTCAGCGTCGCACCCGTTCTTTACACAACGATTCCAACTTACCAAGAAATTCGTTTTGAAGAACAAGACCAGTCACCCGAAGGCCGCATCAGTGCCTTTGTCGTCCGCGACGATGAAGACAAACTCGGTAACATCACACTAGACGACGACGCGCTTCGCTTATATTCAATCGACGAATATATTCAAGAATTACCCGGCTACATGGCCCAAGTCCTAACTTTCGGCCTCATGATTGGCTTTCTAATCGTTATCGCAGCCGTTGTCATCGGTATTTTCATGTATGTTTTAACCGTTCAAAAAACCAGCCTATTCGGCGTCATGAAAGCCCAAGGAATTTCCACCGGCTATATCGCCAAATCTGTCCTCGCCCAAACGCTTATTTTAGCAGCAGTCGGCGTCGGCATCGGCTTAGCACTCACGGTTCTAACCGCCGCATTCTTACCAAGCACCGTACCATATGAAGGCAATATTTACTTTATGATAATCATCTCCGTTCTGATGATTCTCTTCGCCCTACTCGGCGCCTTCTTCTCGGTCAGAACCGTCGCCAAAATCGACCCACTCGAAGCAATCGGATAGGAGGACAATATGAAAGCAATCGAAGTAAAAAACGTCAGCAAAACCTTTAACGACGGCAGCAAAGAAATTCAAGCCCTACAAGAAACGAATTTTTCAGTAGAAAAGGGGGAGTTCGTCGCCGTAATCGGTCCAAGTGGCTCCGGTAAAAGTACCTTCTTGACCATCATTGGCGGCCTTCAAACACCTACCGAAGGTAAAGTATTAATTAACGACGAGCCATTTAGTGAAGTACCAGACAAAAAACGGACTAAACTCCGATTCGATGAAATAGGATTTATATTACAAGCGTCAAACTTGATCCCTTACCTAACCGTAGAAGATCAATTACGCCTAGTCAATAAAATCAGAAAAGAACCCTTCGAACGAGACACCGTTGACAAATGGCTCAAACAATTAGACATCGAAGACCTAAGAGACAAATACCCAAGTGACTTATCCGGCGGTGAACGCCAACGCGCAGCCATCGCCCGCGCACTCTATCATAACCCGTCTGTTATTTTAGCCGACGAACCAACCGCAAGCTTAGACACAGAGCGCGCCTTTGAAGTGGTTGAAATCTTAGCCCGCGAAACCAAAGAACAAAACAAGGCAACGATCATGGTTACCCACGATGAACGCCTCATCGGCTACTGCGACAAAGTCTACTACATGGAAGACGGCGCCCTCACACTAGACGAAGAAAAAAGCAAACTAAAACCAGAAAACCAAAACAACTAAACAAACCAAAACAGGCTGGCATCAAAGTTATGATGCCAGCCTGTTTTTAATTTCATAACTCAATGTATCGTGCTGAGTAAGTAGATTCATTGCAAATAAAATGCAATGGAGGTCTAAGCAAATGGGCTCATTGCCAAAAATCTGCAATGAAGGCCCGAACAAGTGGGCTCATGGCCTAAAATCTGCAATGGCGACCTGAGCAAATAGGCTCATTGCCGAAAATTTGCAATGGCGACCCGAACAAGTGGGCTCATGGCCTAAAATTTGCAATGGAGACCTGAACAAGTGGGCTCATGGCCAAAAATCTGCAATGGAGACCTGAGCAAGTTAACCCATTGCCAAAATTCTACAATAGAAGCCTGAGTCACACAACAAACAATGGCGTTAAATCCGAGTCGCCTCAGCGACTCCACCACTTAGAAAAATGATGTCGCTTTTGTTAAGCAAAAAGCCTCCTTATTAAGGTTGTGCTTTTCGCCTAAAGTCGAAAAGTATCATTCAGAAAAGGCGGAAGTCAATTTCTGGAGAAATTGACGGGATTAAATTCCGCAGTTTCTTTTGGAATGTTAAAACGATGGTTGATTTGAGACCTGAATTTGTTCGTTCTATTTCTATCAATGCCTTGTCTAGTAATCAACTAGAAGACGTATGTCCAGTTTATGGGGGCCAGTAAAATCGAATAACCGATTATCAAAATTATCTAATTAATGACTTGAAATGATAAAATATGGGCCAAAATTATCATTTTGACAAAGCCGACTGCTTGAAATGATAAAAATCAGCTAAAAATTATCATTTCAACCAAATTTCCTTCTTGAAATGATAATCCGCCTCCAACCAAAATCCCTCCACAGCCGCCATCACGCAAGACTTCGCCCGCGCCGACCAATACGGTCTCACCCTCATCCCCGCCATGGTCGTCGAAGAAAAACACATCATCCAAGGCACAAAACGCACCGACTTAGCCCTCAACCTCTTGAAAAATGTGGCAGAGGAAGAAGGTCTAAGCATCTTCGATGATAATAAATAAACAAATCGCAGTAGCCAGGACATAAAGTTCCTGCCTCTTTAAAAAGCAATATTTTTATATTATAATTAAATAAACAAAATAAAGAAGAGGTTAATCATGGTAAGTTCAAATGATTCAAAGAACAGTTCAGTTAAGAAACAAAATTTATCTCAATATACTTCCAACGTTCATGACTCTGAAATCGCCAATCGAATTGAAAAACATGACACCCAGAAAAATCCCAAAACTTACTCATCTGAAGAGCTAGGTATTGATTTGACCACAACTGAATGGTCAGAAGATGATGGTTGGGAGTAGTAGAAGTTATAAAAAAAGATTGCCGTCCTCAAATGAGTGCGGCAATCTTTTTTATTTCTATTTAAATATTGATAAACTTCCCATAAATGTTTGTAGACTCTTCGCGTCCCAAGGCATATGTTCAGTCATGATTAAAGAAACTAGTTCTTGATCAAGAGAGTTAATTATTTCAGATAGCTGATTGAATTTCATCGTCCCAATACCTGCTTCAAATTTCTCTAAATAAGGTTCGGCTGGCATAATTGATCTGAATTCTTGTGGTGATAAAACATCTAAATCGAAGAATACCGCAATATGCGTAAACTCCTGCTCCGCGATCCAAGCTTGGACCTTCTGGGACGCCGCTTGAACGTCTTCAATGTCCTGAGAATAGCAAGCTGTGCATTGGGTCATCTATCAACTACACAAATCGCTTCTTATCAACATTCCTATAACTGAAAAATTGATAGAAAATGATAGAAATAGTTGAAAATAGATTTAAATTGCACCATACTAATTTGATATTCCAGCCATTTAATACAATTGAAAAGAGGAATAATTATGACGCTACCTTTGGAAAACTTGAAAAGTTTAGTGAAAAATATGAAAGATAATAATTGGATTATTGATTCTTTCTTATTTGAGTTTAACCAAGAAAGATATATCGTTGTTGTTAACTTAGATTTTAAGAGTTCAAACAATCTCGTCTCTTCAGAATTAATTTTTTATGATTACCAAAATATTAAACGTTCTCTTAAATGTTTGGCAAATCGCTTGAGACTTTTCATTGATGATAGTTCAATTTTTGATTTTTTTAATATTCAACCTACAGGAAGATTTGGTAACACAATTGAGTATTTTTTAACTCAATTAGGAGAATCTATTCCTCCTTTACCATCAAAGATAAAATCTGAAGGTGAAAAACAAATATTACAAAAATTGGCTGTTTCATTAGATTCAAATAAAAACAGTGGACCTTACTGCTATAAAACAATTAGACATAATGGAAATAAGAGAAGGTCTAAAGAAAACAATACCAAGACCAAAATTTTGAGGCCTGAATTATATGAAATAATAGGTAATGATCATACCATTAGTTTTTGTTTTAGTAATGATCCATCGTTAGAAAAAAATGACGCTCAGATTCTCGCTAATTTAAATCATTTCATTTAGCGTACTTAAGATATTACTATCAGGTAAAGGGATCAAAATATTTCCCATAATACCTGATAGTTCAATTTGATATTTGAAAATATACGCTACTGGATAAAAAATATTACTCCTCCAGTAACTTATAATTTTAAATAACTTCTTATAGATTAACAGCAAATAGTTTTTAAACTATAACTGGGTTCTTGCTTGTAACAATTCATCTACTGATTGAAATCTTTCAGCTTTATTGCTAGATAATCCTTTGTTTATAAATTTCTTTAATATATTATCTTGAATGTTATTTAAATTTGTTTTTCCAGTTAAAACAAAACTAACTACTCTTGTTAGTGCATATGTTTCATGCAAAATATTATATGATTGAAACCCATCTGTAATTAAAGTAGGATCATTAAAACTTCCTTTAAATTCGGTTTGTATGCTAGTTAATTGACTATTTGTTTTTTTTATTAAACCAAAATCTGATATTTTAATCACATCTACATCCTCGTATGCTTTAACCAATACGTTACTTGGACTGATATCTCTATGGAAATATCCTTTAGAGTGAATATATTGAAAAGCTCTTAATACTTGCCTGCAAATATTCTTTTTTTTCTCAATAGATAATTTCGCATTATTCTCGTTAATATAGTCTCCTAAAGTGAAGTCCATAAACTCCATATAATACTCTTTTTTTATCTCATTATAACTATAAACTTCGACTATATATAGTGAATTAAGCTTTTTCATAGATTCATACTCAATCTTGAATCTTTCTAGTTCCTTTTCATTTAATTCCTTTTTTGCTCTTTTAACCACAAAAGTTTTTTTGTAAAAAGGATCCTTATATTTATAAACGTGAGCATAAGACCCTTCTCCTATCATTTTTAATTCTATAGTTTGAGTTTCATATAATGAAACTCAGACCGTAGACAAACCCGAGTTGAAGCTCATTCAACTCGGGTATTTTGTTGATTAAAATTAATATTGGCATACAAATAAAAAAACGAAGCCTATTAGCCTCGATTATCTAGTAGTATTGCGA
>JACBXO010000012.1 GCA_015863195.1 Aerococcaceae bacterium DSM 111022 | reverse complement strand
CATTGGTCACCCAATCGGAGCGTCTGGTGCACGTATTTTAGTGACATTGTTACATGAAATGGATAAACGTGAAGTTCAACATGGTTTAGCTACTTTATGTATTGGTGGTGGACAAGGGATCGCAATGATCGTAGAACGTCCATAATCATTTTAACCATATTTTAAAAAAGATTTTTAAAAAAAGTTTTGATGAGGGAGTGAATGAAAATAGAGGCTAGTAATTTTAATGTCATGGTAATTGGTTCGGGGCAAATGGGGAGCGGGATTGCGCAAAACTTTGCTCAGGGCGGTTACAATGTCAACTTGAATGATATTAAGCAAGAGTTTGTGGATAATGCGGTTGCTAAAATTCAAAAAGGGTTAGAGCGTTCGGTTGAAAAAGGTCGTATGACGGAAGAAGAGAAGGATGCGACTTTAGGGCGTATTTCGACTTCTGTTGACTATACACCGGCGAAAGAGATGGATTTAATTGTTGAGGCAGCGACAGAAAATCCGACAATCAAATTGGATATTTTCCGCCAATTAGATGAGTTAGCGCCTGAAAAAACGATTTTAGCGTCAAATACGTCGTCGTTATCGATTACACAAATCGCAGCGTCAACGAGTCGTCCGGATAAAGTGGTGGGATTACACTTCTTTAATCCAGTGCATGCGATGAAATTGATTGAGTTGATTAAAGGGTTAACAACGTCTGATGAAACGGCTGAAACGGTGAAAGAAATCGGTGAAAGCTTAGGTAAGACGGTTGTTGAAGTGAAAGATTCGGCTGGATTTGTGGTTAACCGTATCTTAATTCCTTTAATTAATGAAGGTGCCTTTGTGTTGAGTGAAGGCGTTGCGACAGCAAAAGAGATTGATCAAGCGATGAAACTTGGTGCAAATCACCCAATGGGTCCACTTGAATTAGGTGACTTAGTTGGTTTAGATGTTGTTTTAGCAATCATGGAAGTGTTATTCAATGAGTTTGGCGATTCTAAATATCGTCCAGCACCTTTACTACGTAAGATGGTAGAAGCTGGTAAATTAGGACGCAAAACAGGTGAAGGATTCTTCAAATACTAGGAGGCAAGCATGACAGAATTTATGCAAATTTCTGTTTCAATTGCGGCGGTTACACAAATTACGATTAACCGTCCGAAGCAATTAAATGCTTTAAATACTGCTACACTGACGGAGTTAGATCAAGCATTGGATTTAATTGAAAACAGCAACGAGGTCCGTGTTGTGATCATCCGCGGTAGTGGTGAGAAGGCGTTTGTCGCTGGAGCAGATATTAAAGAAATGAAAGATAAAGACGCGATTGAAGCCACTGAATTCTCTCGTTTAGGAAATTCAGTCTTTGAACGTATTGCGACTTTAAGTCAACCAGTTATTGCGGCCGTGAATGGTTTTGCTTTAGGTGGTGGTTGTGAGTTAGCGTTAGCGTGTGATATTCGTTACGCGAGTGAAAATGCAGTCTTTGGTCAACCGGAAGTTGGTTTAGGTATTCCTCCTGGATTTGGTGGAACACAACGTCTTGCTCGTTTAGTTGGACCAGGATATGCGAAAGAATTGATTTTTACAGCAAAAAATATTAAGTCTGATGAAGCATTACGCATTGGTTTAGTCAATAAAGTAGTGGCATTAGAAGACTTAGACAGTGAAGTGAAAAAAGTAGCCGATCGAATCGCAAAACAAGCCCCTATTGCGGTAGAGAGTTCAAAAGCATTAATTAATCAAGGGTTAGATTTACCACTTGCGAATGCTTTAGAATTAGAGGCACTTTCTTTTGGTAGCCACTTCGCGACAGAAGACCAAACAAATGGAATGGATGCTTTTGTGAATAAAGAAAAGCCTACTTTTAACAAAAAATAAAAAAATTTAAAAGGAAAGAGGAAATAAAAAATGACAGTAGCAGAATTAGCAAAGGAATTATACCCAGAGGATTTATTTGGATATGCAACTAAATTAACAGAAGGCGAGTTAAATGTTCTTAAAAAATTACGTGAAGAATTAGAAGAGCACGTTCGTCCTGTATTAAATGAAAGCTGGGAAAAAGCGTTATTACCACGTGAAGAAATTTTAACTGCATTCAAAAATGCTGAAATCATGAGCCACCCAGCTTTATTCGAAGGTCGCGAAGGTGACTTACGTGTGCGTGAAACTTATAATGCATTCTTATACTTAGAGTTAACTCGTTTTGACCCATCAGTAGCAACTTTCTATACAGTTCACGGTGGATTAGGATATAATACAATCTTAATCGGTGGTACAGATGAGCAAATTGAAAAATATGGTTCATTAGTTCGTAGCTTTGAAGGACAAACTTGTTTCGCTTTAACAGAACCAGATCACGGTTCAGATATCGCTGGTGGTTTAGCAACTACTGCTGAGCGTAAAGGTGACACTTGGGTATTAAATGGTGAAAAACGTTGGATTGGTGGAGCTAAAACAGCTGACTTTATTCCTGTATTCGCGCGTGACGTTGAAGACAAGAAAATCAAATGTTTCATGGTTCAAAAAGGTTCAGAAGGATTAACAGTAGAAAACGTTGAACAAAAAGTATCTTTACGTATCGTTAATAACGGTCATATTACTTTAGAAAACGTTGAAGTTGCTGAAGCAGATCGTTTACCAAACATCCACGGTTATGGTAAAGTTGCTGAAATCTTCACGCATACTCGTACTGACGTTGCACATATTGCAATGGGTACTGCAGCTGGAGCATTTAACGCAGCACTTAAATTAACAACAGAGCGTGAGCAATTCAACCGTAAATTAGCATCATTCCAATTAGTTCAAGAGAAATTAGCTAGAATGCAAGCAAACGTTGTTGCTTCAATTGGTTACTCAGTACGTGTTGCTGAAATCCAAGAATCTGGAACTCAAGATATGTTAAACTCTTCATTAGCTAAAATGCACAACTCATTACGTATGCGTGAAACAGTAGCGTTAGCACGTGAAGTATGTGGTGGTAACGGAATTACATTAGCAACAGATGTTGCTCGTTTCTTCGCTGATGCTGAAGCAATTTATACTTATGAAGGAACACACGAAATCAACTCATTATTAGTTGGTCGTGAAATCACTGGTTTAGGTGCTTTCGTATAACAGCACGGCATTACAAATACACATAAATTTTCTGGGTAAATAGGGTGACTATTTGGTCACTCTATTTTTTAAACAATAATATACACAATACGAGAATTATTACTTCGAGGAGTAATGATTTTGATAAAATTGTAAACGATTACACATGTATTTTGACGATATTTCAAATAAAAAATGAGTGAGGTTCTATATGAATAATACAAAGACAGTAAATCGTTGGATCATTTTACTTGCCGCAGTTGTAACAAACCTCTGTTTAGGTGCTGGATATGCTTGGTCAGTATTCCAAGCAGCATTATTAGAAGCAAACCCGGCGTGGGTACAAACGCAAACAAACATCGCGTATTCAATTTCTTTTGCGATGGTGCCAATCGGTATGATTATTTTTGGTCCTAAAGTTGACCAAGATGGACCGAAAAAATATGTGTTTTTAGGTGGTATTTTATTCGGTTTAGGTATGTTTTTAACAGGATTCGTTAATTCAATCCCGATGTTATATATCACTTATGGAGTAATTTTAGGTTTAGGAATTGGTGCCGCTTATGGTGCAGCCACTTCGGTAGCCGCTAAATGGTTCCCAGACAAAAAAGGTTTAGCTGGTGGTTTAACGGCTGCTGGATTTGGTTTAGGTCCAATTATTTTTGCACCTGTTGCGACAGCAATGTTGGAATCGATGAGCATTTATTCAGTTTTCAAAATTCTAGGTATTATTTTAATTTTCGTTATCGCTGGAGCCTCATTCTTTATGCATAAAGCACCAGAAGCAAAACCAACTTCTGGAACGGCTGTTGCTCCTTCCGATGGTAAAAACTTTAAAGAAATGCTTAAAGAAACTAAATTCTGGATTTTATGGGCAGTTTATACACTGGGAGCAACAGGTGGTATGATGATCATCTCATCTGGTGCGTCAATTGCGACAACTTACTCATTGGGTAATCCGGTAACAGTTGTGATGTTAGTTTCGATTGCGAATACATTAGGCCGAATTTTCTGGGGAACAGTTTCAGATAAAATTGGTCGTTATCCAACAGTTATCGCAATGTTTGTTGTTGTTGCGGTAGGTCTATTCTTAGCAATGAGTAGTGGAACGATGGGTGCACTTGCTGGGACTGCTGGTTTAATGATGGTTGGTTTATCATTCGGTGGATTCCTAGGTTCATTCCCTGGTATTACGGCTGAGAACTGGGGCGTTAAAAACGCAGGAACTAACTATGGTTGGATGTTTACAGCCTACGGTGTTGCGGCGGTATTTGGTCCAACAATCGGTTCAATGATTTTAGATGCGACAGGGTCTTATAACACAGCATTTGTTATCGTAATCGTTATGGCTGTTGTTGGTATTGCGTTACAATTACTTTATTTAAAAATGTATAAGAAAGCTTAGTTAATAAAATATAACTAGAGTTATTCCCGCATATCTACTTGGCGCGGGCCATTCATAGTAGCCATGGGACTGTCTTTCGCTCTCTTTTCGAGGTGCTTTTGACTTTCCTGCTTATTGAATCTGTTGCTTGCTTTGCGGACGCACAGTTTCTGATACGGCAGGAAACCTAAAATCATGGCACTTGAATGGCCCGCGCCACTTCGATATGGTGGGCTTGTTGTATGATTAAAATAATGAGTTGTGATTTTGTTGGTGGGTGTTGGTTGTTTGGGGTGGAAAGCTGGAACTGCTAACGAAAATAGCTAATGTGTTGGTTGTTTGATAAAAAAATTGAAAACAACTTGCAGAAACTTAAAAACTGTTGGTTGTTTTGTTCGGAAAACTGAAACAACTAATAGTTGGAGTGTGGGCTAGTGAAAGTTCTCGGTGGTTCATTCTGAACGTTCACTCTAACACGGAATATAGTGAACGTTGACCTGAAAATAGAGTAAACTTTCACTCGAATCCAACAAATAGTGAAAGTTCCCGGCGGTTCAGTCTAAACCTTCACTCTAGCTCTAAATATAGTGAACGTTGACCTGAAAATAGAGTAAACGTTCACTCCAATCCAACAAATAGTGAAAGTTTGCTGGACACCAGACCAAACCTTCACTCCAATCCAATAAAGAGTGGAAGTTCTCGGTGGTTCATTCAGAACGTTCACTCTAACACGGAATATAGTGAACGTTTTCGAACAATCAGCCCGTACTTTCACTTCCACAACCCACTTCCCTTAACCTTTAGAAAGGATATATTAATGAAAGAAATTTTGCCTAATATTTTTACTTTTGGTATTACATTGCCAAATAGTCCATTGCGTGAGATTAATTTGTATGCAATCAAGACGAAGCAGCGCTTAGTGTTATTTGATACAGGCTATAATATGAAAGAGTGCCGCGATGAATTATTGAGCGCGCTCGATAAATTTGGTGTTGAGCTCTCTGATGTTGAACTCGTTTTAACCCATCTCCATTCGGACCACACTGGTTTAGCTTCGATTTTTCATGACGCCGGTTCTAAAATTTATGTCGGTGAAGTTGATGGAAATTTAACTAACGCAATGGCTGAAGGTTCATATTGGGATATGATGCTCAAAACCAGAGACCATTTCGGACTCGAACCCAATGAAGTCACGCTTGAAGACAATCCAGGTTACCAGTTCCGCTTACGCAAACCGATTAAATATATCACACTCCAGCCCGGAGATATTTTTGAAGTCGGACAGTATTCATTTGAGGTGATGGATTTAATTGGCCACACACCTGGCCATATCGGATTTTACGAACCGCATCACAAATTTATGCTCAGCGGCGACACCGTCTTGGACCCGATGACGCCAAACATCACTTACTGGGGCGCCGACTACCCGAATATCTTGCGCTCATATATTACAACGCTTTATCAATTAAAAGATTTAGATTTAAAGGTATTGCTTGCAACCCACAGGAAAGTTATAGAAAACCCAAGTGAACGTATAGATGAGATCATTGGACATCACCAGGAACGACTTCAAGAAATCGTGGATATGATGGAAGCAGGGCGTGCTTACACTACTCGAGAAGTATCCGCCGGTATTTCTTGGCGCATTAAAGCAGACAATTGGGATGAATTTCCTAAAGGACAAAAATGGTTTGCAGCTGGGGAAACATTGGCTCATTTAGATTATTTGTATCATGAAGGTTTTCTTGACTGGGATGAAGAAAATGATGTTTTCTATTATACAAAAAAACAAAACAATGTAGAGATACCACTACCTGTCGTATTTCAAAATTAAGCAAGGCACACTGTCATGGTGTGTTTTTTTCATCCATAACTTTATGTTATACTTAATTTACGAAAGAAGTGGAGGAATATCATGGAACTTGCCCAAATGTACTATCTTTTAAAAATAGTTGAAAACGATTACAACTTATCGCTAACATCACGACGATTACACATTTCACAGCCCGCATTAAGTCAGTTTATTAATCAATATGAAGACCAAAATGGGATTGATTTATTTGTGCGCGAAAAAGGACGATATGTTGGCTTGACCGATGCCGGACAAAAAATTTATAATTACGCGTTGGAAATTATTAATATGTATGAAGACATGGAATCTGCTGTCGAACAAGAATCACTCAAGCAAAAAGGGGTGATCCGACTAGGATTGCCATCATTGATTTTGAGTGTATACTTTTCAAAATTATTCCCAGATATGGTAAATGACAATCCGAATTTGAATTTGAAGTTGGTCGAGGCGGGGTCAAGGGATTTGAAGGATTGGCTGGCTGCTGACCACTTGGATTTGGCGATTCTAATTGAGCCGACGGAGCTGGATGCGGATAAGTATGAGCAGAATATTATCCAGCTGGACGAATATGTGGCGTTTATGGCGAAAGATCATCCGCTGGTGAATTATGAGAAGTTGGAGTGGACCGATTTGATTGGATATACGCTCGCGACTTTTAATGAAAATTACTACACACATGAGTTGGTGAATGCCAAACTGAAGCATGTTGGGTTGCAAAATCATATTCGAATCACGGCCTCTGCGTGGGATTATTTAATTGAAATCCTTGAGGGAACGGATATTATCACGATTCTACCGCGCCCAATTGAGGAACGAATTGATAAAACAAAAGTAACGACTAAGCAGTTTTATGACGAGATTCCCTTTAACTTCGACCTGTGCCGTCCGATTAAGAAAAAGTATTCGCCAATTGAATCGGAAATCCATCAAAATATCTTAGAAAATTTCTACAAGCCAAATGCTTAGTTAGGGAAAATATGGCAGAGGAATTTGCGTAGTATAACTTATAATTTTCTCTAATATGTTTAGTAGATAAGAGATGATAGATTGTATCACGCAAATTCAATTGGTAGTGGATACTATTTCAATGATGTTGTTGTGATGTTTAACCATTTACCTGTGTTAAAAAGGGAGTGTGAGTTGTTTTGAAAAAAATTAGAAACAACCAACACAAGTAAACCGAAAAACAACTCCGATTCTAGTAACAATGAAGTAAAGAAGCGGCTTTTAGGTGGCAGTCTAAAAGCAGTCTTCTCTCACTTTGATTGTTGTGCTGTTAAAGTTGGTAGAAGATACTTAAACCGATAAAAATAAATTTAGTTATGTTATCAGAAATTAACTGAATTTATTTTTGTATGTGTTTGATATTTTTTTATAGTTTGTTGCTTGTTTTTAGTCTGACTAGAAACACTTATTTGTTGTACTTTTTTAATTTGTGTCATCAGAATAATTGCAGTTAAAGAAACCATAATTCTTTCCAATAAAATTGGGCAGCTATTAACGTTTTATTTTGAGTTGTGGATTATTTAACCTGACCAATTATTTTGAATGTAACTAAGCAGATTGAAGAGGAAAAGGCATGAATGTGCTGTGAAATTTTGGTTTCTAACGTATTGGAAACTGTGATACGTTTAGCTGCATATATTCTCGCATATGAGACTGTAATCGCTAAAGCTCAATAGTCTCAGCAACGCCGCACGGTAACTTTGAATGTCTTGTCCTCGTAAATCTGCGTGTGTTGAGCAATATTTTTAAAAAAGCAGTTGGTGTGATGGCTGTGATAGCCAATAGTCGATAACCTATAATTGGAAGTTATAGGTGCGCTAATCATCAATTATTAGAAAACGGAACATCGGTCTTGTTGCCAGCTGATGTTTTTAATATACTTAATGTACCTTGAAAGCGCTGCCAGATATGGTTTCAAAAGGGATTAAAAACTGATAAAGCACTATTGATATCCCCTGGTGCATTATTAAAATTATTAGAAAAAGGCGATAAAATTTTAACGATAGAAGTGATTTAAACGATGAATAAAACTTATGAAACGTATATCGATGATATTTTAAAGCAATCAGAAGTCTTGAAATGGATTGAAGAACAACCAGAAAATGTATTTTACGAAGCGGCCAAACTTTATGATGAGGAAAGTATTTACCCTCAAAAGTTAATGAATGAGATCGCAAAAAGTAAATTGTATTCGCTTTATATTTCGGGCAAATACAATGTCCACGAAAGAATTGAGTATTACGGCATTATAAACCGTATCGCGAGAGACTTTCCTTCTTTAGCAGCACTCATTGCCATCCAAACAACATTTGTTATTTATCCATTAGTGGAGTTCGCAAATGAAGATATCCAAAAAAGATATCTCGAACCCTTACTCAATGGGGAAATTTCAGGAGCGTTTGCATCATTTGAAAATCAAACAGCTTATAGCCTGAGCCGGATGTCAACAACAGCCAAAGAATTGGGCGGAAAATACCGCATCACGGGGACAAAAAATATGGTCTCAAATGCGGATAATGCGAACTTTTTCATTGTCGTAGCCAAAATGGAAAATCAACAATTAGGATTCTTTATCGTCGACCGCGAGACTCCTGGCCTCGAAGTGAAAGAACAACTCGACATGGAGGGACGCAAAGCTTTTCCCGTATTTCCGGTTGAATTTAAGAATATTGTTGTGCCATTAAATAACTATATACCAGGCGATGTCTCAGGTTTGGATATGTTAAAACTGACGCGTAAGAAGTTGAAAAAATCAGTTTCTTATATCGCATTAGGTATGTCGGAAGGTTTGATGGATTTAGGTGTTTCTTATTTGAAGCAAGATCGTAATTTAGGCAAACCATTGATTGCTAATTTTGGTATTCAAGAGGAATTATCTAAATTACAGATTGATCTGGTGACATTACAGACGACCCTTCAAAAAATGGCCATTGAAAAACAGGATGATGAAGTAAGTGTTGCGCACGTTAAATATAAAGCCAATGAACTGGCTTTAATGATGAGTGAAACATTTTTACGTTTATCAACCGGGTCTGGTGCTAGAAATCAAGCTGACTTTTCAAGATATTACCGCGATGCTCAAATGCTCTTGAATTTCGCAGGTTCATCAAAATCACAAATTAAAATTATTTCTCAAATTTGGCAATAATACTTTTAAACAGAAAAAATAAACACATACATATGGAGGACTAAAATGTCAGAGAACTTTAAAGAGTTATATCAACAAAAATTAGTACAAACGGCTGAGGAAGCTATTTCGATTATTGAACCAGGTGAAGGTTTAGTATATCCATTAGGAGCAGGAGAACCATCAACATTACATAAAGCGTTAATGAACTATGATAAGTTTGATAACAACCGTTTATATACAATGTTAACGATGAATCCGACAATTGATGTAGAGCCTGAAAAATTACAACAATTATCATTCTTCTTATCAGGAGCTGACCGTAAATCGTTTAATAGTGGGAAAACAGAATTAATCCCATGTAACTTCTCGCAAATTCCAAATATTTTACATGACCGTGAACCAGAGCCAGTTATTATTGCGATGGTGTCACCAATGGATGAAGAAGGTAATTTCTCTCTTGGTGTAGGTACTTCATATGTGGGACCACAAATTCAACATGCTAAGAAAATTATCTTAGAAGTTTCGGATAAAATGCCACGTACATTTGGTATTATGAACGAAATTCATATTAGCCAAGTTGATGCGATTTTCGAATCAAATGCTGATTTACCAGAATTACCTGAAGGTGAATTAACAGAAGATGATATCAAAATTGGTAAATATATTGCGGAATATGTAAATGATAACGATACAATTCAAATCGGTATTGGTAATATTCCAAACGCGGTAATGAATGAATTAGTGAACAATAAAGGTTTAGGTTTACACTCTGAAATGTATACTTCGAAAGCGCAATACTTAGCTGAAGAGGGTACGTTAACGAATGAAAATAAACAAAACTTTGTTGGTAAATCTGTGGCGACATTCGCTTATGGACCACGTAAAATGTATGACTACATGGACAATAACCCAGACATTTTAATGGTACCTTCTGATATTTCAAATGGTATTTTACAAATTGCTGAAAACAAAAACTTTGTTTCAATTAACTCATCGGTTCAAGTTGACTTCTTAGGTCAAGCGAACTCAGAAAAAGTAGGTCCAACTTATTTCTCATCTACAGGTGGGCAAGCGGACTTTGCTAAAGGTGTTACTTTATCTGAAGGTGGACGCGGCTTTATTGCTCTGAAATCGACTGCTAAGAAAGGAACTATTTCAACGATTGTTCCTGTTTTAGATGAAGGTGCAGTTGTTACAACAAATAAAAACGACATCGATATGGTTGTTACTGAATATGGTGTTGCTGAATTGAAAAACAAAACAATTAGCGAACGTGTTAAAGCGTTAATCGCGATTGCGCATCCGAAATTCCGTGATGAATTAACTGAAAAAGCGAAAGAAATGAACTATATCTAATATTTAAATTAGGGTAATCACGAAGGAGGTTGTAACAATTGTTTCAACCTCTTTTTTAATGATATTATAAGTAAAAGGAGTGGTATGAGTGGAAGAATTTAAGAGCTATGTTGTCCGTGAAACTGATGGTGAGGTTACACATCAACTAGAGACAAATACGGTTGAAAATTTAGGTGACGGCGATACAATTATCAAAATTGAATATTCATCAATTAACTATAAAGATATGCTTGCTCTTCAAACAAAAGGAGGCGTTGTTCGTCACTATCCGATGATCCCGGGAATTGACTTGGCGGGTGAGATTGTGAGCTCTGAGTCGGACAAATTTAAAGCTGGCGACAAGGTGTTAATTACGGGCTACGGCTTGGGCACGGTTCACGAGGGTGGACTATCGCAGTACGCGAAGGTCCCGCATGAGTGGGTTGTGAAATTGCCCGAGGGGCTGTCGACGAAAGATGCGATGGTCTACGGTACAGCTGGTTTCACGGCAGCTTTGTCAATTGATGCTTTGGAAAAAAATGGCATGAAAGTTGAAGGTCAACCTGCGATTTTAGTTACAGGAGCAACGGGCGGTGTTGGTAGTGTGGCAATTCAAATTTTACGACACTTAGGCTACAAAAATATCACCGCAACAATTCGTAAAGACTATCAAGAAGAGAAAGCACGCGAATTTGGTGCGTCTAAAGTTTGGGATGTGAGCGACTTGGAATTAGGGCGCCGTCCATTAAACAAACGTGAATATAAATATGTCGTTGATACAGTCGGAGGCGACTTAACGGCGGATATTTTAACGAAAGTTGACGAATACGGAAGTGTCGCAATCAGTGGTAATGCTGGTGGGGCGAAGCTTCAGACGACAGTTTTACCATTCATTTTACGTGGTGTGAATTTACTGGGAATTAACTCAGTGGAAATTCCGATGTCAGACCGTGAAGTGTTATGGGATAAGATTGCCAACGAGTGGAATGTGTTAGATGAGTTACACTTTGACGAAAAAGGACTTTCTGAATTTGGTGAAGTGGCTGAAGAAATCAAAGCAGGTAAACATATCGGTCGTACTGTGATTAATACGCAAAACTAATCGGGGTTTCTATGGAAGAGAAAGTATTTTTAGATGACATCGAAGTTGGTTTTAAATACCAAGCTAAAGACAAATATGAAATGAAAAAAGATGAGATGATTGAGTTTGCTACGAAGTATGATCCACAACATTTCCATATTAATGAAGAAACAGCTGGGGATTCTTTCTTTAAAGGGTTAGCGGCGAGTGGTTGGTTTACGAATATGGTGATGTTTCGTCGTGCAATCACGGATCATCCATTTGGATTTGATTTTGTGGGTGCGGATGCTCAAGTTGAGTGGCCGGCGATTGTTCGCCCAGGTGACGTTTTGACTTTTGATTATGAGGTGACGGAAATTGTGATGTCTGATAAGCGTCCGGGACAAGGGCGTTTTAAGGTATTATCTTCAGCTTATAATCAGGACGGTGAGGTTGTGTGTCAGATGACCGCAACTGTTTTAGGTCAAACGCGTGCCTACTTTGAAAGTCAGCAAGAGAAATAATATGAAGATGCTCCTACCAGGATTTGGTGGGAGTGTTTTTGTGTGCATAAAAATGCATCCTTTTGGGATTGAGATTAGGAGGGTGCGCAGATAGTGCCTGGATTATCATTTCAAACCCCAAATCCCCTCAAAATGATAATTTTAAGCCATTTTTTATCATTTCGGAACCAAATTCATTTTGAAATGATAATATTCGGCTGTTTTTTATCATTTCAAGACCCAAATCATTTAGAAATGATAATCGACATCAACTAAAATTTAGACCCACTTACTTATTTATTTGCCCAGAACACTTCCAGTTTTATCATCTCTCACAAACTAAGACTTTCAATCAGAGTCGCCTCAGCGACTCCTCCGCTTAGAACCATAATGTCGCTTTTCGTGAAGCGAAAAGCTTCTTTAATTAGGATGTGCTTTTCGGCCAGAGTCGAAAAGAGTCCATCTGAAAAGGTGGAAGTCAATTTCTGAAGAAATTGAACAGATTATATTCCAGAGTGTGTTTTGGGTTGTAGAACTATTGATTGATTAGTTGGCTGAAATTGTTAGTTGTTTCTAGGTAGTGTCTCGTCTAAGAATCTCTTGGAAGACTTGTGTTTAGTATAGGGGATTCAGTTTAGAGGTGGTGGATTGCTGAAAAGTGCAATGAGTTGCATCCGTTATATTTTTGGGTGACGGGATGCAAAAAAAGTGAATCCTTTTGAGTCTATAAAGAGAATGTTAAAAATTAGTAGCACAATTCGTGCTACTGCGCAGTCAAAAATATTTGAACTAGCACAAACACTGCTAGGATCGGAGTTTTACCCGCGGCGAATGCTGTGTTTTCAAAAGAAAAATTAAAAAAACAGCTCAGAAAATCTGAGCTGCTGTAAAATGCGGACAATGGGATTTGAACCCACACACCCGTTCGGGCACCACCCCCTCAAGATGGCGCGTCTGCCATTCCGCCATGTCCGCGTGAATGAATGCACTAATTATTATAACATAGTTCAGGTGTGTATTGAAAGCCCTTATTGGGGGAAATGTTTTGTTAAATTTAAGACACGAATTGAGGGTTATCGTGTTATGGTGCGTCCAATTCTGTTATAATACTCGTGTTAATGGAAAATAAAGGAGGGGGCTATTGATGAGAATCGCAATTGTTGGTGCGGGGATCAGTGGTTCATCGGTTTTACAAACAATTTTGAACGCTCCTGAAATGGAGTCGGTCGATTTCAAGGTCGACGTTTACGATAATAAAGGAAATTTTGCGACCGGCGTGCCGTATATTCAGGACGACTTGGCGCTACTTATGAATTCTGCGTCGAAAGACCTGAGTTTAAATCCCGACAACCCACGCGAATTTGATGAATGGGTTGCGGAATATAGTAAAGATGTGAAAAGTAATGAGAATTTAGTATACCGTCAAGTTTATGGGAAATATTTAAAAGCCCATTTTGCGCCGAGTTACGAACATCAAGCCGTGTCAAAAATAATCGCAGAGGTAACAGATGTTAGAGTAAACGCTGATGGTAGTGCAAGTTTGGCCACCTTCGATGACGGTTGGCAACCACACGAATATGACTTTGTCTTTTTAGCGATTGGTCAAACACCTTACCGTAATAGTTATAATTTGATGGGGCAAGAAAATTATATTCATAACCCTTACCCAACGAGAGAGAAAATGCCGGAGTTTTATTCGTCGGACCGTGTTGGGATTGTTGGAAGTGGGGCTTCCGGGCTTGATGTGATGCGTTATTTAATGGAGCATGCAGAGTTTGATGCGCCGGTTACTTTTTATGTGCGGGATACGATTTTTACAGCAACTGGTGTTCCATGTGAGACAGATGTGGAGACGAGTTTAACCTTTGAGTGGTTAGAAGCGAACCGTCATCCAGATACAGGAAAAGTAGCACTCGATACAGTACTCGAAACGGTGAGAGCAGATTTTTCTGAGTACGGGGTTGACTGGTATGACGTTGTGGCGCAGTGGGGTCGTAGTCGTTTGAGCGATAATGTGCGTGCTTATCATAGTAAACCGCAAGACTTAGCAGTTGTGCAGCGTTATTTTGTGCGAGCCATTTTGATTTTGCCACATATTTTCCAAGCATTGAATTTAACAGATCAACAACGTTTATTAGCGGATTATTATCCATACTTGACGCATATGCGTGCCAGTGTCCCTCATTTAACGATGGGACGGATTTTGAATTTGTTACAAGAAAACAAATTGCGTATTGTTGATGGTTTGTCAGATATTAAAGTGAATGCTAGCGGTGAGTTTGATCTTTACGGCGAAGATGGAATCTTGGAATCAGCAGATATTTTAATTAATGCGACTGGTTTTGAAGAAGATATTATCGAAGCAGCGAAGCAGTCACATTTACTAAAGAGTTTAATTAAGCGTGATATGATCTTGCCGCATGATTCAGGACGTGGTCCGCTTGTTGCGTGGCCGTCGGCTAAATTAATTTCGAGGAGTGGCGTGCCACAGCCGATTGTGATGTTGGGGAATATTATATCTTCAACGCAATTAGGCAATAACAATGCGCGCTTGATTGCCCAACAAGGCGAAATTTCTGCCAATTGTTTCATTGAGGAATACTTTTCAAAGGGTGATTTAAATGCGTAAAATAGTGGCCTCTTTAGTGGCTGTTTTGCTGTCGGTAGCGCCGGTGGGTGTTTTGGCCCAAGAAGCGGGGGTGCAGTCGTATCACCAGGCGATGAGTTTGGGATTGGATAAAATTGCTGAGTTAGAAAACTATCAGATTGATTTTGAAATGGTTTATGAGGATTCGGGCGATCCGATTTATGCGGGGACGGTTTTCGGGAATCAGGCGTCAGGCGATATGGCGTTGACGGTCGATTTCTATGAGAATGTCGGGAGCGAGGACGAGCCGATGATGGAGGCATATCCTTTCGAAATGCTGGCGTATGACCATTTTTATTTGGTTTACACGAATCAAATCGAGTGGTTGAATAGCTTAGGATTTTCCGATTTACCATTGGTGACACCGGAAGCGACAGGCTTTTTAGAAGAAAAGGTAGAGTTCTGGACACCGGTTGAGTCATCTTTATTAGCGCAGCGTAATGAACCGGTGAATATGTTGAAATCCTTTTTAATGTTGCCAGATTCTAATCAAATTGATGACATAGCGGCGGAATTTATTTCCTATGAGGACGGCGTTTATGATGTTTCGATGGAACGCTTGGAAATTCCGGTTGGTTTATTTCAAGAGGCGGGCAGTTTTGAATTGGATTATGCAATTGATTTGTCTTTTCGAGAGTTAATCGAGGAGCAGACTTTTGCGGTGGATATGAGTCAGAACTTTTCTTATCAACGTCCAAGTCGTGGCGTGATGATTGATTTGGGGACGAGTTCGAATATTCAGCAGTTAATCCGTGAGTTAAGTGAACCGGAGATACCATTAGAAGGTGAGTTGCCTCCTGAACCGCAGGACTTTAATCATCAGTTTACGGTGCGGTCGCGAGATGTGACTGAGAAGTTGACAAAGGCCGATTGGGAGTTAATTCCAAGTGAGGATTATTATCATGTTGAGCTGACGGGGATTGCTGAGCGCGTAAATATCAATGTCTTTGGTACGAATACGTCGAAGTTGAATACTGCGAATGTGCGGTTATCAATGACATTGACGCCGACTGATTTTGTCCTTCCGGAAGTGGGGACTTTGGATACGGTAAATCAGCGCGAGCTTGTTTATGAGCTGCAGAAGTTGATGGGAGAATAAGTGTTTATTTCCCTTTTTTGGATAGAAATTTGCTTCATACAGCCATAATTTATCTCCGTGGGGACGACCTTCATAACCTGCGGAGATTGTTGTTGCTTCACAATATTACAAGCTTTCCATTGAGAAAATCTGCAGTTAAATGAGTCAGCAATAATTCAGATTAATTTATATCATGATTCATTGTAGTTTTAATCTTTGGTTATTCCGGACTATTTTGGCTAGAGATTACATAAGCGCTACGCGCTAACGTAATCTAAGCTGCGCCAAAATCCCTGGATTCCACGGGAAAATTATGGATGTACTGCGCAAATTATTTATTTAGATGGCTAAAATTTCACTTCAAAATTGAAGTTATTATTGGGATTGAAATCAATACTCATCTCAGTTTGGGATTGTTGCTTCAAAGTTGGTTAGAGATTTGAAATTGTAATAGCAATTTAATGAGTTAGGAGTCGCGTGGGCGACTCCTTTTTGTGTGGTTGCATTTAGGCTCTGCTAAATGCTTCTTTATGATGTGGTAGTCAATTTCTGTGGAAATTGCCTTTTGGTTCCGGAGTTGGTTTTGGGTGCTAGTGTTGTGTAGGGAATAACTTTTTTAAAACTGAGAGTTATTCCTAATCGGAGTTGTCTTCGCCAGGAAACCTGGCGGAGGGTGAGCTGGGTAGTTTATTAATAATTTTAGACTTATAGATAGACAATTAACGTGATAGTATCAAGGGTTGGTTTTGGCATTTTGATATTTTTTAGAATATGAGTGGTATACTTTTAAAAAAAGAGGTTGACCTTGACGTTGCGTGAGGGTTTATGATGGATTTGGGAGGTGAGGGAATGGAGTATTCGGTGAGCAAGTTGGCGCGGTTGTCGGGGGTGAGCGCGCGGACGTTGCGGTATTATGATGAGATTGGGTTGTTGAAGCCGAAGCGAGTGAATTCGAGTGGCTACCGGATTTATGGGGCTCGGGAGGTTGATTTGTTGCAGCAGATTCTGTTTTACCGTGAGATGGATTTGAGTTTGGAGGAGATTAAGCAGATTATCTACGCGGCAGATTTTGATGTGGCGTCGGCTTTGGAGGAGCATTTACTTCAGCTTTCGAGGAAAAAAGCGCGTTTGGAGGCGTTGATAGATACGGTCAGCGACTCGCTTCAGGCGCTAAAAGGAGAGAAAATGATGACGGATCAAGAAAAATTTGAGGCGTTTAAAAAAGAGATGATTGACGAGAATGAGGCGAAATACGGCGCGGAAATTCGGGAAAAGTATGGTGAAAAGACAATTAACCAGTCGAATGAAAAGTTCGGCAATATGACTGAAAGCCAGTTCCAGGAATTTCAAGCGTTAGGAGAAACGTTGAATGGGAAACTAGCGGTTGCGACGGCTGAGGGGAATCCCAAGGGCACATTGGCGCAAGAGGTTTGTGCGCTGCATCAGGAGTGGTTAACTATTGCTTGGCCCAAAGGACATTATAGTTCCGAAAAGCATTTCAATTTGAGTTTGATGTATGTGCATGACGAGCGCTTTAAGGATTATTATGAGAAGGTTGCGCCAGGTGCTGCGGAGTTCTTGCATGAGGCTTTGAAAATCTATACGGGAATGGGCGAGTAGTTTAGATAGGTATCCAATCAAATAACTGAACCCACATTGATGCATTTTCTCTGGGAGGATGATTTAGGAGTCGCGGACGCGACTCCTTCCTCATTGATGAAATGGGCTTTTAGCGCAAGCTAAAAGCGTCTTTTAAAGAGGGGTGGTCAATTTCTGGGAAAATTGACTTCTGCATTGAAATTTGAGGATGGTTATGAGATTTAGGATGTTTTTTTAGTGTCTCTGTGGCAAGACTTCATGTTGGCAGTTCCTTTTTGCCACGGCGACGTCATTCTGTGGCAAGACTTCGTGTTGACAGTTCCTTTTTGCCACGGCGACGTCATTCTGTGGCAAGATATTGAGTCGGCAAGTTAGTTTTGCCATAGAAGTACTATCCATTGGCAGGAATCTGGATAACGTTCACTATTTATTTAGTTAGAGTGAAGGTTGGTAGTGGAATCGGGGTAAAGTTCACTATCTATTATGATTGAAATCGTGTCACTTCGGTTTTAGAGATCGGAGTTGGTTTTTTATTTATGTTTATGCCATATCTTCAAAAAAATAATCATTTGGTTGACAAGTTTTGGAAGAGGTGTATACTTGGTGATTGTAAAACTGAATATTGATTTGTTAGGCGAGGCTCCGCTACAAACACAGGCTACTGCCCAAAAACGTCGAGAGACACCAATGGGTATAACAGGAATTGTCGATATAAGGCTCTTCTTAACGTAGCTAAAGGTAGATGTTAGTTTATCTTTTACGTTGTAACGTGCCAAAGCTCCACGAAGAAATCACACAAGTCTTTTTTTGTGCACTTTTTTTGAGCCCTCACTAACGTTTAGTGGGGGATTTTTTGTTTTACAAATATATTTAATGGTTGAAAGGGGTGAGAAAATGGTAAAGAGGTAGTTAGATTAATGTTGGTGTTATGCTGTTTTAATTATTTAGGAGCGGTTGCTCGGTCATTGAAAGGAGGTTAAAAACAAATGGATGATAGTTGGCAGAAGTTGTGCTTTAGGCGGGAATTGAATCTAAGGGATGCGAATGAATTATTGTCTATTTGTTTGTAACCACCAAAATAGGACTGCCTAAGGCCCGAAAATTGAACCGGGAAGAAGGTAATAAAATTGAAAAACATGAAAATGAATCGCACTGTGGACTATGTTCGGATTGCGAATTTGAAAATAAAAGAAGTGTTGGATGAGTTTAATGTGACGTTTGAAGGATTAAATAAAGAGCGCGTGGCAGAAATTAGACAGGAGTTTGGTAGTAATAAAATTGATTATGCAGAAAAAACGCCATTTTGGTTAACGGTGGTAAAAGCTTATTTTACGCCATTTACTTTGATTTTACTGGCGCTTGCTGGTATTTCATTTGTGACGGAATATTTAATCGCGAATTCGGAAGATCAAAGTTTGGTGACGGTCTTTTTAATTGTAGTGTTAGTTTTGATCAGTGGCACGATGAGTTTAATTCAATCGGTTAATGCTGATAATGCGGCTGAGGAATTGCAGGCGATGGTGAAAGTTGAAGCGACAGTGAAGCGTGATGGACGCTATCAAGAAATTCCATTGGAAGAGATTGTGCGTGGTGACTTGATTAAATTAGCGGCGGGCGATATGATCCCGGCTGATTTACGGATTATCCAAGCCAAAGATTTATTTTTATCACAGGCGTCATTAACCGGTGAAAGTTATCCGGTTGAGAAAATGTCCAATCGAGTAAATCAAGCAGCGGATACGCCGACGAATTTAGAAACACTGGCTTTTATGGGAAGTAATGTGGTGAGCGGTAGTGCTGAAGGGATTGTCATCGCAACGGGTAATGATACGATGTTTGGCCAAGTGGCGCAGGAAGTGACGGTTGAAGCACCTAAGACGAGTTTTGAAGAGGGAATTGAAAAGACGTCTCATTTATTAATTAAATTTATGTTGATTATGGCGCCTTTAGTGGTTTTGATCAATGGGGTGACTAAGGGTGATTGGCTTCAAGCATTACTCTTTGGACTTTCAGTGGCGGTTGGTTTGACGCCGGAAATGTTGCCGATGATTGTGACAACGAATTTGGTTAAGGGCTCGAATGCGATGGCCAAAGAAGGTACGATTATTAAAAATATCAATGCGATTCAAAACTTTGGTGCGATGGATGTTTTATGTACGGATAAGACGGGAACTTTAACGCAAGATAAAATTGTATTGGAGTATCATTTGAATTTAGATGGTCAGGAAGATGACCGCGTTTTACGTCATGCTTATTTGAACAGTTTCTATCAAACGGGTCTCAAAAATTTAATGGACCGAGCGATTATCGAAGCGTCTCAGCAAAGATTAGAGCCCCATACTTTCCAATATGAAAAGGTGGATGAAATTCCTTTTGACTTCGCGCGTCGCCGGATGAGTGTGGTGGTGGAGGATGCGTTTGGGAAGGCGCAGATGATCACGAAGGGCGCGGTTGAGGAGATGCTTGCTGTGTCGGATTTTGTCGATTTCGGGGGCGTTGTGTCACCGCTGACGGAGGCGGCGAAGAATCGTGTGTTGGAAAATGTGCGTCGATTGAATAATGAGGGCTTCCGCGTGATTGGTGTGGCGCAGAAGACGAATCCGAGTTTGGTGGGCGAGTTTTCGGTTGAGGATGAGGCGGAAATGGTGCTGATTGGTTACTTGGCATTTTTAGATCCGCCGAAAGAGACGACAAAAGCTGCTTTAGAGGCGCTGAAAGAGCATCAGGTTGCTGTGAAAGTATTGACTGGGGATAATGCGCTGGTGACGCAAGCGATTTGTGAACAGATAGGGCTCGATGCGTCCCGTTACCTTACTGGTGATGATGTGGCAGCTTTGAGTGAAGCGGAATTGGCTGGTGTGATTGAGGAGTATTCAATTTTTGTGAAGCTGAATCCAAGCCAAAAGGCGACGATCACGCGGTTACTGCGTGAAAATGGTCATGTGGTTGGTTTTTTAGGGGACGGAATTAATGATGCGCCTGCGATGCGGGCGGCGGATGTGGGGATTTCAGTGGATACGGCGGTGGATATCGCAAAAGAATCGGCGGATGTTATTTTGTTAGAAAAAGATTTGATGGTGTTGGAACAGGGTATCGTTTCAGGGCGCAAAATTTTTGGCAATATTATGAAATATATTAAAGCGACGACGAGCTCAAATTTTGGTAATATGTTCTCCGTTTTAATTGCTAGTATTTTCCTGCCATTTCTACCGATGCTCCCGATTCATCTGCTATTTCTCGGTTTGATTTATGACATTTCATGTATCGCGATTCCTTGGGACAAAATGGACGAGGACTACTTGGAAAAACCAAAACAATGGCGTGCCGACAGCATCGGGAAATTTATGTTCTGGTTTGGCCCAACCAGTTCAATTTTCGATATAACAACTTTCGCGTTACTATTTTTTGTCTTACTGCCCCGCGAATTAGGCGGCAACTATGCGGGCTTAAACGCCGACGGCCAAGAATTATTCACAGCCCTCTTCCACGCCGGCTGGTTCGTCATGTCCCTCTGGTCGCAAACGCTCGTCTTATACGCTTTGCGCACTGAAAAACTGCCCTTTGTGGAAAGTATTCCTTCAAAGGCATTCTTAACTGTGACCTTGTTGGGTATTATTGTTGGGACAGTGATTCCATTTACAAGTCTAGGCGCTTCGATCGGTTTAATGAACCTACCATCGTTGTATTGGCTTGGACTGGCAATCACAGTGGTCGCTTATATTGTGTTAGTAACAGTGGTTAAGCATTGGTATGTGAAGGCTTATGGAGAGTTGTTGTGAGTGTGAATTTTTGACCAGTCAAAATAGATAGCAATCCAATCAAATAACTGAATCCGCATTGATGCAGATTCTTTGGGAGGATGATGTAGGAGTCGCCGTTGCGACTCCATCCTCATTAATAGGATGTGGCTTTTAGCGTGGGCTAAAAGCGTCTTTTTAAGGAGGAAGTCAATTTCTAGGGAAATTGACTTCTATACTGGGGCTTGTTGTTGTGTGTAGGCGAGTTGTGATGGAGTAGTTGGTGTCTCTGTGGCAAGACTTTGGGTTGGCAGTTCAATTTTGCCACGGCGCCGGCATTCTGTGGCAAGACTTCGTGTCGGCAGTTCAATTTTGCCACGACGACAGCATTCTGTGGCAAGACTTTGGGTTGGCAGTTCAATTTTGCCACGGCGACAGCATTCTGAGGCAAGACTTCGTGTTTGCAGGTTAGTTTTGCCACGGCGTCGGCATTCTGTGGCAAGACTTTGGGTCAGTAGGTTAGTTTTGTCATAGAAGTACTATACATTGGCAGGAATCGGGGTAGCGTTCACTATTTATTTTGTTTGAGTGAAGGTTTGTAGTGTAATCGGGGTAACGTTCACTATTTAGTCTGATAGAGTGAAGGTTGGTATTGGAATCGGGGCAACGTTCACTATTTATTTAGTTAGAGTGAAAGTTGGTAATGCAATCAACGAAACCTTCACTATTTATTATGATTGAGACCTTGGTAGTGACACGAATCGTGCTAGTTCGCCATAAAAAAATCGGAGTTGGTTTTTCATTTTTGTCTATGCCATGTTTTAAAAAAATAATTCATAAAGCTGAGGGGGTTACTCTGCAAAAATTCATAATTTTGGTTATGATATTCATGAGAGATTCATATATTATTGTTAAACTATGTTTAGAAAAAAGCGAAAGGAAGTTGTTCATGAAAGAGAGATTATCAACAAATATGAAATATTGGCGTGGTGTTGTGGCTGGGTTACTGGTAGGGATTGCTTTAGTGTTAGGCTTTGTGTATATCGGGCAAGACGCGCTGAGACCAGCAAAGTCGCAAGAGCCGTCGGCACAGAGTTATGAGGAAGCAATTACCAGCGTGGTCGAAAACACGCAGGACGCTGTCGTGTCTGTTGGTAATTATCAAGTCCCAACTTCGGGTCAAGAACTGCCTCCAATTTTAGAATTCTACGGCTACTCGGCCGAAGGCCAAGAAGGTGGCATTAACCTTGGCGAAATCGAACAAGAGCCGCAATTAGCCGGAACAGGTTCAGGAGTTGTCTATAAAATCGATGGCGACACAGCCTTTATCGTAACGAATAATCACGTTATCGACGGTGCGGACCAAGTTGAAGTGACACTGCGCACGGAAGAAGTCCTGGAAGCTGAAGTTGTCGGCGCGGACGAATTAAGTGACTTAGCGGTTCTATCGGTACCTGCTGAAAATATTTCTGCTGTTGCAGAATTTGCCAACTCTGACGAGTTGAAAGTAGGGCAAATGGCGATCGCGATAGGTTCTCCGATCGGTGAAGAGTTTGCGACTTCTGTTACTCAAGGGATTGTGTCGGGATTAAATCGTTCCGTCGCTGTTTCTGATAGCTGGAATATGACACTTCTACAAACAGACGCTGCGATCAACCCGGGTAACTCTGGTGGGGCGTTATTAAATAGTTCAGGTCAATTAATCGGTATTAATTCAAGTAAATTTGCGTCTGCATCAATTGAAGGGATGGGCTTTGCGATTCCGGCCAATGATGTGGTTGAAATTACGCAACAATTAGAAGAGTCTGGTGAAGTGACGCGTCCTTCATTAGGTGTTTCATTAATGCCTCTATCAAGCATTAGCCAATCTTCTCGTGTGGCTGATTTAGGTTTAGACCCTGAATTTACTGATGGTGTAGTTGTAATGGAAGTGGTTCGTGGATCGGCTGCTGCTGAAGCGGGTGTGGAGCCATTTGATGTAATTACTGGTATCAATGATGCGCAAATTTCTGACTTTGCGACTTTACGTCAAGAATTATTCAATCACCAAGTTGGCGACACAATTCAGTTACACGTGATTCGTGGTGGCGAGGAAGTGACGCTGGACGTTGTGCTATCTAACGCGGTTGAATCAGAGACAACTGAGGAATCACAAGAATCTCAGTTAGTACCGGGGAATGAGTAATTTTTAAAAGTATTGAGTATCAACTCCAGCCAAATTCGGCTGGAGTTTTTTGATACGCAGATTGGAGTGGATTCCTATGAAACCACTAATGCCTAACCTGGCAATCTGCTTAGTTTCCAACTTCGATTTTTATTGGTTTTAATTTTATTCCGCAGCTGTTTTTTGGGTGGAGGCTTTTAGGCGTCGGCCTAAAAGCGACATCATGAGTTGGAATCATTTAGGCGGCCGCCTAAATGTACCGCTATAAATGAGGAGAGGAGTCGCTGGGGCGACTCCTTCAATTTGAATTCCCGAAGTTTGTTATAGGATTTTAGTCGGATATTAGTCGATTTTTGAACTTTTTTGCTGAAATTTTTCAACTTTTCAAATATTTTGTTTATTTATATATGGGGGTGTAAAAAATGAGCAAAAAAATGAGACAAAAACCGAACGCATTAAAAATTTACGACGCATTATATGGCCGCCTATATTTCAACAAACAACAATGGCTGAAATATGGCAACTTAAAAGATGGTTACAAAGGTGAAGTCTGGGCTGATCAGAACTTTGAAAAGTATGGTTGGTTAATAATCAAAGGCTTGTCCTTTCACTTAGAAGGCGACTATGTTTGTCAAATTGATACGATTATCATAACCAGGGACAAGATTATATTATATGAAGTAAAATGGTTTTCAAACCCAGCAGTCGACCGAGGTAACAAAATTCAATTTTTTAGCGGTGACAAAGAGAATCAAAATGGCGAAATATATGAACATCCAAGAGAACAACTTGAAAAGGCAACAAAGAAATTTAAACGACTCATGTGGAAATTAGGTATCGAAAAAGAACTCGAAACCTACGTCATGTTCACCAATCCAGATTTCGTTTTATATGGCATGGAAGATTGGTCCTTTGATCTGCTTTTTCACAGTGAAATAGACGCGCATTTATCAAAATTGGCCGCATCGACCATCGAACCCGACGCCGAAAGCCACCGCATCTATAATCTACTCATGAAACAAGACCATGACACTAGCGAAGACATGCCATTCATTCCTAAATACAACTACGATTCTTTACGCAAAGTAGTGAAGTGTCCTGAATGTAATGAGGTGATAACGGGGATACCTAAATCTTGCCATTCCGTTTTTTGCATACATTGTCATAAAAAAGTGACAGTTAACGATATTTTACAGAAATCATTAGATGATTATAAAATATTATTTAAACAAACACCTAATTTACCGCAATTACACGATTGGACTGGAGAGATGTTTGATAGGATGAGAATTTATAGAGTTCTAAAAAAGAATCAAAAAGAAAATTGATTTTATTCTAGTTTACTTATGCTTTGTAACAAGTCATCGTGAAAATCAGTATCAAATGTTACTGCAACTAGGTCTTAGTAACAAATTTGTGTAAAAATCAGTATCAAATGTTACTGCAACCAGGTTTTAGTAACAAATTTATGTAAAAACCAGTATCAAATGTTACTGCAACCAAGTCTTAGTAACAAATTTGTGTAAAAATCAGTATCAAATGTTACTGCAACCAGGTTTTAGTAACAAATTTATGTAAAAACCAGTATCAAATGTTACTGCAACTAGGTCTTAGTAACAAATTTACGTGAAAATCAGCATCAAATGTTACTGCCAGCTAGATCTAGTAACAAATTTACGTGAAAATCAGTATCAAATGTTACTGCCAGCTAGATCTAGTAACAAATCCACGTGAAAATCAGTATCAAATGTTACTGCCAGCTAGATCTAGTAACAAATCCACGTGAAAATCAGTATCAAATGTTACTGCAACCAAGTCTTAGTAACAAATTTATGTAAAAACCAGTATCAAATGTTACTGCTACTAGGTCTTAGTAACAAATTTGTGTAAAAACCAGTATCAAATGTTACTGCCAACCAGGTTTTATTAACAAATTAAAAGGTAAGGAGTCGCTCCAGCGACTCCTCAACACAACACCCCCAGAACCGCGAGGCGGCCTGGGGGTGTGTGGTGTTATTTATCTAATAAACTGAGATAGTCGTGCTTTTCGAAGACATGGGAGGTGGCGATGCCGACTAGAATGATGTCGGCGGGTAGTGGTTCGTTGATATCTAAAGAAACCATGTTCTCGCCGCGTTCTTCGCGGTAGCCGATGAGGTTGATTTCGAATTTGCGGCGCAAATCGAGTTCGATAACGTCATGGCCAACCCATGATTCGGGGATGTCAAATTCAATCACAGATGTATCGTCGTCTAAACGCAATACCTCGTCGATATGATTACGCAAAATTTTTGATGCCAAGCGGAATCCACTATCACGCTCTGGCGCGATAATTGCGGACATACCAAGTTCGAATAAGACATCTTCAAAAGTTTGGCTTTTAGCTTTCCCGATGATATTTGGAATATTCATTTTTTTGCAGTGCATCGTTGCCAGAACCGAACTCTCCAAGTTAGCGCCGGTTGCGATGACGACGATGTCGCAGTTTTGCAAGCCGATTTCATATAAAATATCGATATCGGTAAAATCGCCGACAACCGCATTCGTTACTTTGTCTGCAATTTCTTGGACATTGGCGGCGTTTGAGTCGATGGCGATAACTTCGGTTCCGTAACGAGCAAGTTCAACGGCGACCGTTTGGCCAAAGATGCCGAGGCCGAGCACGCCTACAATTTTGTTTTTCATATATAAACTCCTAACCTAAGTGAATCTGCGCATCGGCATATTTCACTTTACGTTC
Organism: Aerococcaceae bacterium DSM 111022; assembly: GCA_015863195.1. Lineage (GTDB taxonomy): Bacteria > Bacillota > Bacilli > Lactobacillales > Aerococcaceae > DSM-111022. Next base: position 3,811 of record JACBXO010000012.1, on the reverse strand, counting down.
TTTTTTCTGCAATAGGCCGATTACCAATGTGATTGGGCCGACACGGCCCGCAAGCATTAAGATAACGAGGATAATCTTCCCAAAAGGATTTAATAAATCGGTTGTATTCAGTGAAATTCCGGATGTACCCAGCGCGTTGACAGTCTCGAACATGAGGTCGAGGGCGGGGATGGTCGGGTGCGTCAGCAACAAGAGGCCGAAGCCCGTCGCGAGCATGATCACAAAGAAAAGCGAAATCAGAATCGCCTTCCGGACAATGGCCTGAGGAATCGTGCGCTTATATACAACGACATCCGTCCAACCATTCAGCTCCGAGCGAATAACGAGATATAAAATCGCCACAGATGTAACCTTAATCCCACCCGCAGTTCCACCCGGGGCACCACCGATAATCGTTAAAGTCATCAAAATAAACTTCGTAATGGGCTGCAAATCTTGATAGAAAATCGACGTATAACCCGCCGTCCGACTATTCACCGACAGGAAAAAACTATTGAGAAACTGGTCGCCAGCACTCATATCAATCATCGATTCCGGATTATTCACCTCGATTAAAAACATCATCATCGTCCCAGAAACAAGAAGAATCGCCGTCGTCTTCAACACAATCTTCGTGTGAACACTCAAATGTTGCGTCGCCAGCTTCAGACTACGCGGTTTACTGGTAAGGTATTCCATCACGCGTTCTTTCACCTCGAACCAGACGATAAACCCAATCCCACCAAGGATGACGAGTGCGCTAGTGGTCAAAAGAACGAGGGGATTGCTGTTGAAAGGCTCTAAACTTCCGGGGCCGAGATTATTGAAACCAGAGTTATTAAAGGCCGAGACGGCCAGGAAGAAGGAGTTGAATATACCTTCAAAAAAACCATAGCGCGGAATAAAGTCAATCATTAAAATGGCACTACCTATCAATTCCGAAACAATCGAGAACTGGTAAATGGACAGCAAGAAAGAAGAGAAATTCTCATTGGTATCCCTTGAGAAAACCTCCTGCAACATATATTGATTTTTTAGAGAAATGCGTTGATTCATTGTATAAAGACCAAAGTTAATAAAAGTCACCACCCCAAGTCCTCCGACTTGAATGAGGATGAGACAAATGATTTGACCGAAAATATTATAAGTCGGTCCAACAGGCAAAGCACCCATTCCCGATACACTAACCAGCGAAACACTCGTTAGAAAATGGTCAAAGTAGGAATGTGCTCCCGGATCCCGTTGAAAGAAGGGCATCCAAAGCAGTAAGCTTCCAATTAAAGCGAGTATGACGAAACTCATCGAAAATTGAAAAGCGGTTGATATTTTTGGGGACTTGACTCTTGTCGTCAAAAAGTTTCGCATGTCATCCCTTCCTTTCATTTTATCTATTTTATCATACAAAATTTTTAATAATAGTGCTAACATATAAGATGAAAAGAGGGGATAAAATGAATATTGAAATCATTAGTGTCGGCAAGTTAAAAGAAAAATATTTAAAACAAGGTATCCAAGAATACCTCAAACGCCTGCAATCTTATGCGAAAGTGAAAGTCATCGAAGTTTCGGACGAACCAACTTCAGAAAATATGTCGGACCATGAAATTGCCCTCCATTTAGAAAAAGAAGGCGAACGCATCAAGAATCATTTAACGCCTGACCGTAAAGTCATCGTTATGGCCATTGAAGGAAAAATTGTCTCAAGTGAAGAGTTAGCAGCAAAGTTAAATCAATATGCGACTTATGGAGATAGTAAAGTCACTTTTATTATTGGAGGGTCACTTGGTGTGAGTGATGAGATTAAAAAGAATGCCGATATGTTAATGAGCTTTGGACGCATTACATTACCACACCAGTTGATGCGCTTAGTGTTGACGGAGCAAGTTTATCGGGCGTTTAGGATTAATGCGGGGCAGCCATACCACAAATAGATGAGGTTTTTTCGTAAAACACAGCACAATCTGATACGGGTTCGCTCTATGATTTTAAAAGCTTGTCACATTTGTATTCAATGGTAAAGAATGAGCCATACCATAAATAAGTGATATTTTTATTTTAATAATATATTTTCGTAAATCACAAAAGAAAGTGTGTCATGCGAACAGATAGAAGCGGACCGGAAGCCATAGGAATTGGAGTTAAATGGCTTAGATGGAAAAATTAAAGAAACAGAAGAAAAATTAAAGAAATGGCAAGAGTTAGTCAAATCCAATCCTGAATTAACCAAGGAACTTGAGGGAAGAATGACTGAATTAGAAATTAAATACATTGAAAAGAAACACAGAAAAGATGAGCTTCTAAAACTACTACAAGCAGAAGGGTACAAATTCACAACAGAAAATGTGTCTAAGGTAATGAAAGTAGCTAATCGAGCCATAATGGATTCAGATAGTAAGGCGGATACCAAGGAAATCTTACGAACATTCATTGACAAAATAACATTCGACAAAGAAACCAAATCCGACTACCTCATTTACACGCATTTCAGTAAGGAAATAGTCGATCGATTAAATAGCCTAACTAAACAAGAGCCAACAGCAGGAATGAATGCTGTTGGCCCTTTTACATTCAGTGCTCCACTTGAATTAATAATTTAAAAGAAATAGTATATAAAGCCAAAATGTAAGTGATTTTAAAACAAAGTTGTGTTATGGTAAGTGTGATAATTCACAAATACATAACTATTTCTTTAAGATCTTCCATACCATGAATTATGAAAGAAATTACGTAGTAGTAATATAATTCACCAAAAATAAAAAATAAAAAAGAAAATGGGGAATAAAAATGGAAAAGAAGTACAGACCTGGTTATAAGACTCTCTTAACCAGTCTAACTATAGCGACAATACTTACAAATGCCAGGATGCAGAATGTTCATGCAACAGAGGAAAATGTATATAATGAGGTTGCCACAGAAGAAGATATTAATCAGATAGTTCCATTAGTTGAAGAGGCACCAGAAGAAGCTGTTGAACAGACAGTTCCATTAGTTGGAGAGGCACCAGAAGAAGCTGTTGAACAAACAGTTCTATTAGTTGGAGAGGCACCAGAAGAAGCTTTGCCTAATGAACAAGCAATAGAACAAAAAGATGAAGAACTAACTTCAGAGACTTTAGCTGAATCAGGAGAATCAGAAAAAGTAGTCGAGGGAGCTCAAGGAAGTAATGAAAATGTCTCTTCAATAGTGACTGAAAAGGACGACACTATTAGACAGAACAATGTAGAAACTATACAATCGGCTGCATTCAATGAGTCACTTCTAGAAATTGAAAATTCTGAGAATGCTATCAATTTAACTTCAGGAGTTTCCCAAGCTGATATTACTGCACCCAATGTAATAGACGTAGTAATGAATCAATCCGATTATGAGTCAGGAGAAACAGCGACTGGTTATCTATTAGTAGAAGAAGAGAATCTGATAGAATATGTATATATAAGCTTTTTAAGACAAGGAGTTACAGGAATTGAAACAGTTTATGGGGATGTATCATATCGAGAAGCCATAAGAAATGAACTAGGACAGTATGTAGTGCCTTTTAAAATCGATACACCAACTACCTTGGGAACTTCTTCATTTACTTTAGAGTCTATTAGAATATTAGATGAGGCAAGAAATGAAACGTGGCCTGGTATCAAGGAACCATTGGTTCATAATGTATCATTCGAAGTAGTCAATCCAGAAGGTGGAGACATCACTGCACCCAAGGTAATAGACGTAGTAATGAATCAATCCGATTATGAGTCAGGAGAAACAGCGACTGGTTATCTATTAGTAGAAGAAGAGAATCTGATAGAATATGTATATATAAGCTTTTTAAGACAAGGAGTTACAG
>JACBXO010000011.1 GCA_015863195.1 Aerococcaceae bacterium DSM 111022 | reverse complement strand
AATCGTAGCTATACTTCTAAGCGATACGCCTTCACTATGTAATTCCAAAATCTTTCGATAAGGGAACATACAAAAACCTCCTATATATCTTATTGTCACGCTCACCTTTCTAAAAGATGTAAACGTGCTCAATAAGTATACAGGAGGGTATATAAGTTTTGGTAAATTCTTCCGCAAAGAGTGGTAAAACTGTCCGCAATCACTGGTAAAAAGAACCGCAGGGTTGGTACAAATTAAATGCAATAATCATTATGATGAAATCTTCGCCAGCTCACCTGATGAGATTGAAAGTGAAGCTTTAAAATCATTATTCAGACAATTAAAATATCATAGTATAGAATATGATGAGTCATCACGCATCGGCTTCAACATTCAAATGGATGCATTAAATGAAAAAGTTGTAGAAACACAAGATTTACTGGATATCGAAGGACTACCAGCGACAGGTGAGACAGGAGACTATGCAAGCAGTGGATTCACTACTCGCAACCCATCCTGGAATACTTACTTAGACCTAGCAGAAAAACTGTTAGAAGAAATTAACGCTGAGCTGGATGCAGAATAAGTTACTACAGAATATATAACTAAAACAACTAAAGACTCTCTAAATCTGTCATAACAAACGGATTTAAAGAGTCTTTTTTTATGAATGAAAAATGTTTTGAGTGCGTGGGAAATATAAAAAAATAGGATAGTGTGAAAGGATTTCTTGTTAAAGCTCTAAGAAGAGTAATAATGAGGTTCTTTTTTGTACCGTATCAAACAGCTAATAGAATTTATTACCTATCGATGATACGGACATGCGTATCATAAATAGGGATAAAAATCTCTTTTTGTATATAATCATAATAAGTATCTGCTCCTTAGCCACCGAAAGGATAGAAAATATGAAAAATAGAATTGTATTGGTGTTTTTAAGTTTAATGATTATTTTATTTGGAGCACAATCTACCGCATACGCTGATAACTATTTTGGAACATACGAAGTAAATGAAGATATTACAACTGCTGTAAGTGAAATAACATTAGAAGATGATTACTTTGAACTTGTTATTGGAAGGTCTAATAATGGTGAGAGTGATGCTTACCTAGAGGCTTTAATGGGGCTGAGGGATATTATTAATAATAGTGATATTCTCTTTGGTACAGTAGACCCAACAAGTGAGGAAAATGATCCTGTTTCTATGAATGATCCACGCTCTGCTATTCGTTTTGCCGAAGGCGATATTTTCCCATCTTTCAAAATCCAAATTTTTAATCCAGAATATCAGACGAGTAATGATATTTTACGTGTCGAATTTAAAAGCAAGCCTTTCATAGAATTTGAATTGACAGGTGAAGGAGAGCTAAAAGATGTGGAAGATGGAGAACTGATAGTTGTAGAAGAATAAGCAATCGTTCAATTAGGGATTTTCCGGTTTGAATCTAATTTATCTTTCATCTTTGCGGTCTAACACGAAACTTTTTTTACAGGAGTTAAAAAATGAAAAACGATAAATTTGATGCTTTTTTAAAAATTGCCATTAAACTGAATAAACTTAATATTATACCTTTATTGATGGAATCTGTTGGACTAGAAATTGTCACAAATATAAGCTGGGATTCACAAGATTTGGACATTCACGTTCCCGGTGATAAAAAAGGTTGGGAAATCGCTCCAGAATTAAATATATATAACTGGAACGCCATCGCTACTACCATGTACTCAATGGGTTATAAATTAATTGATTTACATGAACATGAATTTTCAAAAAATAATTTATCTGTTGAGTTTGGTGTTATTGATACGCTCCCTAGTTTTGCAGGAATACAATTAAAAGATTTAGAAATTCATGAAACAAATGATGCTAAGTATTATATGTTAAATCCAAAACAATATTTGTTGGTATATGAGGCATCAGCAAAAGACAGCTATCGAAATGATAATAACAATCATAAAGATTTTATAAAAATTGAATACCTAAAGAATCTAAGTAAACACTAATTTAGTTAATGCAAATAGTTAAAATTAAATTTACTAGCAGAAAATGGTTAAACAATGATCAATTATTCTTTCTTAGACAAGAATAATTCATTTATTATTTTTCTAATATATTAATGCTTATGATTTAAAAATAGAACGTTTCAATCGGAGAAATTAACTGTGGTTAATTTATATCTTCCATAGTGATGTTTAAAGCTATAATTTACATCCCATGTTTGCTATAATACCATTAACCAATTTAATTATTAAAAAGGAGTCATTTATGTTAACACCAATCATTTTATTGATTATATTTACCTTACTAAATGGTTTTTTCTCTGGTTCAGAAATGGCTTTTATTACAGCCGATGAAAATAAATTAGAGAAAGAAGCCGCAGCAGGTACTAAATCCTCAGCTTTAGCCTTAAAATTGTATCGTAACCAAGACAGAGTACTTGCCGTAGTTCAAGTAGCGATTACTTTAATCGGTACACTGAATTCATCTTTTGCAACGAGTGGTTTATCACAATATCTCTCGCCTTATATTGGTGAGCAAGGTGCTGCGATTGTTATCTCGTTAATCGTAACTATTTTAACGTTGATTTTTGGTGAATTGTTACCTAAATCGATCGGACAAGCCATCCCTGAACAATATTCAAAATTTTCGAGTCGAGTGCTTGATCTTATTTACCGTATCTTCAAACCGGTTGTTTGGTTCCTGACAAAAGCCCTCAGCTTCTTCCAAGCGTTATTACCAATTGATTTCTCGGGTCAAGATGAGAAATTAACCTTTACCAACATCCGTGAAATCGTGATTCGTGGTGGTGAAGACGGTGCGTTGGAAGATGATGAAGTTGGCATGATGCAAGGTGTTATGAAACTGAACCGCAAAACGGTCCGGGAAGCGATGATACCTCGTAACCGTACACTGATGATTGATATTGAAGATAATCATCAAACAAACCATGATATAATCGTCAATGCTACTTATTCAAGAATTCCAGTTTATGAAAAAGATAAAGACAACATGATTGGCGTTGTGCTAGTAAAAGATTACTTGCGAGCAAGTGTGATTGCGGAAGATATTAGCCAAGTAGACTTACGCGATTTAGCCCATGATCCATTGAATGTTCCAGAAACTTTAATGCTGGATGATTTATTTACCCAAATTCAAGCTACACGGAATCACATGGCTGTTGTTAAAGATGAATATGCACAAACTGTTGGTATCATCACCCTAGAAGATATTGTTGAAGAAATCATGGGTGATATTAATGATGAGTATGATATTAATGAAGAAAATGCTCTAATTGATGCTACTGATGAACAAACTTGGTTTGTTAATGGGACAATCAATATCAACGATTTCAATGAATATTTTGAAACGATTATTAATAGTACTGAAGTTGATACCATTGGTGGATATTTTACGTATATGACGGAAATTATTCCTAGTGAAGATACCATTGGAACACAACTTGATATTGGTAATTACACCTTAGAATTAACACAAATTCATGAAGCAACTGCCACACAGTTGAAGGTAGTTAAAAATCCTGAGATTGAACAAGATAATGAATAGAAGCTATTACCCGGAAATCCTGTCAGATTTTCGGGTATTGTTTTGGATGAGGATGGACAAGTGACGCGATTTAAAGTCGTATAGTACACAAAAAACGAGTATCTACTGAAGACAATTCAGTAAATACTCGTTTTTTTAGTTAATTTTTTGGAAAAACAGCGTTATTATTTTGCATGAAAATTTTAACAGCGGTTAGAATCATGACTACATTAGCTATGATTGACAGCCCAAGTAAAATAGTCGAAACATTTTTATCTTGTAGGGCTGAGAAGATCCCCCAGAATGCCCAGGCAATCGGTAAGGTAAATGCTGCATTATCGATTTTTTCGCCCACAATATAAGCCAATGCTGTAGCAACAACTATAATAATTCCTGTCCAAATATTATCGCTGATACCAAAGCCAGACCATTCAATTTGAGTTAAGAAAGCAGCGACATTTACAACGCTCGCAATGAAAAGCCAGCCGGCATTTAAGCCAAATGACACTGGGATTAACCATTGTCCATCTTGATTAACCGTTTTTATTTTCATTAAAATTCTCGTTAAGAAATATAAATAAATGAAGATGAAAATTGTTGATATGCCTACCCATTCAAAGGAAAAACTGACAATCCACAACATATTAAAGATTAAGGATAACCAGATATCTACGGAGATTAATTCAACAGTCTTTTTGTAATAACTTTGATTCGATTTAATGGCCATTAAAATTAGCGACACTAACAATAGTGTGTAAATAATACTCCATATGCTGAATGTAAATCCAGCTGGTGTGATTAGCGTGTTGTATTTATCTGAAACATCTGCTTGTGACATGCCGTTTATGAAACCACTTGCGCCTAAAAAATTAACACCAAAAGTAATAAGTAACATAATAACATTGATCCAGGCTTTTCTTTTGATCGACATTTTGAACACTCCTTCTTTATTTGTTATCTTCATTATAAAACTTATCATTTGATCAGTAAAGTATTTGGATCGGTTCGTCAAAATTACTTTTACTATCTTTTCTTGTATAATTTTACCTCTGTAAAAACTAAAGTATTTTCGCCAGACCATAAAAATAATATTAAGCCAAAAAGTTTGAGTCTTCACTTGAATTGATATATGTTTAAAGTGAGGAGTGATTTGATGAATTATGTTGTATATTTAGCGGGGCAGATTCATGATAATTGGCGTGAAGAGTTGATTAAAAAAGTGGAAGAGAAAAACTTACCATTTACTTTCGTATCGCCGCAAACAGACCATGACCAATCTGACGGGATTGGGGAGCAAATATTAGGTGAACAACCGAATAATTCTTTCCGTGATGATGCGGCTTCAGACATTAATAATTTCAGAACTCAAGTTTTGATGAACAAGGCAGATATTGTTGTTGCTAACTTCGGTGAAACGTACCGCCAATGGAATACTGCCATGGATGCCACAACTGCAATTAATAAAGGCAAACCTTTAATTATTATTAGACCAGAATCTTTGATACATTCTTTAAAAGAATTGTCTAATAAAGCGAATGTTACTGTAGAAAACTTGGACCAAGTGGTTGAGATTTTAGAATATACGGTTCAATAATTACAAAATCGAATTCTATGCGGTCCGGATAGTAGAGTAAATCAATTTAATAGACAACTTACCAGGGATTTGCTAGGGTTAAACAAAGACGAGGAGTGATTTAATGGCGAAAGAATTATATCTAAATGTTGATCAAGGTAAATTATCTTTACCGATTCAAGACGGTGAATGGGTCATTGATGGTAAAACGACTTATTCAGCTCTAGAAATGTTATTAACAGCTTCAGCAGCGTGTGGTGCTGCAGTATTTAGCGATATGTTAGTTAGGTCTGAAATTGATGCTGATTTAAAGCGTGTAGATATTGAATTTACACGAGTGGATGAGGAAGAAAATCAGGCACGTCCAATTAAGACATTAAAACTGATTTTTAATGTTGATGCAGCAGATGAAAATGCAGAACGTCGCAGCAGTAATCTAACGCGTTTTGTTTCTCGCTATTGTCCAGTTATCCAATCATTGGACCCAGCGATTGAGTTAGAAGAAGTGGTTAAATTCGTATAATTGAAGTAACAAGCTCCAGGTTCTTTTTAACGAGAACCTGGCTTTTTTGCTGTAAACTATTTTAAAATTAATCGCTCAAATCCATCAACTTCCGTGACTTTAGCGCATTAATTGATTGCAATTAGCCTTCAACGGGTGTAAAATTAATGTAAAGATAACGTAACCTTATTGTAACAAAGGAAGAGGTGGGTGTTATGAGAAAGCGGACGGATAGACGAATCGGGCTAGTATTTCCTTTAACCCTTTTCGCAAGTATTGTTTTATTAGCGGTGTCAGTAGATATACAAGTCGCTCAAGCACAAACAGATACGAATGCGAGTGAAGATTACAGTACAGGGACAGTTGTTGAACATACAGTTGTTGCAGGTGAGAATTTATATAGGATTGCCGGTCAATACGGCGTAACGGTAGATGAATTGAGATTATGGAACCATTTAACCACTGATTTATTACAAATTGGGCAAGTGTTAAAAGTGATTCCAGAAACGACTGCTCCGATTGAAACGCCAACGGAGCCAGAGGTACCCAATGAAAATGATGATCATAGTGGCGATGTAGTGACTTACCAAGTTAAAGCGGGCGATACACTCTGGTCTATTGGTCAACGATTTGGTGTTACACCGAATAACTTGCGCTTATGGAACCATTTGACGACTGATTTATTACAAATTGGTCAAGAGTTAAAAATGATTCCTGACATTACCAATCCCACTTATCCAGAGGAACCTGATGAACATAGTGGTGATGTAGTTACTTATACAGTTAAATCAGGCGACACACTTTGGTCTATCGGCCAACGATTTGGCGTAAGCCTCAATAATTTACGCCTATGGAACCATTTAACGACCGATTTAATTCGAGTCAACCAACAAATCAAGTTGATTCCCCCAGAATCAGGTCCAACGCAACCCGAGACGCCACAAGAAACGACGACTTATACCGTTAAGTCCGGCGATACTTTGTGGGGAATTAGTCGTAGATACAATGTGACAGTAAACCAATTGAAAACTTGGAATGGCTTAACGTCAAACTTTTTGGCTATTGGTCAAACATTAAAAGTGACTCAACAACAAGGAACGTATGTCGTCAAAGCAGGCGACACACTCTGGAATATTGCGGTCCGTCATAACACATCGGTGCAACAAATTAAGAATTGGAATGGCTTAACGTCAAACATTATTCATATCAACCAACGACTCATTATTAAATAATTTCTTTTGAAAAGAGGCTAGAACCTTCGGGTCCTGGCCTCTTCGATTTTTTAATGAATTAAAATCGGAGTGACTTAAAAAATCTACTTATTATACTTTCCCATATTTTGCGTGATATTTTTGCTGAAGTGCTTTTACTTCTTCAGCCAAATCATTGACGGGGCCGTCGACGGGAGTGTTTTGAATGACGTCTTCGATGGGGCGAGAAATCACTCGGGAATCGGTCTGGACACCGAATTCCTTGTGCCATTTTGTGAGTTGTTTGGAAGAACTGGCGTAGACGATCCGGCCGAGTTTCACAGCGCCGTGGGCGGCCGCGCACATGGGGCAATGTTCGCCGGAAGTATAAACGGTCGCGACTTTTCTTTCTTGCTCAGTCATATTTTGACCTGCCCAGCGGGCAATATTAAATTCCGGATGCTGAGTGTGGTCGCCGTTTGACACATGGTTGTGGTCTTCGAATAAGATCTCGCCGTCAGCTGAAACTAACACGGAGCCAAAAGGTTGGTCACCTTTATCTAGTGCTTCCTGGGCGAGTTCAATACAACGTTTTAGATGTTTTTTATCAATGTCTGTAATCATTTTCCTGCCTCCTTTATGGTTATCATAACTGATTCAATTGAAATATTGAACTGAAGCACTTTATACTATATTGGTTGTTTGGGTTTGTTAAATAATATAATATTGTGAAAGATACTGTTATAATGAAAATAACAATAACATGAGGAGGCTGTTTTGGAGTCTGTTCATGAGAAATTAAGCGATGCAGTAAAGTATTTAGATAATGAAAGTGCAGAGCTAGTGTTGCGATCAGTGAACAAATTGACTGAAACTGTTGAACCTGAGGAATGGGAAATTGAATCAATTCTTGAATGGGAATCGATGTCACAAGAAGAACGTCAACAGGACAGTATTTCTCATGAAAATCTCAAAAAAGAATGGGGACTGAAATAATCTACCTCAAAAAATCAAGTTTTGTACAAACTAACGGCTTGAACTGATTTTGAAAGGAAATAGGTGAGTAGAGTGAAGCAAATTGAATTAGGTAAGTCGGGACTGAAGGTTCCAAATATTGCGCTTGGATGTATGAGAATAGAAAGTCGTCCCAAAGAAGTGGCGAAACGAACGATTCAAACAGCTTTTGACTTAGGCATCAACTTTTTTGACCATGCCGATATTTACGGAAAGGAACTTGGTGGATCCGAAAAACACTTTGGCCAAGTGTTTAGTGAATTATCAATTAACCGCGAGGACATTATTTTACAGTCAAAAGTTGGCATCCGCGGTCCTTTTAATAATGGGATTAAAGGGGAATTTTATGATCTTTCCAAGGACCATATTATGACGACAGTTGAAAACTCTTTGAGAAACTTACAAACTGACTATTTAGATGTGTTACTACTACACCGTAATGACACGCTTTTTGAGCCGGAAGAAGTGGCAGAAGCGTTTGATGCACTCTATTCAAGTGGCAAAGTTAAGCATTTTGGTGTGAGTAATCATACGCCAACTCAAATTGAATTACTGAAGAAATTTCTAGGTCAAGAACTTGTTGCTAATCAATTACAATTTTCAGCCGCGCATACAGGGATGATCGATTTTGGTTTGAATGTGAACCGTAGAAATCATGAAAGTATTGACCGTGATCATGGCTTGCTTGATTATTCAAGGCTTCATGATATGACTATTCAACCTTGGTCACCGGTTCAAGGAGCGAACGGTGTCTTCCTAAATGATCCCGAATATCAGGCGTTAAACGACGTTTTAACTGAAATTGGCGCAAAATATAATGTCGACAGCGAAGTGATGGCGATTGCTTGGATCTTGCGCCATCCTGCCAATATGCAAGTGATTCTTGGTACGATGACGCCAGAACGCATTCAAAATTACGCAAAGGCCAGCGACATCACAATTACCCGCGAAGAATGGTATGAGATCTACCGCCGAGCAGGGAACACTTTACCGTAAACTAAAAAAACAAAGCCCGTTTTCTATTTTGAGAAACGGGCTGTTTTGCGTATATCCTTACATTAGCTCAATTGATATGGAATTTTACTATAAAATGAGCGTCATTTTTGAGATAATAAAAATAATTAGAAAGAGGTATGTGTATGAATAAATCTAGACCGAATAATGGCGTAACGGAATTTGAAGCGCTGAAGTTATGGAATGAATATCCTGACCATTGGAAGGATATGTGGTTGAACAATGCTTACTGCATGAAGTGTAAGGGAACATCTTTGAAACCGGGTTACAATGTGCTTATGGGAAGTAGTGGTACGTACGTGCTTATTGAAGGAAATTGTGCGCAATGCGGAGGCGTCGCGACACGGACGTGTGATTAGTTATGCACACGCCCTGTCAATCGTTTAGTTAAAACGACTTATGAACAGGTGGATAAGTGGAAAAAGAGGCTGGGACTTTGTGTCCTGGCCTCTTCGATTTTTGTACGTATTAACATCGCAGATGCTAGCAAATTCACCACTGTCATACCTTAAAATGAGTCGTCTGCCAAAATTTGTTTGAAGGCGATTTTGGTTTCGTCAAAGTAGGCTTCGGGTGTTTGGAGGCTGTTGGTTTCCCAGTCGAGGGAGGCGCCGTAGAGCATCCAGCTGAGCATGGTTGCGATGCTGGTGAGTTTTTGGGGGTCTTTATTTGGGTATTTTATTTCGAGTGCGTTGGATATGATGCGTGTGAGTTCTTCTTTTAAGACGATTTCGATATTCATGGTCATGTCGCCGTAACTTTTTTGGCAGCGGTTAGATAGGCTGTTGTAGAAGTTGGTGATGGAAATGAAAATGCCTTTTAACATTTCTTCGTTAAAGTCTTCGTTGCTTTTTAATTGTTCGATGAGTTGTTTCATTAAAATTTCTTTAATTGCCTTTTCGAGTAGGTCATATTTGTCGAGGAAATGGCGGTAAAAAGTGCCTCGGTTGATCATGGCTGCAGTGGTGATTTCGCTGATGGTGATGCTGGTGAAGTCTTTGTTTTCTAGCAATTCGATGAATGAGTCGACGATTGCTTTTCTGGTGCGGATGGTGCGTAGGTCTGTTTTTATTTCGGTCATATGTGGTCCTCCTAGTTTTGTAACATTTTGTTGAAAGTGTTGCTTATGTGACAGATGCGTGTTTTTGGTGCTTGAGTGGGAGTGACTGTCAATCTATAATAGAATTATACAACATGTGTCGCATAAGTGATAGTGTTGATTAATCATCGTTTAAGATAATATAAATACAAATTGATGGAGGAATAAAAAATGAATTATCATAGTAAACCAAATCGTTATGTCAGTCATGTAAGTATTAAGGTGTTAGATTTTGACCGTTCACTGAAATTTTATACAGAAGTGATTGGTTTCCAAGTATTGAGTCAAGAAGGGCAAACAGCTACGTTAACTGCAGACGGGAAAACAGGTATCTTAACCATTGAACAACCGGTTAATGCTATACCTAAGCCAAGAAGAGCACTAGGCATTTATCATTTTGCATTACTTTTCTCTAAACGTTCAGATTTAGCAAATATGGTCTTCCAATTAGTGAGACATAATGTTGAAATCGGTGCGGGGGACCATAAAGTGAGTGAAGCGATTTATATAGTTGACCCAGACGGTAATGAAATTGAAATCGCTTATGATAATGATCCATCAGAGTGGAACTGGAATCATGGTGAGGTAGAGATGACGGTTGAGGCTGTTGATTTTAATAGTTTACTAGCAGAAGGTGATCAGCAAGCACCTTGGACGGGGCTACCAAAAGACACAATCATGGGACATATTCATTTATATGTTGGGGATTTAGAAGAAACAAAACAATTTTATATTGATGGTCTAGGTTATGAAGTGGTAAATAATTATGGTGGACAGGCGTTGTTTATTTCAACAGGTAATTATCACCACCACATTGCGTTAAATACTTGGATGGGTAGAAGAGCGCCAATTCTTCCAGAAAATAGTGTCGGGTTAAAATCTTACACAATTGTTCTTGAAGATGAAGAGACGAGACAACAAGTGATTAAACAATTAGAAGCGATTGGTGCTTCTGTAACTAAAGAAAATGGTTCGGTTGTGACTTACGACCCTGCGAAAAACCGTATTATTTTAGCTATTTAATAGATTATATATTATAGAACACTACTGACGGGAGTATGATCTCTTTGTCAGTGGTTTTTTTGGATTCGTAGGAGTGAAATGATTGGAAAGACTGGGTATGGTTTGGATATTATTCTGATGCTTTTTATCAAGTGAGAGCTTTTTGAAAAAATTAACAATAACACGTTTAGTATAATCATGTTATTGTTAATTTATTGTTTTAATCTATAAGATGTGCTTGGCCCACTGCCGATGCGGGCGACGAGGTCTTTGTTGATTAGCGTTTTTATATTTCTGAGGACTTTACTTCGTTCAAATCCAGTGGCAGATTCGATGTCGATTCTAGAGCTGGCTTCGTTTTTTTGAAGGACGTGATAAATGGCTAGTTCTTCTTCCACTAAATTTGGTAACTCTTCTTGGTATAGTGGGAGGATTATTTTAATATTGGTTTCTGTAATGTGAAATTCGGGTTTTGAATAACTGTTTTCGTAAGCATCTTTGATACGCCTTACTCCTGTTCCAAACGCTTCAATTAAGTTTAATCGGTTGAAAACACTGGCGATGATAGGATTTCTAAGGTTAGATACTTGTTCATGTAAATAGGATTCTTCCGTCATACCAAATGGTAAGCCACCAGGTGAGTTAATCTCAATATAATTGTCGAATAGAGCAATTTGGATATGTGAGTGAATATTCCAGTCTCGGTGGACAATCGCATTGGCAAGTGCTTCTCTAAACGCGGTGTTTGGAATGCGTTCTTTTTTAACTCTTGAGTAACCTGAAACTTCTTCATATTGATAGTATCTTTCAAAAACTTGGATAGCTTTGTCGTATTGCTTTAGTAGGGAAATGCCTTCAAAAGTTTCACGGTGCTGGATTTGATTGGTATTAACGCCAAATTTAATAATGTCAATCCCAGATAAAGAAAGTTGATTGTGGTCACTTAAGAGTTCAGCAGCTACATTGAAAGTGTTGTTTTTATTATAAAGGTTGAGTGTTTTCAGAATATCTATGGATAATTTTTCAATTCCGACTATCTCAATCATTTTTTCTTCAAGTAGAGTGAATGATAAATCTTGATTGCTTGCTTTACGGTCTTCGAAATTGAGATTCATCCCCTCAAGCACTAAACGATTTAATTCTTGGCGGTCTACTGGGATCGTTGAAGTATCAAAACGTCTATATGCTTTTCCTTTATAATAATAGGGTTTGTCTTGGCCTGGCATTACTTCTAGGTAGATGAGATTTAGGTTATTGTGTTGTGTTACTTCTAATTTATAATTTGGAATAGGGTCAAGTGAATCATTAATCATATTTTCGATTCTTAATTTATTTTCATTAACTGACGAAAGTCCGGTAACTGTTCCGTTATCTTTGATGCCGAAAATAATTGTCCCCTGATTATAATTAGCATAAGCACTCACTGTTTTTAGAAATGTATTTGTGATACTTTCTGTAAATTCAATATTATATGTCTCTTCTTTAAACATGATTACACCTCCATTTAGATGATTTAATTAATTGATACGATATAGTTATCGTATCATAAATCGTATCAAAATGATACAATAATATTGAGTGTTTGAGTCGTTGAGTTGTATTTGCATTATAAATTACAGAAATGATTAGGAGTGAAATTGTGAAAAAAACAGATGATACTAAATTAGTGAATTTCGATGATTTTTAAAAAAGGAATTGAAAGATGCTGAATTTAAAGCTGAATTTTATAAAGAATCTTTTAAGTTAGATATTGCGAAGGCTGTTCGAGAGTTGAGAGAAGAACAAAACTTATCAAGGCAGAATTTCGCTGATAAAGTTGGTATATCCAAATCAAAAATCACCTGCATTGAGAATGCCCAAACTGAACCCAAATTAGAAACACTTTATGATATTGCTGAAATGACCGGAAAAAGGCTGACGATAAGCTATAGATAGATTGAACTAAAATTTTTCTATTGCTTACCTATATTTGCTTTGGATAATAAGACGTGTGTTATAATGAAATTAACATATAATGAAGTTATTTAAAGAAAAGGGGTATTACATTGAAAAAGGTACTATGATTAACTTTCCCGCAATGGCAAGGTGGTAACCGCGAGATATTTACTTTAGGTTCGAGTTTATTAGAGTTTTTAGCACCTAAAAATGACGATGATGTATCAATGGAAGTGTCGCTTTATGATGAAGATGCGGGTACTGATTTAGAGTCAGATTCATATTATTATCCAAAATCGATTGAAAAACAAATTGTTGCTTCGAAAGAAATTATTGAAGAACACGCACCTGAAAAACTGATTGTTTTTGGTGGTGACTGTCTAGTTGCGCAAACACCATTAGATTATTTAAATGGCAAATATGAAAAATTAGGCGTACTTTGGTTTGATGCCCATCCTGATATTTCAACGCCTAAACAAATGAATGAATCCCATGCGATGGTGTTGGGAAACTTGATTGGTGGTGGGGCCGATGACTTAGCAAAACACGTTGAAAATCCAATGGATCCTGCACAGTTTATGTACATTGGTTTAGTCGAAGAGACTCTGAGTGACTTTGAAAGAGAAGCAGTGGATAAGCATCAAATCCCCGTCATCAATTCTCAAAACGTTAATATATTGGTTATATTATCAATATTTACAAGACTTTTTTGGTGCAAGTTGGTTCAAGCAACTTTTACAAAGAGTCTAGTAACTTTAAGGCATCAGCATCTTGCTGGTGCTTTTTTTCTGGCATTAAACTCAAATAATAATTTTGAGTGGTAGTAATCGACTCATGGCCTAACCGTTGAGATATATAGGCAATGTCTATTTCCTTTGAAAATAGAAAACTTGCGTGTGTGTCTCTAAGGCCATGAAAAGTAGTTTCTTGAATACCCAACTGTTTTAGTAATTTTTTCAATTTTGCTGAATGTTGAAATTCTTTTATATTGAAGATGTATCCATCCTTAAAAGGTGGCAAATTGTTCAATATATCAAAGATTGTTCTGTTAATTGAAATATTTCGGTAAGCTTTATCGGTCTTTAAAGATAAATCTTTAGAAGTTGGGCTGATTGATCGTCTGATATTAATACTAAACTGATTACCATCTGCAAACAAATCTTCTTTTCTAACTCCTAAAATTTCACCTCTTCGCATCCCGGTTTCTAAAGCAACGAGGCATTGAATATTAAATAAATCATCTGTGTTATTTAATAAATGCTGCTTCAATTTTTTGAAATCAGAAATTGAAAGTGCTCGATTTCTTTTTTTAGTTGTATATCCACGAACTCTAACTAAGCTCGAAAAGTCATTTGGAATATAACCCCGAGCAAAAGCATCACGAATGCATGCTTTAATCTTCAATAAATGCTCATGAGTCGTCTTCTTAGAATGAGTTAATCCATATTCATCTATACGGAATTGAACATTCAAATCACTTAAATCTTTCAGTTTTAAGTCGTTGAAATTTTCATTGATCATTTTTCCAGTATTAAGATAATTTTGAAAAGTAGCTTCTCTAACTTCCTTTCTTTTTATTAACTCGATCCAATGGCTGTAGTAATCTTTGAATAAAATAGTGCCTGCTGAGATATCCAAATCTTTAGCTTTATGCAATTCTTGAGTCTGAGCCCAGATTTCAGCCTCTTTTTTAGATTTAAAAGTTTTGGTTAACTTCTCATTGTTTCCGTATTTAGCTACAGAAACTTGTGCCCTATAATTTTTACCTCTTTTAACAATGCTAGCCATTTATATTAATCTCCTTTCAAAATTAGCCAGCCATTTAATACTCTTTAATAGTATCATATTTAACTTCCTACCGAGTATCTATCAATGAGCTCTGTTAATGATTTGATTGTATATCTTTCTTGCTTTCCAATCATGAATGTTTTAAGTGCTGGATGGCTTCGTATGTATTTATCAAAAGAAACTGGGTCAATACCTAGAAAAGTTGCAGCTTGTTTGCGATTTAAGAGATATGGGTAGGTATTTTTATCGTTCATAATTATCACCCAAACCCTCATTCTTGACTGCTTGATGTAAATCATTAATGAATGTAATCACTTCATGTTTGTCTCTTGGTGTAGATTCGATTGCTAATTTTGCATTTTTAATATTGAGTTCAGTTAAAGTGATAGAGTCATCAACAAACTGGAGTACTAATCCTTTATTATCTAATGCAATAGTTAGCATCTTTAACGTTGAAGACATAGCATTTTTAACCCAAATAATTTTTTGAAGTAAGGTTGTTTCTTCTAAAGGTTTTGCTAAAGAAAGGCCTTTACAATTATCTAAGAAATCATCCCACCATTCTGCATTTTTCCATCTGGTTTTATTCTTACCTGTAGAATTTAGGTCTTTGAAATTTATGTAGTTTGCTAAGAGTTTTCTTACTAATGTAATTCCATCTTCTTCATTATTAATAAGAATATTTGCAGCTGTATTTGCTTGATCCTTTTTCAATTCAATCTCGTATCGATTCCAAACAGATATTGAATCATTAGAGATTTTTTGTTCAAGCTTTTTATCATAAAACCTAATATAAATATTAGAAGTTCTAGACCCTAAAGAAAGCATTTCAGCTGTTTTATTACCATTCGTATCCATCTGTTCATTGTAATTCGTGCGATTGAACCTAGAAGTAACAAATTTATTGTCAATATAGTGTTTCATGGTAGAAATATTCAAAAAGCCATAATAATCATCAATAGCTAAATCCAATCGAGTAAATTTAGCTCCTAAACTTAATAAATCAGATAAAAATTCTACCCAATTGAAGCCTAGTGATTCCAATTGTCTACAAGCTTTACCAGAAAGAACAATACATGTTCCCATGCTAGTTGCACCTTTCGGAGTGCCATAGAGCAAAGAAATATATCCGAAAGTGTTCTTATAAAGGTAGCCATTCGTTCCTCCACGCCCCACAGAAAGTTGAGTCCAGTCCCAATTTAAAGTTTTACATAACTCAATAATCCTCTCTTTGTCTGATTCGAATGGTAAAGAAACTGTAACCCAGTCTATGCAGAAGCTTAGATTAGGAAGTTCAATAATATTTTGCATAAAAAAATTCCTCTCAAAATTAAATTGAGAAGAAGTAGATATCAAAATATAAAAAATATGCAAACAAAAATAATAAAAATAAAATAAAAAAATAAATAAAATCTAAAAATAACCTACTTCTAATCTCATTAGTGTCTAAGTGTTTAGAATCAGAATATTGCTATGGTTACATCTGTACTTTGCACCCCCTCTAAATTTTAGTTTGTTCTTTATACCCCCGTATTACTGAAGGGGGTTCAATTGAGCCGCTCCGCTTAACCGCCTTCACAGGCGGTTACTCATCAAAATAATGATGAATATGCTGCAATTCAAAAAATATTTTAGGCAAATTCAATTTTTTTAAATCAAGAATTGGCGCATTGAATGGTTTAGGAGTTCCCCAGTTCATACCATCCATGTATATATATCCTTTTCCAACCCCTAAATTAGCATTTGGCAAGTTTTTTGAGCTCATTCCGAGAGCCATCTTATATGACTCTGCTTGCATTTTCCCCAATGATATTCTTAGTCCACAGTTCTCTCGAATTGCTGGATCTAAAGCATCAGCACTTAAACGTTGAGTGGCAATTATTACTTGAATGCCTGCTTGCCTACCTTTAAGAATTAGTTGCTTAATATATCTCTCACATTCCTTGCCAACTTTAGTGTCTTCTTCCATCAAAGCAAGAATTTCATCGATGATAACGATATGTGGACGCAAATTTAAGTCAACAAAATTCAATCCTATTGTGGAATTAGGCATAAAAAATTTACGATACCTTTCATTCATAAGTTCAACTTTTGAACGTAGAATTTTGGCAATTTGATTTGGTTCAAATGCCACTTCACCATTAGCATGTTGCAAATGCTTACCTAAAGATGCTAAATCACCACGTTTTGGATCAATGATTGATAAAAAGGAACCCCTTTCTAAAAAACTGAGTAAAAGATAATAGATTAATACAGTTTTCCCTGAACCGGTTGTGCCACTAATTTGCGCATGGGGGACTTTAGGCCAATTCCATAAAAACTGGCTATCAATCTTTATTTGTGAGTATTTACTCATATTGTTTCCAACTCTCAGTCGAATCGAATTCTTCAATAGAATCGTCGAAAAGAATAATAAATAGGTTTCCATTTGGTAGTTCGTCAACTTCATACAATGAATATTTAAACAAGCTAGAAAGAAGATGAGGGATATGTTCGAAATTCGGATAATATACCCCTCTATGATCAACTTCAATTTCTAAAAAATTGTTATTATATAACCATTTAATACTGATTGAATGTTTTATTTTATCAATATCTTTAAATTGCAGATAAAAGCCATTATCTTCTATAAAATTTTCTAACAAGCGTTGGGTTGAAACTTCTCTAAAAGGAGAGTACTCCGATAAAGATATAGCTATGCTGAATGCTATGATTTCCCAAAATATAAGCGTCAACATTTGATTTTTTAGAAAGAAAAGTCGATTAATAAGGAATGGAATAGTTGGTAAAATCGGTAATAACCAATACCAATTTTTGGGTAATAGTGAATTTTTAAGGTAGGTCACATTTTTGTTGTTCAATTAAATCACCTTTCGCCTGAAAGAGCTAACATAGAGTGTTAGCCCTTACTGGTAGTTGGCTTTTTAACGATATCATCGCAGTTAAAAATTAGTCTTCTGTCATAGATGCCTACGTTTAAACCAATTAGCTCAACATCGGTTTGCTTATTTTGGTAAGATTCAATATTGGTTAAAGACGGGTTGGTTGTTTTAACTTTTAACTGAATATCACGTAGATAGATTGGCGATGACGGGTCCATTATTATGACATTAATCCTGTAACCATCATGTGCTTTAGTATGGAAGTCAAAACTTTTTTCTATCTCGCCAAAAAGTTTCAAATTTGAGAAATCCTCTGTATGTAACAGGTGCTTTGCTTCTAGTGCCATTATTTCACCTCCCTTCAATTACTATTATAACACAGGGCGTTAATTTGTAAATATAAAAAGAATATATAAATTAAATTTTTATTTTTTCTGTATTTTTTAATTTTAAAACGAATGATAATATTATATAATATAAGAAAGGAGGAATTTTAATGTTGAACAACTATGAACGTATAAAAAATAAAAATATTGAAAAAAATGGTCAAGGAAATTATTGGATAGAAGATGTAAATACTGATAGAAATACGAACTTAAAAATTTATGAACCAAATAAAAGTAGAATAGCGCAAAATATTAGTATGATAAGAGGAAAAAGGACTAAAGATGAATTTAGTAAACTTATTGGAGTAAGCCCATCCTCAGTTAGTCATTATGAAAATAAATTTGCAATACCTAGTAACAAAACAATCAAAAAAATTATTAAACTGAAAGAAGCCAAAGAATTAACGGTAAATGATTTATTGTATGGAAAACCTAGAGAATATTTAAAAGATATATTTGGAGAAATTAGAGATCTTACAGAGGATGATAGAGTAAATTTTTACGAAGTTATGGAGAAATTTTTATTAGATAATCCAGCCTATTATGGATATGAGGACAGTCTTGTTAGTCAAGCGATACAACACTTCGCTTCATTTAAATACAGTCCAGATTTTATAATGCTGGCTCGGTTATATGGAGTTGAAAAACAAAATGTACATATGTTTAATTTTAATGTAAATAAGTACGAACAATCTAAAGACAGTAACTATAGATATGAAATAGAACGAAGAGCAGGATTTCATAAGTATATTATGCCTATGCTTGAGAAAGAGCTTCATAAATTTGACGATTT
This sequence comes from Aerococcaceae bacterium DSM 111022, assembly GCA_015863195.1. Taxonomy (GTDB): domain Bacteria; phylum Bacillota; class Bacilli; order Lactobacillales; family Aerococcaceae; genus DSM-111022. The sequence continues at coordinate 15,196 of JACBXO010000011.1, read as the reverse complement.
AGAAGAGGTTGCTGTTCGTTTAAAAAATACTTTAAGCTTATTAGAGTTTGAAAAAGAGAAAGAAAAAGAATAGTCCTTAAAGCTAGTAGAATCTAGTAAGAGAAATTTTGAAACTAAACTTGGTTTTGTGAGTGATAATTATTTAATAGACAGAATAAGTTGTTGGGATAATTTCTGAGAAAATAAATTGACATATTATATTATAAGGTGTACTATAAAATTGAGCGAGCCTTTCCGCGCCTAGGACTTTTAGTCTGCGAACCAGGAAAGGCCTATTTTTGTGTTTTCAGGAAGGAGTAGTTATATTTGGAAGAAGATAAAATACTAAAAAAGCATGTTAAAGAAATTAATAAAGCTTTCAAAATATATGACATAAAGAACTACGACACGCTTTCTGTTTATGGGGACTCTTTCCCAATAAATAAATTGGCTAAAGATCTTAAAGTGAAGGATAGTCGTTCTCCAAAAAAAGCAATGGAAAATAGTTTATTACCTGATCAATTAAGAAAGAGTGGAATAAAAGTAAATCAAGAAGAGGAAGAATTTCTGAAACAGCGTCTTCCTTATATTAATTACTATCGGTTATCTGTATTTAGGTTTTTTACTGAAGAAAATAACAATTCTTTAACACGAATGTATGAAATTTATGAGTTTGATAATTATTTAAGAAGAGAAATTTGGAATTTTCTCACAACTATAGAGATAACAATCAAGACCACTTTAGCATATTCAATATCATTGAAATATAAAAATGATTTTCTTGAAGAAATTGAAAATGGAGAAAAATTCGAAGCGTTATGTTATATTGACCCAATAATTTATAAGAAAAAAGAAACTAAGAATTTGCCTGAAATGCTATCTAACTATGCATCGCTAATGCTCGATAAACAAGATAAAGATCCTAGCATAAAACACCATGTAGAATATTATTCTGGAAACATACCTTTTTGGGTAATCGTAGAACATCTTACACTGGGGAACATTGTTACATTTCTTTATAAATTAGACCGTCCATACAGAAAAAACTGGGTTAGAACTTCAGGTTTTAAAATAAAGGATGAATGGATAATTCAATGGGTAGACACCATACGACAGCTAAGAAATACTTGTGCCCACACAGCCAGAATTTATGGAAGGAAATTTAATTATAATCCTCATTTAACCGATGATATTCGAAATAATATTCAACCTTCTTATGACGATGAATCCTTTGAAAAATTAAAACACACGTTATTTGGTGCTTTTTGTGTAATTAAAGAGTTTTACCAAACTTTACCAGTCAATGAACAGGCTAGTTGGAATACCTTCTTAACTGATTTAAGTTCTAAAATAAGTTACATGGATATTAACTTATATTACATCGGATTTCCAGATAACTGGTTAGCATTACTGAAAGTTTAATGTTTAATTTAAATAGAGAAAAATTAAAAAGTAAGAAAATGACATGGAAATTGTCGTTTTCTTACTTTTTTTATTGTCAATCGCTCAATATATTGTTACGAAAAATAAAAAGATGCTTCAATAATAGAGTTAGATCTCAGTCGAGTTCTTACTTTTTCTGAAGTGAATTTATAAGAGTTCTATATTTTGTGTCATCTAGGTGCTTTTTTAGAAACTAATTTTAATTATACAATATAACTACTTAGCAATAAAATTATTGTGAAGCAAACATATTTGACTTCGCTTTGAGAAAGTAATTAGTAATTTAAGTAATCATTCTATGTTCTCTTGCACTCACGGACAGTCAGAGATTGATATTAAGCTTAAATACATGATAAGAGATGATAAACTATAAAAAGGATGTGTAGAATGGCGAAAGTGAAAAACAGTCATTACGTGCCAAGAGTGTATTTAAAATCATGGAGTAAAGATAATAGAATACATACTTATGATTTATTTGTTCCTCATAAAAAAAGTCCTTTGTGGAAAGGAAATTCTACAAGATTTACTTCTAGTGAAAAATACTTTTATGCGTATTATGATAATAATGATCTAAATGATGGTTTTGAGGATATTTTTTCAAAAGAAATTGAAGGGCGTTATCCTGAGTGATTATTACGCGCCTTCAGGCCCACCTATTCGTCCTATCGAGTCTTTCAATATCCAATTTGAGTCCACTGGTACGCAGATCGAGTCCAGTAAAATAGCCATGCCAATTTCAGCATGACTATTTCTACAGTTTTTAATTGATTGCTTTGTGTTCGCGCATGTTTAGTTGACCCGTGTCATACCAAACCGCATTATGAACGATTCTGTCCATTATCGCGTCCGCATGGACGCCGTGTTAATGCTAAATTAGATTCATCATTAACAATTCTTATAAGGATATGAAGTGGACCAGTTTTTTTATTCGGTTTACTAACCAAAAGGCCTTACGATCTCTTCTTCATATCTACCATATAAAAATAGTAGTGAAAAATCCACCGTCGTGGACTTCTCACTACTAATCTTAGTATGTTTTTTTATTGCTAAGCTATGTACTTTTTCATTGCAATCTGGAGGCATTTCTATATTGCCATAAACATGAGTAAACAAATTACAGTAATAGAGTACTTGTCTTCTTTTAATAATCACAATACTGAATGCATACTTTAGTTCTACAATATTAGTGGCGTTTGCTGTTTATTGGATGACATACACATGAAAGTTATTCTATTGTTTTACTCATTGCTCTCATTTTCTTCAAAACATTATACACTTTTTCTAAATCATCTTCGGAAGGAAAAAAATTAATATTGATAATATATTTTCCTTCAATGAACGGAATATGGAAAGTAGATAGAATAATGGGTTCAGATACTTTTTTTAATTGCGTGATAGATATTTGAGAATCGTTATATATATTAAAACGTACTTTCTTTCCAAAATGAAGTTCAAAATACTCCTTTAAAAAGAAAGCATGATTGGGTTCATAATTACACACAATAATTACCTCTATAATCCGTTTATTTTTAACGAGTTGGGTATATAACGTTTCCCAATGAATAAATAAGTGGTGGATAAGCCGATCATTAAGGAATCGATCCCATTTACTCCCCATTTTCATGCAATACTCTTGAAAGAGCTGAGAAGCTCTTGAAATAAAATCTGGGAAACGACGTGATAAATCTTCAATGAATTTTGTTTTGCTGTCAAGAAGAATATTTCCTGAATCAATATCTAGACGATTTAAAATAGCACCGTTATGGAGATTTAAAATTAAGGGACCAGGGTTATCGAATGTTAAATCGAATTCTTTTTTTAAGGTTTCAACTATATAGTTGAAGTGGTTAAAGGATTCTATACGCTTATCGATATCTTTTGAAAAATTAATAATTTTAGAATTGGGGAAAATATAATCCGAGTTGATGAAAACATGAAAAAGCTGATTCACTGTATGTTGATTTAAAGGTACGCCTAATCGTTTCATTGTCTGTTTCGTTTGATCACTCATAAAAGGGGTTGATTGGAGTGTTTTGTAAATGTAGGCTGCTTTTTCGCTCTCAATCTCAACATCATGACCTTGTCTTAAACGAACGAGGTTGACAGCAACCAAAAATTTCATGTAATTAATGCCAATATAATTCAAAGGATAATGTATAGCACCCGTTACTATTATGATTAAATCCGCAATAGCAGCCTCATCAATATTTATAAAAGGCCATTCTAAAGGCGTATAAATATCTGAATAGAGTTGGGAAAATAAACCTCTTATCTTATCCTCATCTCCCTTTAGCTGGAATGGGTTGGTGTCTATTTTGACCTCATAGTTATGGGTGATTTGTTCATTGACTTGTTCAATCAGACGATAAACAGTCGCTTGGCTGAGTTCCAAGAGGGTTAACAAATCCTTAAGATGCGTCTGCTTATACAAAAAAAGCCGTTCGAGTAACTGGACGCCCGTATTGCATTGAAACATATACTGATACACATAACAAATATTGTAATGCGGCTCGATAGCCATCGTTATGCTTTGATTATTCACTTTTAAATTTAAAAAAGGAAATTTCTCTTGAAGAGCCCTGATATCCAAAGCAATAGTACGTTCCGAGTAACCAAGCTTATTTGCCACCTCTGAAATAGAGATAGCTTGTGTACGAGCATAGAGAATGTCAATTAAATCGAGTTGTCTTTGTTCATTTTTTTTAAGCAAAGCTTTCATATCTAAAGCCCCCATAAATATATTTAGCTAGTTTGATTATTCAAGATAGCAATAATAGAATTATATCAAACCAGAGCACAAAAAAAAATATATTATTTTTTTTTACGTTCGTTTAACATAAATTTAAAATTTGACTCAGATTTTGTATATAAAGGACAAAATAATCGTTGTAAAAGTCTGTTTTACTATTTTTTTTTGAATTTTTAAGAATATTCTACATTTTAATGTGAAGAAATTCTCTTTAGACGTGATTAAAAAAAGGAAGGTCATCGGTTTTATAAAAAAAATGTATGAATTGAATTATAATTAAAATAATATGTAGATTAATAAATGTATAATTAATCTACATATTATTTTTAGGAGAGAGGAGACTAATTATAGGAGAAACTCTAGTGCCAAAATGCAAAATAAATAAGACAAAATCTGTTCGTATAAGTAAAATATATTATGAATGGCTTCGAAAGGAAGCCTTTGAAAGAAATACCTCGATTAGAAATCTCACCGATGAGATTATTGGCAAATTCATACGGATTCAGGAGTGAGCGTTATTTATTTTATCACCTGTTTATGAATATGTTTATATTTTTTTTATGGTTTTTTATCAAACGTATTTTACACAGGATTATGGACTTGACTAAACTGCAAATATTTAGAATCACGTTTAAATTACTGCAGAAAAACATAAAATAACTAATAAATTAGAAGTATGAATTATTCAGGATTGTAATAAATAAGTTTTTTATAGAAACATTCTAGGAGGAATAGTTGATGGTTGGAAAAAACAACAAAAAAGTTTTAATCGAAAAACAAGAAAATAAGTATTATCGTTACTCAATTAAGAAACTAAGTGTCGGTGTGGCTTCTGTAGCAGTAGGTGCCGGAATTTTCTTTGGTAATGTTTCGTCAGTATCAGCTGATGAAGGTGAATTCATTAGTGAAATCACTCACGAAAAGCCGGTCAATGAAGATTATACGCCCATCGAAGAACCAGGAGTTAGAGATTTAGCTACTGAAGATAGCTTTATTGAAGAATCAGTTACTGCTGAAGACGTGAATAATGAATCATTTGAAGAAGCTACCACTATCGCCGAAGAAGTAACTAATGAAGAGTTTAATGAGACTACGCAAGAAAAGACTTTTAGTGAAAATAATATAGTAGAACAAACAGAAACTACTGACCTTCAAGAAACTGCGGAAACAACTCAAGTTGAAAGTCACAACATTCCTGAATTAAAAACTGAAATTCAAGAAGATAGTTCGACAACGAATGAGAAAAAAGTTTCAGGAGAGATAATTGAAGAGTCAGAAGAAACTGAAATCGAAATCAATCCAGAACAAAGAGATTCTCATGTAACTCTTGAGACTGATTCTCATCAAGAAGAAGGTCCTACAGAAGTTCAATTTTTTGAAACCACCGAAGAAGAGATTACTGAAACACAAAATGGAACGACTGAAATCGTTCCTGTCACAGTGGATATCAATTCAGCTTCTCCAAGACCTGCTAATGAAGGCATGACCTTTGAAGAAGCCGGCTTAACAGCAGGCCCAACTTTCTATCGTACAAGGCAAGCTAATCAGGGTCAGAATGTGGATCATTTGGTGACCTTTGAGAACATTAAGTTTGTCACGGGAGAAGGAGAACAACGAGTAGAAAATCCCCAAGTTTATCAAAGAGCTTCTGAAAATGCTTTATATATTGAGGCTGATTTTAAAGTAGATGATTCGGTTCAAGCAGGCGACTATTTCACGATTAACTTTGATCCTAATCTTTATTTAGGATCTCTTTATGAGTTGGATGGTTTAGAAATAATTTTTAATCCGACCGGCACACTCCTGGCAGGAGGCTCGTATCCAGGGCATTATCAACAAAAAAGTGGCGCTCCCAACCAAATTAATATGGTCTTCACAGATGTGGTTGACCAATTTAATAATATTAGAGGGTCAGTTATAATTCCTGTAGCACCTAGACAAGAAATAGTTACAAAACAAAATCAGGAAATTAGTGCTAAGATTAATCTTGCCGGAGAACAAAAAACACACAATCTTCAAGTGGATTATGGATTTAATGGCAATCAAGATATTCAAGGCCAACCTATCCGTTTCCTCACACCGGATGGTAAATGGCAGTTCACGTCAATCGTGAATGCCCCTGGTAACAATATTCCAATGCGATATCAGACTCCTTATTATCCAGGAGTGGAGTTTGTTGATAACAACGGAAATCTAGACCTTAGCCAGCTAAGTTATAAGGTTTACGAAGTCCCTGATCGAACTGATTTGCTGGAAAGTTATTATGTTGACACGCAAAATCCGCCATCAGGCTATAATGATGTCACTTCTTCTGTACAAACCAACGGTAATAATGAGATTTTACTTCCTGGTTTGGCCCAAGAAGGTAAACGTTATGTAGTCGTTTGGCAAGTCCCTTTTGAAGATAACAATCCAAGCTTAGTCAATGTTACTACTTCACTTTTGAGTAGAGGCGCGTCAAGGTTTGGCTGGGGTGAAATGCCTATTATTGGTGGTTCTGCGTCTACAGGAGATAATACCACTGGAGACCCTGTTGCTCAGCAAGGGAGTTTTATTGAGCATCATCGATATGTTACGGTAGATGAACTTGGAAATGTTATTTCCGTTGATGCTACTTTTGATGAGCCTGTGCAAACAGGGACAAGTTCAGATTTATATACTACAGAGAGTGAAGACCGACTTGGATATGAAGAATATTCGTTTGTCGGAGTAGATAATCTTGTTAACTCTCCAACTTATAATGCTGATGGTAGTTTAGCTGCTGGAGCTTATATTCCTAATGAAACTCAAGAAATCACTTATGTTTACCAACGTGTTCAAATTCAAGAACCTGAAGAACTGTACGAAATGACCGTTGAAGATTCAAGCTTCAAGACCCAATTCCGTTATAATGGGACGGTGGCACCGGGTCAAATCGTTAAAGTTCAAGAAGGTCGCGACGAACGTGTTCGTGTCTTGTATCGTCATGTCGATCCTGAAACGATCCCTGATTTCACACCGGAAAACTTCATTCAAATGCGTGGTCAATACTGGGAAGAAGTATCGCGTGAAGTGATTCAAGAAGCGCAAGATGAAATCTTTGAGTATAACTTTGAAACAATTACGGAAACTCGCACAAACCCAGACGGCAGTGTCACCATTATTTATAACACGGGCCGTGAAGTGCATATTCCCGCACCGAAACCAGCAGAACCGGCACAACCATTACTACCAAACGAACCGATTATCATTACGGAACGTGTGACCGATACGCATCCAGAAACCGGGGAACAGGTTCCAGGAACACGTATCACTGTTCGAATCTTCAACCCGAATACCAATGAATTCGAAAAAGAAGAAGATCAATTCATTCCTGATGGTAAAGATGGAGAAGATGGGACTGATGGCGCAGATGGTCAATCACCAACGGCTGAAGTCCGTGACAATGGCGACGGCACACACACAGTGATCATCACCAACCCAGATGGCTCAACCACAGAAACCACGATACGTGATGGTGAAAAAGGTGACCCTGGTCAAGATGGCGCAGACGGAGCAGATGGTGCAGATGGTCAATCACCGACGGCCGAAGTCCGCGACAATGGCGATGGCACGCATACAGTGATTATCACCAATCCAGACGGGTCAACGAGCGAAACAATCATACGTGACGGATCAGACGGCGCAGATGGTCAGTCACCAACGGCTGAAGTCCGTGACAATGGCGATGGCACGCATACAGTGATTATCACCAACCCAGACGGATCAACGACTGAGACAATCATTCGTGATGGTGAAAAAGGTGACCCTGGCGCAGACGGTCAATCACCAACGGCTGAAGTTCGTGACAATGGCGATGGCACGCATACAGTGATCATCACCAATCCAGATGGCTCAACAAGCGAAACAATCATACGTGACGGTCAAGACGGATCAGACGGCGTAGATGGTGAATCACCAACGGCTGAAGTCCGTGACAATGGCGATGGCACGCATACAGTGATCATCACCAATCCAGATGGCTCAACGAGCGAAACAATCATACGTGACGGTCAAGATGGTGCTGACGGAGCAGATGGCGCAGACGGTCAATCACCAACGGTTGAAGTCCGTGACAATGGCGATGGCACACATACAGTGATTATCACCAACCCAGACGGATCAACCACTGAAACCACGATTCGTGATGGTGAAAAAGGTGAGAAAGGTGACCCTGGTCAAGATGGAACTGACGGAGCAGATGGCGCAGACGGTCAATCACCAACGGCCGAAGTTCGCGATAATGGCGATGGCACGCATACAGTGATTATCACCAACCCAGACGGGTCAACAAGCGAAACAATCATACGTGACGGTCAAGACGGAGCTGATGGAGCAGACGGCGAAGATGGTCAATCACCAACGGCTGAAGTCCGCGACAATGGCGATGGCACGCATACAGTAATCATCACTAACCCAGACGGCTCAACCACAGAAACCACGATCCGTGATGGTGAAAAAGGTGAGAAAGGTGACCCTGGTCAAGATGGCGCAGACGGTCAATCACCAACGGCTGAAGTCCGTGACAATGGCGACGGCACACACACAGTGATTATCACCAACCCAGATGGCTCAACCACAGAAACCACGATTCGTGATGGTGAAAAAGGTGAGAAAGGTGACCCTGGTCAAGACGGAGCAGACGGTCAATCACCAACGGCTGAAGTCCGTGACAATGGCGATGGCACGCATACAGTGATTATCACCAATCCAGACGGGTCAACGAGCGAAACAATCATACGTGACGGTCAAGACGGAGCAGACGGCGCAGATGGCGAAGATGGTCAATCACCAACGGCTGAAGTCCGCGACAATGGCGATGGCACGCATACAGTGATTATCACCAACCCAGACGGGTCAACGAGCGAAACAATCATACGTGACGGTCAAGATGGAGCTGACGGAGCAGATGGCTCAGACGGTCAATCACCAACGGCTGAAGTCCGCGACAATGGCGACGGCACACACACAGTCATCATCACCAACCCAGATGGCTCAACCACAGAAACCACGATACGTGATGGTGAAAAAGGTGAGAAAGGTGACCCTGGTCAAGATGGCGCAGATGGTGAATCACCAACGGCCGAAGTCCGTGACAATGGCGATGGAACGCATACAGTGATCATCACCAATCCAGATGGTACAACAACCGAAACAATCATCCGTGACGGCCAAGATGGAACCGACGGAGCAGATGGTCAATCCCCAACAGCGACAGTGGTAGACAACGGCGACGGCACTCATACCGTAACCATCGTCAACCCAGATGGTACAACGACCGAAACAATCATCCGTGACGGTAAAGATGGTGAGTCCCCAACAGCGACAGTGGTAGACAACGGCGACGGTACTCATACCGTAACCATCGTCAACCCAGATGGTACAACGACCGAAACAATCATCCGTGACGGTGAAGATGGTGAGTCCCCAACAGCGACAGTGGTAGACAACGGCGACGGCACTCACACTGTAACCATCGTTAACCCAGATGGTACAACAACCGAAACAATCATCCGTGATGGTGAAGATGGTGAATCCCCAACAGCGACAGTGGTAGACAACGGCGACGGCACTCACACTGTAACGATCGTTAACCCAGATGGTACAACGACCGAAACAATCATCCGTGACGGCCAAGATGGAACCGACGGAGCAGATGGTCAATCACCAACTGTAGAAGTGGTAGACAACGGCGACGGTACTCACACTGTAACCATCGTTAACCCAGATGGTACAACAACCGAAACAATCATCCGTGATGGTGAAGATGGTGAGTCCCCAACAGCGACAGTAGTAGACAACGGCGACGGCACTCACACTGTAACCATCGTTAACCCAGATGGTACAACGACCGAAACAATCATCCGTGACGGCCAAGATGGAACCGACGGAGAAGATGGTCAATCACCAACTGTAGAAGTGGTTGACAATGGCGATGGAAGCTACACAATTATCATTACAAACCCAGACGGGACAACAACAGAAACGATTGTCCGTGATGGTAAAGATGGTAAAGATGGTGCTGACGGAGCCGACGGCCAAGACGGCCAAGACGGTCAAGATGGTCAATCTGTTACTGTTGAAACCGAACCAGGTACTTTCCAAGGAAAAGAAGGCGTTTGGATTATTGTCCGTGACCGTGATACCGGTGAAGAGTTAGACCGAGACTTCGTTGCGAATGGCGAAAACGGAGCAGACGGAGTGGATGGTCAAGATGGTGAAGACGGTAAATCACCAGAAATCACAACGGAACCAATCACAGATCCAAATGGTAAGGAATTGGGCTACAAGATTATCATCACCCATCCAGATGGACGAGTAGAAGAACGTATTATCTATCATGGTCAAGATGGTCAAGACGGCCAAGATGGAAAAGATGGAAAATCAATTATCGCCACCGTTGAGCGTGGAGATCATGATGGTAAATCAGGGACATGGTTGATTATCCGTGATCGGGATACTTTCCAAGAAATAGACCGTGAGTTCATCGCAGATGGCGAAGATGGAAAATCACCAACAATTTCTTCTCGTGATACTGAAACAGGTGTAGAGATTACGATTACTAATCCTGATGGATCATCGCATACGCACATTATTCGCGATGGTCGCGACGGCAAAGATGGCGAAGATGGAAAATCCATCACGGCCACAACAGAACCAGGCAGCTTCAATGGCCAAACTGGTGTCTGGATTATTATCCGCGACCGTGAGACAGGTCAAGAATTAGATCGTGACTTTATCGCAGATGGTAAAGATGGTCAAGACGGCGAAGATGGTCAATCTTCAACTATCACGACAGAACCTGTCGTCGACCGTGATGGCAATGAAATCGGTGTGATTATTCGTATCACTCATCCAGATGGTACGACTGAAACACGTACGATTTACCATGGTCGTGACGGTAAAGATGGCCAAGACGGCAAAGATGGTGAAACACCACAAGTTCGCACAGAGCCAGGCGAAGATGGTCAAGGCAATAGTGGTTACTGGTTAATCATTACGCGTCCGAATGGCGACGAAATCGTGCGTGAATTCATCCATGACGGCAAAGATGGCCAAGATGGTCAAGATGGCAAAGATGGCGTCGATGGTAAAACACCATCCGTCAAAGTAGAGCCTGGTAAGAATGAAAAAGGTGAAAGTGGCCAGTGGATCATCATTTATGATGGCGATGGCAATGAAGTTTCTCGTGAATTTGTCCGTGATGGCCAAGACGGCGAAGACGGACGTTCACCAAGTATCGAAACCATTCCAGGAACCAATGAAAATGGCGACACTGGACTATGGGTGATTGTGAAAGACGCTGACGGTAATGAGTCTAGTCGTCACTTCATCCGTGATGGTAAAGATGGACGCGGCATCAAGAAAATTTATACGATTGATGGTCAATTAACGATTGTGTACACTGACAATTCAACGGTAACGATTGAGATTCCTTGTTGCATGCCAGGTAAACCAGGCGAACCAGGTGAACCAGGCGAACCAGGCGAACCGGGTGAACCAGGCGAACCAGGTGAACCAGGCGAACCAGGTGAACCGGGCGAACCGGGCGAACCAGGTGAACCGGGCGAACCAGGTGAACCAGGCGAACCAGGTGAACCAGGACAACCAGGTGAACCAGGCGAACCGGGTGAACCGGGCGAACCGGGTGAACCGGGTGAACCGGGCGAACCAGGCGAACCGGGCGAACCGGGTGAACCGGGCGAACCGGGTGAACCGGGCGAACCAGGCGAACCAGGTAAACCAGGCGAACCAGGTGAACCAGGCGAACCGGGTGAACCGGGCGAACCGGGTGAACCGGGCGAACCAGGCGAACCGGGTGAACCGGGCGAACCGGGTGAACCGGGCGAACCGGGTGAACCGGGCGAACCAGGTGAACCGGGCGAACCGGGCGAACCGGGTGAACCGGGCGAACCGGGTGAACCGGGCGAACCAGGCGAACCAGGTGAACCAGGCGAACCGGGTGAACCGGGCGAACCAGGCGAACCGGGCGAACCGGGCGAACCAGAAATACCTGGAAATCCGACACCTAATCCAGCAGATCCAAGTGATCCAGTAGAACCAGCGGAACCAAGTGTTGATGAACAAGTAGCATTAGTTAAACAAAGTATTGGTACATTACCAGAGACTGGTGAAAACGATCAGACAATGGAAACCTTAGCCTTAGCAATGGTAGCCTTATTGTCCGGAGCAGGTCTCATGGTTGTTGATACAAAACGTCGTACGAAAGAATAGTCATTTCACAAAGATGAACTTTCTAAGACAACAGAAACTCCCATGCGTTACTGACGCGACGCATGGGAGTTTTTGTCGTCAAAATATTTTTGGCTCTATGTCAAACATACTAAGATTAGTAGTGTAATATCCACGACGGTGGTATTACACTACTATTTTTTTTATAGTAGATGTGAAGTATTTGAGACCGACAACACTAGTGGGTTTTAAAATCCGAATGTCAAACAGGTCCACTTCACTATTTTTGTTTAATTTGTTTATAGTATGTTGGTCTATAAGATCGTAATTAGGAAAATAGATAGACAAATCTTAGTGAAGACTTCAAGTTAAGTGAAAGGAGGTTAAATCATGTATGTAATGGCATTTGATGTAAGTAAAGGAAAAAGTTATATGGTACTTTATAAAAGTCTAGAATTGATTTATGAAGGTGAAATAAAGCATAATCAAACGACATTCAATGAACTCTTACCCTTTTTAAAAAGAAATAAAGTGGAATTGGTTTTTGAAGCCACAGGTGTGTATTCTAAACTGTTGGAACATTTGTTTGAAACCAATGGCTTTAATTATTATTGCTTAAATCCATTGGAAGTTAGTTTTCAAACAGCTACACTTAGACAAATGAAAACAGATCAAACAGACGCTCATCGTCTCGCCTTATCCCATTTAAAATTCAACCGTCAAATCACTATTCCTCCTTCTCTTCGATACAAAGAACTTAAAGCAATGTCATTTTCATATCATCAAGTTCATGACGAACTATTAGTGAATAGGAATTACCTGCATAGTGAGTTACAATATACTTTTCCAGGGATTGAAGAAATTTACAAGGACAATTTATCCCAATATATTCTAAAAGTTCTAGAAAAATATCCTCATCCTGATTATGTAAATGATCATTCACGAACCAAAATTAAAAATTTTATAAAAAAGCAGACTAAGAAAAGAATTTCAGACCAACAAGCAGGTGATAAAGCCGAGTGGATTCAAAAGTGTGCAGAAAAATCTTATCCGATTGTTAATAAAGATAGCTTTCGAGTCAAACAAGTAAGAAAGCGGATTAAAAACATTGATAGATTGCTTGATGAAAAAAGAGAAATCTGAAAGGAATTGATTTCTGAGGCAACCGTACTCACTGAATTTTCTATATTAGAAAGTATCCCTGGTATTGGGGAAGTTACCAGTGCATTATTATTAGCTGAGTTGGGTGATATTCAGCGTTTTAAAACCAATAAACAATTGAACGCATTTGTTGGAATTGATATTCGAAGGTATCAGTCTGGAACTATTTATAAAAGAGACCGAATTCAAAAAAGAGGAAATAAAAGAGCTCGTATGATTTTATATTATACTGTTCAAAATATGATTAAACGTCATAAATATATCGATAACCATATTATTGATTACTATTATAAGTTGAATTGCAATAATTATTGCAATTCAACAAACAAAAAAGAATCTTATTAGTTGATGATGAACCTGAACTGTTAGATATGGTGGCTTCTATTTTAAAAGAATATGATTTCGAGAATATCCAAACTGCACAGACAGCCAAAGAAGCAGTGAGCGTAGCTAAGGAGTATTCACCAGAGTTAGCAATACTAGATGTCATGCTGCCCGATGGTGACGACTTTTCTTTAATGAAAATACTGAAAGAACAGAAGGACTATCCTATTTTATTCTTAACAGCCAAAGGAGAAGATGAGGATAAATTGGAAGGGCTTGGCTTAGGAGCAGATAAAAAAACAGTTACACCTGCCGCATTAGCTACACAAACAGCTCTGGAACAAGCTGGGAAAACTTTCGGACTTTGGTAATATATGAATCAAATCCACAAAGAAATGAGGTGATGTAATGAAATTTGAATTAGATACTTCTGGTCTAGATAAACTTAAAAAAGATCTTGATAAACAAATTAAAAATGCCGAAAGACTAAATGGAGAACATGAAGTAAGTTTTGATGAATTATTTCCAGACAGTTTTATGCAAGAATATACTAACTTCGAAAATATCGATTCCTTTGAAGATAAAAGCAAGTTTAATTGAAAAGATATTTCAAGTATCCCAGACGATGAACTAGATTCGTTTGTTAATAGAACTACATCTTTTGAAAATTGGCAAGAAATGTTAGATGAGGCTTCCCAACTATGGGTAAATAAACAACTATTCAAATGATTTCACTATTTTTGTAAAATTAAGTTACTTAAAAAAAACTTTGCAGTTCCTTAAAGGAATTGCAAAGCTTTTTTTGTGTTCTTTCCGCTAAAATGCTTGTTTACTTGACGTTAACATAAGCGGACTCCAATTGGATATCCAAAGACTCAAGAGAGTGGATAGGTGGGCCTGAAGGCGCGTAATAATCATTAAATATATTGACGAAGCTTTAGGAGAATAAAATATAGGCTATTAGTCCTATTCTTGGGATTAATAGCCTTTTGTTCATAAAATTTTAATAACTATGGAGCACCTTTCGCACCAACGGAGCATTTCTCCGCACTGAGTGGGACTAAAGTCCACACAGGTGGAGCTATCTAACCGCAATATTCAAATGGCAGTATAATACCTGCTCATATGGAAAAAATTGAATTGTATTATACAATACCTTTATTTTTACCATTAAACAATTTAAAAAAAGTTTCATTATATGAAACTCAGGCTGTAGACAAACCCCTTGAAAACACTGATATATAGTGATTTCAAGGGGTTTTTCCTGTATAATAAAAATAAAATGGGTGATTAACATGATGTCCCGAGATGCTGATAGTAAGACATTTG
>JACBXO010000010.1 GCA_015863195.1 Aerococcaceae bacterium DSM 111022 | reverse complement strand
AATTTGGAATTTGGAACAGAAACAACTACACTTATGCCGTTTCTGTTGGTTGTTTGGAACAGAAACAACTCACACTTATGGCGTATCTGTTGGTTGTTTGGGAGTTGAAAAAGAAACAACTCACACTTCTGCCGTTTCTGTTGGTTGTTTGGGTTTTAAAACAGAAACAACTCACACTTTTGCTGTATCTGTTGGTTGTTTGCGATTTGGAACATAAACAACTCACACTTATGCCGTTTCTATTAGTTGTTTGCGAGTTCAAACATAAACAACTCACACTTCTGTTGTATCTGTTGGTTGTTAGCGTTTTGGAACGCAAACAACTCACACTTATGGCGTATCTGTTAGTTGTTTGCGATTTGGAACAGAAACAACTCACACTTATGGCGTATCTGTTGGTTGTTTGGAATTTGAAATAGGATCCACTCACACTTCTGTTGTATCTGTTGGTTGTTTGGAATTTGGAACAGAAACAACTCACACTTCTGCCGTTTCTGTTGGTTGTTTGGAATAGAAACAACTCACACTTCTGTCGTATCTGTTGGGTGTTTGGTTTTTAGAACGCAAACTACTAACACTTATGGCGTATCTGTTGGTTGTTTGGAATTTGAAACAGAATCAATTCACACTTTTGCTGTATCTGTTAGTTGTTTGTGAGTTCAAACATAAACAACTCACACTTATTCCGATTAATCTATGAAATTAAAGTAACTAGGCAAAGTTAACTATTTAATTACAAACACACCATCACCAACCACAAACTATGGAACAAAGCAGAGGTCAATTTCCCCAGAAATTGACGCCCTTCTCTTAAAGAAGCTTTTAGCTAGCTGGCTAAAAGCGACATTCAAATACGTAGAGGGAGTCGCCGGGCGACTCCTACATCCTTTTTCCAGAGTTTGCTGTGAGTTAGTGATTGTTACGCCAACTAGTTAGAATCTAGAAATTGTCTTTAAATCGCGATCCAAACTATTCTTATTAGCCCCTTATCTATGGAACAAAGCAGAGGTCAATTTCCCCAGAAATTGACGCCCTTCTCTTAAAGAAGCTTTTAGCCAGCCGGCTAAAAGCAACATTCAAATTGTAGAGGGAGTCGCCGGGCGACTCCTACATCCTTTCTCCAGAGTTTGCTGTGAGTTAGTGATTGTTACGCCGACTAGTTAGAATCTAGAAATTGTCTTTAAATCGCGATCCAAACTATTCTTATTAGCCCCTTATCTATGGAACAAAGCAGAGGTCAATTTTCTCAGAAATTGACGCCCTTCTCTTAAAGAAGCTTTTAGCCAGCCGGCTAAAAGCAACATTCAAATTGTAGAGGGAGTCGCCGGGCGACTCCTACATCTTACTCCAGAGTTTGGTAAGGGTTGGTGTTTGTTGAGCTAAGTTGGTAGGAAATGGAGAAAGTTCTCAGATTCCGACCGAAACATTCCTCATTTTTTGCTATTCTGTGGAATGTTCTTTAATCTCAAGACAAATTTTCCTTACTTTACCCCTACTTGAAGAATGTTTCTCAGATATTCTGGAAACTTTCCATTTTCAAGCCTTCCAAAATTAGAATTATCAATTATCACAACTCTGTCTCCCTTTTATTTATGCATTCACAATTCCATCAGCAAACCGAGCATATTGAAGAGACAAGGGCCATGAATGAGCCATGACTTTTGGATGAACTAGCGTATAGAAGCTGTGCAAGCAACGCGCGCTACAGATTCATAGCTAGGCAAGTCCGGAGATTTCGCAGAAATCAAAGGACGTTCCCATGGCATCGATGAATGGCCCTTGTCTCATAAATATGCGTATTGACTCGCAGATACGCGGAATAAATTTATGTCAAACAAAAAAGAGGCTCGCATAGAGCCTCTTTTGAATGAATGATTAATAAATTCGATTTTGCTTTTCTTGGCGATACATGCGGCGTACTTGTGTCGGCCCATCTTGGTCCACACGGTACAATGCTTTCTCGATAATATTTAAAGCTTCGTCGTAGCGGTATTGCTCATAGAACATATACTCCGCTTCAACAATCGCATCGTCCATTTCTGGATAATCATAACGGAAACGATTTGAATGTTGAATCATGTATTCCGTTAAGATTGCATTGTCTACAATACTTTCCGTCATCTCTTCAAGACGGTTCATATCTTCTTCAAGACTAAATTCTAAATTTTTAACTTGACGCATGTCGACACGTACTTGATTTAGCTGACTAGCTAAGTACTCAATCTGGTCAGTTACACGGTAGAATAATTCATAGTACATTTCAGATAAGCCAGGTAAGTTTAATTTTTCAAGACGGCGTTTCATATTACGCATATCTAATTCATAAAGATCTAGATTGCTCTTAGCGTCTTTTTCTTCCTTACTTAAATTACTTAATGATTTAACAATCGCAGTTTGTTCTTCATCGATATCAGTAATGCGACGGTCAACTTTATCAATTTGCTTAGCTAATTGAGTAAAGACAACTTGATTGTTATCTAATTCATCATTGAATTCAACCATTTTATTATATTGGTCAGAGATCGCTTGTTGGTAATCTTTGATTTGTTCTGGTTGATCTTCGTGTAAGATGTAGTTTTGAGAAATACGGTCAACTTCGATCGTAGCGTAGTGGTTATTCTCCGTTACCGCATCGAACTTCGTTCTTAGTTGGCGTAAGTGGTTCAATACATATTGTTTTGCTTCAACTTCAGCACCGAGGAAATCATATAGTGAATTGATATCGCGGTCTGCTTTGTCCATCTTTGTTTGTGCTTCTTTTAAGTCAGCATTTTTGATGTCAGTTTTAGCGTTATTTAAGTTTTCTTGAATTTCATCAATTTGTTCTGGAATATTTTGTGAATCAAATTGATACTTTTCTTCAATCATCTTTTCATAACCTGAGCGTAAGTCTGCAAGTGAGTCTTCGTAATCATTTTTGATTGTATCGTACATTTCAGGGATTTTTTCGATAATTGATTCGAGTGACGATAAGTCTGACTCGATTGTGCCTAACATATCTTCAGCTTCAAGATGGTCTCCGTCTGCTGTTAATTCGTTGTAGCGGGCAAAGTTTAATTCTAAGTATTGAATGTTTTTCTCTAACGTTTCAATTGCTGGTCCGTAGTCGAAACTATGGTTCATTACACTTTTACGTGCTTCGTTGTAACGTTCGAGTAAGCCTTCGTTTTGTTCTGCGTTGTCGTCAGGTACTTGTAGTAAGATTGATAATTCAGTATCTAATTCTTCGACTTGTGCTTGGGTTTCATCCATTAATTCTTGTGCATCTTCAATGGTTGTTTTTACATTGAGGATACGCATGTTGTCAATAAGCGTTTCGGCTCCGACAATTGCTGAATCAATTTCAGTTAGTTTGAAATTTGTAATTGTTTGCCATGTTGCATTTAAGCTTTCATACTTACGTTTTGTTTGTCCTGAAAGTTCCATGTTTTTTAGCGTGTACAATTGATCAGCGACATTAACTCTTAATATTTCTTCTTTTCGTTTATCAAGTTCAACAATATCATTTTTATATCGTGATCGTAAGTAGTAGATGAAAAAACCAACGATAATGACGATAATTAAAATGATGAATAAAATATCAACAAAAGACATCTTCTCGCTCCTATTCTGTCAAATGTTAGCCACTTGCAGACTAAATATCATCATAAATTATAGCATTTAATCTATCCTTTTACTAGAAAAAGTCATGTTTTCATGAAATTCTTTCAGTAATCGGAGTTATTTTCATTAATCGTTAGGTTGAATACTTTTCAAAAAATTCTTGTGGGTATTAACGAAATAAAAAGCGCCCTGTTGGACGCTTGAATTTTGTTAGGATTAACCTAATTTGTTGTAGTATTCAACGACTAATGCTTCGTCGATTTCTGCGTTTAACTCTTCACGTTTTGGCATGCGAGTTAATGTACCTTCTTTTTTGTTTTCGTCGTATGATAAGAAGTCTAAGCGGCTTACTGTTGCTTCTAGGCTTTCTTTGATGATATCTAGGCCTTCTGAGCGTTCGCGTAATCCGATTACTTGTCCTTCTGATACTAAGTATGAAGGGATGTCAACGCGTTTTCCGTCAACTGTTACGTGACCGTGGTTTACTAATTGGCGCGCTTGACGGCGTGTTGTAGCAAATCCTAGGCGGTATACGATGTTGTCTAAGCGAGTTTCTAATAACTCCATAAACGTTTCACCGTGTTTACCTTCCATTGTTCCGGCTTTGTCGAATAAAGTACGGAATTGGCGTTCGTTAATGCCATACATGAAACGTAATTTTTGTTTCTCTTGCATTTGTTGTCCGTATTCAGTTAAAGATTTGCGTTGGTTACCGTGTTGTCCTGGTGCGTATGGACGGCGTGCTAATTCTTTCCCTGTTTCTGTTAATGAAATACCTAAACGACGTGATTTTTTCCATGATGGTCCTGTATATCTTGCCATTATAAAATTCCTCCAATATGTTTTTTTGGAGTAAAATAATTTGTTTAAAAATCGAATGCGTGCAGTCTTACTTCTACTTTCGCTTGTTGCAGCCGCTGTTACTCGTAGACCTCTAAAAGGCTCGGACTGTTGACGCGCTTTCTTTTTTAATGCTGCATTATTTTACACAAGGAGTATTGTAACATGTTAAAGATTAGAGTGCAAGGTATTGCAAGTCATTTATTTTGTTAGTTTGGAATTTGCTGCATACAGCTCATTATTTTCTCCGTGGGGGTTCGCATATCTGCGAGGCAAGGTCATTCATTGCTGCCATGGGGACGCCTTTCGCTCTCCTTCGGAGGAGCTTCAGACTTTTCCTAGCTATTGAATCTGTAGCTTGCTTCGCGCGCACAGCTCCTAATACGCTAGGAAACCCATATTTCATGGCGCATTAATGCCCTTGCCTCTTCGATATGCTGAGTTGGTTGACTAGATTCTTGTTTGCTTTGACATTATAACATTCTAGATTTTGGTTTGTCATATAATGCTGGCGGGGTTGGGTTTGTGTGGGTGAGAGATTGGTGAGTGGTTGTGAGATTTTGGGTGGGTCTTTGGGGTTGGGTTAGGAGTCGCCTGTGCGACTCCTTTCCTTTGGTTGAGGTGGTCAATTTCTGGGGAAATTGACTTCATCTTGTTCCATTGTTTTGTATTGGGATTTGAGTTTTGTTTGGATGCATCGAAGTGGTGCATCAACTCAGTTACTTTTGTAGCCATGCACCAAAGCGGTGCACTAGCTTATTCTCATTCTCTAATCGAGGAATAACTTTCACATTTTTAAAAGTTATTACTCAAAACCAACATGAACGGGTAACAACTATCCCAATTTCAAAAGTTATTCCCCATCCCAATGACTCCCACTCCAAAATCTCCCCTCAACCGCCCTCTCCTGTGTTAGAATAGTCATAATATTATTTTTTGAGGGGGTTTTAGGATGAATGTGTTGTTTCAGCATCAGACTTTGGGGGATTTGATGGCTGGTTTTTTTGATGGGACTTTGCCGCTCAGCGAGCTCCACAAATACGGTAACACCGGCATTGGCACCTTCCACACTTTCGACGGCGAGCTGACGATGCTTGACGGCGTCATCTACCAGATCAAGGATACCGGCGAGGTAACTGTCGCAGATGAGTCCATGACGACGCCTTACGCGGCGGTCGCCGATTTTAAGCCCGATATGGAGTATAAGATTGAGCGCCCGATTACATTGAAGAAACTCCGATCGGTGATTACGGGGATGGTGCGCAGCAAAAATGTTTTCTCGGTGATTCGAATTGATGGTCACTACCCATTTGTGCAAACACGTGCTGTCTCACCACAGACTAAGCCATATCCTCGTTTGATTGAGGCCGCGAATGGACAGGAAGAGTTTGAGACTTTTAATGTAAAAGGTACTGCGATTGGTATTTTGACACCTGACTTATTTGATGGCGTGAGTAAAGGTGGTTTCCACTGTCATTTCATTTCCGATGACCGCACATTTGGCGGTCACATCATTGACTACATCGTCGATGACGCAACTGTCCAAATCCAAACGATTGACGCAATTATGCAGAACTTCGCGACTGATCATGAAGAATTTATGCAGGGTGAAATCAACTATCATAATTTAGCAGAGGAAATGGAAATTGCTGAGGGTTGATATTAAAAAAAGAGTAGCCGAATTTTGATTTCGACTACTTTTTTTGTTGGGCTAATTATACCTTTGAAGAATAATGGTTGGGTAAAATTTTATTGACAATCAGTGCGATAGCGACGCCGACGACTGTGAGGGCAAGGCGTTTGAGGGCGTAGGCGAGCTGGTTGTCGGTGGGGATGTCGAACAGGATGATGAACATGGTGGCGCAGCCGACGATGATGCCGGAATGCATATGGAATTTGTCGGCGAGGAAAATGTAAGTGATGATGCCGAGCGGGACGAGCGCGAGCATGAGCGGATCGGCGGCGCCAGTAATCGGAAACAGCAGAATCATCACAATCGTCACCGCACCCGCGAGAAACACACCCGCAATGCGCATCGAGCCATAGTGCAGGCTCTGGTTCATATCCTGACGCATCGTGAAAACCGCAGCCAGACAAGCAAGTGCGGGACTTCCCAGGTCGAGAAGCATCGCGGTCAGGATGCATAAGAATACAGCGATGCCAGTTTTGGCGATGCGAAGGCCAATTGGAAATTTAATATTTTTGAACATTTGATCATTCCTTATAGGAGTAAATTTGGCTTAATCATAGCATATTTTTATACAAAACTGCTAAGAAATTTGATTAGAATTTTGTAGAGAGGAGTCGCGGTGGCGACTCTTCTTTTTTTGTAATAAGGTGCTTTTCGACTGGGGTCGAAAAGATTCATTTAAAAAGTGTGGTCGTCAATTTCTGAGGAAATTGACTTCATCTTGTTCCAGAGTTGGTTGTGGGTGCTGGGCGTGTTGGGGTAGATGGGGTTGGACTGGATTTATGATGCAAGTTGTATCGTTATTCGCTTTATGGAGTGGCACCATGATACAACTTGTATCGTCAGCTCCTATTAGAACTGGCTCCATGATACAACTTGTATCGTCGTCTCCTATTTGAACCGGCTCCATGATACAACTTGTATCGTCGAGTCCTATCTGAACTGGCTCCATGATGCAACTTGTATCGTCGTCTCCAATGAGGGGTCCAGTTTAATGATACATCTTGTATCGTCAACACCAATGAGAACCGGCCCATGATACAACTTGAATCGTCGGCACCTATGAGAACTGACTCCATGATACAACTTGTATCGTCGACTCTATTTTGAACCGGCCCATGATACAGGTTGTATCGTCGACTCCAATGAGAACTAGCTTTATGATACAACTTGTATCGTAAACTCTAATTTGAACCGGCCCATGATACAACTTGTATCGTCGTCTCCTATTTGAACTGGCTTCATGATACAACTTGTATCTTAATTGAGTTAGTGTTGCTCCACTTTGGTGCATGAGATTGAAAATAATCTTCCTGATGCAACACTTTGATGCATCAACAAGTAAATATAAGTGACGATGCACCATTTCGGTGCATAAGCACAAAACTATTGAAGCTGATGCATCGCTTTGATGCATAAAGAAGAAATTATAAGTGCTTATGCTCCACTTCAATGCATGAGCACAAAAATAAAGATGCTGATGCAACACTTCGATGCACGAACACAAAAATAAAGTTGCTGATGCAACACTTTGGTGCATCACTAACCCAGCATCCTCACACGCAAGCCAATTCGCATCATCATCCCCTTCCCCCAACTCCAATCTCTCATTGAAGTGACACAACCGTGTCACTTCCCAGATCGATTCAATCTGAGTGGCGCCTACGCGCCGCTCTTCCTCATTAAAAAAAGACAAACTCAGTCCCCTGAGCTTGCCTCTACTATTTTACTTATTCAATTTGTCTCTTATCCCCTATACTCACCCAAAGCAAAATCCCAAACAAAGGAATCCCACATCAAACCCAGCTGAGTATAGATTATAATGCCAATACTTAATTTGCGAAACAAAGCTATATTAAGAATTTGCACAATACAGCCATAATTTTCCCGTGAAATAAAGGGGTTTTGGCGCAGCTGCTGAGTCTGTTCTAGCTTTAGCTAGATTACAGACTTACATGCGATATGAAAGCAGTTTGTCAAACAAATACTTAATTTATAAATATAGTTTTCGTTCCTTTAAGAGGACAAGCTTAGAATACTTTAGCGCAAAGCGCTTAGGTATTCTCTAGCCAAAATAGTACGTAATAACCGAAGGTTATGAAGGCGTCCCCACGGAGAAAATTATGAGCTGTATGTAGCAAATTCCTATACCAACTTTATTCGAAGTTATACGTTTCTAAGATCTATCCTCAGCCTCCAAGACCGTTTGCCAGATAGAGAGTGCCGTATCCAGCTTGGTCAATTGGGGCAATTGGTAGATAGATTTGTCGCTGGAAATGATAGTCACTTCGTTTGTGTCGACATTGAAACCTGCGCCCTCTTTTGACACATCGTTGGCGATAATCCAATCGGCGTTTTTGCGATTGATTTTGCCCATCGCATTTTCGATTAAGTTTTCGGTTTCTGCGGCGAAGCCGATGAGGGTTTGGTGTTCTTTTTTAGCACCCAAACCAGCAAGTATGTCTGGGTTTTCGGCGAGGTCAATGACTAGGTCGCTGGAATCGCCAGATTTTTTAATTTTTTGGTCAGCCTTATTTTTCACGCGGTAGTCGCTTACGGCAGCTGCCATGACGACGAAGTGGGCGTCGGCGTATTGGCGCTCGACGGCTTGTTGCATCTCTTCGGCCGATTCGACAAACTCGACGGTGACGCCTTCGGGTGCTTTTAAGTTTTTCTTGGTTGAGACTAAGTGCACCTGTGCGCCGTACCATTCGGCGGCGCGGGCTAAGGCGTAGCCCATTTTTCCGGATGAGTCGTTTGAAATGTAGCGGACCGGGTCGATGCGTTCGACGGTTCCGCCGGCGGTGACGACAACTTTTTTGTCGCGCAATAATGGGCGCAGTGATTTTTGGACACTGCGCTTGATGACGACATTGACGATGCGCTCGAGTTCGGGTAGGCGCCCTTTAGCTTCGTAACCTTCGGCTAAAAAGCCGGTGTCGGGTTCGATAATTGTGTGCCCGTCTTCTTCCAGTAGCGCTAGATTGCGCTTGGTTGCTGGGTTGGATAACATGCGGTCATTCATCGCTGGTGCGATAATGAGCGGTTTGTCGTGGGCGAGTAGCGTCGTTGAAACGATGTCGTCGGCGATACCATTGGCGATTTTCCCAATGATATTGGCGGTCGCTGGTGCAACAACTGCGATGTCGGCCCATTGCGCCATTTCGATATGTTGGACGAATTCTGGGTGTTTTTCTTCAAAAGTATCGATTAACACTTCGTGTTTTGTCAGTATCTGTAGCGTCATTGGTGTGATAAATTCAGTCGCTGAGCGGCTCATCACTACGCGTACATTCGCGCCCTGTTTAATAAAAAGACGTGCTAACTCGGCCATTTTATATGACGCGATGCCACCGGTAATAAAGAGTCCGACATTTTGATCCGTTAACATTTTACCCCTCCTGGCTTAAATTCAAGATGATATCTTCGATCATTCGTGCAGATTGGCGTCCGGCATCGATAATAAATTCGTCAAAAGTTACTGCCGCTGATTGGTCAGCTGAGTCAGAAATTGCACGGACAATCACAAATGGCACATCCATCGCATAAGCAGCTTGTGCGATGGCAGCCGATTCCATTTCACATGCTCGAGCCTTTGGGAATGTTTCTCTAATTGCGTCAACACGTTCAACTGAATTGACAAACTCGTCTCCGCTGACAATTAATCCTAAAACGGGTTCAACACCTTGACGGCGTACTGCATCTTGCGCAAGACGTACCAGTTCCGCATCACAGAAATACCCCTCGGGCATCCCCGCCATTTGACCGGGTTTGTAGCCAAAGCCTGTAACGTCCACATCGTGGTGGATTAAGTAATTTGCGACAACGACATCTCCGATTGAAAGTGCTGGGTCAACAGCCCCTGCAGAACCTGTATTGATAACAGCTGTCACATCGAAGTGCTCAATTAATAATACGGTTGAGATGGTTGCATTAACTTTTCCGATACCTGACTCAACTAAAACAATCGGAACGCCGTGAAGTGTTCCGGTGAAAAAGTCTGAGCCATAGTAATTTACGGTTTCGTCGATTTGCATGCTCGACTTGAGTAAAGCAATTTCTTCGGCCATTGCGCCAATAATTCCAATTTTCATAAATTCCTCGTTTCTATTACATGAAGAAGGCGATCAGTAAGACACAGATGAATAAGACGCCGACGATGATGATGCCATTGTTTAAAAAGCGGTCCATGCGCGCGTGATATTTGGCACGGCGTTGGTACACAACTTCGGGGTCTTCTTCATCTAGATAATTTGGGTATTCTTCAGCGTTTTCGCCATACTCGTTGAATTCATCATATTCGTCATACTCAATATATTCACCGTATTTTGCATTCGGTGCGTGCCCTTCTTCTGGGTAATTTTCATTATCGTATCTATTATAGTCCATTTGTTCGGCGCTTTCATCATAGTAGCTTGATGAATCACCAAAATCGATGATTTCTGATTCGCGTTCTTGATTTTCGTATTGTGTTTCTTCTATATTATTCTGTTTTTTGCGTTTAAATAAATTTCTAACCACAAAATCACTCCTCATTTAGTAACCAATATTGGAGCGCGATGACTGTTTTCGCGTCTTTTATTTGGTTGGTTTTTAGTAGATTAAGTACTTCTGCTTTTTCTAATTCAATTAGTTCAATTTGTTCGTCTTCGTCTTGAGGAAGAGGGTTGTCTACCCGAACTAAATCGGTCGCGACATAGAGATGTAATTTTTCATCTAATGCGCCAGGAGAGACATAAAACTCGCCAATTTTTTCCCAGTTGGCTGCTTGATAAGCTGTTTCTTCTTCCAACTCGCGCTTTGCGGTGATGAGTGGCTCTTCGAATTCGCCCTCAACTAAATCAATTAATCCCGCTGGCATTTCCATTAAATATTCGTCCACTGCAGGTCGGTATTGTTTCACAAAGACAATTTTTTCATCTGGTGTAAATGCGAGTACGCCGACGCCTGGGTGGCGGTGGACGAGTTCGCGTTCGACGATTTGGCCGTCAATATCCATTTTGTTGACATATAAATCTAAGACATGTCCGTTGAAAATTTGTTCGGTAGTCACGACTTTACCGGAGTTTTGAAATTTAATTTTTGATTGGTCTGTTAACATTTCTGCACCCTCTTCATTTTCTATTTTAACTTGTAAATATGTTTATTTATCGACTTTATTGTAATTAATCTACCATACTTTTGAAAGTAAAAAGCCATTATTTTCCCTATTATACCAAAGATGGGACTTGAGGCCTACATGCACGGGCGCGGGCTGTGCTACAATATAATTGAGAGTAAAACTATAGGAGGTTTTTAAAATGTTTCAGTTAACACACATGGCGGGTCAATTGATTTTAGTCGTTTTGACGATCACGACCATTGCCCAAATTTATCGGACTCCGGAAAGTAATCGTGCCCTACAATTTTCGAAAATAAGTGAAGTTGCCAGAAAGACCGCCTTATGGTCAGGTGTCATTTTATTTGTTGTCTTAATGTTGAATAATAGCGTCACAATGTCTTTAATTGCGATGCAAGTCGGGATTATTTTCAGTTGGTTTGTCAACTTAATCTTACCGAGTGCCGTTTATAAAAAGTATTTCAAGTCAGGAAATCAAAGCGTCAATCTTATCCTTTTTAGTTCAAATATGATCTTAAACGCTATTTTCATCTCGCTTATTTCAGGAGAATCTTATATTACTCAGGTTAATGGGATTTCTCTAGAAATTTTCGCCACCGTCGGGATCATGACATTGACTGTATTGGTTCTCAATGTCATCGCTCACTTAATTGTCTTTTCTTTTGTGAAAGTATACGGATTTGTTTCAGGTAAATCTTTCAAAACGAATAAGGCTTTTTCGAGTGATAAAATGGCTGATTATCATGATGCTGGTTTAAGTAATGAAGATATTAGCTATTTCCGTGAACAGATGGCACCAGCCCGTGAGATGATTTTCGAATTAGATGAAACAATGAATGAAACGGCCAAGTTGCGCGCGATTAATTTGCGTCATAAGACAGTGATTACTTGTCAAGATTACTTCCGTTCAATCGTTGAGGAGCCAAATCGTATTGGTGAAGCGGGTAATTTCTTATACAAATTATTACCAAACTTAACTGATTTAGTAGATAAATATAATGAGATTAATGGACATGTCGCAAAAAACAAACAAACTTATCTTATTTTGGATAAATCTGCGCAAATGATTGAATTAATCGCGGAAGAGATAAATGAAGATTATATTCATTTCCACAAAGCTACTTATAATGCGATGGATGAGGAAATCGCCTTTGCTGAACGTATCTTAAACGGTAAAAATGGTAAGAATGGTCAACATGATAATGTTGATGATATAATTAATGAAGATATTAGTTCAAATGGCGTGGATGACATGATGAAAGACTTAGATGATTTTCTTAACAATCACAAATAAGGAGTGACCTAGATGAGTGAAGAAAAAGATTTATTTGAAGAGATGTTAAATGAAGACCATTCAGGTGTCGATGATTTACTCAAAAATCCCTTTGACATCGAAGACACAGAAATGCCAAGTAACTTCGATAAAGATTTAGCGGATGCAGAGATTTTAGCAAAAAAAGAAATCACCTCTGAAAAACTAATCGAGCGTCTCCCCGACCACCGCAGAAAGCAAGCTCAAGACTTATCGACGCAAATTGATGAGAGTAATATGGGTGCCGTTCTAGCATATGGTTCAAACGCTCAGAAGAAATTAAGTGAGTTCTCCCGCGAAATCTTATCGCAAGTCCAAGTGAAAGATACGGGTGAAATTGGAGATTCCTTGACTGAATTAATGACGCAATTAAAGTCTACGAACCCGCGTGAATTAACAGCAGAACCGGGATTCTTTTCGAAATTGTTTGGCAAAGTACGCCGCTCAATTGATGAGACGCAATTACAATATCAAAAAATTGGTAGTCAGATTGACCGCATCGCAATTCGTTTAGAGCGTGAGAAAAACGAGTTATTAAATGACAACTTAATGTTAGATAGTTTCTATGATAAAAACAAAGACTACTTTGAAGCATTAAATGTCTACATTGCTGCGGGTGAATTGAAGTTACAAGAGTTACAAGAAAAAACAATTCCTGAAGCAATTGAAGCCGCTCACCAATCGCAGGACCAAATGGCTGTCCAAAAAGTTCATGACTTAAACCAATTCTTGGACCGTTTAGATAAACGTACTCATGATTTACGCTTAACGCGTCAAATGACCATTCAACAAGCACCACAAATTCGTTTGATTCAAAATACAAATCAAGCGTTAGCTGAAAAGATTCAAGTATCAATTCATACGGCAATTCCGTTATGGGAAAACCAAATCACGATTGCCTTAGCTCTGTTGCGTCAACAAAATGCCGCAACATCACAGCGTATGGTGTCTGAAACAACGAATGACTTGTTGCTGAAAAACTCAGAGATGTTGAAACAGTCGACGGTTGATGTGGCGCGTGAAACTGAGCGTGGCGTGATTGATTTACAAACACTTCAAACATCACAGCGTAATTTAGTCGATGCATTGCAGGAGACTTTAGAGATTCAAGAGTCTGGCCGCCGTCAGCGCCAGTTGGCTGAGTCAGAGTTGCGTGGGATGGAAGATGAGTTGCGTGATCAGTTGTTAGCAATATCAAGCAAGCAACGCGCGCGGGATTTTAAGCAAGCGGACGAGGTGCCGTTTGATAAGTTAGATATTTAGTTATACTGTTTATGATTTGCGCCACCTGGCTATGTGCTGGGTGGTTTTTTGTTTGGGTGGAATTTGCTTCATACAGCTCATAATTTTCTCCGTAGGGACCGCCTACATAGCTTCGCTATTCCGGTCCTTTTTGGCTAGAGTATTTCTAAGTGCTTCGCACTAACGTACTCTAAGCTTGTCCTCTTAAAGGAACGAAAACTATATTTATAAATTAAGTATTTGTTTGACAAACTGCTTTCATATCTCATGTAAGTCTGTAATCTAGCTAAAGCTAGAACAGACTCAGCAGCTGCGCCAAAAGTCCTTAAATTCCACGGGAAAATTATGGCTGTATGGCGCAAATTATTTAGTTGGCAAAATTCTATTCAAGTATTGCATTGAAGCTAAATATCCAACTTGTCAAAGGTTGGGGATGGGAGTGATTGGGGGTGGTTGTGGGATTTGGGGAGAGCTGTCAAAACTAGTGTGGATTATTGGGGATAGTTTTGATAAAAATGGTCTGGTGTCAAAACTAAAATGGATTTTGCTGGGTAGTTTTGATAAATAGGCCTGGTTGTCAAAACTAAGAGTCATATTGAAGGCTAGTTTTGATGGATTTGCGATGCCGTATAATTACTGTGAAATTTTTGGTGCGAAGTTATACGAACGTATAATAACTATCTGATTTTAGATGAGAAGTTATACGATCGTATAATTACTGTCGGATTTTAGATGAGAAGTTATACGAAAATGTGATTTCGTATAATAACTATGAGATTTTGGGCGTGAAGTTATACGAACGTATAATAACTATCAGATTTTGAGTGCGAAGTTATACGCCACAATCTCAGCACACTACTCAATCGCTAGTTTTAGTGCTTCAATACACACTGTGGAATTTAATCTGTTCATTTTCTTTAGAAAATGACTTCTCTCTTTGTTAAAATGATGCTTTTCGACTGGGGTCGAAAAGTACTTTTGGTATGAGGAGGCTTTTCGTTGAGCGAAAAGCGACATACTGTCTAGTGGTAGAGTCGCTGGGGCGACTCCGATTAAAATCCTTAGTTTATGAGAGATTTTTGAGTGTAATAAAATAGACCTGCGTTGGGCAGGTCTATAAAATGTAAATTACATTTTGCTGATTTGAGTTGTTTCTTCTTCGGTTAGTTGGAAATCGAAGATGTTGAGGGGTTGGGCTTGGCGGTCTTTGTTGTGTGACTTGGGGATGACGATGACTCCGCGTTGTATCTGGTATCGGAGCACGATCTGTGCGATTGTTTTGCCATACTTTTCAGCGATAGCTGAGAGTTGTTTTGAGGGTTGGTCGATGTTTTTGAGGGGTGACCAGGCGGTGGTGGCGATGTTGTGGGTGTTGTGGAATGCGATGAGGTCGTGTTGCCATTTGCCGAGGTGGGATTCGATTTGGTTGGCGTGTGGCGGGACGGTGGCGTGGTCGAGGATGAGTTTGAGTTGGTCTTCTTTGAAGTTTGAGACGCCGATGGATTTGAAGACGCCCTTTTTGTAGTAGTCTTCTAGTATTTTCCAGGCGGCGAGGATTTCGTCGTCGGTCATTGGGTGGTGGATTAGGAATTGGTCGATGTAGTCGGTTTGTAGGGATTTGAGTGATTTTTGGATTTCGGCGTGGGCCCAGTCGTCTCCTTGGTAGCCGTTTCGGGTGGCTAGTTTGGTGGTGATGAAAAATTCTGAGCGTGGGGTGCCTGATTTGGCGATGCCTTTTCCGACGACGCCTTCGGTGCGATATGATTGTGCTGTCTCGAGGTGGCGGTAACCGTTTTGGATGGCCATGACGACTTCTTTGGTGTCGCCGCGGAGTGGATTCGTGTAGGTGTTGCCTACTTTTCCGAATGTGTTGGTGCCACTTCCGACGATGGGCATTTCGTAGTTGTTGACTAATATTTTGTCGAACATGTTGGTTCCTCCTTTTGGTTGTTATGTTTATGGTAGCATATGTATGCGTTTAGTTCATGTGATATGGTGTGGGGGGGTGATGGACTGGGCTGCTGTCAAAACTAAGGTGGATTATTGAGGATAGTTTTGATAAAAATGGTCTGTTGTCAAAACTAGGTGTAATTTTTTTGATTAGTTTTGATAAATAGGCCTGGTTGTCAAAACTAAGAGCCATATTCTAGGCTAGTTTTGATGGATTTGAGATGGCGTATAATAACAATGAAATTTTGGGTGCGAAGTTATACAATCGTATAATTACTGTCGGATTTTGGATGAGAAGTTATACGAAAATGTGATTTCGTATAATTACTGATGTTTTTTGAGCGAGTTGTTATACGTTTGTATAATAACTCCAAAATTTTAGGCCTGTATTCATACGTTCGTATAACTTCGCCTTTGAAATGAGTGAGTTGTTATATGCCACAATCTCAGCATACTACTCAATCGCTAGTTCTAGTGCTTCAATACAAACTTTGGGATTTAATCTGTTCAATATCTTTAGAAATTGACTTCCCCCTTGTTAAAATGATGCTTTTCGACCAAGTCGAAAAGTACTTTTAGAATGAGGAAGCTTTTCGTTGAATGAAAATCGACCTCTTGTCTAGTAGTAGAGTCGCTGGGGCGACTCGGGTCGGAAGTCCATTGTTTGTAAGTGATTTTGAGTGTAATAAAATAGACCTGCGCTGGGCAGGTCTGGGTAGTGAAAATTACATTTTGCTGATTTGAGTTGTTTCTTCTTCGGTTAGGTCGAAGTCGAAGATGTTGAGGGATTGGGCTTGGCGGTCTTTGTTATGGGATTTTGGTATTACGATGACATTTCTTTGGATTTGGTAACGTAATACGATTTGGGCAACCGACTTGCCGTATTTATCAGCGATTTCTTTGAGTGCGTCGGGTGCGTCACTGATTTTTCTGAGTGGGCCCCACGCGATGGTTGCGATATTTTCTGATTCGTGGAATTTGATTAGGTCATGGTTCCAATTTTCTAGGTGGGACTCGATTTGGTTAGCGTGTGGGCGGACTGTGCCGTTTTCTAGGATGACTTTTAGCTGGTCTTCTGTGAAGTTTGAGACTCCAATTGATTTGAAGATGCCTTTTTTGTAATAATCTTCTAGAACTGCCCAAGCTGCTAAGTTGTCTTCGTCATTATCTAGAGGGGTGTGAATTAAAAATTGATCGATATAGTCGGTTTGAAGTAATTCAAGTGACTTTTCGATTGTTTCACGAGCCCAGTCATCTCCCTTATATCCATCCCAGGTGCTTAACTTGGTTGTGATAAAGAATTCTGAACGTGGGACATTGGATTTTGCGATACCTTCCCCAATAACGCTTTCGGTGTTGTATGATTGGGCTGTGTCGAAGTGACGGTAGCCGTTTTCGATGGCCCAGTCGACTTCTTGTGTGTCGCCGCGGAGTGGGTTGCTGTAGGCGTTGTCCACTTTTCCGAAAGTGTTTGAGCCGCTGCCGATGATGGGCATTTCGTAGTTGTTTTCTAATTTGATGTTGAACATGTTATTCCTCCTTTTGGTGTTAAATATATGTTAGCATATGGCGCGGGAAAATGCTTTCAATATGTGTTTTGGGGTAAAAAAATCAGACCTGCTTCGTTTTGAGCGGGTCTGATGGGTTGGTTATTATAATTTACTAATTTGTTGTGATTCTTCTTCTGTTAATTCGAAGTCGAAGATGTCGAGTGATTGCGCTTGGCGGTCTTTATTATGTGACTTTGGAATGACGATGACGCCCCGTTGAGTTTGATAACGTAATATGACTTGTGCTGTCGTTTTGCCATATTTTTCAGCGATTGTTGTTAAAACTGCTGGTGCTTGGGCTAAGTTGCCTAGAGGTGACCAAGCGATTGTCGCAATGTTTTCTGCTTTGTGGAATTCAATTAAGTCGTCCTGCCATTTGCCAATATGTGATTCGATTTGGTTTGCGACTGGACGTACTTTTCCGTTTTCTAAAATTAATTTTAATTGTTCTACAGAGAAGTTAGAAACACCGATCGATTTGAAAATACCACGGTCATAGTAATCTTCCAGAACAGCCCAGGCTGATAGAATTTCTTCATCATTGTCCCATGGGAAATGAATTAAATATTGGTCAACATAGTCTGTTTGTAATAGCTCTAATGATTTTTCAATTTCTTCACGAGCCCATTCGTCACCCTTGTAACCATTGTATGTATTTAACTTTGTAGTAATGAAGAATTCAGAACGAGCTACTTCAGATTTCGCGACACCTTACCCAACAACACCTTCTGTCCCATAAATTTGTGCCGTATCAAAATGACGGTAACCATTCTCAATTGCCATATCCACTTCTAATGAATCGCCACGCAACGGGTTACCATAAGTGTTATCAACCAATCCAAACGTGTTAGTCCCACTACCAATAATCGGCATTTCAACGCCATTTTCTAAAGTTATATTCAGCATGTTATTCCTCCAATATCATATTACATATATATTAGCACAACACTAAGGAGACTGCTTAAAATATGCTTTTTTAAGAATTTTCGCGTAAACTCTGTACGTTTTCGAGTCGCCCCAGCGACTCTTCCTTTAAGCACTGACGCTTTTCGTCCCAGGACGAAAAGCCCCCCATCAAAGAAAGCAGTCAATTTCAAAGAAATTGACCACCCCACCCCCACACAGTTTTCTATACAAATTAGAATCCCACTCTCTCCCATCCCTCACCATTAAAACAATTGGATCAAACAACAATCCCACTACCATTATTTATTTCGTTCCATTTCGTTGCTCCCATTTTCCAACAACAAATAACAATCCAAATTCAATCACTATTTGTTTATTGTTTTATAAGCAAACTTGCTTAACCAATGTAACTAAGAAATTTACGGAATACAGCTCGGATTTTCCCGTAGGAAAAGGTGTTTTGGCGCAGCTTACCCTCTCTTGTGCGAAAGCACTTAGAGAGGGTCTAGCCAAAACAGGTCGCAATAGCCAAAGGCTATGAAGACCGGTCCCTACGGAGAAATATCCGAGCTGTATGAAGTAAATTCCATACGAAACCTTGGTGAGTACAAAATCCTTTCCAAAACAAAAAACCTCCCAAACGGGAGGTCAACAAACTTAATTATTATTAATCTTCTTGTTGTTCGAAGTACTCTGGGAAGTGCTCGTCAACGATGTGGAAACAACGCTCACACATAGTAGGCGCCTTGTCGATTGAACCAACTTCAGGACGCACCGCGCGACAACGCTCGCACACATGCCCCTCTGCTCTCTCAACACGCACCGCATACCCATCAAACGCCAACGCGTCCTCAGGAGCAGCACCATCATCAAGCGTTAATTTCGACACAATATTTAATTGTGCTAAGTCATCACTTAAAGCAGTTAATTTGTTTTGTAACGCTTCATCCGCATAAACAGTCACATGCGCCTCGAAACCTTTCTTGATTGGGTCTTCTTCCCAATTTTTCGCTTCTTCTAAGGCTTTGTGAATACCGTCTTGAACATCGAAGAATGGCGCCCATTCATCAACTAAGACTTGTTCAGCGTCAACATCCTCAACTGTTGGCATATCTGTTAATTGAACGTAACCATCAACGCCTGGCAACTCTTTCCACGCTTCTTCCATTGTATGGACTAAGATCGGAGTTAGTAGACGAATTAATTTATGCAAGATCTCATAAATAACGGTTTGCATCGCACGGCGGCTGAATGCGTCTTGTGCTTCGATGTAGACCACATCTTTGGCGAAGTCCATGTAGAATGCCGATAGGTCAGTTGTGACAAAGTTGATGACTAATTTGTGTAATGTTGCATAGTCATAATTGTCATACGCTTCTAAAACTTGTGCATTTAAGACACGGAATTTCGCTAACATATATTTGTCAACTTTGCGTAAATCTTCGTAAGCTACTGTGTTTTCAGCTGGGTTGAAGTCTTCGATATTTGATAACATGAAGCGGATTGTGTTACGGATTTTACGGTAAGTTTCAGAAACTTGTTTTAAAATCTCTTGTGAAATACGTACGTCATTTTCATAGTCTACCGCAGAAACCCACAGACGGATGATATCGGCACCTAATTGGCTCGTCACTTCTTCCGGTGTGATCGTGTTTCCGATTGATTTCGACATTTTTTGCCCTTTACCGTCCATCACGAATCCTTGTGAAAGGACTGATTTGTAAGGTGGGTGGCCGTTAACCGCAACTGACGTCGTAAATGACGAGTTGAACCATCCGCGGTATTGGTCCGATCCCTCTAAATACATATCTGCCGGGAATACTTGGTCGTCGCGCACTTGTAAAACGCCCGCGTACGACGTACCTGAGTCAAACCACACGTCCATAATGTCCATTTCTTTAGTGAATTCACCATTTGGACTTGAAGGATGAGTATAGCCTTCAGGTAATAATTCCTTCGCTTCTTTTTCGAACCAGATGTTTGAGCCGTTTTCTTCTATTAAATCAGCAACATGGTTAATCACTTCGATGTCTAAAATTGCTTCCCCGTTCTCAGCGTAGAAGATAGGTAGTGGCACGCCCCACACACGTTGACGTGAAATTACCCAGTCACCACGGTCGCGGATCATGTTGTACATACGGCGTTCGCCTGATGGGTGATGCCATACAACTTCTTCTTCCACATTTTTCAATAATTCATCACGGAATTTGTCAATTGACGCAAACCATTGTGGTGTTGCACGGTAAATAACTGGTTTCTTTGTACGCCAGTCATGTGGATAGCTATGGACTAATTTTTCTGAATGTAATAATGAGCCATTTTCAGTAATCCATTCCATTACTTGTTTTTGACCTTTTAGATAGAACATTCCTTCTAATCCTGGTGCTTCTTCTGTAAAGTGACCGCGGTCATCCACTGGTGAAAGTACTTCTAAACCATATTCTTTCCCGATAAAGTAGTCATCTTCCCCGTGTCCAGGTGCTGTATGAACTAAACCTGTACCTGATTCTAAGGTTACATGGTCACCGACAATTACTAATGAATCACGGTCATAGAATGGGTGAGCTGCTACGGCGCGCTCTAATTCTTTCCCTTTAAATTCTTTTTCAACTTCATAATTTTCCCAACCTATTTGTTCGGCGACTGTTTCTAATAATTCTTGTGCTACGACAAATTTACGGTCTCCTACTGCTACTTGTACATAAGTCGCATCCGCTAAAACTGAAATCCCCATATTAGATGGTAAAGTCCACGGTGTTGTCGTCCAGATTACTAATTCTGCATTTTCATCGATGACACCTTTTGTATCTCGCATTTTAAACGCGACGAAGATCGAAGGTGATGTCACGTCCGCATACTCTACCTCCGCTTCAGCGAGAGAAGATTCTGAAGATGGTGACCAGTAAACTGGTTTGGCACCTTTGTAAATGTAGCCTTTGTCAGCCATTTGGCCGAAGACGCGGATTTGTTGCGCTTCGTAGGCTGGGTTAAGTGTTAAGTATGGGTTGTCCCATTCGCCGGTAATTCCTAGGCGTTTGAAGTCGGTGCGTTGGCCGTCGACTTGTTCGAGCGCGTAGGCTTTACATAGGTCGCGGAATTCTGCTAGAGACATTTCCTTGCGGTTTACGCCGTCACGTTTGATTAATGCTGATTCGATCGGTAATCCGTGCGTGTCCCAGCCTGGAACATACGGCGAGCGGTAGCCTGTCATTGATTTGTGGCGTACGATAAAGTCTTTTGTGACTTTGTTTAGCGCGTGCCCCATGTGTAATTGGCCATTTGCATATGGCGGTCCGTCGTGAAGAACCCAAGCTGGTTTATCTCCATTTTTCTCTTGGATTTTTTCATACATATTCGCATTTTCCCACTCTTCTTGGAGTGTTACTTCTTTAGTTGGTAAATTCGCACGCATTGCGAACGCTGTTTTACCTAAATTTAATGTCTCTTTTAATTTCATTAGATTTCCTTTCCTGTAAGCTGGTATTTTATTTATTATTTATTTGGTTTTTGTTGAGTGATTGGGGAAAGTTTCGGGATTTTAGGCCGGACTTTCCTTGGATTCTGCTGTTATCGCGGTTCTGTGGAAAGTTTTGCTTTTTTTGGACTGAACTTTCCTCGGATAGTGCCGTTCTGTGGAAAGTTTTGCTTTTTTGGACTGAACTTTCCTCGGATAGCACGGGTTTGAGGAAAGTTTTGGCATTTTTGGACCGAACTTTCCTCGGATGCTGCTGATTTGGGGAAAGTTTTGGCATTTTTGGACCGAACTTTCCTCGTTTGCTGTGATTCTATTGGTTGTTCTGAGTTTTTATCCGAAACAACTAACACATTTCGTGATTCTGTTGGTTGTTCTGTGATTTTATCCGAAACAACTAACACATTTTGCTTTTCCTCAGCTAAAGGATGCATTATTTTGCATCCCCGCTAGTTTTTCATTCAGTAGATGCACAAATTGTGCACCTTCTCTTATTTTCTAAGGAGAGGATGCAATTTTTTGTATCCCCAGGAACTTTTAATCCCGAGGATGCACAATGTGTGCATCCTCACCTTTATTATAACAAGAAGATGCAATTTATTGCATCCACCTCTAAAAAGATCAAACTACATTCCCTATACAGAACACAAATCGCAGCAACAAATTAACTCATCACAGCTCAATGTATCCCCATCCCAAAACAAGCCCAAAATCCCACTACAAAACACTGGAACTCACCAATCCCCACTACTTTTCTAATTTTTAACAAACTTTAGCATATTGTAGTGGAAATATGCTGGCCCTATGCTAACTATTTCCCCGCAATACTTTTAAAAATAAGAAAAACGCCCCTTCATAATGAAGGGACGTCATGTAACGCGGTACCACCCAATTTAGCAGGCACTGGGGCCCACTCACTCAGACATGATAACGCTATTTAAGCGATCTGGTTAATAAGGTGATCATTAATAAAGAGTGATTCGACGGGCTCGCACCAAATCCCGACTCGCTGAGAATATCAATATTAATGTTGGTCTTAATTAGTCTTTAGGCAATTCAATACGAATTGTTTCGCCTAAAACACTTTCAGATGGTTGTTTATTTAAAGCTCTTGCGACACGCTCGTCGTAAGATAATTCAGAGTCTTCTGCCGCTTGATTTAATTCATTTTGATCAACAACGATTGTCTCGTCTGGTGATACAATTGGTTCAACTGTTGTTTCTTCAAAAGAAACATCTTCTGAATCCACTTCAACAGAATCTTCCCCGTTATATCCGTCAACTCCTTCAGGAGCAAGTGACTGATATTCTGCAGCACGGTCTGAAACATTTGTGTCTTCCGTTTCGCGGATGATATTTTCAACTTGCGCACTTACTGAGCGAGTCGAACGGTGTCCAGGTAACTCCATATCTTCCATTGTTTTTGCTTCGCCGAATAATTTCGAATAGTCGTGACTTTGAAGTAAGTCTAATTGTTCACGGACTAATTTTTCTAAATTGTTACGGTAAGCTTGGCCTTGAGTTTTTAATTGCTCAGACTCTTCTAATAAGTTTTGTGCATGGATATTTGCTTCGTTAACATGGTTGTTAGCTTCGCGTTCAGCTTCGATTAAAATTAATTCAGCTTCTTTGCGCGCATTTTGTTTTAAGCGGTCGGCTGCTTCTTGAGCAACGACGATTGAGCTATTTAATGATTCTTGGATTTGTGCAAAGTATTCATTTTTCTCAACAGCTACGCCTAATTCTGATTTTAAACGAGTATTTTCTTGGATTAAAGTTTCAAATTCAGCAACGACCACATCAAGAAAATCATTTACTTGATCTGCGTCATAGCCTCTAAATTTCGTATCAAATTCTTTATGAACGATTTCATTTGGTGTTAATGCCATGTATGTACGTCCTTTCTTTTAGCGTTCTAAAATATTAACGGTTAAACGGAAATTATCTTTTTTGGTTGTGCCATCGACGGATTCAATCCAGAAACGGCCAAATTTTCTCAGTGACACAATATCATTGACGCCCACGACAACATCGGGACGTTCCATTTCCACAAAGTTGATCTTAACAAGACCACCTTGAATGGCAGTTTTGGCACGTTGTCTAGAGAAATTATAGACTTTACTCAGCAAAGTGTCAAGACGTAAAGAGCTTGCGATCACTGTTTCAGTGTTCCACTTTTCGCTTGACTCAAGTAATTCACTAAATGGAATTGGCTCAAGTTTGACGCCGACATTTGCAATTTTTGTCACTTGTTGTTGGAAATACTCCGCCATCTTTTCGTCAACAATTAAATGCCAACTCTCCTCGTCAGAAATAATATCGCCAACGCGGTTACGGTCAACACCTGTTGACATCAACGTTCCTAAAATACGGCCATGAGTTAACTCGCCGAATTTTGTTGGGAAGTTGATATTAAAGGCTGATACTTCATAGTCACTTCTAACTGGTTCATAGTATGAAAAATAAATTAACGCACGCTGGCGTTCAGCTCCTTCATATCCACCGAAAAAAGTAACATTCAATTCATCATTATTTCCAACTAATTGCTCAACAATCATGACTTCTCTTGGTGTTAAAAAGTTAGAAAGATAAGGGGCATATGTGTTTTCGGCAGTTTGTAACCAACCAAAAACCTCATCAATAAATGGTTGCTCCTCAACACGGTAGTGTTGATAGATTGATTCTATTGACATACTTTCCTCACCTCCTATCTATTTAAAAGAATAGCCAGAATAAAATATTATTTAAACCTTGTTGTGCTAAGCGTAAAACAAGCAAGCCGATAATGACACTAAAGCCTACTGGACCAAATCTAAATCGCTCGAAAAACTGTAAATATGGTCTGACCAGTTTATTTACGATCTCTCCCAATTTTGATCCTTGTGCAGTTGGGAACCAACTTAACAATGCGTACAAGACTAAAAGAAGTGAGTATGCATCAAAAGCGGTATTTATTAAACGAATAATGGTGTAAAGGAACAATAAAGTACTCCTTTCTGTTAGTAATACTATACTTTTCCAGAAAAATGACAAAAGAGGAACGTGCGTCCCTCTTCATCATACGATTTCTAGTTATTGCGGTTACGTTTTCTGAAGAATGGTGGTGTATCTAATTCATCGTTGTCTTTTACTTCTTGTTGGATGATTTCGTTGTTACGTTCGAATACACGTTTTGGTTCTTCGTCTCCGCGAGCATCGACTGAGCGTTTGCTTTCTTCGCGGTTGATGTCCCAGTTATCAAATAAATCACGTTTTGGTTGTGCTGGTGTTTGTTGCGTGCGCTCTGATTGAGCTGGCTTGCGGTCACCACCACGGTTTTCAATCGCTGGACTTGCTTGGCTGTCTGCTGATTTGAAAGAAGATGAACGGCGGCTGGGTTGAGTTGAACCTTGACGTTTAGTTGGTTCAGCTACTTTATCCGCTTGGATACCTGTTGCGATAACTGTAACTTTCACTTCGTCACCCATTGATTCGTTAATTGATGTACCGAAGATAATGTTTACGTCGTCGCCAGCTGCTTGAGTGATAATATCTGATGCGTCTTGCGCTTCGAATAAGCTCAAGTCTGCTCCACCCGTGATATTTAATAGGATTTGTTCTGCACCTTCGATAGATACTTCTAATAATGGTGAAGAAATTGCTTGTTTAGTCGCATCT
The DNA here is from genome assembly GCA_015863195.1 of Aerococcaceae bacterium DSM 111022. GTDB lineage: Bacteria > Bacillota > Bacilli > Lactobacillales > Aerococcaceae > DSM-111022. The sequence continues at coordinate 22,238 of JACBXO010000010.1, read as the reverse complement.
GCTGTACGGTTTTCACCTGCAGCAAAACCAATTCCCATTAAAGCAGTACCTTGGTCTTCCATTACAGTACGAACGTCAGCGAAGTCTAAGTTCACGTACCCTGGTGCTGTAATTAAATCAGAAATACCTTGTACACCTTGACGTAAAACATTATCTGCTTCAGAGAATGCTTCAAGCATTGGCGTTTTACGGTCAACGATTTCTAATAAACGGTTATTCGAAATGATCACTAATGTATCAACATTGTCTTTTAAGTTTTGTAAGCCTTCCGCTGCAAAACGGCCACGTTTAGGACCTTCAAAGCTGAATGGACGTGTCACCACACCTACTGTTAAAGCACCCATATCTTTAGCTACTTTAGCAACTAATGGCGCAGCACCTGTACCAGTTCCACCACCCATACCTGCAGTGACGAATACTAAATCTGCACCTTCTAAGGCAGCAGTGATTTGTTCGATAGACTCTTCCGCAGCTTTCGCTCCGATTTCAGGAAGTGAACCAGCACCTAATCCTTTAGTTACTTTCGGTCCGATTTGAATTTTAACATCCGCATTTGAAGCATCTAAAGCTTGAGTATCAGTGTTAGCTACGATGAACTCAACACCTTGTACTTCTTCTTGGATCATACGGTTAACAGCATTACCACCAGCGCCACCGACACCGATTACTTTAATTACCGCTCCGTATTCATAGTTTGTTGAATCAAAAGATAATTCCATGTTTGTTTGTCCTCCTAGGTCAAATATTAGTCAAAGAATGTCTGGAAAAATTGTTGAATTTTGCCCATAAAACCTTCACTGTTTTGGGCAGGTTGATTGTTTTCTACATATTGTTCTTGTTGTTGATCTTGATAATCTTCTTGATATAAGTCCTCTTGACTTTCACCTTGATAATTATGATACGCTTCCTCATAGTTTACTTCTTCTCTTTGAGGCGCCCGTTGTTGTTGAACCGGTGCTTGACGCTCATAATCACGACTATTATCAAATTGTGGACGTTGATTACGTTGTCCATAGTCTTCACGTTGTTGACCTTGACCGAATGCTTGGCCTTGGCTTGCTTGTCTTGGTTGACGCGTTAAACCTTGGCGTGGTTGCTCTTTACGTAATTGCGGATAAGTTCCTTGTGCAATACGGTGAATATCATCTAAACCAGCAATATATTCAATCATTCCTAGACTAGTCGCATAAATTGGATTACGCATCCCCATCTCTTCCGGAACATATAAGCGAACTTGGTCACCAAAGTAACGCTGCGCTAATTCTAATGTGCCTGGAAGTGAAGATGCTCCACCAGTAATAACAAAACCACCTGGTAAATCTAACCCTTCAACACGCTCTAAATCATCATAAATGACTTGGAAAATTTGGTTTAAACGCGCTTCAATAATTTCAGCTAAATAATGCTCGTCAACACGAACAGGTTCCTTTTTCCCCACCGTTTCAACCGGGAAGAACTCATCTTCTGACGTTTGGCTGGCAATCGCATAACCATATTCACGCTTAATACGTTCAGCACTATCTAAAGAAGTATTTAAAATAATTGAAATATCTTTCGTTACAAAATCGCCACCTTCTTGGTCAACAAATGAATATTTCAACTGATCATCATAAATAATCGAAGCACTTGTTTGACCGCCACCCATATCAATAATGACAGTACCAAAATTACGCTCATCTTCGTCTAAAACAACTTCTGCAAGAGCTTGTGGTTGTACGATTAACTCATTAATCTTGTATCCTGCTCGCTCAACACAACGACGAATATTATGAATAATTGTCTTTGGTCCTGTTAGGATACGAGCATATAATTCGAGGCGAACTCCAATCATACCGCGTGGATCACGGATTCCTGCAAATCCATCAACGATAAATTCTTCAGGTATAATTGATATAATTTCACGCTCAGGTGGTACTGAACGTACTTTAGCTGCTGAAATAACGTTATCCACGTCTTTGGCAGTAATTTCGCGGGTTTCGCTTGATACAGCGACCATACCATGACATTCCTCAATCGCTAATAGATTTGATGGAATCCCCACCGCTACTTCATTAATTTTAACTCCGGCTTTGCGTTCAGCTTGCTGAATTGCTTGTTGAATAGAATAAACTGTCTCATCAATATCCACGATGACACCACGGCTCAGGCCACGAGACTTCTCGTTACCCACCCCAATAATATTAACACGGCCATTATTTGATTCAGCAACAACCACTTTAATAGATGTTGTTCCAATATCCAAGCTCACAAAAATTTCTTGATTTCTCATCCAGGGAGTTACCTCCTTTTTGATTTATATGTATGTAGATGTGTTGTTTTTAAACAAAATCTCTTATTTATCTTAGCACAACAAGCCCAATAAATGAAGAAAAAACTCGTACTCTAAGCGCATTATTAGATTAGTTATCTAAATTAGTATCTAACTTAATACTTTCACTATCCGCGCCCAAGGGTGTAAAGTAAGCCCCCACTTCCAAATTGTAAATACCCGACTGACCACCCGTCTGCTCCACCATCTGCGGATAATACTTCACCTTCTCCGCAAAAGTCGCAAGCGACGCCTTGACAATATTCCCATCCTTCATTTGAACCTCAATCACATGTGGCTTATCCGGATTCGTCGAATAATAAATCGTATCCATCAACTCTAAAATCTCCGGCTCAATCTGATACATATTCGTCCCCAACGACGACAATGCCTCCTCAGAAAAATCTACCAACCAAGGCATCGCATCAATATTGTCCTCCGGACCAGTCGTCACAACCGCCCCATTGGAAAGTACGCCAAACACTGTACCTTCGATCTCAGTTTTACCAACCACAACACTTTCAGTGACATTAATATTCAGTCCCCGCCGGTCGCTGTAGTCAAATTCTAAATCTTCTATCAAAGGATCCTGCTCCAGAATCTGATTAATAATTTCAACTTCATCTTCTTCAATCTGTGATTTCTTATCCATCGGTACAATCCCCGTCTGCGCCACAATCTCTTCACGCGGCACTTGGTTATTACCAATTGTCACTACCGTATTCGCACGGTCCGATGGATACAATTGCCAAACACCAATTCCCATCAGTAAGAACAGCACCAAATAAGTCGCAAATAATTGATTCTTCCCTTTAGGCAATTGCCCCGGTTTCTTATTTGCTTGGCTTCGCAAACGTCGTTGATACCATGTCTGATTAGACGGCGCTTTCGAAGACACATTTGGCCGATAATTCCCCTGTCTATAATTCCCCTCTACATTCTGATTTTGCGCCGTATTAAATTTACGCCCACTAAAATCCTGTTGCTTCTTATTTCTGTTTTGATTTAATCTGAAATTGCCTTGGGGTTGGGATTGGTTTGAGTTCCGCTTTTGGCTTTGATTCTGGTTTTGACCCCAATTTTGGTTTGAACGTTGATTTAAACGATTTCCAGTAGCACGTCCCGTTCTTTGACCCGATCTGCTGTCAGCTCGTTGACCAAAATTTTGTTCCGCATTTTGGTTTGGTCTCTCAACCCGGTGATTCCCACGCCCAGATCTATATTCCGGTTCATGAATGCGACTAGTTCTAGAAGGCGACTGTTGCGCTTCTTCTTGTCTATTTTGTTTATTAGGGTCTGTATAATAGTTAGGCATCCTGTCGCCTCCTTTCTTGGTTCCGCATATCTTCGATGAACGGGCCTTTCATAGCTGCCATGGGAACGTCTTTCGCTCTCTTCGAGGAGCTACAGACTCTCCTAGCTATAAAAGTTGTAACTCACTTCGTTCGAACAACTTTTACTACGCTAGTTCGTCCATTTTTCATGGCGCATGAATGGCCCGTTCCTCTCCGATATGCTTAGTTTGTTAAGAAATATAAGTTTGTATGTAGCAAATTAGTTAGTTACATTCTTTATTTTAGTATTGCTAAATGTTTCGTGTCCTAAATCAACAAATAGTTGTTTGTTTTGGATGTGAATCTGATTTTAACTAGTTTGGTGCTCTTTAGTGATACAACTTGTATCATCAAACAGTTTTATTTCAGCTCCTCGATACAAACTGTATCATCAGCTAACTTTATTTTGTCTCCATAATACAACTTGTATCATCAACAGTTTTATTTTGGCTCCATGATACAAACTGTATCATCAAACAGTTTTATTTCGGCTCCACGATACAACTTGTATCATCAGCCAGTTTTATTACAGCTCCACGATACAAACTGTATCATCAGCTAGTTTTATTTTGGCTCCATAATACAACTACTATCATTCTCTTCAATCCTAGATTAGCACGGGTGCTAATCTATACCTCTCTCGATCTCCTACACACTAAATCCCAACACCCACTAAAACCTCTCACCAACCCCATCCCCACACATCTCCCTTTATATTAGAAAGTGTATTATTTATAAACTTATTATATCAACAAGCCTAGCATATCGTAGAGGAAAGGGGCATGAATGCGCCATGAAATTGGGTTTCCTACCGTATTAGAATTTGTGCGACCAAAGGGAGCTTACAAATTCAATAGGCAGGAAAAGTCTGAAGCCATTCCGTAGGAAGGCGTAAGACGGCCCCATGGCAGCAATGAATGACCATTTCCTCGAAGATATGCGGAGATACGAACAACAAACTCTATTTCAGTATCGACTCGATTACTTTCATAATATCGTCTTTCGCATTCGGAGTTGATAGCTCGCGCGCTTTTTCCGACATCACTTGCAAACGACTCGGATTCCCCACCAAATCATTAATCATTCTAAATAACAAACCACCAGTCAACTCGCTCTCACGAATCATAATTGCAGCCTCATTATCAACCAATGAACGCGCATTCGCTTCTTGGTGATTATTTGTCACATAAGGACTCGGAATTAAAATACTTGGTAAACCTAATGCAGTCAACTCTGTCAATGTCGTTGCCCCACTACGACTCACCACCAAATCAATCGCTTGGAAAACTTGAGGCATATTATCAATATAAGGCACAATGCGCACATTGTCTGTTTCTTCATTTAAGTCGCGCCCAATTCCCTCAACAATTTCATCATAGTGAATTGAACCGGTCGCAATAATTACTTGATAATTACTTTCCACAAATGACTCCACAGCCTCAACCGCTGCTTTATTAATCGCAGGGGCACCGCGGCTCCCACCGAATACTAGAACAGTTGGTTTTTCTGGATCTAAATTAAATTGTTCACGCAAAATTTCCGCGTCAGCAGGTACTTCTAAAATTTCTTGCGCTCGCGGATTTCCTGTGTAAACACATTTACTTGCATTCCCACCGAAATCTTTACGCACATCTTCAAAACAAATCCCGATTTTATCAACAAAACCTGCTAAAAATTTGTTTGTCAGACCTGCGACACTGTTTTGTTCATGGATAAATGTTGGGATTTTCGCTAAACTTGCGCCCCATAATACCGGTGCACACACATAGCCACCCGTTCCAATCACCACATCTGGTTTGAATTCTCGGACAATGCGCCCGGCTTTAATCGAGCTAGTTGCCATTAAATAAAGCGAACGTAAATTGTCGACTGATAAACTGCGTTTCAATCCTTGAATTTCGACAGATCTAAAAGGGATGCCTGCTTTCGGCACAATTTCTGACTCTAACCCTTTTTCCGTCCCAATATACAACACTTCCACATCGGGATTCTGCTCTTTAATCGCTTGGTAAATTGAAATCGCTGGATAAATGTGCCCGCCGGTACCTCCGCCTGACACAACAACGCGTTTAATTGATTTCATCTTCCTAACACATCCTTATTTATTTAATCGCTCTACCGCTTCAACAAAATTGACCCCGCGGATTTCGTAGTTTTTGAACTGGTCCCAAGACGCACAACTCGGCGAAAATAACACCACTTCGCCCACTTCAGCATGCCCGTCCGCAAATGCCACCGCTTCTTCCAACGTCTCGAACACTTCCACCACCGGCACGCCCGCCGCCACAAAAGACTCCCGCATCTTCTCTCTCGTCTCGCCGTACAATGCCGCCACTTTCACATATTTTAAGTGCGCTTCTAACTCTTCAAAAGTATTCCCTCTATCAAGTCCACCACCGATATAAACAATTGGCTCTTCGAAACTATCAAGTGCCGTAATCGTAGCTGTAATATTGGTCGCCTTCGAATCATTGTAATAGCGTCGTCCGTTGAATTCCCCGATAGGCTGAATTCTATGAGGCATACCTTGATACTTATTGATTTCCTCTTTAATTGAGGCAAGCTCAATTCCTTCGATCAAAGCAACTGCAACCGCTGCGATGACATTTTGCACATTATGCTCGCCAGGAATTTGAATTAAGTCGGTATTAAATAACGCTTCACCTTGATAGTAAATAACGCCAGCTTCTTCGTAAATTCCATGCGAACGAACATATTCATCCACTCTCATTGTCGAAAACGGTATTCTTACCGCCGGACTGTCAGCGACCAAATCATGCAATTCAGGCTGGTCATAATTATAAATGAGGTAATCATCTGACGTTTGGTTGGCGATTAATTTGAGTTTAGCCTGAACATAATTTTCACGACTTCCATGATAATCCAGGTGCGCTTCGAAAATATTGGTTAAAACGGCAATGTGGGGATGAAATTGCTCAGTGCCCTCGAGTTGGAAACTTGAAACTTCCATCACAATTATATCAGAATCGGTAGCGTTTTGAACAATATCAAGGGTTGGAATCCCGATATTTCCAGCCAAATGCGCCTCACCACGCCCACGATTTTTAAGCATTTCGTAAAGAAGTGCCGTTGTCGTCGTTTTCCCGTTAGAACCTGTAATCCCAACAATTGGGCACACGGCATAACGAGAGCTCAACTCAATATCGGTATAAATCGGAATATTGCGTTTTAAGGCTTCTTCTAAGATAGGAATTGAATAAGGGATACCAGGATTTTTGACGATAAAATCTAAATCGCCGTCCAATAATTCAAGTGGGTGCCCGCCGTCAACAACTTTGACGCCTTGTTCAATAAGAAAAGAAACCGACGGGTCTGTAGACAGATCCCCTCGGTCATTGAGTGCGACATTCGCGCCTTGTTTGACTAGAAAATCAACTACACTTTTCCCTGTCATAGCATAACCTAAAACTAAAATGTGTTTGTTTGTTAAATCTTGTGTTGATTTCATATTATCTCCTCGGTTAAAAATTACTGTTTATTTAAAAATAGGATCCTTTGTTATCAGTGTAGAAATCTACGGATTGATAACAAAGAATCCTTTATTGTTTTATATTCTACTTCTACATATTTTACCATATTTACAGTAAAAAATAACGTAAAAGCATATGTTTTAAAGAAAACGTAATGATTGATTACGCGAATAATAAATAAAGCACGGAGCTGAGTAATCCAACCGCCCAAAATGTGTAAACCACGCGTGATTCACTCCAACCGCTCATTTCAAAGTGATGGTGAATCGGGCTCATTTTGAAAATACGTTTGCCGCGTGTTTTAAATGACGTAACTTGTAAAATAACGCTGGCTGTTTCTATTACAAACACTGATCCAATCACTAATAAACTCAGTGGACGGTCCAACATAAATGAAATGATTGCCAGTCCTGCACCCAGTGCTAGAGAACCAACATCCCCCATAAAGATTTTAGCAGGTTTCTTATTGTAAAATAAGAAGGCCACTAAACCACCGATTACAGCTAAACAGCTAAATAATACAGCTTGGTTGCCATCTTGATAAGCAATAATAGCGTAAGTTCCGTAAGCAATAATGGATAAACCAGTTGCTAAACCATCCAGTCCATCGGTTAAATTCGTTGCATTTGAAAAACCAACCATCCAAAATGACGCAAATAATGCGATTAATAATGTGTTTTGTAATTGGAAGCCAAATAAGTTTGCTGTCCAGTCAATTCCTAAGAATCCACCTAGGATAATAATCAAGAATGATGAAACAACTTGCGCGATGAATTTTTGTCCAGATGTTAGACCTTCATTTTGTTGTTTGAAAATACTAATAAAGTCATCCACAAAACCAATACTTCCAAACACTGCCAGTGTTAAGATAATGCTGACTGTAAAGCCATTAAGTTGGTTGAAAAATAGGCCTAAAAACAAAATCACAACGACTGCTGAAAGTGTGAAAACTGTCCCACCCATTGTAGGTGTTCCGGTTTTTGCTTCATGCCATAAAGGGCCATCTTCACGGGTTGTTTGACCTAATTTTTTACGTCTAAAATATTGAATAAATAGTGGTGTGCAAGCGAGTGTAATTAGAAAACTTGCCATAAATGTCACAATTGATTGCATTTGTTTCTCCTTTTCAACTAGGCTAAACGCATAGCTTCTAGTTGTTGTTTAATATATTCTGCTTCATTATAAGGAATCTTTTCGTCCCCAATAATTTGATAAGGCTCGCCGCCTTTTCCAGCAAATAATACTATATCATTCTCGCGCGCTAGTTCCAATGCAAATTTCACTGCTTCTTCTCTTTTTTCAATAATGGTATATGGTTTTTCATCATGATCTTGGATCATCATTTGACAAATCGAAGTTACATCCTCAAATCGCGGGTTGTCTGCTGTAAAGACGATTTCATCACTATATTTAAACAAAATATCGCCTAATTCTGGGCGTGCACCACTGTCGCGGTTCCCACCAGAGTGGCCGAAGAGTGTGATAATACGGCCTTTTTTGAAGCGATTCAGTTCAAGTAAAACATTTTCTAAGGCATCAGGTGTGTGCGCAAAGTCAACGACCACTTCAAAGTCCGTTTCTGCTTCAATAACTTCCATGCGGCCTGAAACGCCTTCGAAGTGTTTGTTTGTCGCTTCGATTATCGTTTCTGGGTCGTAGCCGTAATATTCATGCATCACTAAAAATGCCGCCATATAGTTTGAAATATTGTAAGTTCCTAGCATCGGAATCGCCACTTCAAATTCTTTGTCGTAGACATGTAAAGTGAATGTTGTTTGGTTGTCAAGTAAACGAATATTATCACTAAAAGCCGTTGCGTTCGGGTTAACGAGCGAGTATGTTACAATCTCGGCGCTAGTCGCTTGGGCCATAACCGACGCATATTCATCGTCATCATTTAAGACCGCGAGCTTGACTTTCCCTTTATGTGTTTTTTGCCCTAATTGACTAAACAATAAACTTTTAGCGTAAGCATAATTTTCCATCGTTTTGTGGAAGTCGATATGTTCACGCGTTAAATTTGTGAACACCGCACAGTCAACGTCTGTGCACCATAAGCGCCCTAATTGAAGTGCATGCGATGACGCTTCGATAACTGCGTCTGTTACATCCGCTTCAACCATTTCGTTGAAAAGTCCTTGGAGCACCATCGAGTTTGGCGTCGTATTCACTGCCGGATAATATGTTTGGTCGACTTTGTAATGCATCGTCCCAATCATGCCGGTTTTACGCTCGAGGCCTTCCAACAAGTCATTAATCATGTTGGCCGTTGTCGTTTTCCCATTCGTTCCCGTGATTGCCACCAAATTCAATTTTGTTGACGGTTCCCCGTAAAATTGATTCGATAACACCGCTTGGGCGCGGAAAGTACTCGGTACAACAATGATTGTTGCTTGCGTGCTCAGTTCCTCCACATTTTCTGGTTTTTCTTCCACAATGACTAAACTTGCGCCACTTTCGATTACCTCCGCGATTGCAGAATGGCCATCGAAGTGTTCCCCACGAATAGCGATAAAACAGCTACCCGGAATTACTTGGCGTGTGTCATTGACTAAGGTTGTCACTTCTTCTTGTAATTTATTTGCTTGATCATATATTCGGTAACTTCTTATTGGACTAAGGAGTTCTAATTGATTCATATTTTTACCCTTTCTAAATTTAAAATGGGATATCTTAAATTTCGTTAAATAGACTGGATTTGGATTAGTCGGATAGTTGGTCGGTTGGTTTTTCAACCAATCAGCCGATTAGCCGATTAGCCGATTAGCCGATTAGCCGTTTAATCGTTTAATCACTTAACATGACATAGTCAACAAATGGATGGAATAATTCCGCAATAATTTGAGCACCCGTTCTTTGGTTGGGTGTCTCAGGCTGTTGCATGCTGACATACAACATATATTTCGGATCTTCGGCCGGGAAGAAACTGATCACTGAAAAGTAATAATCCGTCGGTCCCGTTAAATACCCAATTCCATTCGGGTCCGCAATTTGTGCCGTCCCCGTTTTAGCTGCAATTTGGACAGTGTCATTATCAAAGTCGCGAGCCGTTCCTTCAGGATGCTCCACCGTTTGGACCATCACATCTAAAATATGATTCGCCACTTCTTGGCTAATCCCTTGTTTAATCACTTTTGGACTATTTGGTTGTTGACCTTCAATTTGGTCAATATATTGCAATTTCATCATTTGACCATCATTCCCAATCATTGAATAAGCTTGCAATAATTGAATCGGACTCGTTAATAATCCTTGCCCGAACCCAGACATAATAGCAGAAACCGGGTTGTCAAAATTGATATCCCCCGCATTTTCATTGGCCAAACCTGAATTGGTTGTTTCACCAAATCCAAAATCGGCTAAAGTTTCTTGCCATTTTGTCGTTCCCATTTTCTCAACTAACTCTGCCACCCCAACGTTACTTGAGTGGATCAGCCCTTCATCATAAGTGATTTCTCCCCAACCTACTTCGTTATAATCCTTAACGGTCGTCCCGTAAAGGTCAATCTCCCCTGACTCGAATGTGTCACTCGGTTGGACAATTCCCAAGTCATAAGCAGCTGCGGTTGTCAAAATTTTGATGGTTGAACCTGGCTCATAGGCATTTTCTACTAAAAGATTCCGCCATTCGGCTTCAATTCCTTCTAAGGTATTGAGGTCAAAACTAGGCCTTTGCCCAGATGCCAGTAATCTTCCCGTTTCAGCTTCAACTAAATAAGCTGAAATATTTTTAGGAGCATACTTCTCATTTGTCGTCGACAGTAAATCCTCTAAATAGTTTTGTAAGTTCATCTCCAAACTGACAGTGATATCACGTCCATTGGCGACACCACTTTCAGATTCTGCGATTTGATAATCATTCAATTGATTATTATAGGCATATTCAATCCCAATTTGACCCGCAATTCGAGTTGACCCACCTTCCGCATTTTCTTCAGGAAGTGTATAGCCAATTAAATGCGAAGCAAAATATGGATTTAAATAACTGCGATCAGGGTTTTGTGTAAAAAACACACCTGATAAGTCGTGCTGTTCAATGCTCATTTTTTGGTCTAATGTCAAACCTTGCCCCGCTGCCCCAAATTCAACTTGAGAAGCACCGGGCGTTTTTAACGTATTTATTATTTCATCAATTGATAGTGGTAAATAGCTACTTAAAATTTCTGCTGCAGCATCAACATCTTCAATACTTTCTGTTTCTGGATTATCATCCACATTGACATAAATAGAATAAGAAGTAGTATCTACAGCAATTGGTTGGCCCGTTTGGTCCAAAATACTTCCTCTGCGTGTTGGTAGATTACTACTTCTTAATTGGGTTTGTTTGTGGTCCATTGGCTCGAATGCAACATCGTTTACTTCGTTAACAACACCAATTTGAAACAGTCGTGCACCAAAGATGATAAAAACAACAATGATAAAAGCGACGAATATTACAATATTAAATCTTGAATCTTTATTGTCCATCTTCATCTGAAATATCCTTAACACGTGATTGTTCGATTGTCATCTTCTCTTCTTGGGCAGCCTTTTTAACATCTTCATAGTTGCCTGCTTGATGAATTTCATTGAGGACGCCTTCTGACATTGTGTTTAATTCGCCCACTGATAATTGATAACGTTCAATTTCTTGCACTAATTGTGCGTCTTTAAATTGTACAAATAGATTCGTAAAAATGAGCAGTAAAAAAACACAAACACCCACTGAAATTACAGTTTTCTGCACCTTGGTCAGAGCCTTAGGTTGTGCAAGTACTTTTTCATTCACCTGAGGTCTGGCTGCTGAACGTGTTGATTGAATATTGTCAGTTTTTACAAAGGTCGATTTTGTATTTTCAAATGTTTGCATTTTTCACCTACTTTCTTAAATGCTTAATTCTTAAAAGAAGTTCGTTCGATGACACGTAATTTCGCACTACGCGCACGATTATTTTCTTCTAATTCTTCGTCTGTTGCGACAATTGGCTTGCGATTAATGAGTTTGAATTCTGGTTGAAATTCAGCTGGAATAATCGGCAAGTTCGGTGGTAAGTCTGGCGTTGCGCTGGCTTCTTTAAACATTTGTTTAACGATGCGGTCTTCCAATGAGTGAAATGAAATCATACTCATGCGTCCACCAACGGTCAATAATTTCAAGCCGGCTTCGATTGATTCTTCTATCGCTCCCAGTTCATCATTCACCGCGATACGTAATGCTTGAAATGTTCGTTTAGCAGGATGGCCTCCTGTTCGGCGCGTCGCCGCTGGAATTGCCTCTTTTATAATTTCTGCTAATTCTGTGGTTGTTTGAATGGGTTGTTTTTCACGTTCTCGTTCAATTGCTCGTGCAATACGTTTAGCGAAGCGTTCTTCGCCGTAACGAGAAATAATACGTAATAATTCATGGAAGTCCCATTCATTAACAATCGTGTGCGCTGTTAATTCTTGAGTTTGATCCATCCGCATATCTAACGGTGCTTCTTGACGGTAGCTAAATCCACGGTCACCGTGATCTAACTGTGGTGAAGAAACGCCTAAATCATAATAAATGCCCGCCACATATTTAACATCGTGTTCTTTCAATGCCATATCGATGTCGCGGAAATTTCGGTGGATGAGCGTGACCTTTCCTGCTTCGATCTCGTTTTTTAAAACTTCTTTCGCATTGTTAATTGCGTTGATGTCTTGGTCAAAGGCATAGAGATGCCCAAGTTCGTTGAGTTGACTTAATAAATACTGGGCATGGCCAGCTCCACCTAGAGTACAGTCGACGTAAATGCCATGTGGAATGACATCTAACGCGTCTATTGTCTCTTGAAGTAGCACTGTATCGTGTTCAAATGCCATTCTGTGCACCCTTTCTAACTACAAATCGAATTCAAAGTCGATTAGTTCTTCTGCTATATCTTCAAAGTTTTCTTCTGCTTCTTCAGCAAATACATCCCATTTTTCGCTGCTCCAAATCTCGATTCGGTCTGAGACGCCGATCACGCGACATTCCTTATCGATCTTAGCGTAATTGATTAATGTATTTGGTATATTAATGCGTCCTTGTTTATCGATTTCTACTTCAGTGGCAGCCGATAAGAAAAATCGAGAAAACATACGCGCTTCTTTTTTAGTTAATGGTAATTTTGATAGTTTTTCTTGAATTTCTTGGAAGCGATCTTTGGGAAACCCAAATAAACAGCCATCCAACCCTCTGGTAATTACAAATTCTAATCCCAGAGAATGACGAAATTTGGCCGGCATCGTCAAGCGTCCCTTGGCATCAAGATTATGTTGATATTCTCCAATAAACACCGACAACACCCCCCTATTTTTCGTTACTAATAGTCTACCACAATCCCCCACTTTCTACCACCCAAAAACTTTTTTATTCAAAAACGACACACATTTTGTGGTGTGTGATGTAGGTAGAATGTTGATGTGAATGGGTTTGTTGTTTGGTGGGGGGAGTGTGGGGGATGGGGACTAGGTGGGTGGGTGGATGAGGATGATGGATGAAAAAAGGATGCATTTTTTTGCACCCTTTCGTCTTTATAATTTTGGGGATGCACGAGTTGTGCATCCTCTGTTTAAATTTTAGAGGAGGATGCATTTTTTTGCATCCTTTCGTCTTTATAATTTTGGCGATGCACGAGTTGTGCATCCTCTGTTTAAATTTTCGAGGAGGATGCATTTTTTTGCATCCTTTCTGATGTGAAAGAATAAATTTCTGCGTCTATACTCTATTTTCAACTTTCGGAGTTCTTACTACACTTACAATTTTAAAAACAGTTTAAAGTAGAACAACTTCCCTATTTTAACAGTCACATTTGTATACTTTCAAAATAATTAAAAATAATTTCAAATTTTTTTCAACTTTTAAATTTTTTTGTTTATTTATATATGAGGTGATAAATGTGAAAAGAAAGAAACCGATGAATTTATATGTGATGGATGTTATTAAATCTCGAGGTGCGTTGCCTCATGAATTTGAGAATTATCGATCAAATTTAGAATTTGGTTACCGGCATGAATGCCATATTGATGACATTATCGATTCGGTCAATGGACCTTGGTTGATAATTAAGGGGTTTAGTTATAATGAATTGTTTGAGGATAAATATCAAATCGATACAATTCTTTTAACCGGAGATGAAGCGTTTCTCCATGAAATAAAGGCATACCGAACGGATGTAGAATTTAGAAATGACTTTTTAATTAATGGAAATGGTACATTTATTAATAATCCTTTAACACAAGCTAAAGGGGCTTCTGAAAAATTTACGGATTTATTAACGCGATTAGATATTAATCTAAAGATCACATATTACGTTATCATTGCGACTGAAGGTGGCATCGTTTACGACATGCCCCGTGACACAAAAATATTATTACGTGACCAAGTCCGGAAATATGCATAAGATTTAGCAACCACTGTCACCCCCGCAAACAACCGAACTCAAAAATATTTCGGAATGATAGACCGTTATAATGTCGACAAATCAAATCTTTGGCCCGACATGCCAAGGTATCGCTTCGACAATATGCGAAAAGGAATATATTTCACATGTTGCGGAAAAGAAGTCCCACCTTTTGAAAAGTATAGCAAGATAATAAGATGTCAAAACTGCGATCGTAGATTCAACACACTAGAGCTTACTCAGAAAGAATTAAATGATTATCGAATTTTATTTAATGACGAACCAACAATAAAAAGACTACATGACTGGATTGGTGGACGGATTTTAATTAGAAATTTATATAATTGGCGTGCTAAAGGCTTATTATAGAAAAGGTTGCATTTTTTTGCATCCCCACTCAGTTTAAATTTCGAGGACGCACACATCATGCATCCTTTTTCAATTCGAGACGAGAGGATGCAATTTTTTGCATCCTCCTCCATCCCCACCCACCCCATCAAAAAAAAGCCTCAATCTGACTTAAAAAATCAACTTGAGACCCCATAAAAAGAAGCGATAGCCCACCGGCCATCGCTCCCCACGTCATAAAATATCAAACCCCGCCTGGTCGGCGGGTTTCACTTTATTTCTAAAAATGCTAAACAAAAAAGTACGAGACAAGGCGTGTCAGCATGATGCCAACTAGAAAGAATGTCCAACTGATAAACAAAACGCGTAGTGCGACGGGCACGAAGTCTGCGATATAAAATGTGTCGACCGTTCGGATATAGTCATGCAATGCCAGAACCACAAGAAAAATAGACGCGACAAATAATAATGGCAAGATGCTGAAATTATATATCAACAAACTAAAGGCATTAATAATTAAAAGCCAAGCCGGTAATAAGCATGTCCCAACTGTGACATTGAAATCGCGGATAGCGGGCTTCAAGATGACAACACCTAAATACATGCAAAGGAAAGGCCATGCGTAAAGTATAATCTCAGGCCAAATAAATTGATTGATCATATTTCACTTCCTAGAAAAGAAGCTCAACCACTGAAAGTGAATTGAGCTTTGTTTTGTATGATTAATTAAAGAAACTGAGGATATGTTCCCAGGTATCTCGATTTAAAACTTCCCAATAATTACCGTCTCCGATAATTGTGTAGCCAATAAATAAGCCGATAATGATAAATAAAACAAATAAAATCACAAATAACAATACTTTTAAAAGTGCGAAAAGAAATTGTTTCCATACATTCACTTCTAAATGTTGTTCGCTCATAAATTATCCCCCTATCACTATCTCTAACCCATCAAACGACGCTTGAACTGTTGCAATTGTCGCTTGAAAAGTTGCCATCTCGTTGGCTTTGATTTTTCGAATTCACCAGATTGGATTAATTCTAACATAAGTCCCGTCCCAATCGCTACTGAATTCATTGGTTGATCGACTTTTATAACACTAATTTCCAAACGCCCAGACAAATACTCATCCAGCTGGTCAATTAGCGCCCCGCCGCCAGTTAATAAAATACCCGACTCCACAATATCTGCCAATAATTCGGGCCTAACATTTTTCAAAACAGACTCAACCGCTTGCGCAATCGCCTCCAAAGGCTCAGCCAACGCCATCGCCATATCATTCGAATTCAACTTGACCGCCTTAGGTAAACGCGTCACCAAATCAAGACCATTCACGTCATAATAACTTAAGTCATCTTCTGGTAAAAGTATGGCAGACGAAATCGCTATTTTGACTTGTTCCGCAGTTTTATCCCCGATCAATAAGTGATATTTTTCCTTAACGAATTCAATAATTGCGTCGTTAAAGTAGTCGCCCGCCATGCGGAGCGACTTGCTGTTGGTGATTTCGCCTTGGGAGATGACTGCGATGTCGCTGGTCCCGCCACCAATGTCGATAACCATTGTGCCTTGGGGTGCCATAATGTTGCCACCGGCCCCGAGTGCGGCGACTTTGGTTTCCTCTTCGACATAAACGATGCCACCACTGGCGCGCTCGGCTGTTTCGATGAGTGATTGCTTTTCAATGTCATTGATTTGTGACGGTGCACAAATTAAAATGACCGGTCTTGAGAATAAGCTATTGTTTTGGATGCGGCGCATGAATAAGATTAACATCGCTTCGGCTAAATCATAATCTGAAATAACCCCACCTTCGAGTGGGTGGATAACATTAATTGTTTCAGGCGTGCGCCCAATCATGTCATACGCTTCCTGGCCATAAGCCACGATTTCGTTTGTGTTTAAATCAACCGCTACAACAGCTGGTTCGTTGACGACAATGCCTCGTCCCTTTAAATGAATCAATACATTTGCAGTTCCTAAATCTATCCCTATTTCTCTGCTCATGCTATTGCCCCATTCGTTTTTTAAATAGCGTTTTGTAATGTACGTTTTGTCGTTTTCACTGGTTGAACATCGACACGTTCAATTTCTGCACCTAAATCAGCTAATTTCAGATGGAATTCATAGTAACCACGGTCTAAGTGATGTAAATCAGTGACACGTGTGATTCCTTTTGCTACTAAACCTGCAATAATTAAAGCAGCACCTGCACGTAAGTCAGTTGCTTTAACGCGCGCACCTGTAAATTCAGTTGGACCATAAGAAATAACAGTTTGACGCTCAATTTGGAATTTCGCGCTCATACGGCGTAATTCTTCAAAGTGCATGAAGCGGTTTTCGAAAACAGTTTCTGTTAATGAACTTGATCCGTCTGCTAATAATTGGGCTACTGACATTTGTGACTGCATGTCTGTTGGAAAGCCTGGGTGTGGCATTGTTTTAATGTCAGTTGGTTTTAAAGTTTCTGGACCAACAACACGAATACCTTCTTTTTCGAAAGTAAATTCAACGCCCATTTCCGTTAATTTAGAAATTAATGGTAAATTAAGCTCACGAACCGCACCATGAACGAATACGTCACCTTGAGTTACAGCTGCAGCAACCATAAATGTTCCTGCTTCAATACGGTCATACATGACGAAATGTTCAGTACCGTGTAATTTTTCAACACCGTGAATCGTAATTGTATCTGTTCCAGCACCTTCGATTTTAGCACCCATTTTGTTCAAGAAGTCTGCTAAATCAACGATTTCTGGTTCACGCGCTACGTTTTCGATAACTGTTTTACCTTCTGCCAAAGTTGCAGCCATCATAATGTTTTCTGTAGCACCTACTGATGGGAAGTCTAAATAAATGTTTGCTCCCACTAATTTATCTGCTTTTGCTTCAACATAACCTGCATGCGTTGTAATATCAGCACCTAAAGCTTCGAAACCTTTTAAATGTAAGTCGATTGGACGTGATCCAATTGAACAACCACCAGGCATCGCTACTTTTACATAACCGAAACGCGCTAAAAGTGGTCCCATAACAACAATTGAAGCACGCATTTTACTAACGAAATCGTAATCTGCCACAGATAAAACATTTCCTGTCGCATCTAATACTAATTCATTATTATCTTCATCGAAAGAATTTTCGACATTTAAGTTTTTAAGTAGTTCTGAAATGATATACACGTCTGATAAGACAGGAACATTCTTTAAAACAGTTTTTCCGTCTTCTGCTAAAATTGAACCTGCTAAAATTGGCAAGACCGCATTTTTTGCTCCCTCGATTACTACTCGACCTTCTAGGCGGTTGCCACCATGTACGATGATTTCTTCCATTGTATTTATTTCCCCTTTTTGTGCTTACCGTTTTGGAGCGAACGATAAGGTTTGATAATTTATATTTTTTAATAAATAGTTATCGTTTTCAACAGACTGCCATCACGTTGAAAGCGTTCCCTATTTTATAGTGACATTACAGTGAAAATTATTCCACGAATAATATCAATGATCTCAATAAAATAAGAACTGACTGCTTGCCCTACCGTAATACTAAGTAGAATACATGCCCATCTCGCCAAGTAATAATTCTTGTTAGAGAAGGCTTCGCGCCACTTTAGCTTACTGAAAACAAGATATGATAAAAGGACGAAAACAATCCGGACTACTAGCACTGCCATACTATATATTAAAGTCATCATATTTCATCACCTTCCAGTTCATTTTCTACTATATCATAAAATTTTGCACTTTAATATCTTTTAGTTTTGAATATTTCATGATTATTATTATGAAAAGATAACATTTGCATTAAAAAAGATAAACTCCTGTAACAGAGTTTATCTAGGTTTAATTATTTAAAGTCGTAGTAACGGCGGTGCTCATCGATTTTAGCAAGATAAAATCCTACATAATCAGTAGGTATTTCGAAGTCAATATTCGCCTCATATTCCAAATCACGGTCTCCGAAATATTTTTCATAATCTGGAATCGAAATTTGTAGACGTTCGTCTAAATCTTTTTGACCAGATACTTTTTCAAGTTGTTCTTGGTAACCTTCGACTAAGTTTCCAAAGAATAATTCTGACACTGAACCAGATCCATAACTGAACAAGCCAATTTTGTCGCCAGCTTTTAAAGAGTCACTTTCTTTCAACAATGACATCAATGAAATGTAAAGTGACGCTGTGTAAGTATTTCCGACTTGTTTTCCATAAACAATCGCAGCATTTAATTGTTCTTGCCAATCTTCGATTAGACGCGCACGCATTTTTTCGTCCATTTTCGTTTCAGCATCAGACAGTGCAGTCAACGCTTTCTTCGCCATTTTTGTATAAGGTAAATGGAATGCCAATGCTTTGACTTGATTTAAGTCTGTTCCTAAAGCTTCTTCGGCTTGTTGGAAGACATTGATGAAGCTATCCGCATATAATTGGTTAGAGAAATGTCCATCCACTAATGCGACTGGCGAATGACTTGGACGCCAGAAATCGTATTGGTCATCCGTTCTAGAAAAGCTTTGTGCGTCGATTGATAAAATTTTCGGTTCACTTGAAATAATCATCGCAACCGCACCCGCACCTTGTGTTGGTTCTCCTGACGTGTGTAGTCCGTAACGTGCAATATCGGCGGCTACTACTAAAACGCGTCGTTCCGGATTGGCTCTAACATAGTCAAAACCAGCCATCAGTCCGGCAGTTCCGCCATAGCAGGCTTGTTTAACTTCGAATGATTTTGCGCCCGAATGGATGCCTAACATATTGTGAATGTATGTCGCAGCTGATTTTGAGTAATCAAAGCTTGATTCTGTCGCAAAGATTACCTGATCAATACTTTCACGGTCTTTGTCGTCAATAATTTGAAGCGCCGCATTGGCCCCCATCGAAACGATATCTTCCCAAACGGGGATCACCGACATCTTATCCTGCTGCAAGCCAATTGTATATTTATTCGGATCGGTGTCGCGCGCATGCGCTAATTCCACCATGTCAATATAGTAATCCGGTGAGTAAAAGGCGATTTTATCAATCCCTACTTTATTGCTCATATTATTTCTCCTCACTTTGATTTTCACGTATTTCTTTTAATAAATCTGCCGCAATGGTGCTCGACATTTGTGGTGCTTCTTGCAATTTTTCAGCCAAGCGCCCCACTTCGTCCTCCGTTGCGCCCACTTGCATCGCTAAGCTCCGCGCTTGGAGCCCCATGTGTCCCCTTTGGATGCCCTCGGTCACTAACGCTTTCACCGCCGCAAAGTTTTGTGCTAAGCCTACGGCTGCCATTATTTGGGCGAGCTCGCTCGCCGAAGGGTTGTCTAATAGTTCCAACGACCACTGCGCAGCTGGATGAACGGAAATCGTTCCGCCAACTACGGCAACTGGAATTGGTAGTTCAATTTCTCCGATTAAGCGATCGGCTTTTTCGTCGTAAGTCCATGTAGCTAAAGGTTGGTAGTTGCCAGTACGACTAGCGTAAGCATGTACGGACGCCTCGACTGCTCGCCAATCATTACCAGTAGCTAAACAAAGTGCGTCAATGCCATTCATAATGCCTTTATTATGTGTCGTTGCTCGGTAAACATCGATCGAAGCGTAATCTGAGGCAAGTGCAATACTTTTCGCAATATTTTTAGCTTCTTCTAAATTGGGATGTAATTTTTGCGTTGGTACAGAAGTTGTCGCTTTGGAAACGGCCGCTTCGGAATAGTTCGACAGTATTTTCATGAGTGCGATTTCGTCGGTGAGTGCTTCAATCGTTGGTGCGAGCGCCTCGAGGCAGGTGTTAATCGCATTGGCGCCCATGGCGTCGCATGGGTTAAATGTGAGATAAATCACAATATACTGCTCAATTTTAGATTTTTTGTGTTCGAATGTCAACGCAATTGGCCCGCCGCCACGCTTGACCATATTGGGTGAGGCATCTTTGGCTTGTTGTAACAATTCGTTTTTGTGTGTTTCAAGTTTTTGTAAAACTGTTTCCAGATGTTGAATGCCGGATAGAATAATTTGTCCGGTTATTTCGCGTTGGCCGTAAGTGGTTTGGATATTGCCTAGTATTTTTCCTGCATTGTTGGCAGCTGCGATGACGGATGGTTCTTCGGTTACCATTGGGACGACTTTTTGTTGGTCGTTGATGGTGAAGTTGACTGCGACGCCGAGTGGTATTTCGTAGTTCATTAGGTAGTTTTCGATCATGTTGTCGGCGACTGTTTCGGGTAATGCTTTGGGCATGATATGTAAATCTGGACGGAACTCATCGATTACTGCTCGTCTTTGAGCTGTCGTTTTTTTATAAAATCCTCTAAACATTTTATTCTCCTATCTCGGCTTCTCTTCATGTCTTAAAATTGTACCATATTTTCATTGCAATTGACACATGGCAGTCACAAATCAGTATTTGGTCTTAGAAAATCAACTGGGAGTGGCTTTGATTAATTGGGGGAGTTCTTAATTTGCTGCATACAGCTCACATTTTCTCTCCGTGGGGACCGGCCTTCATAGCCTTTGGCTATTCCGGACTATTTTGGCTAGAGAGTACTTAAGCGCTACGCGCTAACGTACTCTAAGCTGCGCCAAAAGTCCTTTATTCCACGGGAAAAATGTGGCTGTATTGCGCAAATTATTAAGATAGCTCATTTATTATCATTCTCTTGTTGATTAAAAACAAATTTAATGTATGCAATATATTAATTATTATAAAAAATAAAGTAGCAGTCGCGGGGATTAGTTTTGTGTTTGGGTTGGTTGTTGGTTTTGGTGCTTAATTCTATTTATGTTGGACTGATATTTTTTGCAAATAGAATTGGCGAGGTGTATATTTAACTCTGTTTCATCCCTCAATGAATTCTGTTGTAAATTATAGAGACAAATATAGATAAGTCAAATGATGTTTGTCTTCTTTGGGATTGAGTAGTATTGTCTTAGATTGCTGTTACTAATTTGATCCATAAACAAACTCAAATTGCTCAGCAAACTACGAGATAAAGCTGAAGGAGTCGCCCTGCGACTCCCACCTTTGTTTAATGTCGCTTTTAGGCGATCGCCCTAAAAGCTTCATTCTAGTAGGGTCGGGACTTTTTGCCCAGCCCCTCTCTAATTTTTTCAGCAGTGGATGCAATTTAATGCATCCTCTCTACTCCAAAATAAAATGGATGCACAATTCGTGCACCCTCTCTAATTTTATCTGCAGTAGATGCAATTTAATGCATCCTCTATAGTCCAAAATAAAAAGGATGCACAACCTGTGCAACCTCAGACCGTAGACAAACCCGAGTTGAAGCTCATTCAACTCGGGTATTTTGTTGATTAAAATTAATATTGGCATACAAATAAAAAAACGAAGCCTATTAGCCTCGATTATCTAGTAGTATTGCGAG